>JBLMYA010000030.1:0-25736 GCA_050258035.1 Verrucomicrobiota bacterium
ACTCGCTGATGAAGTTTCGCGTTCGCCCGGACGACGACTCGGACGGCCCGCCGATCCATGGAAACACCGCGATCGAGATCGTCTGGACGGCTGTGCCCGCGATCCTCGTGACGGCGATCTCGGTGGTCTCCAGCGTCGTGCTCGTCCAGAACGAGAACACCCCCAAGAACCACCTCAACGTCGGCGTGACCGCGCGCCAGTTCGCCTGGTCGTTCACCTACCCGGACGAGGGGGGCCTCACCTCGGCGCAGCTGCGCCTGCCGCTCGATCGCACGGTCAAGCTGCACCTGCGGGCGCTCGACGTCATCCACTCCTTCTGGGTGCCGCAGTTCGGCCAGAAGCAGGACGCGGTACCCGGTCAGGACACGACGCTCGTGATCACACCGACGAAGGTCGGCACCTACCCGGTCATCTGCACCGAGCTCTGCGGCCTCGGGCACGCCCTGATGCGGACGTCGGCGATCGTGATGAAGCCGGCCGCCTTCCAGGCATGGGTGCACGAGCAGAAGAACGCGGCGAAGGCGCCGCCGGGGCAGGCGGGGAAGGCCGTGTTCACGAGCAACGGCTGTGCCAGCTGCCACACGCTGCGCTCGGCCGGAGCGACGGGAACGGCGGGACCCGACCTCGATAAGCTGCCCGCGTACGCCAAGCAGGCGGGCAAGCCGCTCGAGGACTTCGTCAGAGAGTCGATCGTCGATCCCAATGTC
Source organism: Verrucomicrobiota bacterium (assembly GCA_050258035.1). GTDB lineage: Bacteria > Actinomycetota > Thermoleophilia > Gaiellales > Gaiellaceae > DATBLE01. The sequence continues at coordinate 708 of JBLMYA010000030.1, forward strand.
TACGTCCAGCCGGGGTATCCGAAGAACCTGATGCCGTCGTTCGCGACGCTGCCGAAAGACCAGCTGGACGCGCTCGTCACCTTCCTCGTCGACTCGAGCAAGGGAGGAGGCTCGTGACGGCGGCCGTTGCGCATGCGCCCGTGGGGGCCCCGCGGACGCCGAAGACAGCCCGCGACTACCTGCTGAAGGCCGGCTGGATCCGTGCCGCGTGGATGGCGTGCCTCTTCTGGGGCTTCGGCTTCTCCCTCGTCATCATCTTCCGGGCCTGGGCAGGATGGGAGCCGCTCGTCGACTGGCCGGTGATCACGGTCGTCGCCACGCTGACCGCCGCCCCGATCGGGTTCCTCGCCGGCCTCGGCGCGTTCGACTACTGGGTCCGGTACGCGGTCGGCGCGCCGACCCTTCCCGAGGATCACTCCACGCACGGCGGCCGCAACTGGAGGGACTACTTCCGGCCGAACACCGACCACAAGGTGATCGGCATCCAGTACGTCGTGACGACGATCTTCTTCTTCGTCGCCGGCGGCATGATGGCGATGCTCTTCCGGGCCGAGCTGGCGCGGCCGGGGATGCAGTTCGTGGACAACCAGACCTTCAACGGTCTGGTGTCGGTCCACGCCGCCCTGATGATCTTCCTGTTCGTGATCCCGGCCTTCGCCGGCCTCGGGAACTACGTCATTCCGCTCATGATCGGCGCGCCGGACATGGCGTTCCCACGTCTGAACGCCCTGTCCTTCTGGCTCCTGCCGATCGCCGGCTCCATGATGCTGCTCAGCTTCCTCGTCCCCGGCGGCGCGTTCGCGACTGGCTGGACGAGCTACGCGCCGCTTGCGACCGACCAGCCGCTCGGCCAGGTGTTCTTCAACATGGGCGTCCAGTGGGCCGGCGCGTCGTCGATTCTGACCGCCCTCAACTTCCTGGTCACGATCATCACGATGCGCGCGCCGGGCATGACCTTCTGGCGCATGCCGCTGCTCGTGTGGGCGAACTTCACGACCTCACTGCTGGTCGTGATCGCGACGCCGTTCATCGCCGGATCCCAGTTCTTCGTGATGTTCGACCGGATCATGCACACGAACTTCTTCAACGCTGCGAACGGCGGCTACGTGCTCGGCTACCAGCACATCTTCTGGTTCTACTCCCACCCGGCCGTCTACATCATGATGCTGCCCGGCTTCGGCATAGCCTCCGAGGTCATATCCGTGATGGCCAGGAAGCCGATCTTCGGCTACCGGCTGATGGCCCTCTCGCTGATGGCGATCCTCGTGCTCGGGTTCTCGGTGTGGGCGCACCACATGTTCGTCGCCGGCGTCGCGCCGTGGCTGCGCATCCCGATGATGGTCACGTCGATGATCATCGCGGTGCCGACCGGCATCAAGGTGTTCTCGTGGCTGGCGACGGTCTGGGAAGGGCGAATCCACTTCACCACCCCGATGCTGTTCGCGCTCGGCTTCGTCTCGATGTTCGTGATCGGGGGCCTCTCCGGGATCTACCTCGCCGCCGTGCCGATCGACATCCACGTGTCGGACACGTACTTCGTCGTCGCGCACATCCACTACGTGCTCTTCGGCGGTTCCCTGTTCACGATCTTCGCCGGGATCTACTTCTGGTTCCCGAAGATGACCGGCCGCATGTACGACGAGCGGCTCGGGAAGCTGCACTTCTGGATGACGTTCGTCGGGTTCAACATCACGTTCTTCCCGATGCACTGGCTCGGCACCCAGGGGATGCCGCGCCGCGTGTCCGACTACGCGCCGCGCTTCGCCGACTGGAACATGGTGATCTCGATCGCATCGTTCTTCCTCGGGATCTCGATCGTCGTCTTCCTCTACAACATGATCGTCAGCTGGGCGCGCGGGCCGAAGGCCGAGGCGAACCCGTGGCGGTCGAAGACGCTCGAGTGGCAGGTCTCGTCGCCGCCGCCGTACTTCAACTTCGACGAGCTGCCCCAGGTCGTCGGCCACCCGTACGAGTACGGCGTGCCGGACGCGAGGCACGCGGTCTTCAACGGCGACCGTACGGTCGAGCGCGAAGAGGTACACACATGACCCACCTGCTCGTCGTGGCAAACGAGACTGTCGCCGGGAAGGAGCTGACCGACGCGGTCGAGCGGCACGAGGCACCCGGGCTCCAGGTGACTGTCGTGTGCCCCGTGAACGCGCCGAGAGAGGGGTACGTCGTCTACCAGGACACACGGCGTGCAGCTGGTCGGCGACGGCTCGACAAGACGCTCGACGGCCTGCGCGGGGCGGGGATCGCCGCCGACGGCTACGTCGTCGACGCCGACCCGGTCGACGCCGTGCGCGACGCGCTGGTTCAGCTCGAGCCGCCGGTCGACGAGATCGTCGTCTCCACCCACCCCGAGCAGAAGTCGGGCTGGCTGCGCCGCAACGTGATCGAGCGGCTCCGCGCGGTCGCGGGGGAGGTTCCGGTGGAGCACGTCGTCGTCGACCTCTCGCGTCAGGGCGGCGAGGCGAACGTGCTCGTGATCGCGAACGAGACCGTGCTGGGGGACGCGCTCCTGACCGCGATCAAGGCGCGCGCGACGGGGCAGCCGCCGGCGAGCTTCATGCTGATCTGCCCCCAGAGCGACCCGGCACGGCACGGCCACCCGGAGGCCGAGCGGCGGCTGCGCCGCGCGCTCGCCGCGCTCCGCGGCGCAGGCATCGACGCGCACGGCCAGATCGCACACCCGGATCCCTACACCGCCGGTATGCACGCGGTCCACGACGAGCGGGTCGACGAGATCATCATCTCGACCTACCCCGGCGAGGCGCGCTCGAGCTGGCTGCGGAAAGACGTGGTGACACGCCTGCGCAACGCGACCGGACTTCCGGTCGAGCACGTCGAGGTCGAGCCCGAGGCGGAGCCGGTCACGGCATGACGGCTCACGCCGAAGCGCACGACCTCGGGCACGACCACCACGGCCCGCCCGCGGCGAACGTGAGCTCGGGCGTCGACGCGCGCGTGCTGGGGATGTTCCTGTTCATCGCGTCGGAGGTCATGCTCTTCGGCTCGTTCTTCACGGCGTACTTCTTCGTCCGCGTCGTCAACAACCCGCCGCACTGGCCGCCGATCGGCTTCCATCTGCCCGTCTTCGTCGCCGGCGTCAACACCGCGATCCTGGTCACTTCCAGCTTCACCATGCACTGGGCCCTGACCTCGATCAAGCGGGGGAGCCGTACGGGACTGAAGGCCGGGCTCGTCCTCACCTTCCTGATGGGCTTCACCTTCCTCGCCACGCAGATCACCGAGTACGCCCGGATCGGGTTCGCGCCGAGGGACAACGCGTTCACGACGATCTTCTTCTGCCTCACGGGGCTGCACGGGGCGCACGTGTTCGTCGGCCTGACACTGCTCCTGGCGGCGACGATCCGGGCGTTCCGCGGCCACTACTCGCCCGAGCACCACCACGGCGTCGAGATCCCGGGGATCTACTGGCACTTCGTCGACGTAATGTGGATCGTGGTCTACACGACCGTCTACATCATCTGATTCTCGCCCGGCGCCGGGGGGAACCGACACGGCGGGAAGGAGGCGCGGATGAAGAACCCGTTCCGAAGCGAGGCCGAGGCGTTCAGGTTCGTGCTCGGGACGGCGGTGTACTTCGCGGCGATCGCGATCGCGGCTGCGGCCGGCGGTTTCTGGTGGGGGTTGGGAGTGTTCGTCGTCCTCTCGATCCTCGTCGGCGTCTGGCTCTTCCGGCGCGAGCTGCACGAGCGGCCGCCGGTGACGGTACCGGAACGGCGCCGCACCGAGGACGAGCGCCGGATCCTCGTCGTCGCCAACGAGACGGTCGCCGGAGCGGCGCTGCGGGAGGAGATCCAGGGTGCCGTCGAGGGCGGCCGGGCGAACGTGCTCGTGGTCAGCCCCGCGCTGAACAGCCCGATCAGGCACTGGGCCTCCGACGAGGACCAGGCGCGCGCCGCCGCCGAGGAGCGTCTCGGGCGCAGCATCGCCGAGCTCGAGCGGCTCGGGATCCCGGCGCGGGGTGAGGTCGGGGACGCCGACCCCGTCCAGGCGATCGAGGACGCGCTGCGCACCTTCGGCGCCGACCTGATCGTCATCTCCACGCATCCCGAGGGGCGGTCGAACTGGCTCGAGCGAGGTGTCGTCTCCTCTGCCCGGGAGCGGTTCACGGTGCCGATCACGCACGTCGTCGTCGACCTGGAGGCCGAGACCGCCCGCGCCCCGGGGTAGCCGGCGATCGAGCAACGGACCGGGCGTCCGCTAGACTTCCGGGACCGAGGGGCAGTACCCCCGAACGGGCGTCGCCGTCAGTACGGCCCGACTCCGGGCCCGGCGCCGCCGGCCGCGCAGCAGCGGCGGGAGAGACCTTCGTGAGACGGGACAACCGCTCTGACGAAGGAGGTCTGCCGTGGAACCGGAGCTGTGGATATGGGGGGCGTTCGCCGCGCTCGTCGCCTTCCTGCTGGCGGTCGACCTCGCCGCCTTCGGCCGCGGCGAGGGGGAGATCCCGTTCCGCCGGGCCGTCGGGTGGAGCGTCGCGTGGACGGCACTCGGCCTCGGCTTCGGCGGCCTGCTGTGGGTGTGGCAGGACGGCGGGATCGCCGGCGAGTACCTGACCGGCTTCCTGATCGAGAAGTCGCTCTCGCTCGACAACCTCTTCGTCTTCGCGCTCGTCTTCTCGTACTTCGCGACGCCGCCGGCGTTCCAGCGGAAGGCGCTCTACTGGGGCATCGTCGGCGCGATCGTCCTGCGCGCGGCGTTCATCCTGGCCGGGGCCGAGCTACTCGACGCGTTCCACTACGCCGTCTACGTCTTCGGGGCGTTCCTGGTCGTCACCGGCATCCGGATGGTGCGCCACGCGGACGTCGAGATCCACCCGGAGCGCAATCCGGTGCTGCGCCTGCTTCGACGGGTGACGCCGGTGACGACGCAGTACCACGGCGACCGCTTGACGGTACGGTGGAACGGACGCCGCGTAGCGACGCCGATGCTCGCCGTGCTCGTCCTGATCGCGACGTTCGACGTCGTCTTCGCGGTCGACTCGATCCCCGCGATCTTCGCCGTCACCCGAGAGACGTTCGTCGTCTACGCGGCGAACGCGTTCTCGCTGCTCGGGCTCTCCGCGCTCTACTTCGTGCTGACCAGGATGATGAGCCGCTTCGTCTACCTCGGCGTGGGGCTCGGCGCGATCCTCGTCTTCGTCGGCGCGAAGATGGCGCTCGCGGACCTCCACGAGATCCCGATGCCTGTCTCCCTCGGTGTGATCGTCGCCACGCTCGGCGTCGCGATCGTCGCCTCGATCGCTCGCTCCCGGAGCGAAAGGTCCGGCAGCGTCGGCGAGTTCGTGCCGGACGCGCCGGCCGGAGATGCCTAGTCTCGCGGCGGTCGGGCGCGGGAGGTCTCGAGCCGGACTCCCATCAGCACGTAGAAGACGAGGTAGGCGGCGGCGAGCAGGCAGGTCACGGCGAGCGTGATCCCGACGCCACGGGTCAGAGAAGCGGGGTCGCCGAGGTGGGCGTGGAGCTGCGCGAGCCTGGCTCCCGGCTGGGTGAGCAGATCCCAGCTGTTCCAGCGCTTGACGCGGCCCAGGTAGACCCCGACGCTGACGAGGGCGAGCACGCACAGCACGCCGGCCCAGCTCGGTGCCGTGCCGAACCGGTGTCGTGCGACCGCGTGCACGAGGTAGAGCGAGACGAAGCCGAGCAGCATCCCGGTCCAGGCGAAGGCGGACAGCTCGACGCCGTCAAGCCACAGGGGTGCAGGCGAGGTGGCCGAGAGGTGGACGAAGTCGGTGACGATGTACGGGGCGTTCGGCAGGAACAGGAGCCAGAGCGCGAGCGCCGGGGTGAGCGCGAGCAGCGCCGTCCCGCGGCGGTAGCGGTCGTAGACGAGGAGCGCGAGCAGGAGCGGGATCCAGGCGAGGATCAGGTTCCAGACCAGGAACCGGAAGTCGAACGCGCCGTACCGGTGCTCGCGGACGAGCTCGAGCCCGAGGCAGAGCGCGGACGCCACGCCCAGTCCGGCGAGCACGACGAGCCGCTCGTTCGGGTTCCGGCGGGTGCGGAGAGCCACGGGTTCAGGGTAGCCGCCTCTGCCCGGAACGATCGGGGAACTCCCCGATTTCGGCCGTGCGGCCGGCCCGATACGAGTAGGTGGTGCCGTTCGAGACGATCATCGAGCCGTTCCGCATCCACTCGGTCGAGCCGCTGCGGGTCACGACCGAGGAGGAGCGCCGGGCGGCGCTCGAGGCATGCGGGCTGAACCTGTTCGGGCTGCGCGCGGTGGACGTTCTGATCGACCTGCTGACCGACTCCGGGACGGGTGCGATGTCGCGCGACCAGTGGGCGGCGATCCAGCACGGCGACGAGAGCTACGCCGGCTCGCCCTCGTGGTTCACGTTCCTGGAGGCCGTGCAGGAGCTGTTCCCGTTCCGCCACGTGATCCCCACCCACCAGGGCCGCGCGGCGGAGAAGATCCTGTTCAGCGCGGTCGGCGGCCCGGGGAAGATCGTCCCGAACAACACCCACTTCGACACGACCCGGGCGAACGTCGAGTTCACCGGCGCGCAGGCGGTCGACCTGCCGGTCCCGGAGGCGCTCGAGCCGGCGAGCCCGCATCCGTTCAAGGGGAACATCGACCTCGGGCGGCTCGAGCGCCTGCTCTTCGACCACGGGCCGCAACGGATCCCGCTCGTGATGGTGACGATCACGAACAACTCGGGCGGCGGCCAGCCCGTCTCGCTCGAGAACCTGCGCGGCGTCAGGGCGCTCTGCGACCGCTACGGCGTGCCGCTCTTCCTCGACGCCTGCCGCTTCGCCGAGAACGCGTGGTTCGTCCGCGAGCGCGAGCCGGGGCAGGAGGGCCGCGACGTGGTCGAGATCGTCCGCGAGTTCGCCTCGCTCGCCGACGGGATGACGATGAGCGCGAAGAAGGACGCGATCGCGAACATCGGCGGCTGGCTGGCGATGGACGACGACGGGCTCGCCGAGCAATGCCGAAACCTGCTCGTGCTCACCGAGGGCTTCCCGACCTACGGTGGTCTCGCCGGCCGCGACCTGGAGGCGATCGCCCAGGGCCTGCGGGAGGTCGTTCGGCACGACTACCTTGCCTATCGGATCCGCTCGACCGCGTACCTCGGCGAGGGGCTGGCCGCGTCCGGCGTGCCTGTGGTGCAGCCGGTCGGCGGGCATGCGGTGTACCTCGACGCCCGCGCGCTGCTGCCGCAGATCCAGCCGCTCGAGTACCCGGGCCAGGCGCTGGCGATCGCCCTCTACCGCGCCGGCGGCATCCGCGGCTGCGAGATCGGGACGGTGATGTTCGGCCGGCAGGCCGACGGCAGCGAGCAGCCCGTGCCGCTCGATCTCGTCCGGCTCGCGATCCCGCGGCGCACGTACACGCAGAGCCACGTCGACTACGTGATCGAGGTGTGCGCCGCCGTCGCGGCCGAGGCGCCCAGCCTGCGCGGACTGCGGATGACGTACGAGCCGCCGGCGCTGCGGCACTTCACCGCGCGCTTCGAAGAGCTCTGAGGCCGGGCCGCTACTTCTTGCAGGCGGCGGCGATGTCGGGGCGCCCGATGACCGGCTGGAGGACGTAGCAGCCGAAGCTCCTCGAGACGAAGTCGGCCCGGGCCCCGTTCAGGAACGGCGCCCAGGGCGGGTCGTCGCGCATCATCTCCACGTCCAGATCGGCCCAGGCCTTGCGCCGGCCGGGGCCGGTGAGACTGTCGATGCGCTCGATCGTCCGGTTGTATTCGGGCCGGTCGAAGTACGCGATGTTGGTGTTCCCGGTCGATGTGATGTTGTCGCCGTTCAGAAGTGGGTCGAAGTAGGTGCTCGGGTCGGCGTAGTCGACCGTCCACCGGCCGGTCACGACGTCGAAGGGCGCACCCCGAACTCCGGCTGCAGTGAAGAGAGCCCCGGCGCTGCCGAAGTACCTGATCTGCACGTCGATTCCGAGCCGTTTCATGTTGAACTGGAAGATCTGCGCCCAGATGGCGAAGAAGGATGGGGACGTTGCCGTGTAGAGGACGAGTGTCTTGGGCTTGAACTTCGCCTTGGCGAACAGCGCCCGCGCCGCGGCGAGGCTCTTCTCGTCGACGCCGCCGCTCGGATAGATGCTCGCCTCTCGGCCCATCGCCGGCGGGAGGATCTGATCGGTACGCTCGCCGCCGAGATAGCCCGAGGCCCGCACGAGCGCCGGCCGGTCGATCGCCCAGTTGATCGCCTCCATCAGCGGGATCTGGCCCCGACCCTTGAACGCCGGCCGGTCGTGGTTGAAGGCGAAGTACCCGGTCGCGAGTGTCGGGTTGAAGAAGAACCGGCCGTTCGGCCTGTTGATCCCGTACTCGGCGGCAATCGCGCGGTAGTCGCTGTCCGCGAGGAAGTCGCACCAGTCGAGCTCGTCCTGTTCGATTGCCTGCCGGCAGGCCTCCTGGCCCGGCCCGACGGTGTAGACGATGTGGTCGACGTTCGCCGGTCTCCCTCCCTTGTAGAAGCGGTTGCGCTCGAGCACGACCTTGCGGTTGGGGACGCGCAAGGCGATGTAGTACGGGCCCGAGCCCAGCGGATCGTCGATCTCGTGGGGCGGGGTGTCGACGGCGATGGGGCAGAAGAAGGGCATCGTCAGGCGGGAAACCAGGTCGGGCACCGGCTTCGTCGTCCGGATCTGCAGCCTGTAAGGTCCGAGTGCCTTGACGCCCGAGATCGTCTGCGCCTTGCCGGCCATGACCGCCTCCGCGCCGACGACGTCGTTCAGGTAGCCGACGTCGGCGGCGGACGACTTGAGCGTCGGGCTGGCATCCCGGTTGAACGCGGCGACGTAGTTCGCCGCGGTGACGCGGGCGCCGGAGTCGAAGCGGTAGGTGTGCAGGAGATCGATCGTCTGGGTCTTCCCATCCGGGGAGACCTGGGGAGAGCCTGTCGCTACCTCGGGGGCTGCGGTCGTCCCCTTCGCCCCAGGTGCGTCCGGGTAGTTGTAGAGATTCGCGCAGGTGGCGTACTCGAGCATCAACGACTGGGGTGCGTAGGCGATCGCCGGATCGACGGAGTCGACGTCCAGAATCGAGCTGAGGCGGAGCGTTCCTCCGCTTCGAGCGGCATCGGCTGCCACGCAGGTTGCCAGCAACCCGGCCGCGAGCGCGAGACTCACGAAAGCGAGCCACGTACGGTTCACCACCTCGCCTCCTTCCGCGCCGATCCTAGGGCGCCCGGGTGGCTGAGTAAAGCTCGGAGCGGGGGTGGCGTTGGGCCGTCTACGTCTTGCAGGCCGCGACCAGGTCCGGGCGGCCGATGACCGGTTGGAAGACGAAGCAGCCGTAGCTCTGCGAGACGTAGTCGGTCCTCGCGGCTGCCATCACCGGTGCCATCGGCGGATCGTCTCGCATCATTTCGGCGTCGAGATCTGCCCACGCCTGGCCTCGGCTCTCCCCGGCCAAGCTCCCGATGCGTTCGATCGCACGGTTGTACTTCGGCTGGTCGAAGTAGGCGATGTTGTTGTTGTCGGTGGGCGTCAGATGGTTGCCGTCCAGGAGCGGGCCGAACACGGCGAAGCCATCTGCGTAGTCGGGGATCCAGCCAAACAGTGCGACGTCGAAGGGCTCTCCCCGGGTGCCGACCACCCCATAGAACGAGGAGATCGGAAAATACTTGACGTCGACGTCGATCCCGATGCGTCTCAGGTTGAAACGGAACACCTGGGCCATGGCCGGATCGGATCCGGCGTTGCTCGCATAGAGGACGAGCTTGCTGGGTCTGACCCTGGCCTTCGCCAGGAGTGCCCGCGCCTGCCGCAGGCTTTGCACGGAAACGCCTCCGAGCGGGTAGATGCTCGGGGAGCGGTTGAGGGCGGGCGGGAGAATGTGATCGACTCGTTTTCCGGCCAGGTACCCGGCCGCCCGTACGAGTGCCGGCCGGTCGATCGCCCAGTTGATCGCCTGCTTCAGCGGGATCTGCCCGGGCCCCTTGAACGCCGGGCGGTCGTGATTGAAGACGAAGTACGACATCCCGAGCGTCGGGTTGAAGAAGAACCGTCCGTCCTTCCGATTCAGGCCATAGCTGGCCACGAGCTCGCGGTACTCGCCCTGGGGAACCCCTGCACCGGCGCAGTAGTCCAGCTGGTCATGTTCGACTGCTTCGTGGCAGGCGGCCGAGCCGGCGACCGTCATGACGATTCGGTCGACGTTTGCGGGCCGTGATCCGCGGTAGAAGCGGTTGCGTTCCAGCACGACCTGGCGGTTGGGAACGCGGGAGGCGACGTAGTAGGGCCCGGAGCCGGGCGGGTCGTCGATCTCCTCGGCCGGGGTGTCGACCCCGATCGGGCAGAAGAACGGCATCGACAGCCGCACCGGGAGGTCGGCCAGCCGTCGAGTTGTGCGAATCTGCAGCGTGTAGGGGCCAAGGGCCCTGAGGCCGGAGATCGACTGCGCCTTCCCTTGGATCACCGCGTCAGCCCCCGCGATCTCGTGCAGGTAGGCCGTCGCCGGCGACTGGAGCTTCGGGCTTGCGTCGCGGTTGAAGGCGGCGACGAAGTTGGCTGCTGTGACCGGCCGGCCCGTGCTGAACCGGAACGTGCGTCTGAGCCGGATCGTCTGCGTCTTTCCGTCTGGGGAGAGTGTCGGGAAGTCCGTCGCCACCTCGGGAACCGGGACAGCGCCCTCGGGCGCCGGCCTGTCGGGAAAGTTGTAGAGCTTCGCGCAGGTAGCGAACTCGAGCATCCAGCTGTCCGGGAGATAGGCGAGTGCCGGGTCGACCGAGTCGATGTCTCGGCCTCTGCTGATCTGCAGCGTGCCCCCCTTCTGCTTCGCCTGGTCGGCGACCCCTGCGGCTGTCGACACGAGCAGACCTGCCCCGATCGTGAGGCTGACGATCCAGACCCGTGCCAACCGCGCCAATTTGCGCCTCACCTCCTTCCCGGAGGTCGATTCTAGGGGCGGCAACGCGTGCGAGTAAACCTCAGGAGCGAGGCTCGCCCGGGCTGGTCCAGACCGCGCCGTAGGCGGCGGCGACACCGCCTGGCGTCTGGCCCCCGAGGTCGATCGTGCGTGCTGTCCCGCCGTGCGGGTCGACGCGCGAGACGGTTCTGTCGCGGCTGTTCGCGACCCAGACCGCGCCCTCCTCGACTGCGATCCCGGTGGGACCTCGGCCCACCGGGAAGGTGTCGGTCGTGGCGACCGACTCCGGATCGAGTCTCGAGAGCTTCTGGGCGCCGCTTGCGGTGAACCAGGCCGCGTCGGCTCCGAGTGCGACCGAAGCAGTCTCGCTGGGGGTCAGAACGCCGACCGGCGTCGACCCGAGCTCATCGCCCGTCACGGCGTCGAGCTTCTCGACGCCGGTCGAGCCGGCCACCCAGACCGTCCCGCCGCCCGCGGCGAGCGAAAGCGCATCGAGACCCTCGGCGAGCTTGCTTGCGCGCCCGGCGCGAACCGGAACGCGCCAGATGCTCCCGCCCGATGGGTCGATCGCCCACACGGAGCCCGCCCCGACTACGAGGGGCTGGACTTTGTAGAGCGGAGGTGCCTCGGCCGGGCCGCCGTACGGGATCGTGCGGCGCAGATCGCCGACGCTCGGCCCCAACTCGAGAACCACCTCCCTCGAGCCGCGGAGGACGGCGACCCAGACAGCGCCCGCCCCGGCGGCGACTCCGAACGGGATGTCGCCGGCACCGACGGCGATCCCGAAGCTTCTCTTCTCGCGGGTACGTGGGTCGATACGCCACAGCGTGCTACCGCCCGGATCGACCACCCAGATCGCGCCCTCACCGGCGGCGATCAGGTTGGACCTGAAGCCGAGGTCGATCGCGTCGTCGACCGTGTTGGACTTCGGGTCGATGACGGCGAGGGAGGTCGGGCCGACCGTGACGTCGCTCCCTCCGCCGCCGGTGAAGGCGAAGAGAGCGGCTGCGGCAAGGCAGGCAACCAGCACTACTACGCCGAGCAACAGCAGTCGCCTCCTGCGGGACGGCGCTGCCTCGGCCTGGAGCGGAGGGAACTTCGACCGGAGGCCGTCGATGTCCAGCTGGTACAGCCGTTCGGGTTGGTCGAAGTCCTTCAGCCGGTAGAGGCCCAGCTCCCGCACCGATACTCCTCCGACCTCCTCGTCGACCAGCGGGCGGGTGCTGCTCGACAGCAGCACCTGGCCGCCGTGCGCCGCCGCGCCGATGCGCGCCGCCCGGTGCACCCCGAGACCCACGTACCGCTCCTCTCCGACCTCCGGCTCGGCCGTGTGCAACCCCATGCGGACGCGAACCTGGGCGTTGTCGGGCCACTCGTGCTCGGCGAGCGTGCGCTGGGCGACGACGGCAGCCCCGAGTGCCGCGTTGGCGCGGGCGAAGGCGAAGAAGAACGAATCGCCCTGGGTGTCGACCTCGCGGCCGTCTCGAGCTTCGGCAGCGTCGCGGAGGATCCGGCGATGGGCGTCCAGGACGTCCCGATACCGGTCTCCGAGCTGCTTCAGCAGCCGCGTCGAGCCCTCGATGTCGGTGAAGAGAAAGGTGACGGTTCCGCGCGGCAGGTTGACCACCGGCAAGGCGTACGCCCCGACCCCGGTGTTGTCAAGCTGGCGGCGTTATCTGCCGGCGACAGTCGAGACGTACGTGGCGACGGCGGCGATCTCCTGCGGGGTCAGCTGGCCCTTGAACGAGGGCATCACGCCCTTGCCGTTCGTCACCCGCTCGACGACCTTGTCCCGCGAGGGCTTCCTGTCGTCCAGGTTCGGACCGACGGTGCCGCCGGCGCCCGCGTCCTTGAGCGTGTGGCAGCTCGCGCAGCCGGCGCTCTCGAACACCTGCTTGCCCTGGGCGGCGAGGTTCGCGCCGCCCCCGCCGGAGGTGGCCGCCTGCGTGGTCGTCGCCCGGGTCGTCGTCCGCTGCGTGCTCGTCGCCTGGGTCGTCGTCGGGGCAGGCGGCGGAGCCGGCGCAGGCGTGGTCGTGCCCGTGGCGCCGACGGACAGACCTGCGACGGAGGCGACGTAGGCGGCGACGTCGTTCGCGTCCTCGCCCGTGACCAGCTTGGCCGGCATCCCGGTCACCTTCTTCTCGACGCCGTTCGGGCCGACGTCGACGCCCGAGGGATTCGTGACGGGGAAGAGGATCTGGTCGTGGACGACGTTGCGGATGCTCGACTCCTTGAAGCCCTGCTCGCGAGGTCCGGAGAAAGCGTTGTCGAGGTTCGGGCCGATCGTGCCCTGCGTCCCTGCGGCGGCGAGCGTGTGACAGGAGCCGCACTTCTGGACGAAGAGCTGCTTACCGTTCGTCAAATCCGCCTTGCCGCTCGACAGGCCGCCGGTCCCGCACCCGGCGGAGAGGAGCACGAGACCCGCGAGCGCGACGGCCGGCACCAGGGCGCGGCGCTTTGTCGACCCCCTTGTGAAAGCGACGTTCACGGTGTCCCCTCGAGCTCGCAGTACGAGAAGCAGATCCCTCTCCGGTGCTGCAGGAGTCTAACCCTGCGCCGTCGAGGACGAGCCGGCGATCTGCTTCTCGAGCGTCTTGATCCGTGCCCTCGCCTGCGGCGCAGAGGCGTCGTCGGGCGCGAGTTCGATGAACCGCTTGTAGGCGGCGATCGCAATCGTGGCGTCCCCGATGCTCTCTGCCGCCTGGGCCAGCTGGAGCTGGACGCCGGGTTCGGACGGCTGGAGCTTGGAGAGCCTCTGATAGGTGGCGACGAGCAGCGAAGCCGTCTGCTGGTAGGCGGTGAGCGCGGCCTGGTAGCGCGAGCTCGCCTCGGCGCTCACGGACTGCTCGAGCGGGTTCGAGAGGTTGCCGAGCGCACGGCCGAGCGGGGACGTCGAGCTCGGTCCGAGGTTGTTCGGCTGCGACTGCTGGAGCTCGGCCTGGGCGCCCTGCGCCGCGGCCGCCTGGGTCTGGAGCTCCTGTCCGTAGTCCTGCGCGAGCGCGTTCAGCCCGTCGACGTCCTTCGGGCGCAGCTGTGTGTACTGCTGCCAGGCGGAGAGGCCGGACGCGTAATCGCCCTTCGCGTCGTAGGCGGTCGCCAGCTCCCTCCACGCCTGTGCGTCCTTCGGATTCTTCTCTGTCGCCTTCAACGGCTTGTCGATCGACGCGTTGCCGCCGCCGCCGCGGATGCCGCTGAAGATGTCGCCGAGACCGAGGCCGGAGGAGCCGACGCCGAGGAGCACGAAACCGAGGCCGAAGACCACGATCAGGAGCACGAACACCCACTTGGCGTGCGTGCGCAGCCGGTTGAAGAAGAGCGTGTCCTCGTAGCGCTGCCCGCCCGAGTCCTTGTGCTTCCGGCCCGTGTCGTGACGGCGGGCAGGAGGCCGTTGCTTTGCCGCGGCCCGTGCCATGTCGAACGAACAGCCTACCGGGCTTCGGCCGCGATCGGCTCCCAGTCGTACGTCGCGGCGATCTCGGCCAGGCGCGCCTTCGTGTCCTCGTCGCAGAGCGCGCCGGCGAGCGCGTTCTCGTACAGGGCCCTCGGCTCGATCCCGAGTCGCTCGGCGGCCTCGTACTCCCGGGTGAGGTCGGTGTCGAACATCACCGGGTCGTCGGTCGAGACGGAGCAGCGCACGCCCGCGGCGACGAGCAACGGCAGGGGGTGCTCCGCCAGGGAGCGGACGGTGCCGGTGCGCACGTTCGAGATCGGGGTCACGTCGAGGACGAGGCCGCGGTCGGCGAGCTCCCGGACGAGCGCCGGATCGTCGATCGCGCGGAAGCCGTGGCGGATGCGGTTCGGCTCGAGCAGGTCGAGCGCGCTGCGCACCGACTCCGGCCCGACCACCTCGCCGGCGTGGGGAACCGAGCCGAGGCCCGCCTCGCGCGCCGCCCGGAACGCGGGGGCGAACAGCGCGTTCGGATAGTGCGCCTCCTCTCCGCCCAGTCCGACCGCGACCACTCCGCGGTCGCGGTATCCGGCCGCGCGCCCGACGAGCGCGAACGCGTCCTCGATCGGGGCGCTACGGGTGATGTCCGGGCCGAGCCGAACCTCGACGCCGTGGAGCTCCCGCGCCTCCTGGGCCCCGTCGCAGTAGCCGCTGAAGATCTCGTCCCAGGAGACGCCGCGCCAGGTGCGCTCGATCGGCGAGAAGATCGCCTCCAGGTAGACCGCACCATGCCGCTTCGCCTCGGCGGCGTAGTCGACGACGACCTGGCGGAAGTCGGCCTCGGTCCGCAGGCAGTTCGTGGTCAGGATCCAGACCTCGATGAAGTGGTCGAAGTCGCGGAAGCGGTAGAGCTCGCGAAGCCCCTCGACCGTCTGGGCCGGGAGCGTCTCTCCGTTTCGCCTTGCGATTGCGAGCAGGGTCTCGGGCTGGATCGTCGCCTCGAGGTGGACGTGGAGCTCGATCTTGGGGTACGGGGTAGCGGCTGCGGACACCGTCCGATCGTAGTGCGTTCCGCCGCCTAGACTCGACGCGATGGCTCCTGCGCTCGCCGTCCGCGGCTTGGGGAAGCGGTACGGTCGCCTGCGCGCGCTGGACGGGGTCGACCTGGAGGTCGCCGACGGCGAGCTCGTCGGGCTGCTCGGGCCGAATGGAGCGGGCAAGTCGACGTTGGTCAAGATCGCCTGCGGCCTCGTCCGACCGACCGAAGGGGCGGCGGAGATCTGCGGTGCGCCTGCCGGCTCGGCGGCGGCGAGGCGCTCGCTCGGCTACCTGGCGGAGCTCTTCCGCTTCCCCGGCTGGGTCAGCGCCGACGAGCTCCTCGTCCTCCACCAGCATCTCGCCGGGTCGGCGGGTGGTGCGTCCGAGCGCGGTGAGCTCCTCGAGCTCGTCGGCCTCGCGGAGGCGCGCGACCGGCGGGTCGAGCAGATGTCGAAGGGCATGCAGCAGCGGCTCGGCATCGCTCAGGCGCTGATCGGCTCCCCGCGCGTCCTTCTCCTCGACGAGCCGACGAGCGCACTCGACCCGTCCGGGCGCCGGACCGTCCGCGTCCTGCTCGAGGAATTGCGGTCGCGCGGACACGCTGTCCTCCTCAACTCGCACCTGCTCAGCGAGATCGAGCTGGTGTGCGACCGGGTGGCGATCATCTCCCGGGGTCGGCTGGTCGCCGAGGGCAGTCCGGCCGAGCTCTCGCGGGCCTGCGGTGTCGAGGTCGAGACGGGCTCCGGCGTGCGGCTGTTCGACGGCGCGACGCGGGACGATGCGCCGGCGATCGTCGCTCGGCTCGTCGAGAAGGGAGAGCGTGTCTACGGCGTGCGCGTCCTCGCGACGTCACTCGAGGACGTCTACCTGGAGGCGGTCGACAACGCGGGGAAACCCATGGTTCCCCCGCGAGCCTTCTCGGGGTCGCATGGCGAGCGGACCATGCGCGCCGGCGAGAACGCGGTCTCGCCTCCGCGCCCGGAGGATGCAGTGTCCAAGGGCGGATCCGGTCCCGGATGAGGCAGGTCGGGATCATCGTCGGCTACGCGCTCCGTGAGAGCATGCGGCGAAAGGTCTTCCTGATCGTCCTGCTGCTCTCGATCGCCTTCCTCGCGCTGTACGGGATCGGCGTCTGGCGCGCCTTCCGCGACACGACCTCCTTCGTGCCGCCCGACCAGCTCGGCCTCGATCCGACGGTGGTCACCGGAGCGACGGTGCTCGGCCTGGCCATGTTCGCGAGCCTGTTCCTGGGGACGGTGCTCGCCGTCTTCCTGACCCTGGGCGTCGTCCGCGGCGACGCCGAACGGGGGCTGCTCCAGCCGCTGGTCGTGCGCCCGATCGGTCGAAGCACCCTTCTGCTCGCACGCTTCCTCGCCGCCGCCGGCGTCTGCGCTCTCTACGTGGCCGTCCTGTTCGCGATCGAGACGGTCACCACCGGGCTGATCGGGGGCTGGTGGCCGGACAACGTCGTCGCAGCAGGGGCCGAGCTCGCCCTCGCCGTCGTGATCGTGGTTGCGCTCTCATTGCTGGGGTCGATCTTCCTCTCCGCCACCGCCAACGGGATCGCGATCTTCATGATCTTCGGCGGCGGTCTGGTCGCGGGCCTGCTCGCCCAGATCGGCCGCGCGATCGGATCCGAGGCGCTCCGCTCGATCGGGCGCTGGGCGTCGTGGGCGCTCCCGTTCGAGGCGCTCTACCAGAACGGCCTGCACGTGCTGACCTCGGGGACGACCGGCTTCGAGCGGTTCGCGCTGGAGCTCGGGCCCTTCGGCGGCTCCGCGGGCGCGGGCGTGGGGGTGGTGATCTGGTCGGTCGCCTACCTGATGCTCGTCGGGGCGGCCGGCCTGGCCGCGTTCGCGCGGCGCGACCTCCCGTAGACGCGCACCCGCCAGGATCTCGCAGTGAGAAAGGGCCGGTCGTACACTCCGGACGTGTCCGTATGTCCTAGCTGCGGAGCGGACAACGCCGCAGGCGCCCGCTATTGCTCGGCCTGCGGCGCTCCACTCGCCGGCCAAGCCGCCGGCGAGGTGCGCAAGACGGTCACGGTCGTGTTCTGCGACGTGGCCGACTCGACGGGGCTCGGGGAGCAGCTCGACCCCGAAGCGCTCCGGCACGTGCTCGACCGCTACTTCACCCGCGCGCGCGACATCTTCGAGCGTCACGGCGGGACGGTCGAGAAGTTCATCGGCGATGCGGTCATGGCCGTCTTCGGCGTTCCGGCCGTGCACGAGGACGACGCTCTTCGTGCGGTGCGGGCTGCAGCCGAACTGCACGAGGCGGTTCCACGGCTGACGGACGATCCGGGTGGGCCGAAAGTCGAGCTCGCGCTGAGGGTCGGCGTCAACACCGGCGAAGTCGTTGCGGGCAGAGACGTGACCGGGGAGAGGCTGGTCACCGGCGACGCGGTCAACACGGCCAAGCGGCTCGAGGAGGCGGCCCAGCAGGGTGAGGTGCTGCTCGGGCCGGCCACCTACGCGCTCGTCCGCAACGCGGTCGAGGTCGATCAGCTGCCCCCGATCTCGCTCAAGGGAAAGAGACACGCGATGCAGGCCTACCGGCTGCGCACGGTCACGTCCGGAGCGCCTGGAGTTGCGCGGAGGCTGGACTCGCCCCTGGTCGGGCGCGTGGACGAGCTCGCCGTACTGAAAGGGGTCTTCGACGAGGCGCTGGCCACCCGCGAGTGCCGGCTGGTCACGGTGCTCGGGCCTGCGGGCATCGGGAAGACCAGGCTCTCCCGCGAGTTCGTCGCCGCCTATCCGGACGCCCACCACGTCAGCGGCCGCTGCCTCCCGTACGGCGACGGGATCACGTACTGGCCGCTGGTCGAGGTCATTCGCCAGGTCGCCGGTCTGCACGGCGACGAGCCGCCGTCGGTGGCACACGCCCGTCTTTCCCGTCTGCTCGACGGCGTGGAGGATGCCGATCAGATCGTGCGGGGGGTCACGGCCGTACTCGCGCTCGGCGGTGAGGCGAGCGCCGACGAGATCTTCTGGTCGGTCCGGCGGCTGCTGGAAGAGCTCGCGCGCGCGAGACCGCTCCTCGTCGTCATCGAGGACCTGCAGTGGGCCGAGCCGGTCTTCGTCGACCTGCTCGAGTACGTGAGCGCGCGCAGTCGGGGGGTCCCGCTTCTCTTCTGTTGTCTCGCCCGCCCGGAGTTTCTCGATCTCCGCCCGCTCTGGGCGGCACTGCAGTCGCGCGTGACGACGATCGCGCTCGAGGAGCTCCGGGACGACGACATCCGGCTCCTGATCGCCAATCTGCTCGAAGGCGAGCTCAGGGAGGAGGCGGGAGACCGAGTCGCGGCGGCGGCGGACGGGAATCCGCTCTTCGTCGAAGAGCTCCTGCGGATGCTGATCGACGAGGGCGCCCTCCGCCAGGACGACGGGGGCTGGAGCCTCACCGCCGACCCGCGCCACCTGGAGCTGCCGCCGACGATCAGCGCCCTGCTCGCCGCGCGTCTCGATCGTCTCGAGCCGGGAGAGCGCTCGGTGATCGAGCACGCAGCCGTCATCGGCGAGGTCTTCCCGTGGAGAGCGGTCGCTGCGCTCGTCCCCGACGAGACGCGCTCCCGCGTGGGCGTCCACCTTCAGGCTCTCGTCCGGAAAGAGCTCGTCCGTCCGGAGCCGACCTCGTCCGGCGCCGACGACGACTTCCGCTTCGGGCACATTCTCGTCCGCGACGCTGCGTACGCCTCCCTGCCGAAGAGCATGCGTGCGGAGCTGCACGAGCGTCTCGCGCGGTTCATCGACACACGCTTCGAGCGCGGGATCGAGGCAGGCGAGATCTGCGGCTACCACCTGGAGCAGGCGGCCCGCGCCCGCGCGGAGCTCGATCCGTCCGACGACCACGCCCGCGTGCTCGCCGTGGAGGCTGCGGCCCGGCTCGGAGCCGCGGCGCAGCGCGCGCGTCTGCTCGGGGACAGTGCCGCCGCCGTGTCGCTGTTCGAGCGGACGGTGGCGCTGCTTCCCGCGGAGGATCCCCAGCGACTCGAGTTCCTGATCGAACTCGCCCATGCGTTCCGCGAGGTCGGCCGCCTGGAGGAGGCCGAGTCGTGCCTGCGCGAGGCGGCCGAGGGCGGCGCCTCGATGGGCCTCGAGTCCCTGGCCCAGCGTGCGACGCTCGACCGCGCCTTCCTGCGCTGGTACACGAACCCGTCGGAAGGCACCGACTCGGTGCTGCATGCGGCGCTGACGGCTGTTCCGCTGTTCGAGCGGATCGGCGACGTCGTCGGTCTCGCCCACACCTGGTGGCTGATCGCCGAGGTCTACTGGATGCGCCTGGAGATCGGCCGCATGCAGGACGCGCTCGAACGCGCGCTCGCGGCAGATCGCGACGCCGGCACCCGCTTCCGGGCGAACATGCAGATGGGGCTCGCGCGCGCGGCGATGTACGGGCCGATGCCGGTTCCGGACGCGTTGCAGCTGTGCGGCGAGCTTGCGACCCAGTCCGCGAACGACCGGATGCTCGCGGCAATGCTCGATGCTCACACCTCCTACATCGAGGCGATCGGCGGGCGCCTCGAAGAGGCGCGATCCCGGATCGCGGCCGCAGGGTCGGTCCTGGAGGAGGTCGGCGGGCAGATGCTGGTCGCCTCCGCGCACCGGCTTCATGCCGGACAGATCGAGCTCCTGGCCGGGGACGCCGCCGCGGCCGAGGCGTACTTCCGCGACGGCTACCGGATGCTGGAGACCTTCGGGGAGCACGGAAACCTTGCGGGGCTCGCCGTCTACCTGGCCGCGGCACTCCACCGCCTGGGACGCGACGAGGAGGCGGACGCGATGGTCGCCGAGGCCGCCCGCGGGGGCAATCCCGACGACGCGGAGCTGCAGATTCTCTGGCGCCTGTCCAGCGCGCGGATCCGCGCCGCCGGGGGCGCCGGCTCCGAAGCAGAGCAGCTCGCCCGCGAGGCGATTGCGATCGCGGACCGAACGGACGCCACGAGCATGCGGGCCGACGCACGGCTTGCGCTCGCCGACGTTCTCGCCTGCGACGGGTGGAACGGCGAGGCCCGGGAGGCGGCGCAGGCCGCTCTCGAGCTCTACGAGGCCAAGGGGAACAGCGTCGGCGCGCGCGAGGCGCGCGAACGTCTCGGCCTGGAAGTCAGCGCCGGCTGAGCGCGATCAACCCTCGGGCCCGACGTCGATCGGCGCCGCCGTACGAGCCGGGACGCACAGCGTCGAGACGGGCGACGGTGCGGGCAGGTCGCCGTCGCCGAGGCGGAAGAGCGCGACGGCGGGGCGGCCGCCCGGGTACGGCGACGCCTCGTAGAGCAGCGCCTGGCGCTCCGGGCCACACTCGTCGCGAAGACGCTCGACGAGCTTCCGAAATCGGGCCACGACCGCCGGCGTTGCGGCGCCGCCGGTCTCTCCGATCATTCCCACCTGCCAGAGCACGAGCATCGCCTGGGGGTCGACCGGCGGCTCGTGCAGCAGGAAGTGCGTCGCCTCGTAGCTCTGGAGCCCCGTGTCCCCGGGATCGAGGCCGAGGTCGGCGACAAGGCAGTCGAGCGCGGACACCGCCGGCAGCATCCGAGCCGGCAATCCGGCTCGTCGTACGCGGGCGATCGCCTCGTGGCCCGGATAGGCGAAGACCCCGGGGTGGCCGTAGAACACCGCACAGACGTCGGCGCCCCCGACGACGGCGTCGACGATCGAGTCGGCGATCTCTGCATACGTCTGCCGCCGGTCCTTGTCCGGCCCGTACAAGTGGTCGAGCGACCGAGCGTGGTCGTTGAGACTGACGATCCGCAGTGCGCTCACGGAATCCCCGACCAGGTACAGGACTTCGTCGGACGTCTCGATCGCGGCTCGAGCAGCCGGCGTCAGCTGCGTGACGGCGTCGATGCCGGTTCCCACCACGGTCAGCGACCCGCGCCCGCCCCGGCGCGCGGAGGCCTCAGCCAACCCGATGCTTGGGCTTCGGCTTCGGTTCCGGCCGGGAGGGTTCCGGCTGTGGCTGGGACGGCTCCGGCTGGGACGGCTCCGGCTCCGCCGGCTCCTCCTCGTCGTCCTCGGAGGGTGCGGTCATGATCACCATCCGCGGGGTCACGATCAGCCGGCGGCGCTGCGCGTCGGCGGCGAACTCCGCGTCGACCAGGGCACGCACGCGCTCGGGCTCCTCGCCCAGCACCGTGGCGACCTGCTCGCCGCTCAATCCCGCGGCAGCCATCGTCTGCTCGGGATCCCGCCCGTACTCGGCGAGCAGGCCGGAATCGTCACCCAGCCGCAGGAAGAGATCGGAGACGCGTTCTGCTGTCGCAGGAGGAGTCATCGGCCGCGGCGCGACTATACGCCTGCCTCGGTGGACGGTCAAGACGGGTCTGTTTCACGCCCGTCGCTCCGGGTAGGGCCAGGGTGCAGGGTCGAGCTACGTCCGTGCGTCGGCGGCCGGGGGGCTGACGCCGGCGCGACCGTGACGCCGGCCCTGCAGCTCTCGTTCTCCCGTCGTCAGAGCTCGGTCGCCTGAACCGGTGCTTCGCGCGCCTGCCGCCAGCGGGGTTCGAAGAACGTGGCCAGCCCGATCGAGAGAACGTAGAGCAGAACCAGCGGGATCACGGAGAGGATCGTCGTCACCGGATCGACGCCCGGCAGAAGAACTCCGATCACGGTCATCAGGAAGACGCCGATACGCCAGGTCCGGCGCAGCCGGGCCGCCGAGAGGATCCTCAGCCGGACGAGCCCGAGCACGAACACCGGCACCTCGAACGCGAGTGCCACGCCGAGGAGGACGAAGCTGACGAAGCGGTAGTAGTCCTTGGCGCGAAGGAGGATCTCGAAGTGCGAGGAGTCGTAGTTGGTCAGGAAGTGGATCGCCGGCGGCAGGATGACGAAGTAGCCGAAGGCCAGCCCGCCGAGTCCGAGGATGGCGGCGAACGCGACCAGGATCGACATCGAGCGCTGGTAGTGCTCGGTGAAGGCGGGGGCGAGGAACGCCCAGAGCTGCCAGAAGACGATCGGCAGCGCGATGATCAGTGCGGCCCAGAGGCTGACCCAGATCGAGGTGGCGAACGGCTCGATCGGGCTGAACGTGGCCGGCTTCTTCAGGTTGTCGGGCAGCGGTCGGTTCAGCCAGTCGAGGATCCGACCGTGGAAGACGTACGTGACCACGAACGCGATCCCGATCGCCAGCAAGCACACGATCAGCCGGGTCCTCAGCTCGCCGAGGTGCTCGACGAGTGTGACCTCCTCGCCGTGGCGAAGCCGCCGCGGAAACGGCCTCATTGTCCTAGCTGGTGGGTGGCCTGTCGTCGGTGGACGGCGGCGGGATCTCGCGCGCGTCGTCCTTGCCGCTGATCGAGTCCTTGAACTCGCGCATGCCCTTGCCGAGCGAGCGGCCCATCTCGGGGAGCCGCTTCGGGCCGAACACGAGCAGGGCGACGATCAGGATTACGACCAGGCCTGCAATACCGATCTCCGGCATACCGCTAGCGTAGCGCCTCGCGCACCGACCCGGATGCCGAATCGCCTTGGCTAGACTCAGAAGCGATGGCTCTGTTGGAGATCAAGAATCTGCGCGTCTCGCACGAGGAGACCGGCAAGGAGATCGTCAAGGGTGTCGACCTGGCGGTCGACCTCGACCAGGTGCACGCCGTGATGGGCCCGAACGGCTCGGGCAAGTCGACTCTCGCCTACGCTCTGATGGGACACCCCGCCTACGAGATCACCGACGGCGAGATCCTCTTCGACGGCGAGAACCTGGTCGAGCTCGAGGCGAACGAGCGCGCGCAGCGCGGGCTCTTCCTCGCCTTCCAGTACCCGCACGCCGTGCCGGGCGTGACCGTGACCAACTTCCTCCGCTCCTCGATCAACGCACTCCGCAAGGCGCGCGCCGGCCAGGACGACCCGATCCGGATCCCCGAGTTTCGGAAAGAGCTGCTTGCGCGAATGGAAGAGCTGAAGGTCTCCCGTGAGCTCGCGCAGCGCTACATCAACGACGGCTTCTCGGGCGGCGAGCGCAAGAAGATGGAGATGCTCCAGCTCGCGATGCTGAGGCCGCGCCTCGCCGTCCTCGACGAGACCGACACCGGACTCGACATCGACGCGCTCAAGGTGGTCGGCAACGCAGTGAACACGCTCGTCGGAACCGACATGGGCGCGCTGGTGATCACCCACTTCCCGCGCGTCCTCGCCTACATCAAGCCGAACTTCGTGCACGTGTTCGCCGACGGCCGGATCGTCGCCGAGGGCGGGCCGGAGCTGGCCCAGCAGCTCGAGGCAGAGGGCTACAAGACCTTCATTCCCGAGCTCGAGGAGGCAACAGCATGAGCGAGAAGACCGAGACGCAGGTCGTCGCCGAGATCGGCTCCGACTACAAGTACGGCTTCCACGACGAGGAGAACTACTTCTTCAAGTCGGGGCGCGGGCTCTCGAAGGAGGTCGTCGAGGCGATCTCCGCGCACAAGGACGAACCCGAGTGGATGCGGAAGTTCCGCCTCAAGGCGCTCGACTACTTCGAGGCCCGCCCGCTGCCGCGCTGGGGCGGCGACATGTCGGGCATCGACTTCGACAACATCTACTACTACATCAAGCCGACCGAGAAGCAGGCCTCGTCGTGGGAGGACCTGCCGCCCGACATCAAGAACACGTGGGACCGGCTCGGGATCCCCGAGGCCGAGCGCAAGTTCCTCGCCGGCGTCGGCGCGCAGTACGAGAGCGAGGTCGTCTACCACAAGCTCCAGGCCGATCTCGAGGCGAAGGGCGTGCTCTTCCTCGACATGGACTCGGGCCTGCGCGAGCACGAGGAGCTCGTCAAGCAGTACTTCGGGAAGACGATTCCCCCGAACGACAACAAGTTCGCGGCGCTCAACTCGGCGGTCTGGTCGGGCGGGTCGTTCATCTACGTGCCGCCGGGAGTCTCGATCGAGATGCCGCTCCAGGCCTACTTCCGGATCAACGCCGAGAACATGGGCCAGTTCGAGCGCACGCTGATCAACGTCGACGAGGGCGCCTACGTGCACTACGTCGAGGGCTGCACGGCGCCGATCTACTCGTCCGACTCGCTGCACTCGGCGGTGGTCGAGATCATCGTCAAGCCGGGCGCGCGCTGCCGCTACACGACGATCCAGAACTGGTCGAACAACGTCTACAACCTGGTGACGAAGCGCGCCGTCGCCTACCGCGACGCGACGATGGAGTGGGTCGACGGCAACCTCGGCTCGAAGCTGACGATGAAGTACCCGTCCGTCTACATGATGGAGCCCGGCGCGCGCGCCGAGATCCTGTCGATCGCCTTCGCGGGGCGCGGCCAGCACCAGGATGCCGGCGGCAAGGTCGTGCACGCCGCGCCGCACCCGTCGAGCAAGATCGTCTCGAAGTCGATCAGCAAGGACGGCGGGCGCGCGGGCTACCGCGGGCTCGTCAAGGTCGCGAAGGGCGCCCACGACTGCAAGAGCACGGTCAATTGCGACGCGCTGATCCTCGACGAGGCGTCGCGCTCCGACACCTACCCCTACATGGAGATCGAGGAGGACCAGGTGACGATCGGCCACGAGGCGACGGTGTCGAAGATCGGCGACGAGCAGCTCTTCTACCTGCAGAGCCGGGGGATCAACAAGGACGAGGCGGCGGCCATGATCGTGTCGGGCTTCATCGAGCCGATCGTCAAGGAGCTGCCGATGGAGTACGCCGTCGAGATGAACCGGCTGATCCAGCTCCAGATGGAGGGCTCGGTCGGATGACGACGACGGAATTGAAGACCTCGCAGGGATTCGACGTGGCGTGGGCGGCGCGCGCGGCCGAGCGCG
>JBLMYA010000031.1:0-2883 GCA_050258035.1 Verrucomicrobiota bacterium
CGTCTTGCCCGCGCCGTTGGCGCCGAGGAGCGCGACGACCTCGCCGCGCGCCACCTCGAGCGAGACGTCGCGGATCACGGCGGCGCTGTCGTAGCCTGCCGTGAGGCCGTCGATCTCGAGCGCCGGCGCGCTCACGCCCGGTCGGCCCCCGCCTCGCGGTCGACCGCGGTCGCCTCGGCCTCCTGCGCGGTGCTCCCGCCGCCGAGGTACGCCTCCACGACCCGACCGTCGCGGCGCACCTCGTCCGGCCGTCCCGCCGCGATCACCTTCCCGAACTCGAGCACGACGATGCGGTCGCAGATCGTCAGCACCAGCCCCATGTCGTGGTCGATCAGCAGCGTCGTCGTCCCTGCGTCGGCGATCTGCCGGAGCCTCTGACCGAGGTCCTCGCTCTCGCGCGTGTCGAGCCCGGCTGCCGGCTCGTCGAGGAGGAGGAGCCGAGGCTGCATCGCGATCGCCCGCGCTACGCCGACGAGCTTCCGCTGCCCCTGGGTCAGCTCGGCAGGCATCGAGTCCGCGATCTCCCCGAGGTCGAGCAGCCGGAGCGCCTCGTCGGCGGACTTCCCGGCCCGGATCCGTCGCCCGACGACCTCGCCGGTCAGGGCGAGGAACGAGGGCCGCTCCGCCCCCACTGCGAGGTTCTCGCGCACCGTGAGGTCGTCGAACAGCTCGGTGCTCTGCCACGTCCGCGCGAGGCCGCGCCGGGCGCGGGCGTGCGGAGGAAGCCCCGAGAGGTCTCGTCCGTCGAGCTCGACCACGCCCTCGTAGCGCACGAAACCGGTGATGGCGTCGATGAAGGTCGTCTTGCCGGCGCCGTTGGGGCCGATGAGGCCCACGAGCTCCCCCTCCTGGACGGCGAGATCGACCTCCTCCACCGCGTGCACTCCGCCGAAGCGGACCGAGAGGCCGGCCGTGGCGAGCACGGCGCTCATGCCGAGACGGTCTCCGCCTTCTTCCGCTGCCGGGCCTGCGCCATGCGGTAGAAGGAGCCCGCGACACCCTCGGGGTTCTGGATCAGGGTGAAGATCAGCACAACGCCCCCGAACAGCAGGAACCAGTTCCCGGACAGCCCGAACCACTTGTCGAGGGCGTACGGGACGATGCCCTGGGCGGCGATCAGCCCGGCGAAGACGGCGCCGGAGACGAGCGTGATCCCGCCCGCGTAAGCGAACGCGATCAGGCTCAGGGCGAGCGGCACGCTGAAGCGATCGGCGCTGACCGAGCCGAAGTTGTAGGCGTAGAGCGTCCCCGCGACGCCGGCGATGAGCGCGCTGATGCCGAAGGCGGTCAGCTTGACGTTGCGGACGTCGATCGCCGCTCCGGCCGCGGCCCGCTCGTTCGAGCGGACGGCGAGCATCCGCTGTCCGAGCGTACCGCGCCGCGTCGAGACCACGAGCAGGCAGAGGAGCACGGTGGCGCCGAGAGCCACCCACCCGAACACCGGACTGGGCACGTTCCCGTCCAGTCCGCGGTAGGAGGAGTTCGGCCCGAGGTTGACCCCGAAGAGCTTCGGATCCGGCACCGGCGAACCGGTCGCGCCGCCACCCCAGGTGCCGTTCTGGAAGCCGAAGTTGAAGACGGCGACCGCGGCGGCGATGGTCACCACCGCGAGAGCCACCCCGCGCACGCGCAGCGCCGACACCGCCGTGACGAGGCCGAGCACGACGGCCGCGGCGATGCCTGCCAGCGGCGCCAGGGGAAAGCCGACCCCGGCGTCGACGGCGAGATGCGAGACGGTGAAGCCGGCGACGCCTGCGAGCGCGAGCTGGACGACCGAGATCTGACCGACGAAGCCGGTGATCACGACCAGCGAGAGCGCCATCACGATCCCGATCAGCGAGTTCGTCAGCGCCTGGCGGAAGTCGAACGGCAGCACCACGAGGGCGATCGCGCAGAGGACCGTCGAGGGGATCGCGAGCGCGAACGGATGCTTCGGATGCGGGACGTACGGCAGGCGCTGCTCGACGAGCTCGCCCCGTGTCGGCAGCGACGCGCCCCGCAGGAACATCGCCGCCACGATGAGCACGAAGACGAGCAGCTCCTTGACGCCCGGCCACGGCGCCCCTCCGCTGGTCGGGAACCACGACTTCGTCGACTCGAGCTCGATCAGCGACTCGAGCATCCCGATGCCGAGGCCGCACGCGCAGGCGACGGCGAAGGAGGTGAGCCTGGCGAAGAGGGCGGCGGCGAGCGCCGGCACGACGAGGAAGGGCAGCGTGGTCGTGTCGAGCGCCGCCACCGAGCCGGCGAAGATGCCGAGCGTGCCGAGCAGGACGGTGGCGATCAGCGTGTTCGCGAGCGACAGCTCGTTCGGCGAGAGACCCGCGAGGCGTGCCGCGACGTCGTTCTCCGACGCCGCCCGCGTCGCGAGCCCGAATCGCGTCCAGCGGTAGAGGGCCGAGAGCAGGACTGTGACGGCGACCACGGCGCCGCTGAGCACGAGGCTGGACAGCGGCACGGCTCCGTCGAGCATCCGGACGACGCGGATCGGGATGATCGTGGGCTGGGGATGCTGTGAGGTCCCGAAGGCGAGCAGCATCGTCGCCTGCGCAGTGAGCAGGACGCCGAGCGAGGCGACGAGCTTGGCCAGCGGCGGAGCGGTGCGCAGGGGCCGGAAGACGGCGAGCTCGATCGCGATGCTGACGACGCCCACGAACAGGTACGTGAGGACGATCGCAAAGGGGGTGGCGAGCGTGAAGCCGAGCTCTCCGGTGCGGAGCGCCCAGAAGGAGAAGCCGGCGAGCATGGCGATCGCGCCCGCCGCCAGGTTGATGAAGCCGGAGCCCCGATACGTGACGACGACGCCGAGCGCGATGGCTGCGATCGTCGCCCCGGTGCCCAGGCCGAGCAGGAGGAAGAGGAGGGTCTCTTTCACGTGATCCC
>JBLMYA010000032.1:0-7367 GCA_050258035.1 Verrucomicrobiota bacterium
AGGACATGGAGATGATGCAGTTCCATCCGACGACGCTCGCGCCGTCCGGCGTGCTGATCACGGAGGGGTGCCGCGGCGAGGGCGCGTACCTGCTCAACTCGGAAGGCGAGCGGTTCCTGAAGAGCTACGCGCCGAACGCGATGGAGCTCGCCTCGCGGGACGTGATCTCGCGCGCTGAGCAGACCGAGATCGACGAGGGACGGGGGGTGGACGGCAACGTCCTGCTCGACCTGCGCCACCTCGGCGCCGAGACGATCGTCGAGCGCCTGCACGGGACGCGGGAGCTGTCGATGACGTTCGTCGGCGTCGACCCCATCCACGAGCCGATCCCCGTCCGCCCCGGCGCGCACTACCACATGGGTGGCATCGACACCGACGTCTGGGGCCGCACGGAGCTCGAGGGCCTGTACGCCGCAGGTGAGTGCGCCTGCGTCTCGGTCCACGGCGCGAACCGGCTCGGCGGAAACGCCCTGATGGAGACGATCACCTACGGGAAGCGCGCCGGCTGCCACGCCGCCGAGTGGGCGCTCGCGAACACGACCGTCACCGTCCCGGAGGGAGTCGTCTCCGAGAGCGAGCGCGAGCTGAAGGAGCTCCTCGACCGCACCGACGGGGAGCGGCCGTGGAGGATTCGCGAGGAGCTGGGCCAGACGATGCACGAGAACTTCGGCGTCTTCCGCCGTGAGGAGCAGATGCTGGAGCAGCAGGAGATCGTCGCCGGTCTGCGCGAGCGGTACGAGCGGGTCGTGGTCGAGGACAAGGGCAACGTCTTCAACAGCGATCTGACCCAGGCGCTGGAGCTCGGGTTCCTGCTCGAGCTTGCCGATTCCATGGTGGTGTCCGGACTTGCCCGCAAGGAGAGCCGCGGCGCCCACGCCAGGCCGTACGACTACCCGGCCCGCGATGATGCGAACTACATGAGGCACACGATCGTCCGCTGGATCGCCGACCAACCGGTGCTCGACTGGAAGCCGGTGACGGTGACCAAGTGGCAGCCGCAGGAGCGGAAGTACTAGTCATGACCCTGCGTCCCGTCGCCGTCGCGGCAGCCACGAGCGCCGCCCTTCTCCTCTCGGGCTGTGGAAGCACGAGCACGTCGCCGGGCTCGGCGCCGATCGCGCCGGGCTCATCCCGGTTCCTGGCCGCGGCGGCGACGAAGTCGACCGGGACGCCGAGCATGAAGACCGAGGTCACGGTGACCATGCTGTCCTCGAAGTTGCCGGGCGGACGGATGGACATGACCGCGAACGGGACCCTCGACAACACGAACCACCGCATGGACATGCGGCTCGACATGTCGAAGTTCGTCGCCGGCCTCGGCGCCGGGGCGGCGGCGCTCGGCAGCCCGAGCGACTGGGTCGGGGAAGAGGTCGGGGACTTCGGCGGCGGCCGCGCCGTCCTCTACATGCGGCTGCCGGTGCTGACGAAGCTCCTGTCCGGCGGCAAGCCCTGGATCAAGGTCGATCTCGGAGAGGTCGGCAAGCGGGCGGGGATCGACATCTCCCAGTTCACGCAGTTCGCCGGCGACCCGACCCGGATGGTCGACTGGCTGCGCGCGGCCGGCGGATCGGTCACGACCGTGGGGACCGAGACCGTCGACGGTGAGCCGACGACGCACTACAAGGCGACGATCGACATCGACAAGTATCCGAGCCTCGTCGCCGCCGATCAGCGAGACCTGATGCGCAAGGCGGTGGACTCCATCAAGCAGGCAACCCACCTGAGCTCCTTCCCGATGCACGTCTGGGTCGGGAAGGACGGCCTGGTCCGACAGGTGCGGACGGTGCTGACGGAGACGATCCAGGGCCAGACCGTGAACGTCGTCACCTCCGAGCGGTTCTTCGACTTCGGTGCGCCGGTCGACATCGTGCTCCCCTCGGACGACCAGGTGACCGACATCTCCAATCTCGGGACAGGAGGCTGATGGACGTCGCCCTCAAGATCTGGCGGTACGACGCCGAGACCGGCGAGCGGAAGCTACGCGACTACCAGGTGGAGGCACCGGAGTGGGCCTGCCTGCTCGACGTGCTCGACATCGTCAAGGACCAGGTGGACGGGACGTTGTCGTACCGGAAGAGCTGCCGGATGATGATCTGCGGCTCGTGCGGGATGAGGATGGACGGGCGCGCCGTGCTCGCCTGCAAGGAGCCGATGTTGCCGATCGTCGAGGCGGGGCACGCCCCGGTGATCTCGGCGATGGGGAACTTGCCGATCGTCAAGGACCTCGTCGTCGACATGGGTCCCTTCTGGCAGAAGATGCACGCGATGAAGCCGTGGCTCCAGCCCGGCTACCTCGATGCTCCGGAGGGGAAGGAGTTTCACGTCGCACCGCACGACGCCGAGGCGATCAGCAAGGAGTCGCTCTGCATCAACTGCGGGTGCTGCGTGTCGGAGTGCAACTCGATGGAGTCGGACCCCGAGTTCCTCGGCCCGGCTGCTCTGGCGAAGGGAATGCGGTTCGTGGGCGACGTGCGTGATCACGCGACCGTCGAGCGCCTCGAGGCCTACAACTCGGAGCACGGCATCTGGGACTGCACGCGCTGCTACTTCTGCCAGGAACGCTGCCCGAAGGGAGTCGATCCTCGCGACGCGATCGCCAAGCTCGGCGCCGAGTCGATCAGGCACGGGATCGACCGCGACATGGGGGCGAAGCACGCGAAGTGGTTCGTCACCTCGGCGAAGACGACCGGCTGGCTGCGCGAGACCGAGCTCGTGCCGAAGACGCAGGGAGTCGTCTCCGCGATCAAGCAGACGAAGTTCGCGATGAGCCTCGCCCGCCGCGGCAAGGTGCCGCTGCCCTTCCCGCCGCACGTCGCCGAGAACGTGAAGCAGTCACGCGCCCTCCACAACCTGGTCAAGGAGCAGGGGAGGGAGGGAGCCGCGGGGATCGTCCAGGGTGAGAAGGGCCTCGCGTACATCGAGTTCGCCGAGGAGCACGGCCACCAGCACCACTACGAGACGCCCCGCCGCGTGCATCACGAGACGCCGCCGGCAGAGACGGAAGAAGGCGACTGATGCCGAGGGTCGCCTACTACAAGGGCTGCCTCGCCTCGCTCTCCGCGAAGGAGCTCGACGTCTCGACGCAGGCGCTCGCCCCCAGGCTCGGGATCGAGCTCGAGGAGCTGGAGTCGGTCACCTGCTGCGGCGCCGGCGACATCCACGAGGCGGAGCCCGACTACTACCTCCACCTGAACGCTCGGATCCTCGCCTACGGCGAGGCGACCGGAGCCGACACGCTGATGACGATCTGCAACGTCTGCACGCTCAACCTGCGGCAGGCAAACTGGCAGCTGAAGAACGACGACGCTCTCCGCGCGCGGGTGAACGAGAACCTCGAGCGCGTCGGCGTCCCGCCGTACTCGGGCGGAATCGAGGTCAAGCACCTCCTCTGGCTGATCGCCGAGGGCGAGGGGCTCGAGCTGCTCGAGCAGGTCGCGCACAAGGGGCTGAAGGGCCTGAAGATCGCGCCGTTCTACGGCTGCCAGATCCTGCGTCCGTCGAAGATCCTCGGCTTCGAGGATCCCGACCGGCCCTGGTCGCTCGAGCGGATCATCAGCGCCTGCGGGGGCGAGCCGGTCGACTACCCCGCCAAGATCAAGTGCTGCGGCTTCCCGATCATCCAGGCCCGCGAGGAGACCGCCCTCGGCGAGCTGATCCAGCCGATCGAGCAGGCGATGGAGGCCGGCGCCGATGCGATGGTCACGCCCTGCCCGCTCTGCCACCTTTCGCTCGACGCCTGGCAGCAGAAGCTCGAGGCGTCGACCGGCAAGACGTACGGCATGCCGATCGTCCATCTCTCGCAGCTGGTCGGCGTCGCCGCCGGGTTCACCGAGTCGGAGCTCAAGTTCAAGCGGCACGTCGTCTCGGTCGCGCCGCTCGTCGAGAAGCTCAGCGTCTGACGCGCCGGTCGGTCCGCACCGGTCTCGCCGCTGCCGCCGGGGTCGCGACCGCGGGTGTCGCCTGGGGACTCTACGAGGCGGCGTGGGTCCGGCTCGAAGAGCTCGAGGTCGGCCTGCCGGAGCTCGCGCCCGAGCTCGCCGGGCTGCGGATCGCGCACCTCTCGGACTTCCACCTCGGAGTGCCTTCGCCGGGGGGCCGAGCGGTCGAACGGGCCGCCGACTGGGTCGTGGAACGCGACCCCGATCTGGTGCTCGTCACCGGCGACCTCCTCGCCCGCCCGCAGGGGGCCGACCGCCTCCGGAGGCTGATCGAGCAGCTGCCGCCCGTCTACGCGGTCCTCGGCAATCACGACTACGCGGACAGCCGCGACCCGTTCTCGAGGCCGGTTGGAGACGTCGACCTCGGCCCGGGGACGCTCCTCTCCGATTCGTCGGTGACGCTCGAGCTCCGGGGCCGGCGCGTCCAGCTGGTGGGGATCGACCCCCGCACCCACATGCGCTGCGAGGCACGGCCGTGGGAGCTCGCCGAGCCGGACGCAGATCTCCGGATCCTGCTCTCCCACTACCCCCGGATCGTCGACTACCTGCCGCTCGGCTCGTTCGACCTCGTCCTCTCCGGCCACATGCACGACGGGCAGATCTGTCTTCCGTACGGCCGCGGCAAGGTGCGGATCGCGCATCCGCGTGCTCCCTACAACCACGGGCTCTACCGCCGCGCCGGCAGCGTCCTGCACGTCTCCGCCGGGCTGGGCACGACGTTCGTGCCGTTCCGGTTCTTCGCCCGGCCGGAGGCGACGGAGCTCGTCCTACAATCGACGTAGTGGAGGGCCACGCGAGCATCTCGCCCGACGTCCTCGCCCGCTACGCGGCCGATGCCGCCCTCGAGGTCGAGGGCGTACAGGCGCTGGTCGAGGGCCACCTGCCGCGCCATCGTCCGGTGCGGATCACGGTCGGCGAGGACGGGCGGGTGTCGGTGGAGCTGCACCTCGTCCTCGAGTGGGGCGCGTCGTTCGGGACGGTCGGCTCGGAGGTCCAGTCGCGGGTGGCGGAGTACCTCGCCCGCATGGCCGACCTCCAGCCCGCCCGGGTCGACGTCGTCGTGGACGAGGTCGGGCCCGTCCGCGTCTGATGCCGCCGCGCGTCGCCGGTCTGACCGGCGCGACCCTGGAGACGGCGCCCTCGGTCTGCCACGACTGCGTCTGGTGGCAGTCGCGCACCCGCGCGGTGGACAAGCGCCGCTGGATCGCCAGGGCGGAGGAGGAGTGGGGGGCGTGGGGCACGGTCTACTACGACGCCGACGGGCGCCTGCTCGGCTCGATGCAGTACGGGCCGTCCGGGCTCTTCCCGCGGGCGGCCGAGCTCCCCGCCGGCCCGCCCTCGCCGGGGGCCGTTCTCGTCACCTGTGCGTACGTCGTCGACTCGGCGACGCCGTGGGTGATGCAGTCGCTCTTCCTCGCGGCGATCGGCGACGCGAAGGACCGCGGGGCGAAGGCGCTCGAGGCGTTCGCCTACCGGTACCACGAGGGCGAGTCGACGTACGAGCGGTTCCTCGTCCACCGCACCGTCTTCCCCTCGGACTTCCTGGCCGACTTCGGGTTCCGGACGGTGCGCGTGCAGGGGCGGGTCGAGCTCGCGCGGCTCGAGCTCGGCGGGCTCGTCCCGGTACACGAGGGAGTCACCGCCCGCGTCTTCCGGGCCGTGAAGGAGGCGCTGACGCCCGCGCCCGTGCCACAACGACCCTGAGCCGCACGGTCTGACGCCCGAGGTCCCCGCCCGCGAAGCGGGCGGGCTCCCGAACACGGTCTTTAGAAATGCCTGGCACCGTGTAGACGTGAGCATGCTCCGGGTCCGCGTCCTCGCCGTGGTTCTCGCGGCGCTCGTCTTCGCGCCGGCGTCCTTCGCGGGCGGTCCGCGCATGCTGGTCGGCGCAGTCGACCCGGAGGCGCTGCAGTCGGACGACGCGCTGGGGCTCGCCCGCGGCGCGGGGCTCGGCGACGCGGTTCGTGTGACGCTCACCTGGGCACGCGGGCGCCGCGCGCCGGACCAGGACAGCGTCATGCGTCTCCGGAGCGTCGTCGACGCCGCGGCGAAGACGGGCACGACCGTCTACGTCTCGCTCTACCCGTTCGGAAGCTCGCAGACCCCGCTCGGCGACGCCGACCAGGGCGACTTCACCGCCTGGGTCGCGGCGATCGCGCGCGCCGTTCCGCAGGCGCGCCACTTCATCATCGGAAACGAGCCGAACCTGAACCGGTTCTGGCTGCCGCAGTTCGGTCCGAACGGGGAGGACGTTGCCGCAGGCCCCTACGTCTCGCTGCTCGCGAGGTCGTACGACGCGCTGAAGGCGATCTCGCCCTCGATCGAGGTGATCGGCGGCTCGCTCTCGCACGCCGGCATCGACCGCCCGAACACCGGCCGGGACACGCACTCGCCGACCGTGTTCATCCAGGACATGGGCACCGCCTATCGGGCGAGCGGCCGGACAGCGCCGATCATGGACGCCTTCTCCTTCCACCCGTACATGCTCCGCTCGGACGAGCCGCCGACGCTGACCCATCCCAACGACACGACGATCACGATCGCCGACTACGGCAAGCTGGTCGGCCTCCTCGGCCAGGCGTTCGACGGGACGGCCCAGAAGGGCTCGACCCTGCCGATCGTCTACGACGAGTTCGGCGTCGAGAGCCAGATCCCCGCCGCCAAGGAGAGTCTCTACACCGGCGTCGAGCCGACGACGATCCACCCGGTCGACGAGGCGACGCAGTCCGCCTACTACACGCAGGCGATCGGGCTCGCCTTCTGCCAGCCGAACGTGAAGGCCTTCCTGGTGTTCTCCCTGATCGACGAGAAGGCGCATGCCGGCTGGCAATCCGGCGTCTACTACGTCGACCAGACGCCGAAGTCGAGCCTCGGAGCCGTCGCCGACGCGGCCGGACGCTCGCGCCGGAACGAGCTCGCCTGCGCGGGCCTCCAGGTGACTCCGCGGCTCGGGGTGCGGTGGTTCCCGGACGGACGCCCGCCCGCGAATCCCGGGACCTTCCCGGTCACGCTGAGCTGCGACGTGAACTGCGCCTACCGGGTCCGGATCGAGCGCGCGTCAACGCACGGGACGACGCTCTCCGTCCGGGGAACCGCGACCGGCCGCAAGCCGTTGAGGATCGAGTTCCCGCGGTCGCGGCTCGCCGGCGGTGCCTACCGGATCACCGTCTGGACGCGTGCGCTCCTCAACGTCGGTCCGCCGGCGACGGCGCAGAGCCCGGTGTTCGTCGTCAGGCGGCGACCGCCGCCCGGCTGAGCAAGAGCTCGGCGATCTGGATGGCGTTGAGCGCGGCCCCCTTGCGGAGGTTGTCGCCGGTGACCCAGAGGTCGAGCGTGTTCGCCTGTGACGGGTCCTCGCGCAGCCGGCCGACGAGCACCGGGTCGATGCCCGCGCCCTCGAGCGCGGTGGGGGCGCCGTCTCCACCGTCG
>JBLMYA010000033.1:0-47391 GCA_050258035.1 Verrucomicrobiota bacterium
ACTGCGCCAGCCTCGAGGCCGAGCTCGAGCTCCTGCAGCTTGTCGGGGCCGATCCGAAGCCCGAACCAGCCTCCACCGCCAAGGAAGACAACCGCGAGCGTGAACGGCCGCTCGCGGGTGCAGAAGTTGAACCCAACCGATGTCGTCTTGCCGAGGAACGGCACCTGCACGTCAGCGCCGAGGGACATGTTGGCGAGCGTGAAGACGCCGATCGACAGGCTCGGCAGAGCGAGCGTGAACCCGGCCTTCAGCCCCTGCGAGTCGACGTCGAAGTACGGAGGATCCGAGAACCCGTCGAACGGGATCAGGTCCTTGATCGTCTCGATGAACGCGAGGATCCCGACGAACTCGTTCTTCTGGATGACGACGTCGACCTCGGGCTTGCCGGAGGAGCCCGCCTTGAACGACAGGTGGTCGAACGCGATCCGGACGAGCTTCTCCGAGCCGACGAGGTCGAGCTCGAAGTCGCGGATCTCCGCGAGCACGTCGACGCCCATCTCGCCCTTGCCGCTCGCGCGCCCGTCGACGGCGAGGACCAGACTGTCCTTCTCGACGTCGAGGATCGGGTCCGACTCGGATGGCCACGGCTTCAGCTCGGGCCGCCACTCGAAGTGGAACCGCGCCTGGACGCTCGACGGGTCGAAGCCGTTCAGGAAGCGGTAGAGGTCCTCGACGAGGTCGGCCGCGGCCAGCACGTCCTGGAGCACCTTGGTCAAGGTCGCGATCCGGCTGCGGATGAAGGGCGGCAGCTTCGGGCCGAGCTGCTGGAGGTCGCCGACCCCGTCGCGCAACGCGT
The DNA here is from genome assembly GCA_050258035.1 of Verrucomicrobiota bacterium. Classification (GTDB taxonomy): domain Bacteria; phylum Actinomycetota; class Thermoleophilia; order Gaiellales; family Gaiellaceae; genus DATBLE01. The sequence goes on from JBLMYA010000033.1 coordinate 797, forward strand.
TCAGGTCGGCGGCGACCGCTGCCTCCACCGTCGCCTTGTCCTTGAACTGGAGTGTGTCGAGCAGGTCGAGGAATCCCCCGACCGCGTTCACGACCTTCGTCTCGGCCGTCTGCGCGTCGGCGAGCGCCGCCTGCGCCTCGTTCTGGAGCTGCGCGGTCTTGGACGCTGCGCGCGCGACCAGCTTGTTCGCCTCGTCGACCGCGTCCTGGGCAGCGGCGCTCACCGCCTGCAGGTCGGCGATGAACCCTTCGATCCGGTCGAGGGCCTGCGAGAGGACGCTCGGAATCTTCAGCGGATCGCCGGTGACGCCCTCGACGAGCTCGACCAGGTCGACGATCCCGAAGAGCTTCGGCAGGGCGCCTGCGAGGAACTGGGCCGGGACGAAGTGCTGCGTCGCCATGCCCGCGAGGTCGCCGACCGTGCCCGACTTCCGGGACAGCCCGCGGATCGGCAGGTCGGGCGAGAGGAACCCGCCGGCCTTGTCGCTCCCCGAGGAGGCGCCGGCGCCGAACTTCAGCTGCGGGAGCGGGCTGATCTCGTCCGTCGAGTGCTCGATCTGCGAGGCATCGAGCGGGATCGCCGCCCAGACCTCGCCGGTGTTGTTCGGATCCGTGAACCCCCCCGACCGGTAGAGCGAGTGGTAGACGATCGGCACCGGGCCGGTGGCCGACAGCTGCTGGACTGCGGGCACCGACACCCTCGCCTGGCTCATGTGCGGACGCGAGTCGCCCAGCGTGGCGTTGCCGCGGAGCGAGATCGTCTCCGCCTCGAGCACCGTGTCCCCGCCCTTGAACACGGGGGCGAAAGCGACCTTCAGCCCGTGTGCGGGAATCTTCCGGAGGTCGCTCTGGTCGTACTCCTTGTCGACCGCGGCGAAGTCGTGATAGGACTCCGCGACCCAGAGCAACGGAGTGACCAGCGGCACGGGCTCGTTCCCGTGGTCGACGGCGTCGAGCGTGAAGCCGAAGAAGTCCCCGCCGATCTTCGGCCAGAAGAAGCTGTCCTGGTCGTTGCCCGGATCATCCAGCGGCGGCGTCACCAGCGGGCGGATGCCGACCTGGACGAACGGGAAGTCGTGAGTGTCGGAATAGGTCCGCACGGGCTCGCCGATCACCAGGAACTTCCTCTGGTAGAGCGCGGCGTGGGAGGGGGAGACCCGCTTCGTCTTCCGCTCCGTCACCTTCACGAGCGCCGTCTGGTGCCCGAGCGGGTAGAGGTAGCCGGGGTAGACGACCCGGACGAACTCGTCCCTGCCCATGGGGGCGACGTGATCCCACGCGAGGATCGAGGTCATGTCCGCCTCCGAGTAGGGCCTCGTCGTCCAGGCGCCGTGCAGGTCGAGCCACGCCCCGAGCGCCGACAGCCACAGGTTCCGCGCCGCCACCGGCACCGGCGCGATCTGCCTGTTGCGCAATCCGATCCACGTCTCGGCGGTCTGGCGCACGAGCATGTCTCGGTCCGCCCGGTCGAGCGACATCCGGAAGGGGTCCTCGCTCGTCCCGTCGTGGGGAGGCTTCTTGTTCGTCTGCCAGTCGGTGATCGTGGTCTCGCGGTCGCGCGCCCAGACAGCCCGGACGATGCGGCGACCGTCCTTCCGCTCGTCGACGCCCGTCGTCCCGTCCGGCTCGGGCTTCGCCGTGCCGAGCCTGCTGTGCCAGAGCTCGACGTGGTGGGGCTCGTCGTCGGCGGGAACGGGCTCGGTCGCATGCGCCCACCGCCCTTCGCGGCTCGGCGAGATCACGAGCCTGAACGGCGCTTCGATCGCAGTCTCCCGGTCGGTCGGACGGCGGCTCAACGTCGGACGGGGCCGCGGCCGTGGTCGAGGCTCGCCGACCAGGCCGCCCGGGCCGAAGATCGGCCGGGCGCCCACCGTCAGCTCGCCGATCGACAGCTCGTGAGCGACTTCCTCCGTCGCCGGCGTGACCGCGCGGCCGGCACTGACTCCGCTGGTGGTCTCGAGCACGGCGCGCGCGCGGCGAAGCTCTCGTGCCTGGAACGAGAGACCGTCAGCCGTCGACGTGTCGGGGACGGGCATGCCTCTCGCCGCCCTCGCGATCCGGACGCCGTCGGCTCCGAGCTCGGCCACCAGGCCTCCGGGCAGGAAGATGAACGGCGAGTCGCCCGTCGAGCCGGTGGTCGGGGCGTCGCCGGGCAGCGCGAGCGGGTGGACGACGAGTTCGAGCCGCTGCATCGCGGCGAGGATCCCGGCGCTCGAGAACTCGATCGACTCCTCCTCGCCGACCGCGAAGACCAGCCGGCTCGAGCGGGCGGGGCGGGCGCCGACGGTCGGCGGTGGCGTCACGATCACGCCCGGGTTGTCGGGAGTGGTCTTGTCGTCTTTCGCGGCGCCTCCGTTCTGGTCGTCGGCGATCTTGATCCACGATTCGCCCTTGGCCTTGTCCCGGCCCTCGTAGGCCGCCTCCTCGGCGAGATGCTGGTACGGGAAGGTGACGACGAGGCGTGCCGCCTGGCCCTGAATCGGGCGGAGCGCCGGCGGCGAGTCGCCGCCGGTGACGAGCTCGCAACCGACGGCGGAGACCGAGAGCGCCACGAGGTCCGCCGGCCGGATGACATCGACGTGCACCGAGGGGGCAGCCGGCGCGGGCGCAGGCTCGGCGTCACGGGGGAGCAATCGCCAGCCGGCGGCGAAGCGGAGATCGTCCACCTCGGTGGGACCCGGGCCGCGCCCGGAACCTGCACGGGGCCGTGCTATCCCCGACCCCTTTCTGGCCCGGACGCGCGCCGATCTTCCTCTGACTCGACCAAGCTCCCCCCCGGGAACGCGGTGCAGCGGCGGTCGCGCGAACTATTTCAAGGGGTTGCCGGAAATGCAAACCGCGGGCAAACGCGGCTACGCCCACGTCATGCCCCGTATGTGGCGGCGCACATCGGATTGCCACTTCGGGAAGACGTCGCTCGAGGCTTCCTTGCGCGCCATGGTGTCCGTCGGCATCTCACGCGGAGCTCGTCAGGGACCGGCGGTCGGCGGGAGTACGGTGCCGTGACCGACCCCGATCCCCCGGTAAGCTCAGCCGCCGTGGCCGCGCTCGTCTACCGCGAGCGCCCGGCGACCGGTGAGCCCGACGGGTTGGTGGTGCTCAACCACGGTCGCGGGGCCGACGAGCAGGACCTGCTCGGCCTCGCCGACGTCCTCGACCCCGAGCGCCGCCTGCACATCGTGACGCCGCGCGCGCCGCTCGAGCTCCCAGGCTGGTCCGGCTACCACTGGTACGTCGTCCCCCGGGTCGGCTACCCGGACCCGGAGACGTTCCACGAAGCCTTCGCCTCGCTCGCCGAGCTCCACGACGGGCTCTGGGAGCGCACCGGCCTGACGCCGGGACAGACGGTCCTCGGCGGCTTCTCGATGGGGACGGTGATGAGCTACGCGCTGGCGCTGGCCGGCGGGCGGCCGGCGCCGGGCGGGATCCTCGCCTTCTCCGGGTTCGTCCCGGTCGTCGAGGGCTGGCAGCCGGACCTGGCCGACCGGCGGGCGACGCGGGTCTTCATCGCCCACGGCCGAGTGGACCCGATCATGCCGGTCGACCTGGCGCGCCGGGCGCGCGACCTGCTCGAGGCAGGCGGGCTCGAGGTCGACTACCACGAGTCCGACGCCGCCCACCAAATCGATCCAGCGCGCGTACCGGCGGCCGTGGAGTGGCTCGCGAAGGCGGTCTAGCTCGGGTCGGGCTCGTCGGCGGGTCGGGCTCGGCGTCGTTTGAGCATCCACCGCACGAGCTCGATCAGGCCGGTGACGCCGAAGGCGATCCCGAAGGCGAGGATCAGCCCCTTCCACGGCGCGTTCTCGAACGCCTTGCCGCCGAAGTAGCCGAGCAGCGACGCATACAAAGCCCAGATGACGGCCGCGATTGCGTCGAAGACCACGAAGCGATGCCACGGAAACTCCAGGGTGCCGGCGCTCAGGGTGACGACGGTGCGACCTCCCGGGATGAACCGGGCGACGACGATCAGCTCGCCGCCGCGCTCGCGGAGCTGGTCGTGAGCCCACGCGACTCGACGCTTCGCCTTGTCGCTGCTGAAGAAGCGTTCGGTCGCTCGGCTTCCGAACCGCCGACCGATCAGGTACGCGGTGTTGTCCCCCAGGAAGGCGCCGAGCGCGGCGGCCGGGATGACGATCCCGAGGGTCAGGTCGCCGGCGGAAGCGACGACACCCGCGGTGATCACCGCCGTCTCGCTCGGGACGATCGGGACGAGTGCGTCCAGGAAGGCGAGCAGGAAGACGATCGCGTAGGCCCATCCCGACGCGTTTGCGACCAGATCGGTGAAGTGGTTGAACACGGCGCCTTGGAGTCCCCCCAGCCGAGCGCGATGATTTCGCGGCGATCCCGGGGTCTACACGCAACACGATACGGAGGCGGACATGGGAGCGATACAGGTACACGAGTTCATGAGCCTGGACGGCGTCGTCGACGCGCCGACCTGGACCTTCGACTACGGCTTCGACCCTGGGATGGCAGCCGCGATCGGCGCGGTCACCGAACGCTGCCGGAGCATCTTGCTCGGGCGAACGACCTACGAGATGTTCGAGCCCGCGTGGTCGACCCGGACCGCCGAGGACGACCCGGGGGCGCCGTTCTTCAACGACAGCACGAAGTACGTCGTCTCGGCGACGCTCACGACGGCGACCTGGCGGAACTCGGAGATCCTGGGGCCGTACGACCCCGACGCGATCCGCCGCCTCAAGGCGGACCTCGACGGCGACCTGTACGTCAGCGGCAGCGGGACGCTCGTGCGTGCACTGCTCGCGGACGGGCTCGTCGACGAGCTGCACCTCTTCGTCTATCCGCTCACCCGCGGGGCCGGGCCGCGGCTCTTCCCCGAGGAGGCCGCCCCGGGCAAGCTGTCGCTCCAGGCGAGCGAGTCGTACGAGAACGGCGTCGTCTACCTGGGGTACCGGCCGCAGGTGTGAAGGTTCCGTTAGGGCGCCCAACTCGCGACGTCGCGCGTCGTCCGAGCAGGTGAAGGACGTGCATGAGCGAAGGACACGGGAATGAGCCCTAGCGACCGGATCGTCAAGATCGAGATGTCCAGGATCGAGCAGCTCGTCGCTCTTGGACTTGGGCGCTACGAGGCGATCGAGGCCGTCGAGGCGGGCGTCGACGTGGCCACCGTGGAGTCGCTCGTCACCGAACAGGGCTCCCCGGGGGCCGTCGCGTTCCACCCCGCACGCTGACGTCCTTCACAGCGACGGCCCCCCCTCGGTGACGCGCCGGGGTCGCGGAGGCTAGGCCGCGGCCGGCCGGGACTCGGCAGGCGGTGGGCCGATCGTCTTCCGGACGTGCTGGACGAGAGCGGCGGCTTTCGGGACGGCCGCCTCGTCTTCTTCGAGGATCGCCCGGAACGCCTCCTTGCACCAGCGGTCCTTGACGGCCTCGTCGGCGTCCGCGAGCAGGATGCCGATCAGCCGCTCGGCGCCGTCCAGGCGTCCCCAGAGGTAGTCCTGTTCCCGACCCCTCCGGCTGAGGAAGGCGCCGAAGTGGTGGCTCTCCGCGCCGACCAGCTTCTTCCTCTGCTCCGGTGAGGTCGGGACGGGAATGCGGTGGGTGTCGCGCGGGCTGACCCGCACGATCTCGACGAAGTCGTGCTCGCCCACGTCGCTCAGTGCCTGGATCGGGTAGAGCAGCACGTCCCAGAAGGGGAACCCGAGGAAGCGGACGAGCAGATCCGACCTGATCTTGTCGTCCCAGCCCTGCGTCAACTGGAGGAGCTCGGAGTAGAGGCCGGCCGTGAAGCCCGTCAGCTGGGTCTTCAGGAATCCCGCCAGGGCGCTTTCGAGCGTGTCGAGACGGTCGGTGTACTCCTTCACGTAGGTGACGGTGTCGAATCCCCGGTCCTCCAGGAACGTGCGCATGGCGTCGACCGGGAAGCACGAGCTGAAGTCCTGGCGGAGCGGCTCGCCGAAGCCTGAGCCCGCCATCGCGTCGCGCAAGGTCCCGATCGCCGCCCACAGGCGAGCCTTGACCGCGTCGATCTCCGATCGTGGGGGATAGCCGGGCCGGCCGCTGGAACGGTACAGGTCGCTGACGCCGTCCTTGACGAAACGAAGGCGTCGCGTTGCGTAGGCGAGGTCGAAATCGAGGAGGAACTTCAGCTGCCGCTCCGACGGCTCGACGTGCGGCTCGAAGAGCTGCTGGTGCTCGGCCCAGGAGCGGAGGGCGCTGCGGGTGAGGAGCGCGTGGTTCGAGTCCGCCGGCAGGTCGCAGACCTCGCACGCCGTTTGCGCATAGCGGTCGATGACACCGCTGACCTTGAGGCGGACGTAGGTCGCGTAGCTGAACCCGGCGCTCTTCCGGGCCTCCTCGTCGAGGCGCTTCTTGATCGCAGCGAGCTCGGGGCTCGCCGGGTCGGTGGGCACGGTCTCGAACGGCCCGACGATCTCCTTGACCCGTGCCTCGACGGTGTCCCAGCTCGTCGTGACGATGTCGGCGATGCGCCTCACCCGCTGGTTCAGCGCCGCGACCTCGACGAGGTCGTCCAGGATCGGCTCTGCCCGCGGAAGTCCCGTCAGCCCGCCGATTGCGGCGGCGAGCGTACCCGGCGCGGACTGCTCGACCGCCTTTGCAGCCACCCCCGGGTCCGGCTCGAGGTAGAGGAGACGGCGGTCGACCTCGACGTCCGCCGGCCGCTCGCGGATCGCCTCGATCGCCGGTCCGAACGGTTTGTTGTCGAGTACGCCTCCGTCGACGAACCAGGTCCAGGCGGGGGGAAACTTCGCCAGCTGGTAGTTGCGGAAGAACCGTCGCTCGAGGTCGGGCAGATCGACCGGGCGGTCGCCGAGCCACTTCGTGAGCTCCCCGAAGCTCACCGGCGGGAACACGCCGGGAATGCACGACGTCGAGCGCGCCGCGAAGGTCAGCGCGCCGTTCGAGTCGGCACCGAAGTCGTCGCGCCCTTCCTCGCCGCCATAGCCGAACGCGAGCACGTGGCGGTGTCGCATGTCGCGAATCGGATTCGGGTCGGCGTACGGCACCTGGCGCTCGTAGCCGTAGAAGTCCGTGACCGTCACGAACAGCTCGAGCAGGTGCTGCGGGGGCATCAGCGACGGCATCGACGGATCCGCCCCCTGCCGGTCCATGCCGTCGAACGCGTCGTAGATCCACCGGGCCATCAGGTCACCGCGCAGCGGCGCGCGGTTGAACAGCGCCCCGACGGCGACCCATGCGACCTTCAACGGCCGGGGGAGGATCCGGGGCGCCGCGAGGAGCCCGTCGATGTCCCCGCGCTCGAACCAGAGTTCGCGGAACCCGTCGAGGGAACGATCGTGGGCCAGCCCCTTCGCCAAACAGATGCCGTTGATGCCGCCGGCGGACGTGCCTGCGATCACGTCGACGACGACCCGGGTCCGGACCTGCTCGCGGTCACGCTCGGCCATCTCCGCGAGCAGTCGTCGGTAGACGCCTTCGCTGGCGCTCGACGATCCGGGAGAGTCGCTCGGTCCCTCGAGCTGGGACGACGCTCGGACAAGCCGGTGCAACTCCTTCGTCACGCCGTGCATGTAGATCGCGAGCGACGAGCCGCCGTAGCAGACGAGCCCGAGCCGGAGCTCCTTGACGGAGCCGTTGCCCGGCGACTCCTTCACGGGTTTTCAGCTGGTGATTCCACGAGACCCGACCCTTGTCGACGGGAGCCAGCCGCAGGAGGCCGAATCTGACAGACGGCTGTTCGCACGTCAAGCAACGCGCACGATTTCGCGACACTTGCAACGACGGCGAGAGCGCGGTACGTTCGGTGGCGTCAGAACCGGGGGGTCCGCCTACTGCGGCGGCGCGACTCGCGAGATGGGAGGCAGAAATAGCCCTCTATCGGCACGCGATCAAGCATCCGGCACGCCGCGCACGGTGGGCGGAGCGGCGGGTGGAGCCCTGAGTGCCTGATCTCGAGCCGGGGCACTACGCATCGGTCATGCGGGCGATGTCGGAGGGGCAGGTCGTCCCGCTCCTCGGTGCCGGCGTCAACCTCTGCGATCGCCCCTCGGGCCAGGCCTGGGAGCTCGGCCACTACCTCCCGAACGGCAGCGAGCTCGCGGACTACCTCGCGCGGACCTTCTACTTCCCGGACGTCGAGGAGCGGAACCTCCTCCGTGTCTCGCAGTACGTGGTCACGAAGGAAGGCAAGGGACCGCTCTACTTCGAGCTTCGGAAGCTCTTCGACGCGAACTACCCCGTCACCCCCGTGCACGAGTTCTTCGCCGGCCTCCCGGGCAGGCTGCGCGAGCGCGGGACGCCGAAGTACCAGGTGATCCTGACCACGAACTACGACGACGCTCTCGAGCGCGCGTTCGACGCAGTGAGCGAGCCGTACGACGTCGTCTGGTACATCGCCGACGGGGAGCCGCGGGGGAAGTTCTGGCATCGACCTCCCGGCGGCACCGAGCCGACGGTGATCGAGCGACCCAACTCCTACGACGGGCTCGCCGTCGACGAGCGGACGGTGATCCTCAAGATCCACGGAGCCGTCGACCGCCAGAACGCCGATCGGGACAGCTACGTGATCACCGAGGACCACTACATCGACTATTTGACCAAGACGGACATCGGCCAGCTGATCCCCGCGGAGCTCCTGGTCAAGCTCACGCACAGCCACTTCCTGTTCCTCGGCTACAGCATGCAGGACTGGAACCTCCGCGTGATCCTGCGCCGGATCTGGGGACAGCAGGCGCTGGACTGGAAGTCCTGGGCGATCCAGAAGGATCCGAACGAGATCGAGCGGCAGCTCTGGAAGGCACGCGAGGTCGACGTCTTCGACGTTCCGCTCGAGGAGTACGTCTCCGGTCTCGACGGCGCCTTCCCGACACCTGCAGTCGGAGCCGGCACGTGACCCAGGCCGTAGAGACTCCGCCGCAGGCGAGTCGGGCAGTTCCGGAGACACCGTACGTCGGATTGACGCCCTTCACGGAGAGCGACGCGCCGTTCTTCTTCGGACGCGAGAAGGAGCGCAGGCTCATCGCCGCCAACCTGCTCGCGTCGCGCCTGACCCTCCTCTACGGGGCGAGCGGCGTCGGGAAGAGCTCCGTCATCCGCGCGGGCGTCCAGAGGGACTTCGGCGTGCAGGCGGAGCAGGCGCTCGCGTCCGGCCGCTACCCCCAGGCGCTCGTGGTCGTCTTCACCGGCTGGCGCGACGATCCGATCGCAGGCCTCGCGGACTGCCTCGCCACCTCGATCCGCCAGGTCCTCGGCGACCTCGCGCCCGAGCCGCCGCGGGGCGACCTGCCCCTCGACCAGCTGTTGTTCGAGTGGATCCGCAGGCTCGACGAGCGCGCGCTCGACGTGGCCGGTCCGTCGGAGTTCGGCGATCCCGTCCGCAGCGAGCTGCTCGTCGTCTTCGACCAGTTCGAGCAGTACTTCGTCTACCACCCCGACGAGGACGGACCCGGAACATTTGCGGTCGAGTTCCCCCGGGCCGTCAACCGCGAGGGGCTGCGCGCGAACTTCCTGATCTCGCTCCGCGAGGACGCGTACACGATGCTCGACCGGTTCGAGGGTCGGATCACGAACCTGTTCGCCAGCAACTTCCGTCTCGAGCACCTCGACGAGAAGGCCGCGACCGCCGCGATCGTCAAGCCGGTCGAGACCTACAACGAGCTGCTCGCCCCGGGCGAGGCCGAATACTCCGTCGAGCCCGAGCTCGTCGAAGCGGTGATCGAGGACGTCCGGGCGGGGAAGATCGTCTTCGGCCAGGCAGGGGGCGGCGTCGTCGACCGCGGAGAGCCGGAGCAGACGCGGGTCGAGACGCCGTTTCTCCAGCTCGTCATGTCGCGGCTCTGGACCGAGGAGAACGAGCGGGGCTCACGCGTTCTCCGGTACGAGACCCTGCGCCGGCTGGGCGGCGCGGAGCGGATCGTCCGCCGGCACCTCGATGAGGCGATGAAGGGGCTCGACGAGGAGGAACGGGCGGTCGCCGCCCGGATGTTCCATCAGCTCGTCACCCCGTCGGGGGTGCGCATCGTTCACAGCGCCGGTGATCTGGCCGGGTATGCGGAGGTGCCGATCGGAGTCGCGGAGCCGATCCTCCGCAAGCTCGAGGAGGAGCGGATTCTCCGCACGATCGACGCGGCTCCGGGTGAGACGACGCCGCGATTCGAGATCCGCCATGACGTTCTCGCCGGGGCGGTCACCGAATGGGACAGGCAGTACGAGGAAGCGCGTCGGCGGGCCGAAGACGAGGAGCGTCGGCGCAAAGAGCTCGAAGAGGAGCGGCGACGGCAGCGAACCCGCTTCGCCATGCGCGTGACCGGCGGAGCGGTCCTCGGATTCCTCATCGCCGTCCTCCTGGCGGGGATCGCATGGACGGCCCGCAACGATGCCAAGAGGCAGGAGCACCACTCGCAGTCGAAGGAGCTCGCCGTCAAGGCGATGCTCAAGACGGCGGACGACCCTGCCGGCAGCGTCACGCTGGCGCTGCAGGCGCGGGACAAGGACAAGAATGGGCAGGAGGCGGACGGCGCTCTCCGCAGTGCGTTGATCCAGGCGCCCCGCCTCGTGATCGGCGCCGGGAAGGGGAGCCAGGGACAGCTGTTCAGCGCGGCCTTCAGCCCTGACGGCAGGCGGCTTCTGACCGCGAGTGACAACGGCAGAGCGACGATCTGGGAGACCTCGACGGGCAGGAGAGTCCGAGGACTGCTGGATGCCGATACGGCCCTGTCGGCTGCGCAGTTCGGTCCCGACGGGAAGCAGATCGTGACCGCAGCTGCCGATGGAACCGTGCAGGTGCTGGAGGCCGATACAGGCCGGCGGATCGTCAGCCTGCCGCGGCAGGAAGCGTCGGCGACCAGCGCGGCGTTCGATCGCGACGGCACGCTGATCGTCACCACCGCCGCCGGCAAGGCACAGATGTGGGATGCGGCGACCGGACGTCGCGTCGGCAGGCCCGTCGGCGCCGGGACCGGCGTGTCCTACGCGGCGTTCAGCCCCGACGGTCGCCGGCTCGTGACCGCCGGTGAAGACGGGACGGCACGGGTCTGGGCGCGCCAGACGGGCCGGGGGCTCGTGACCCTCCGGCACGGCGGGAGAGTCCAGAGCGCGGCCTTCAGCCCGAACGGCCAGTTCGTGGCGACCGCCGGCGACGACGGGATCGTCCGAATCTGGGATGCGACGAGCGGGCCGGAGCCGCAGCCCGTGCGCGCGCTGATCGGTCATCAGGGGGCGGTCAACAGCGTCAGCTTCAGCCCTGACGGGAGATTCGTCGTCACCGCCGGCGACGACGGGACGGCCCGGGTCTGGCTCTGGGACGAGGTCACGCCGCAGACCGTGCTGGTTCTGCACGGCCACGCTGGTCACGTCAACAGCGCCCGGTTCAGCCCCGACGGCAAGCTGGTCGCGACCGCCGGCGACGACGGAACGGCGCGCGTGTGGACGGCGCCGGAGAGATCGAGTGTTCGCGTCCTCGGGGGAGGGCTGAATCAGATGACCGCTACGGCCTTCAGCCCGGACGGCATGCTGGTCGTGACCGCCGGCGCCGACGGGACAGCACGCGTCTGGCGACGGGCGACCGGAGAGTTGACTGCGACGCTCGTGCCCGTCGGGCATGGATACAAGCCGACCCTGAACGGCGTCGGCTTCAGCCCCGACGGGAAGTTCATCGTCACTGCCGCCGCCGACGGCACGGCCCGGATCTGGGACGCACGCGATCAGCGCCCATTCGCCGTACTCCACGGCCACGGGAGCCCCCTCGACGCGGCCGCCTTCAGTGCGAAGGGCGACCGGATCGTGACCGCGAGCGAAGACGGGACTACGGCGATCTGGCAACGGTCGACGGGCCGCCGGATCAAGACGCTGTCGCAGGGCGGACAGGTCACCGACGCCTCGTTCAGCCCGGACGGAAAGCTCGTGGTCACGGCCGGCTACGACTGGAAGGCGCGTATCTGGGACGTGTCCCGAGGACGGATCCGGGTCACGTTGACAGGGCATTCCGGTGCGCTCGAGAGCGCCGCCTTCAGTCCCGACGGCACTCTCGTCGTGACGGCGAGCGACGACTCGACGGCACGGGTGTGGGACGCCTCGACCGGAGAAAGCCTGCTCGTTCTCCGCGGCACGCAGCCGGTCACCGACGCCACGTTCAGCCAGGACGGGAGGTTCGTTCTCACGGTGAGCCAGGACGGCACGGCCCGGGTGTGGGACGTCGCCACGGGGACCAACCTTGCCGTGCTCTCGCACAACGGTGCGGGGGCCCTGTACGGAGGGTCCTTCAGCCCGGACGACGCGTTCGTCGCCGTCGCGAGCGACAACGGAAGCCAGATCTACGCCTGCGACGTCTGCGCGCCGGTTCCGGAGGGAGACCCGTTCGGGGCCTGGCCGCCGATCTTCGACCGGGCGACGGGGTAGCTGCTACTTGCTCTTCTCGGTGCAGGCGATCGCCGGCTGGGAATCGCTCTTCGCGTCCCTGTGCGGAAGGTTCTTGGGCGGCCGGGAGGGGGGAGGGCCGACTGCGGGAGAGGCAGGCTTTCTCTGCCAATCCGGAGCTTGGTCCCAGCCGGGTGCCTGTGTCAGTTCGTTCACGCCCGGAGTGTCGCCGCCGGCGCTCATGTAGAAGAGGTCGCGGTTTCCCGCGTCGCCGCGGTCGGTCGAGAAGGCGATCCACTTGTTGTCGGGCGACCAGGCGGGGAACGCGTCGGTCCCCGGATCGTTCGTCAGCCGTTTGAGGAGGAAGCGGTCGTTCGTCTCGTACAGCTCGAGGTTCTTGTCGCGGTTGCTGACGAAGGCGACGTACTCCCCGGTCGGAGACCAGGTCGGGTCGAAGTCCTCGGCCGGGTTGTTGGTGATGTTGACGAGTCCCGATCCGTCGGGATTCATCAGGTAGATCTCCTTGTTCCGGTCGCGCTCGCTCGTGAAGGCGATCCGGTTCCCTCCCGGCGACCACGCCGGGTCTCCGTCGAAGGCGGGATTCCTGGTCAGCTGCCTCGGGCTCGTGCCGTCGGCGTTCATCACCCAGATCTCGGAGTTGCCGGTCCGGGTGCTCTCGAACACGATCCTCTTTCCGTCCGGAGACCAGGCGGGGTCGCCGTCGAACCCGGGGGTGACGGTCAGCCTCCGGCGGAGTTTCCCGTTTGCGTTCATCACCCAGATGTCGGAGCTCCGCGCGGGCATGCCCTTCGCGTTCGGGTTGTACTCGTACGCGATCCGCCTGCCGTCGGGCGACCAGGCGGGAAGCGCGAAGCAACCTCGACTGTTGGTCAGCGGCCTCACCGGCGAGGGCGGCACGGTCTCCGTGTAGATCTGCGAGCTCCCGGTGCGGAAGCTCTGGAAGACGATCAACCCGTCCTGGCCGGGAAACGCGGCCGGGGCGGGCGACGCGTCGGCGGCGCCCAGCGTCGACACGGCGAGGAGGAGACCGACGGCCGCCGCCCGGCGAAGCGCCTTCCGGCGATCGCGAGGTGCCATCGCCTCAGCCGTTCGCGCCGGACGACCCGCCGTCCGAGCCGCCGGCCGAGGAAGTCCCGCCTGCCGCCTCCTTGTAGTGATCGGGTTCGTACCTGGGCGCCTCCGCGAACATCTCCTTCGCGATGTGACGCAACTTCTCGATCGCCTGTTCCGAGAACAGGCCGACGAGTGCCGCGACCGCCCCGAACCCGAACGGATTCGCATCGGTCGCCGTCGTCGACGTCGAGAACAGCCCGCCGCGGAAGACGAGGTAGAACACCGTGCCGCCGAGAGCGCCCACCACCGGCAGCAAGAGGTTGAAGGGGATCCAGCTCCAGCGGAGGTACCGCGTGCCGACGTACATCGAGAACGACCGGAGGGTGTGGACGAGGCCGCCGAGCGCGCCGGCGAGGGCGACGACCGCGAAGAAGCGGGTGTCGGCCGAGACGTCGAAGTCCTTCCCGAAGTACGTGACTCCGGTCGGCGCATCGCCGGCCGTCGTCAGCCCGGACGGCCAGAGCTGCCAGAGGCTGTAGAGGAGCACGCCTGCGAACAGGAGCAGAAAGACCGTGAAGGCGACGATCCACCATTTCGGAACGAAGCCTTGACCGATCCGGGACGCACGCTCAGTGGAGCTAGGCAACGTCGGTCTGCGCCTTCCGTCCTCGAGCCATCGCACACCTCTCGCCGAAACCGGCCCGCGGCCGCACGCGCGCCCAGATTGCGCAGAGCCTAACAATCGGTGCTTCGGTGAACAACGGCCCGCCTGTCCTAGGGAATCAGCTCGAACGCGCGGAGCGCGTCGCTCAGACAGTCGCCGGGGACGAACTCGCACGAGTGGGCCCAGAGTCCCTTGACCTGCGTGACCTTCGCGGCCGGGTTCTTCGCCTTGATCTGCCTGTACAGCTTGCCGGTCTGGTTCGTCCTCTGGTTGCCGACGATCGTGTCGTGGCTCGACCAGTAGAGCCTGAGCGGAAACGGGAGACTCGCGAGTCGGTCGACGTAGGTGAGCGGACTCCGCTCGTTCCAGCGAGCCTGGTTGCGCGGCAGCTTGCTCAGTACCTCGGCGATCGTCATGTGCCGATCGAGCTTCGCGTTGAAGAAGGAGGCGCTCTGCCGGAAGCTGCGCACGCTGGCGGGCTTCGCGTTGATCTCCTCGATCATGCGTGCGGCGACGCCGGGCGGGTCGGCGCCGTGACCGGGGGCCGGATGCAGGTTCGTGAGGTAGGCACACTGGGTGACGAGGTCGCAGGTGGAGTCGAAGGCGGCTGCCCCGGCCAGCCTGCCCGTCCCCCCGGAGAGCGACTTGGGGTAGCGCGCCGCGAGCAGGAGGGTCTCCTGGCCGCCCATGCTGCTCCCGAGGACGTAGATCCGCTCGAGGTCGATGTGGAGCCACGGCAGCGTTGCCTGGACGATCTTCGGCATCCGCGCCAGGTCGTCGATCCAGGGCGGGTAGCCGTAGGTGAAGAGGCTCGGATCGTGCGCCGGCTGATCCAGCGGATTGGTCGCCTTGTCGTGGGCACGGGCCAGCCCGTCCGGGCAGACGAGGGCGAACGGTCCTTCGGACGGGAGCTCCTGCCAGTAGTGGGCCGCGTTCCCCCAGCCGAAGTTGTTCCGCCCGTGCGGCGAGATCACCAGGGGGAGCGGATGCGGCTGGTGCGCGGGGTCCCAGCCGCTCGGGAGGACGATCGTCGCCTCGCGGACGGTGTTGTCGTCCCAGGCCCGGTAGGGGACGGTGTACGCGCGGGTCCGGGCGAACGGCCAGACGTGGTGGAGGGGGATGGTCGGAACGAGGACGTCGAGCGGAGTCGGGGGCGGCATCAGACCGCTCCGTTGACGAACGTGAGGACGAGGTGGCCGCGGGAAGCGTTCCCGCGGATGTCGGCGGCCTCGACGTCCAGGCGGTAGTCGCCGTCCGGGAACACCGTCGTGTCGAAGCCGCGCGCCACCCAGATGCGGTACAGGCCGGGCTTGTTCGGCTTGTTCTGACGCGTGCCCGGCGCGTACACGTTCCCGAAGTGCACGTCGGACGGCGGCTTGCCGGCGATCTCGGCGACGAACGACTGCCGGAAGTCGGTCGCGATCCGCCACGGCACGAAGGCGCGCGCGTTGCGCACGAGGCGCCAGCGCACCAGCGCAGGCGTGACCGGCATCCCGTGCCACGCCGCCTGCGGCGCGGAGAGCGGCGGGCGGTCGAACGTCTCGACGATCAGGTTCAACCGGCCGGTGATCGCGTTCAGCGGTTGCGAGGCGACGATGCGGGCCACCACCGGCGCGCCGTAGTCCTCGAACGGCGTCATGGCCCCGGGCCGGAGCGGGTTCCAGTACGCGTCCCCGCGCCGCTCGGCCAGGTGGACGTGGCCCCAGCGGGCGGCGATGTGGCCGAGCAGCGCGCCACGCCGGACGCGCGTGCCGTCGCGGACGGCGGGAACGACGTGCCAGTACGCGTGCTCCTTCGCGCCCTCCACCTCGATCACCGTGATGTTCTCGCCGTCGATCGAGACACGCCCGCCGTTGACGGCATACACGGCGGTTCCGTCGAGCGCCGAGACGTCGACGCCGAAATGGAACGACTTGCCCCCCTTGTCACCGATGCGAGGATCGCCGAACAGCCCCCGGACGGGGTGCTGCCGATCGAACGGCTTGATCGGCCACGGGTGGGCGTCTCCGCGCGCCGGCACGGTACGGAACGCTAACCGGTCTCCGGCGCCCCGAGTCGAAGGCCTCGTGAGCCCGTGACGCCGCCGTGACGCGGCGGTGACGTGCAGGTGACGGGCCCCTAGCAACATTGCCGGCGACCGGGGGGTCGACTTTCGGGAGGTGAGCGATGGGCTGTTGCGGGCAGAAGCGTGCGGCTCTTCGCACGCGCGGGCGGGCAGCCGGATCGGCCGAGCCGACCGTCACTCCGCCCCGCCCTCCGGAACCCGAGATCGCCCCCGACCGGGCCTCGAACGTCATCGAGTACCTCGGCGACCAGGCAGTCCTGGTCGGCGTCTCCGGCGGCCGTCTCTACACGTTCTCGCCCGGTCGTCGCTCGAGGAGCATCCCGGCGCAGGACGCCGAGCAGTTGCTGCGGAACCCGCTCTTCCGGCAGGACGAAAGGAGATCGAATGGCACGCGCCAGGAAGGCAGCTAGCGCCCAGGCGAAGGCACGCCCGCGGTCCGACTTCGAGGACCGGCCCGAGCTCCGGAAGCTGACTGCGCGGCAGGCCGCATATCTCGAGGAGATCAGCGGCGTCCCTGCCGAGAAGCTCGTCGCCAAGCCGCTCGGCGAGCTCGACTCGCTCCTCCGCTGGAGGGTCGATCCGGATTTGCTGCTCTTTCGCAAGGTCTGCGGTCGCGTCGTCCGCGTCGAGCCGGGCACGGGAATCATCCAGGGCGTTCCGAACGCGACCGTCCACGTCCAGGACACGGACTGCTCGTTCCTCGGCTTCTTCCCGGTCGAAGGGCCGTTCTCGTGGTGGTGGTGGTTCTGGCCGATCTTCTGCCACAGCGAGGAGATCGCGAGCACGATCACGGACGAGTGCGGGCGCTTCTGCGTGTGGATCCCGCGCTGGGACATCGACCGGATCCTGCGCTTCCGCCTCGAGCGGGTCTGCTACCCGTACTTCGTGAAGCCGACCCTGGGCGACGTCCTGAGGGAGATCGGCCCTGGACCGGTCGAGCGGCCCCCGATCAAGGTCAACCCGAACCCGCCCGATCCGGCGCCGTTCGAGGTGCCGGAGCGCGGGGTGCTCGAGCAGGCGGGCGCGCTCCTCGGTCGTTCTCTCGACCGCGTCGTTCAGTTCGCAGACCGGCGGACCTTCGGCGAGGACACGGGCGACCTGCGAGCGCTTTTCGAGGAGCCGGCCTTCCTGGGGGGCTTCCGGCCACCGCTCACCAGAGAGGCACTCGAGCGCGTCGAGGAGCTCAGCATCCCGGAGCACCGCGAACGGGGAACGAAGGCCCAGAGGTTCGAGCTCGCCGAGCTGACGCCGGCGAAGGCGATCGGACCGTTCCTGCGCTGCCGGGACGTGCTCGTGGCGGAGTGGGAGTACATCGTCGACGTCCCCGACATCACGTTCCGCGTCACGCAGGACGTCGATCTCGACGGCGACGAGGAGACGATCTACTCGGAGGGCTTCTTCGACGTCCGCTGGAACGCAGGGACGATCCCGCCGGTCACGCTGAAGGCGTCGCCGATCGCGCGGCCGTCCCCGATCTGTGAGGGGCCCGTCATCCCGTGCGGCAACAAGCCCGAGATCGTCACCGTCGGTCTGATGCCGCTGGCGTCGACTCACCACAACAACGCGACCGGGTGCGCGACCCGGGTCAACCGCCCGAAGCCCGGCGGCCTCTTCGGCGACCCACCGACGCCCGGAACCGGTACCCCGACCGCCGAGTCGCCGTACGGCGGCACGCTCCAGCTCCACGGGTGCCACCGGATCGGCGGAGCGAAGTACTACCGCCTGCTCTACAAGTACGAGGGCGGCCCGGAGCTTCCGTTCCTGGGGCTCGACTTCTACCCGCCGAGGCTCACCGGCCCGCCGTGGTGGACACCCGCCGTCCCCGACTCGCAGGGGTGGTACGAGGTGCTCGACCCGGCGAGCGACTACGTCTTCCCGAACTGGCTCGTCGACTGGCGGACGTGGAACGGGAGCTTCCCGAACGGCAATTACGAGATCCGGCTCCAGCTCGCCGACGGGAGCAAGACGCCGCTCTCGCCGCCGGCCGAGTTCAGCGACCCGGTGACGATCAGGGTCGACAACAGCGCGCCGAGCGCGAGCTTCGACCAGGTGCGCTGGCGGGTCGTGGGCGGGCCGTGGGTGGAGACCTTCACCTGGCCCTTCGCCTGTATCGTCATCCACCGGCCGAAGAACAAGGACATCGAGATCGAGGTCAGCTGGTCGGCGGCGGCGACGCAGTTCCGCAGCGCGCGCATCTACGCCTACGGGTGTGGGGCGGGCGATCCGGGGCTTTCGAGCGGCATCGCCTCGGCGGAGCACTGGCACGGCGACGTCCTCCTCGACAACTCCATGTCGCGCGCGACGCTCTGGAGCGTGCCGCACACGCTCCCGCAAGGATCCTACGGCTTCACCATCCACTCCTCCAGCCGCGCGTTCAACCCGGCCGGAGACGGAGGGGGGCCGGGGATCAACTGGCTGACCGACTACGACTACCTCTACATCACGCCCAGCATCGGTATCGCCGTCATCGACAGCTGAGAGAGCCGGCCGGGGGCCGCGATTCCGCGGTCCCAGGCCCTCGCCTCCGGATCACCCCAAAGGGGGACATGTGCAGAAAGTTCCTTTCGTACTATCGAGCGTGGTTGTCAGCGAGAGGCGGACGACAAGCCGGGGGAGGCTCGCAGTGAACCGCACGATCCTGAAGCTGCTGGACGGGTTCGACCTGATCTGCCGCGGGCGGTCCGTGGCGTTGCCCTCGAGCGCGCAGCGCCTGCTCGCCTTCGTCGCGCTTCACGAGCGCCCCCAGCTGCGCTCGTACGTCGCCGGGTCTCTCTGGCTCGACTCGTCGGAGGAGCGGGCAAACGCGAACCTGCGCTCGGCGCTCTGGCGGCTCCACCGGAGCGGCCAGCGGGTGATGGAATGCCGCGGCCCGCGCCTGGCGCTCGACCCGAACGTCGTCGTCGATCTGCGCGAGGCGGAGGCGCTCGCCCACCGCGTGCTCGACCGTGGGACCGGCGGCGAGCTCGAGGTCGATCCTTCCGCGCTGAGCGGCGAGCTCCTTCCGGGCTGGTACGACGACTGGATCCTGTTCGAGCGTGAACGCTTCCGCCAGATCCGTCTGCGCGCCCTCGACACGCTGTGCGACAGACTGACTGAGGCCGGTCAGTTCGACGCCGCGCTCGAGGCGGGTCTCGCCGCCGTCGCCGGGGAGCCGCTCCGGGAGAGCAGCCACCGGGCCGTCATCCGTGCTCACCTCGCCGACGGGAACGTCGCGGAGGCGGTGCGCCAGTACCGGCTCTGCCGGCGGCTCCTCCACGACCACCTCGGTCTGGAGCCGTCGGATCAGACGGACGGGCTGTTCGAGAACATCCACGTGCTGGCGACGGCCGGGTGACGCCGGCCGAGCGGCATCCGGCCTTCAGACGTGGCGGCGCAGGAGCGGACAGCCGTGCTGGTCATCCGCGCGTGGGTCGAGGGGAGAGAGCTCCGCGCCCGGGTCACGCACACGCGCGACATCGGGTCGGCCAGGGCAGTGTCGGCCGGGGCGGCGTCGATCGAGGAGGTCGTGCGGCTCGTTGAGCAATGGCTCCGCAGCTTCGTCGGCACGGCGTGACCTCGGGTTCATCGCCCGGTTCGCCGTCGCGTCGCTGGCCACCTGGCGACTGACGCATCTCCTCGCCGAAGAGGACGGTCCGGCCGAAATCGTCGTGCGGGCGCGGGCTGCGCTCGGGGACGGGCCGGCGGGTGAGCTGATGGACTGCTTCTACTGCCTGAGCGTCTGGGTGGCCGCGCCGCTCAGCCTCGCGGTCACGCGCCGCCGCCGCGAGATCCCGATCACCTGGCTCGGACTCTCCGCCGGCGCGTGCGTGATCGAGCGCCTCACCAGCCCCGCGGCCGCCGACGTCGACGTCTAGATGTACGCCGGCAGCACGTGCTCGGCGAGCTGGCTCACCTGATCGAGATCCGGAACCTCCGGGAAGAGGATGAGGATGTCGATCGCCTCCGCGTAGGCGGCGACCTCCTCGGCGATCTTCGTCGCCGGACCGTGGTGGATCAGGTTCTCCGGCTCCGTCCACAGCTGTCCGTAGTAGCGGAGCACGTGGTGTGCGCCCTCCTCGAGTGCCTTCGCGGGGTCGTCGCCGACGGCGACGTAAGCCAGCCCGGCGACGGTCGCGTCCGGCTTCCCGTTCGCGCTGAAGGCCTCGCGGATGCCGGGAGCGTGCTGCCGCATGATGTCGCTTCCCGCAGCGCCGAAGATGAACCCGTCGCCGACACGCGCCGCGCGCTCCCGCGCCTGCGGCTGGAGCGCGCCGGCCCAGATCGGCGGCCCGGGATCCTGAACCGGAGCGGGGCCGACCTCGCCGTGGTCATGTGTGGACGCGCGCGCCTGCGACCAGATCTCCCGCACCCGGGCGACCTGCCGCTCGAACTTCTCGCCACGCCCGGAGAAGTCGGCACCGAGTGCCTGGAAGTCGTCCTCGCGCCCGCCCTGTCCGAGCCCGAGATCGAGGCGGCCGCCGGAGAGCTGGTCGATGACCGCCGCTTGCTTGGCGACGAGCACCTCGTTGCGCGGGGGAAGCTGGAGGATCGTCGTCGCAAGCCGTGCCTTCTCGGTGACGCCCGCGACGCCCGCGAGGGTGGCGAGCGGATCCCACGAGTCGTAGTTGGGCTTGTCGATCGTCGCGAGGACGTGGAACCCGGCCTCGTCGGCGAGCCTTGCCCAATCGAGCATGAGCCGGCGATCCGTCTCGTGGGCCAGGGTGTTCGGTAGGCCGATTCCGAGCTTCATGGCAACGCTCCTTGTCGAGGTGAGGTGCGGTCCTGGATTCTGTCTGCTCGAGCCGGTCTTGTGCCGTGCCTCTAGAGCTCGAGCAGCGCCGGTGCCAGCCGGCGCAACGTGTCGAGGTCCAGCTCGCCGGAGGGGAGGGTCTGGATGCAGACGTGGTCGGCGCCCGCGTCGAGATGCGCCCTGACGCGGGCGAGGATCGCGTCCTCGTCGCCCCAGACGACGATCTGCTCGAGCAGCCGGTCGGAGCCGCCGTTCTCGAGGTCGCGCTCCTCGAAACCGAGCCGGAGCATGTTGTTCCGGTAATTCGGGGCGGTGAGGTAGAAGGCGCAGTGCTCGCGGGCGAGCTCGCGCGCCCGCTGCTCGTCGTCGGTCAGGAGCACGGCCTGCTCGGGCGCGAGCAGCTTCCCAGGGCCGAGCCGCTCGCGGGCCTGTGCCGTGTGCTCGGGTGGCACGAAGTACGGGTGCGCGCCGTCGGTACGGTCCCGGGCGAGATCGAGCATCCTGGGGCCGAGGGCTGCGAGCACGATCGGGACGCGCTCGGAGGGCTCCTGCCCCAGGTACGTCGCCGACTCGATCGCATCGAGGTAGGTGCGCATGGTCGTCACCGGCGGGCCGTACGCCTGACCCCGCATCGAGACCGGATGCTGGTGGCTGATCCCCAGGCCGAGCACGAACCGGCCGGGAAATGCCTCGCCGATCGTCTTCATGCCGGCGTTCGCCGCGGTCGCGTCGCGCGCGTAGACGTTGGTGATCCCCGTTGCGACCACGAGCTCGCGCGTCCACGACAGCGTGAGGGCCGCCGTCGAGAGGCTCTCCCGCGAGAAGGCCTCGCCGAACCAGATCGCCGGATAGCCGAGCGCCTCGTACTCGGCAAGGCCGTCGCGGAGTTCCGCCGCGGGCGCATTCGTGACGCCGGTGTTCCAGACGCCGACGCGGCCGAGCCGATCGAGGGCGGTGGTCACGCCGTAAGACTAGAAGCCGGGGACGGACCTTCGTCGGAGGTCTGGCATCATCAGGTGCGGGGGTCGCGCATCGCCTCGTGGTCCTGCTGGTGGTGGGTGTCGTCGTCATCGGAGGGATGCCGGCGGAGGCTGCGACGCCGCCGTCGCTCCAGTCCAGGCGCGGCGAAACGCCCGGCGTCGACACGATCTCCTTCTCCGTGCGCACCTCCGACGGGGTCGACCTCTACTCGATCGAGGCCGACGGCGCGAAACGGGTCTTCCCGCTCGGCGGCTCGTACGGCGGCACGGTCTCGCTGGCGTACGCTCCCCGACTGTCGGTCGACGGCGTGATCAGCCTCTCCGGCGAGACCTACCTGCCGACCCGGCGGGCGAACCCGCTCGTGTCCGCCTCGCGGTTGAAGGTGCCCTCCTCGTCGTCGGCACCCGCCACGACCGCTGCCTTCCGGTCGAGAGCGCCCTCACGCTGCTCCGCCGCACGACGGCAAGGGACAAGCGCGCCGCCTTCTATCCGGGCGGCTGGCACGGCCGGGACATCGTCGAGAACGCACCCTACGCGGCGAACGCCCGGGCGCTGATCGCAGCCTGGAGCCGGGCGCGGAGTCGAGAGGCAGCGTAATCTCCCGCGGGTGAGTCGAGCGCTGCTGTTCGCGATCGTGCTCGGGGCAGGCGCAGGGCTGGTGGTCGCCCGGCCGGCGTCGCCGGCCGCGGCCGCGTGCCGCCCGACGCTCAGCCAGGGAGGCGGGCCGTTCGAGACCAGCGGCGCACCCGCGCCGCGGCGCTCGCGCATCGGAACCGGGCACGTCCTGCTCGGCCGTGTGCTCCGCTACCCGGACTGCAAGCCGGTCCGTGGAGCCGTCGTCGAGTTCTGGCAGGAGAGCCCGAACGGCGTCTACGACCGGAGAGGCCGCGCCGCGATCGTCACCGGCCGGTTCGGCACGTTCCGGTTCGAGGGCCCCGTCCCGCCCGGCGGCTTTCGCGGGCCGCACATCCATATCCACGTCAGCGCCGCCGGGTACGACGACTTCGTCACCACCTACGCCCTCGCCCGCGGCGAGCGGCAGGGGCGTATCAGGATCGTGCTCGTCTCCGCCCTCTAGGTCTAGGGCGCCGTCGTCCAGAGACAGAAGGCAGAGATGGGGCAGTGGATGGGTTCTCGAGGTCGGGGTACGCCTTCCCTGTCGTAACGTTTCGCCGTCGCGGCGAGACAGTCGCCCAGCACGGCGAAAGGAGGACGGAGATGGCAGTGGTACGGCTGGTCGAGTTCGAAGGAGTCACGCACGACCGGCTCGAGGAGATGAAGCGGGAGATGGAGGGCACCGATCCGCCCGAAGGCCTCGCGCCCGAGGAGCTGATCGCCCTCCACGACGCCGAGGCGGAGACGGCTGTCGTCCTCGTGTTCTTCGCGAACGAAGATGACTACCGTCGCGGCGACGAGGTCCTGAACGCGATGTCGGCCGAGGACACGCCCGGCCGGCGCACCTCGGTGAAGAAGTACGACGTGATCGTCCGCCGGTCGGCTTGAACCTGCCCTGGCCCGGGCGTCTTCGGGCGCCCGGGCCAGGCGGCCCCAGGACGGAATCGCCACCCCCACGGCGTTGTCGCGGTAGTGGCCCCGCGGAACCGGCGGTGCGCCCCATCGCCGGCGGCCATGACGACTCCCTGTTCGGTGAAGGCGGGCAAATCCCCCTTTCCAGGCACAGGAGTTCCCGTGCCGCAGGCGTAGCTGGATACGGCATGCCGAAAGGAGGACCATGAACCGCCGGAACCGCCCGACGCTCGACGCCGACCTCGTGCCGGGCGACCTTCGCCTTCTCCACGACCTGGCCGTCGTGGCGCGCGTGATCGACGGCGACTGCCCGGCCCCCGCTCGAACCCGCCTCGACCGCGTACTCGGTGAGCGCTTCGCCGACGAGGTCCGGCGCTCGCTCGCGGACACGATGGCGAGAGCGGCGTAGCCGCTACGAGACGCTCACGGGGACCGGTCGGCCACCTGGAGCAGGCCGAGGCACATCTCGTCGGTCGTCCCCTCGCCCCAGAGCACGTACCGTGGTGCGAGCCGGCGGCCCTTCACGACCGGTTGAGCCTGCGCCGAGTTGTCGAAGCGGCAGGTGACGCGGATCGTGTCGCCGGGAGCGGCGTCGATCGGCTTCTCGAGGTAGTAGGCGTCCTGCCAGTGGAAGTGCCAGTGCGGGATGTGGAGGAGCATCCGGGCGCGCGGCGTCCCCGGGTTCAGCTCGACGCTGATGTCGACGCCGCGCAGGTGCATGTGGCCGGCGACGCCGTAGATGCGGATCGGCCTCGTCACGGCGCGATCGCAGGACGTCCGCACCGCATGGGCATCGCCGATGTCCCGCGGGTAGTCGGCAACGGACTTGCCGCACAGGTACAGCAGCCCCGTGGGGATCAGCGCCGCCTCGGGCCCGTACTTCCGGGCCTCGTCGGCGAGCGCACGGTCTCGTGAGCAGAGCGGCGAGCGGGTGCCGCTCGGGCAGGGGAGCTCGACCGGCGCCGGGACGAGCATCGTGGTCAGCGGGACAAGCTTCGATCCTGCGGCAGGCACGACGCGCAGGACGGCGCGCGATCGATCCGGGCGTGCAGGGTGGATGAGGTTGTAGTGCACCTGCATGACGACGGCGGCTCCGGCGTGGAGGAGGACGCCCGTGCCCTTCGGCGTGTCGTTCGTTGTGTGGCCGGGAACCCAGGCGCCGATCCACTCGGGCGCGCCCAGCCGGTCGCTCGCCGCGGCGCCCGGGCCCGGATGGGTCTCGGTGAGACCCGGTCCGCCGAAGCACGTCCACCCCTTGCCGTGTGAGGCCGCGTTCAGCCGCCGCGCCTCGGTCGCGTTCGCGCCGGCGGCCTCGAACAGGATCACGTGGTGGACGATGTCGGCCCGCTGGGGCCGGATCACCGACGAGGTCACGAAGACGTTCCGCTTCAGATGCGGCTCGAGGAGGAAGCAGTGGTAGTCGTCCAGCCCGCCGACGTCGGCGTGCGGCAGGTACGGCCGGGCGGGGGCGAGCGAGAGCCGGCGTCCGGGAGCCGACGAGCCGACCGCCACCGGCCGGATCGACCCGCCGCGGCCGACGCGGGCGCCGCCCCGGACCCAGCGCGCGATCACGTCCTTCTCCTTCGCCGTCAGGATGCGCCGATCGGAGCCGATGTACGCGGGCGAGTCCTTGCCCGGCGGCCAGGGCGGCATCAGCCCGAGCTGGGTCATCATCAGGATCGCCGACGCGTGCGCCTTGGCCGAACGGGCGGAGGTGATCGAAAACGGGGCGATCCCTCCGGTCATGTGGCAGCCGGCGCACTTGGAGGCGAAGATCGGTGCGACGTCAGTCCAGGTCGGTGACGCATCGCGAGGCGCCGCGGCCGACGACGAGCCGCGAAGCGACAAGGCCGCCGCGACCGCGGCCACGACCAGAACGACGACGACGAGCGCGATGGGCCTCCCGCGGCTGCGCTTCATCCCGAGAAGGTAGCCGCCGCAAGGCCGGCCTGTTCCGCCACTACAGGATCTTGGACAGAAAGGCCTTCGTGCGCTCCTGCTCGGGCGCGTCGAAGAAGTGCCCGGGCGGGCCCTGCTCGATGAACCGGCCCTCGTCCATCATCACCACGCGGTCGGCCGCCTGGCGCGCGAAGCCCATCTCGTGGGTGACGACGATCATCGTCATCCCGCCGCGGGCGAGCTCCTCCATCACCGCCAGCACCTCGCCGATCACCTCCGGGTCGAGGGCGCTCGTGGCCTCGTCGAAGAGGATCAGCGCCGGCTTCATCGCCAGTGCCCGCGCGATCGCGACGCGCTGCTGCTGGCCGCCCGAGAGCTTGCCCGGATACGCGTCGCGCTTGTCCGCGAGGCCAACCCGGCCGAGCAGCGCCTCCCCCTCGGCGACCGCCTGCGCCTTCGGTACGTCGAGCACGTGCACGGGCGCCTCGATTACGTTCTCGAGCGCGGTCTTGTGCGGGAAGAGGTTGAACCGCTGGAAGACCATGCCGATCTGCGTCCGCTGCCGGGCGATGCTCTTCTCCGAGTCCTCGACCAGCTTCCCGTTCCGCTGCCGGTAGCCGATCAGCTGGCCGTTGACCTCGATGCGGCCGGAGTCGATCTTCTCGAGGTGGTTGATGCAGCGGAGAAACGTCGACTTGCCGGAGCCGGACGGGCCGATGATGCAGACCGTCTCCGCCCGGCTCACGTCGAGCGACACTCCCCTGAGTACCCGGAGCCGCCCGAAGCTCTTGTGCACGTCGACCGCCTGGAGGACGAGCGCCCCGGCGGACTCCGGCGCCGCGCCGTTCAGCGACTGCGGGTCGCCCATGCGGAGAGCGGCGAGACGACCTCGGCGAAGCGCTCGCGGAACGTCAGCTCGTCGCCTCGTTCGCTCGCCGCCAGCCGGCGCTCGATCTGAGCCTGGACGAGGCTCCACGCCGTGGTCAGCACGAGGTACCAGAACGCGACCGCCAGGAAGTACTCGACCGGCTGGAACGTCGTCGAGTAGTGCACGTCCGCGTCGCCGAAGAGCTCGTAGACGCCGATGAAGAAGAGCAGCGAGCTCGTCTTCATCATGTTGTTGAACTCGTTGCCGAGGGGCGGCACGATCACCCGGGCCGCCTGCGGCAGCACGATGCGGCGCATCGCGAGCCGGTAGGTCATGCCGAGCGACCGTGCCGCCTCCAGCTGTCCCCTGTCGACGGCGTCGATGCCCGCGCGGATGATCTCCCGCATGTACGCGCCCTCGTTGATGCCGAGCGCCAGGATGCCGGCGATCACGGCGTCGTTGAGCGTGAACAGGCCGAGATCGGCCGCACGGATCAGCGTGAAGCCGAAGAGCAGGTTGGTGCCGAAGTAGACGAAGAAGATCTGCACGATCACGGGCGTCCCGCGGAAGACGAGCACGTACGCCCCGGACAGGAACCGGAGGACGGAGAAGCGCGACATCCGCATCAGCGCCGCGATCAGGCCGAGGACGACGCCGAGGATCTGGGCGAGCACCGAGATGTAGATCGTCGCCCAGAGCGCCCTCGCGAACGCGTGGTCCGGGTGGAAGATCCTCCCCCAGATGATTCCCCAGTCGACAGCCGCGACCATCGTCGTCTACTGCTGCAGCTCTACTTCTTGAGCGCGGTGCCGCTCATCTTCCACTTCGCCAGGATCTTCTGCATCGTCCCGTCCGCGTACATCGCGGCGACCGCCTTCCGCATCTTCGGGATCAGCGGATCACCCTTCCGCAGCGCGATCCCGACCGGGATCGGGGCGACCGGGTTGACGCCGAACGCAAACGACTTCGGATCCTTGGAGATGTAGTAGGCGACCACCGGTGCGTCGCCGAAGTACGCGTCGACCTTCCCGGTCTTCAGCGCCGCGGCGGCGTCGGTGTCCTTGGGGAAGGTGACGACCTTGATCCCCTTCTTGCCGGCCTTCTTCATCAGCTTGCTCTGCGCGTCGAGGAAGTCCTTGTTGGTCGTACCCACCTCGACCGAGATGCTCTTGCCGGACAGGTCGGCGACCGACTTGATGTGCTTCGGGTTCCCCGCCTGCACCATGACCGCCTGACCGACCCTGATGTAGTCGACGAAGGCGACCTGCTTCCGCCGTGCAGGCGTGTCGTTCATGCCGCTGATGATTGCGCCGCACTTCTTCGCCAGCAGGGCGGCGATGATCGCGTCGAAGCCGGTGTTCTTGAACGCGGCCTTCATGCCGATCCGCTTGGAGACCTCGGTGGCGATGTCGATGTCCGAGCCGACGATCTTCGAGCCCTGGAAGAACTCCTCGGGCGGATACGTCGCGTCGGTACAGAAGGTGAGGGTCCCGGCCTGAGCGCTCGCCCGATTTGCGGTCGCGCTCCATCCGGCTGAGGACACGGCGAGGAAGAGCACGCCGGTCAACAACGCGGCGGCAAATCCGCCCTTTCGCATCGATACCTCCTTGGGTGAGAAGCTGGGCTGTTCCGAACGGTAGCGGTGCGGCATTCTCAGCGCGTGTCGAAGGTGACGATCAAGCTCCTCGGAGGCTTCGCGGCCATCGCCGGCGGCGCGGACGTGCCGGAGAAGACCTGGCGCCTGAAGAAGGCGCGCGAGCTGGTGAAGCTGCTGGCGCTCGCGCCGAACCGCCGCCTCCACCGGGAGCAGGCGATGGACGTGCTGTGGCCCGACCGCGGCCCGGACGCCGCGGCGAACAACCTCAACCAGGCGGTGCACGTCGCCCGGAGGGCGCTCGGACCGGACGCGATCGAGGTCCGTGACGAGCTGGTCGCGCTCGCCCCCGGCGTGGAGGTGGACGTCGACCGGTTCGAGCAGGCGGCGGCCGACGCGCGCCACGCACGAACGCCCGCCGCCTACCGGGCGGCGCTCTCCGTCTACACGGGCGAGCTGCTGTCCGAGAACCGGTACGACGACTGGGCGACCGGGCGGCGCGAGGAGCTGGCCGAGCTGCATGCCGCGCTGGCCGACGAGCTGGCGGCGTTCGGAGCGACGGACCGGCTCCCCGGCCTCCCGGCCGACGCCAGCTCGTTCGTCGGCCGCGACCACGAACTCGCCGACCTGAGGGCCCTGCTCGCCGGGACGCGGCTCCTCACCCTCTCGGGCACGGGCGGCGCGGGAAAGACGAGGCTGGGGCTGGAGCTTGCGCGCGGCGCCGAGCCGTCGTACGCCGATGGGGCGGTGCTGGTCGAGCTCGCCGCCGTGGCTGATCCCCGGCTCGTCCCGGCCGCGGTCGCTGCGGCGCTCGACGTCCGCGCGCTCCCCGGCCGCACGCCCACCGAGACCGTCGCCGACTTCCTCGCCCCCCGCGCCGTGCTGCTGGTGATGGACAACTGCGAGCACGTGCTCGGGGCGAGTGCGGCGATCGTCGACGCGCTGCTCCGCGCCGCCCCGGATGTGACGATCGTGACCACGAGCCGGGAGCCGCTGCGCGTCCCGGGAGAGGTCGTGTTCAGGGTTCCGTCCCTCGCGATCCCCGACCCGGAGGTGGTGCTCGCGCCCGCGGACCTCATCCGGTACGAGGCGGTCCGGCTGTTCGTCGACCGTGCGACGGCCGGCGCGCCGTTCGTCCTCGATGACGAGAACGCAGCCGACGTCGGTCGCATCTGTGTCCGGCTCGACGGCCTGCCGCTCGCGCTCGAGCTCGCCGCCGCCCGCCTCGGCGTCCTCGGCGCGTCCGTGATCGCCGAGCGGCTCGACGACAGGTTCCGGGTCCTACGGGCGGGGAGCCACGCCGCGCCGACGCGGCAGCAGACGCTGCTCGCGACGCTCCAGTGGAGCCACGACCTGCTGGAGGCGGACGAGCAGCTCCTGTTCAGCCGGCTTGCCGTCTTCGCGGGAGGCTTCGACCTCGAGGCGGTCGAGGACGTCTGCGCCGGCGGGGGATTGGAACGGTCGGAGGTCGTCGACGTTCTCGCCCGGCTCGTGGAGAAGTCCCTCGTCGTCCCGGTGGACGCCGCTGGACAGCGGCGGTACCGGTTGCTCGAGACCGTGCGGATGTATGCCCGGGACCGGCTCGTCGAGGCGGGGGAGGAGACGGCGCTGGCCGATCGGCAGGCGCACTGGGCCCTCGGCCTCGCGGAGCGAAAGCGCGACCTGCCGGAGCTCGACCAGGAGTCTGCGAACCTGCTCGCGGCGCTCGACACGCTGCTCGCCCGCCATCCGGAGGATGCGCTTCGGCTGTGCGTGGCCCTGTGGACCTTCTGGCTCCGGCGCATCGACCTGGTCGAGTCCTACCGGCGGTTCGAGACCGCTCTGGCGGCCGGCCCGGCCCGGACGGTGCTCCGCGCCGAGGCACTCCTGGCCGTGGCCGCGCTCGAGGCTCGCGGCGGCGCTCTCGCTTCGTCGGTCGCCCATGCCAGGGAGAGTCTCGACGTCGCCGTCGAGATCGGCGACCGCGAAGCCGAGTGGCGGGCCCTCCACTTCCTCGGCGGGTTCGCGATCACGTATGACGTCGGCGACGCGTTCGACTGGATCGAGCAGGCGCTGGCGCTGGCACGGCGCGAACGGTTCGCCGCCGCCGAGGCGATCGGGATCTACGCCCTCGGTGTGGCTCACTGGTTCACCGGCGATCCGGACGCCGCAGAGGACCTCGTGGCGCAGAGCATCGAAGTGTTTCGTGGACTGTCGGATCGCTCCGAGCACATCCCGTCCCCGGCGAACATCTCCGAGATGCGCCTGCCCGGGGTCGATGGGCGTCCCGGCTTCCGGGTCGTGCTCGAGGAGACCCTCCAGCCGTTCGTCGAGGTGTCGTGCGACGGCGCGCTCTCGTATGCGATCGCCAACCAGGCGAGCCTTGCACGAGTGCGTGGAGAGTTCGATCGTGCGCGGGCGCTGCTCGACGAGAGCAGCCGCCGTTTCCGCGGGGCGGGCGACGAGCGTGGCCAGACCGACGTGCTCGTCCGTCGCGCGTTCCTCCACCTGGCCGAGGGCGCAACGGCCGATGCCCGCGACTGTCTGGAGCAAGGTCTGGCTTTCCGCCGCCGCTCGAACGACCGGCGCGGCATCGGGCTCATCCTGTCCGGCCTGGCCCTGATCGACACCGACGCGGGCGACTACGAGAACGCCGAGCTGCGCCTGGACGAGGCGCGCAGCATGTTCCGGCGGGCGGGAGACCGCTGGGGGCTCGTGATTGCACTCTTTCGAACGGCGGAGCTCGAGATCGAGCTCCGCCGGATCGAGGCCGCGGAAGCGGCGCTCGAGGAGGCGCGGGCCGTGCTCGGCGAGACCCAGCTCGAACGGTGGAACGCCCACACGTTCGCCGCGCTCGCCGAGGTGGCTCTCCTTCAGGATGACCGGCAGCGTGCCGTCGAGCTGCTCGGCGAGGCCAGGGAGCGCTACGCCGGGAAGCGGGACTCGATCGGCGTGGCCGCGGTCGACGATCGCCTTCGCTCTCTGCAAAGGCGGCGCTAAGCGGGGTCAAAGGAGGCGGAAGTACACCTTCTCGGACACACGCGACGAGAAGGAGGCACATCATGAGTCAGACCATCGCTCCGGTGCTCGGAGAGGCGACGATCCAGGAGTTGCGCGAGGCGGTGCGCGGCGGCGTGCTCGTGCCTGCCGACGAGGGCTACGAGGAGGCATGCCGGATCTGGAACGGCATGCACGACGGACGGCGGCCCGCGCTGATCGTCCGCTGCCACGGAGCCGCGGACGTGATCGCGGCGGTCGGCTTCGCCCGGGCCAACGACCTGGCGGTCGCCGTTCGTGGAGGCGGGCACAGCGTCGCCGGTTTCTCGACCTGCGACGGCGGCCTCGTCATCGACCTCACGCCGATGAACGGCGTCCGGGTCGACCCCGACGCTCGCCGCGCGTACGTCGGCGGCGGCGCGCTCTGGGGCGACGTCGACCACGAGACCCAGGCGCACGGCCTCGCGACGACCGGTGGCCTGATCTCGACCACCGGCGTCGGCGGCTTCACCCTCGGCGGCGGCATCGGCTGGCTGATGCGCAAGCACGGCCTCGCCTGCGACAACCTCGTCGGCGCAGACGTCGTCACCGCCGCCGGCCGGCTGATCCATGTCGGCGAGAGCGAGAACGAAAACCTGCTGTGGGGCCTCCGCGGCGGCGGCGGCAACTTCGGGATCGTCACCGAATTCGAGTTCGGCCTGCACCCGGTCGGGCCGGTCGTCTACGCGGGGCCGATCTTCTATCCGGGCGACGATGCGGCCGCCCTGCTCCGGCTCTTCCGCGACTGGGCGCCGGGGGCGCCGGACGACGTCACCGCGCTCGTGGACCTGACGACGGCGCCGCCGCTGCCGGTGATCCCGGAGGAGTGGCACGGACGCAAGGTCGCGGCCTTCATCGCCGTCTCGGCAGGCCCGGTCGAGGAGGGCGAGGCGCTCGTCCGAGAGTTCCGCTCTGTGGCGGAGCCGGTCGCCGATCTGCTCGGGCCGATGCCGTACACGACGATGCAGTCGCTGATCGACCCGCTGTGGGGCAAGGGCATCCGGGCCTACTTCAGGTCGACGAACCTCGGCGGTCTGAACGACGGGCTGATCGACGCGCTCTGCCGGCTGCATCGGGAGACTCCCGGCCCGCAGTGCGAGATCCACGTCCACCAGATGGGCGGCGCCGTTGCCCGGGTGGAGGAAGGAGGCACGGCCTTTCCGGAGCGGTCGATGCCGTTCGTCCTGAACGCTGTCGCGGGTTGGATGGACGACGGCGGAACGGATCCGCACGTCGACTGGGCCCGGTCGGTGGTCGACGCGGCGGCTGCCGCCTCCACCGGGCGCGCCTACAGCAACTTCCAGGGCGATGCGGACGCGGCCGACCTGTACGCCCCCGAGACCTACGACCGGCTGGTCGCGCTCAAGGACGAGTACGACCCCACGAACGTGTTCCATCTGAACCAGAACATCGAGCCCTCCCAGGTCTCCTGATCTCTCGGCGTTCCGCCGGCTGCGGGCCGACCCGCGGCCGGCGGACGTGATTCGCGACGCCGAGCGCGATGAGGGCGCATGCTCCGAAGAGCGCCATCATCAGCGCCATCGGCACGGCGGTCTCGCGGCCCGCCACGCCCACGAGCGGCGCCGCCGCCCCGCCGAACACGAACTGGGCGGTGCCGAGCATCGCGGCCGCGCTCCCGGCTGCGTGCGGGTAGTCGGTGAGGGCGAGCGCGGTCGCGTTCGGGATCACGAGCCCCACGGAGGAGACGCAGACGAACAGGCACGGCAGGATCCCGGCCAGGCCGATCCCGCCGGCGAGGACGACGACGAGCAGTGCCACACCGCCGGTCGTCCCCGCGCACACGCCCGCGAGCAGCATGCGCTCGGGTGACGCCCGCGCCACCAGCGCCCGGTTCACCTGCGAGCACGCGACGATTCCCAGCGCGTTGATGCCGAAGATCAGGCCGTACTCCTGCGGCGACACGCCGTAGATATCCTCGAGCACGAACGACGAGCCGGCGATGTAGCTGAACATCGCCGCGAAGTTGAGGCCGAGCACTGCGGCGTACATCAGGAAGATACGGTCGTCGAGCAGTTGGAGGAAGCCGGCCGCGGTCTGGCCGCCGCGCTGACGTCGCTCGTGCGGGAGCGTCTCCGGCAGCCAGCCGAGGACGCCTGCGAGGATGACCGCATCGACCACGCCGAGGATGACGAAGAGCCCGCGCCAGGTCGTTGCGTGTAGAAGCGCGCCGCCGACGATCGGCGCGAGGAAGGGGACGACGCCGACCACGACCATGATGATCGAGAACAGCCGTGCAGCCCCCACTCCGGAGCGCAGATCGCGCACG
Organism: Verrucomicrobiota bacterium; assembly: GCA_050258035.1. Taxonomy (GTDB): domain Bacteria; phylum Actinomycetota; class Thermoleophilia; order Gaiellales; family Gaiellaceae; genus DATBLE01. The sequence goes on from JBLMYA010000033.1 coordinate 33,796, forward strand.
ATCGACCTCGCGATGACGATGCCCGAGGACCCGCCCAGCCCCTGGAGCAGTCGCAGCGCGACCAGCGTCCAGACATCCTGGGCGGCGCCGCAGGCGAGCGATGCGCCGCAGTAGACGATCAGCCCGGCGATGAGCGGCGGTCGCCGCCCGAACCGGTCGCTCAGCGGGCCGAACGCGAGTTGACCGAAGGCGAGGCCGAGCAGGCAGGCGGTGAGAGTCAGCTGGCCCGCCGACGCGCTCGCGTCGAAGTCGCTCGTCAGCCGCGGAAGGCCCGGCAGGTAGAAGTCGATCGAGAGCGGCCCGAAGGCAGACAGGGCACCGAGGACGACGACGAGCCGCCTTCTCTGCACAAGTAACACAGTGTTACAAGACTTGCAGGCGGGCCTCGCCGTCCGGCCCCTCAGCGGACGAGTGCACGGGCGAGGGCGGCGTCGACGTCTCCATCCCGGCCGCGGGCTCGCCACGAGACGAATCCGTCGGGCCGGACGAGCGATGCGCCCTCGGCGCTGATCCCGTAGGCGCCGGCGACGGCTCCGGCGGGATCCCCGAAGTCGGATCCGGCGCGGTAGGCGTCGAGCGGGACGCCCAGCCGCTCTGCCGCCGCCTGCCCGGCCGCGCACCAGTCTGCGCCGTCCGCGCCTGCGACCAGGGTGAATCCCCGGCAGAACAGGTCAAGCGTCGAGATCTTCGTGCCGTCGCGGTCGATCCAGACGTGTGGCGCCCGCATGCCCGGCCGTCCGCTCGGCTCCGCCGGGTCCTCCCACAGGGCGCCGTCGTCCTCGGCCTCGAGCCCGATCGCCTCCGACACGTGCCGGTAGCCGAGCTCGACCGTCGCCTCGTGGACGATGGGCATCAGGTTCTCCTTGCCGAGGCTCGGGTCGAGACGGAGCACGTAGCGCGTGTACGCCTGTTCCGTGGTGAACGATCCCACCGGACGGCGCTCGGTGTCGTAGGTGCCGAGCAACGCGGGCGGAGCCTTCTCCTCGAGCACGTACTGAAGCTTCCACGCGAGATCGAACGCGTCCTGGACGCCGCAGTTCCCGCCGAAGCCGCCCGTCGGGGGCATCACGTGCACGGCGTCGCCCGCGAGCAGGATACGGCCCTCGGAGAAGCGCTCCGCCCAGTCCGCGGTCGCCGCCCAGCGCTGCACGTTCTCGATGTGGACCGGGAGGTCGGGCGCGCCGAGCGCCTCGCGCACGTAGCGGATGCACGTCTCCTCGCTCGTGTCCTCCCCGATCGCGACCGAGCGGTTGCCCTCGTCGTCGAAGGTCGCGTTGACGACGAGGAAGCCGGCGTCGGCCTCGATCGAGAAGCGGAAGAACCCGACGAGGCGCGGGTTGAAGACGTAGACGACGCTCAGGTTGCGGTCGCCGAGCAGCGCGCTGACGTCGGCGCGGAAGTAGATCGTGATGCTGTCGGAGAAGCTCCCGTGGCCGAGCGACTCGATCCCGAGCCGCTCTCGAACCGGGCTGTGCGCGCCGTCGGCGGCGATGACGTAGCGAGTGCGAACGGTGCGCTCGGGGCCGCCGTTCCGCGGCCGGATCGTGGCGGTGACGCCGCCGTCGTCTTGCTCCAGCCCGACGATCTCGGAGGAGTACTGCACCTCGGCCCCGACCTTCCCGGCCTTCCGGAGGAGTACGGGCTCGAGCCCGATCTGGGTGATGAACAGCCGCGGGCAGGGGCTGATCTCCTCGACGCCCTCGTTGATGTTGCGGAAGTAGTAGTCGAGCTCCTTGCCGCCGAGGCTCTCGACGGAGACGATCGCCCCGTTCTGGACGAACTCCCGCGCGGCTGCTTCCGCGATCTCCTCCTCGAGACCGACTGAGCGGTAGTTCTCCATCGTCCGTTGGTTGACGAGCGCCGCCCTCGGGTGGATCGCCGTGCCGACATGCCGCTCGACGACGAGTGACGGTACCCCCCGTTCGCCGAGGAAGACGGCGGCCGACAGCCCGACCAGGCTGCCGCCGACGATCAGGACGGGGACGTCGTCGTCCACGCTCCGCGCGAGTGTATTGGCGCTAAACATGCGGGTCAAGTACAGGTGAACACGGCGCAGGCCCTTCGGCGGCGTCCCTGTACCAGGCCGCGTTCACCTCAGCTGTACGCCTCCTCCGGCACCCGGCTCTGCACCCAGTTGGGCTGGATCTGGGTTGCCGCGAGCAGGTGGTCGAGCGAGGCGGCAGCCCCGTCGCGGGCACCGACGAGATCGGCGCCGACGAGGATGCCCCCGCGCTTGAGAAACCGGCCACCGACCATGACGGTGTCGACGTTCCGCGTGTCGGCCTGTTGGACCACGGTCGAGACCGGGTCGATCACCGGGTAGGTGTTCGTCTGGTCGCCGCGGATCACCACCAGGTCCGCCTGCTTGCCGACCGTGAGCGAGCCGGTGCGATCCTCGAGGCCGCAGACCCGTGCGCCCTCGATCGTCGCGAACTCGAGCACCTCACGGGAACTCAAGAGCGGCGGCTCCTCGACGTTCCCGGCCTCGAAGGCGGCCTCGTGCGCGGCCAGACGATCGGTCGCGAACAGGAAGCGCATCTGCGTGAACATGTCGCCCGGCACGGTCGTGACGACGTCGATGCTGAGGCTCGGGCGCAGGCCGTGCGCGAGGGCCTTTGCGGTCGGCGGCGTGCCGTGGCCCATCACCATCTCGACAGACGGCGCGATCGACACCTTGCCGCCCGAATCGGCGATCAGACGGAACTCCTCGTCCGAGAGGTAGTTGCAGTGGATGTAGGTCGTGTCCGAGCCGAGCAGCTCCATCTCGTCGAGTTGCTTCACCATCGAGAATCGGCCCGCGACCGGCCCCATTCCGACATGGACACTGATCGGCGCGCCGACGTCCCGCGCGAGCTCCCAGTCGTGCCTCACCACGTCCGGCTTGCAGAAGCCGGGACCGCGGGTGCCCATCGCCAGGGTGAGCAGCTGGTCGTCGCTGGAGAAGTACTGCTCCCGGATCCGCCGAATGTCCTCGGGTGCGTTCAGCTCGCTCTCGTACCACCAGTCCGCAAGCGACGTGTTCGGGCTCCCGTAGCAGTAGACCGCCCTGAGGCCCGCCTGCCGGAGGCCGCGAATCGCCTCGTCCGAGTGGTCGGGGGTGTTGTTGATGTGCGACCAGTCGAGCAGAGTGGTCACGCCCGCCTCGATCGCCTCCAGCGCGCCCAGGTAATTGCCGGCGTAGACGTCCTCCGGCCGGTACGCGGGCGCGAACGCGGCCAGCACGACCTCGAAGTAGCCGGCGAGGCTGACGTCGGGAGCAACGCCGCGGATGACCGTCTCCCACGTGTGCCGGTGCGAGTCGACGAAGCCGGGGATCACGATGCAACCGGCCGCGTCGACGACCTCCGCGTCGCCGACCTCGAGGCCGCGGCCGACCGCTGCGATCGTGTCGTCTTCGACCAGGACGTCGCCCTCGAAGACGTCGCCGGTGGCCGGATCCATCGTCAGGACATGACCGCCTCGGAACAGGACTCGCTCGGGCACGACACTCCCTTCGCTCGGGCTGGAGGTATCCAGCCAGACTGCACAGACTGTTGCGCGTTTTACCATTGCTGCACGGAACCCCGCAAGAACCTGCGACTGCCGCCAAGTTGACTCACACTGCACAAGGGGTCTATCGTGGCCGCCGTGGCAGAGGGAGCCGTACTCGTCGTCGGTGGGACGTCCGGCCTCGGGCTCCGGCTCGCCGAGACCTACGCCGCGCGCGGCCGGGACGTGATCGTCACCGGCAGGAGCCCCGAGCGCTGCAAGGCCGTCGCCGCACGGATCGCCGGGCCCGGAGAGGTCCGCTCCTGTGCGCTCGACCTCGCCGAGCCGGAGTCGCTCACCGCTGCGCTGAGCGCGGTCGGCCCGGTTTCCCGGCTCGTGCTCGCCGCGATCGAGCGCGACCAGAACACGGTTGCCGACTTCGACGTCGCCCGCGCGACCCGGCTGGTGACGCTGAAGCTGGTCGGCTACACGGAGGTCGTGCACGTGCTGCTCGACCGCCTGACGGACGACGCCTCGATCCTGCTCTTCGGCGGTCAGGCGCTCCGCCGGCCCTATCCGGGCTCGACGACGATCACGACCGTGAACGGCGGCGTCGAGGGGCTGGTGCGCACGCTGGCAGTCCAGCTCGCACCGATCCGGACGAACGCGATCCACCCGGGGGTGGTCGGGGACTCGCCGGAGTGGGAGGGGAAGCCGGAGGCCGTGCTGGAGGCGATCCGGGCGCGGACGCCGATCGGCAGGCTCGTCACCATGGACGAGATCGCCGACGCCTCGATGTTCCTGCTCGAGAACGCCGCCGTCAACGGCGTGAGCCTCGAGGTGGACGGCGGATGGATGCTCCAGTGACCGCAGGCTCGACGGGGGTCACCAATGAGCGGAGACGCCGGCTTTGCCGGCTCCGGAGCGGGCTGTGAGCGCCCACCTGCTGGCCCGCCGCGAGGAGATCGAGCTCGTGCCCGCCCTGCCGGAGCACAGCCGCGGTCTGACCCGGGCAGTGCTGGTCGGAGCCGCCACCGGCGCGACCCACATGGGCCTCATCCTCGTCGAGCTCGACGGCTTTGGGCACGTCGACACCCATCTGCACTCGTTCGAGTCGAGCTTCTTCGTGCTCGAGGGCGAGCCCTGCCTCTACCTCGACGGCCGCGGCGTCAAGCTGCGCCCGAATGCCTGCGGCGCCATACCCGTCGGAGTACCCCACGCGTGGAAGTCCGACGGTCGCGCCCGCTGGATCGAGATGATGGCCCCGCGGCCGCGCCCACCGGAGCAGCCCGCTGACACGTTCTTCGTCGGCGGGGCGCCCGATGGCCCGGTCGACGAGCTCGACCTGCGGGACCCGCGCAACCGCAACCTGTTCTTCCTCGCCGACGACGACATGGACGTCGCGCGCCTGAGCGAAGGCAGCCGGGTCTCGGCGCCGACCGTCTCGGCGAGCATGGCGACTGCGGCGCTGCTCTACAGCGGGATCACCGTGAAGATGCTGGTCGACAAGCGCCTCGACGCCCAGCTGCACACGATGTTCATGGTCGGGTACCAGCCTGGCGCGATCGCCCACCCACACGACCACCCGTTCGAGGAGTCGTACTACATGCTCGAAGGGGAGGTCGACGTGGTCGCCGACGGCAGCCGGTACACCTTGCGGCCCGGCGACGTCTTCTGGACGGGCGTCGGTTGCATCCACGCGTTCTACGAGGTGAGGGGCGGGACCGTGAAGTGGCTCGAGACGTCCGCGCCCGGGCCGCCGGACCGGCACTCCTACCGCTTCGAGCGGGACTGGGAGTATCTCGCCGACCGGGCGGGCCGGGTCGAGGCGTCGACCTGAGCGGCCGATGGCGGCGGCAACACCGCAACACAGATGACCGAGCCGGCCGCCTGGCCTCCGGAGAGCCATCCCCCGACGCACATCGGGCCCCGCCTGCGGGATCAGCGGAAGGCGCTCGGCATCAGCCTGCGCGAGATCGCGCGGCGGATCGGCGTTTCGGCGAGCCTCGTCTCGCAGATCGAGCGGGACAGGGTCAACCCGAGCGTGAGCACGCTCTACGCGCTCGCGCGCGAGCTCGGCCTGACCATGGGCGACCTGTTCGACACTGAGGGGTCCCCTCCCGGCCGCCGCCGGCCTCCCGAGGCGCCCCTACCGGTCGTCGTTCCGGAGCGGCGGTCGGTGATCAACCTCGCGTCGGGGATCCTCTGGGAGCGGCTGACCCCCGAGCGGGAACCGACCGTCGAGTTCCTCCGGGTGACCTACGACGTCGGCAGCGAGTCGTGCCCGGCCGACTCGCTCGTGACGCACTCGGGTCGCGAGTACGCCTACGTGATCAGCGGACGGCTCGGCGTGAGGATCGACTTCGACGAGTACTGCGTGGAGCCGGGCTCCTCGATCACCTTCGACGCGTCGTCGCCTCATCGCCTCTGGGCGGTCGGCGACGAGCCGGTGGTGGCGATCTGGGTCGTGGTCGGCAGGCAGGGCGACGGCCGCGCCGGGAATCGACCCGCAACGGGTCTATCGCGACCGGAGCTTTGACGATGCCCCCGAATGCTTTTTAATCGCGCTGAACGTGGAACCGACGGTCGTCGAAGAAGCGCCCAGGGCCTCGAGCCCCGTCTCGTTGATGCTCGCCGGGATCCTCCTGGTCGCGGGAGCGATCGTCTTCCTGTGGTACGCGCCCTCCTCGTACCAGGTCTACCTCGCGCTGCACATCGTCGCGATCGTCGTCTGGGTCGGCGGCGACGTCACCCTGACGACGTTGGGCGTTGTGTTCGAGCGCAAGGGGGACGCGGAGGCGCTCGCGCAGCTCGGGAAGATGGGCGCCTGGATCGGGACGCGCGTCTACACACCGACGCTGTTCGCGGTCTTCGCGCTCGGAGTCGTGCTGATCGAGAAGGGACACTGGGGCTGGGGCACGTTCTGGATCGACTTCGCGATCGCCGGCTGGGCGGTCGCGACCATCGTCGGCGTGGCCTTCGTCGGCCCCGAGCTCGGGCGGATCGACAAGGCGGCCGCCGAGCACGGCCCGACCTCACCGGAGGTCGGACGGCGAGTGAAGCGGCTCTTCACGGTCTTCCGCTTCGACACGGCGCTGCTCGTCCTGATCGTGATCGACATGGTGGCGAAGCCGACGTTCTGACTGGCCTCCGCCGTCTCGAGCGCGTCGGATCCGGGGCGTTCGCCAATTGTTGACACCTTGGATCCCATCTGCTCAGAATGAACGCCTGGTTGGGGCGTCCCCTCTCCCTTCGCGCCGCGTTGGATACGGCACTCCGTGAGCACCCCTGATCGGACCGTCGACGTGGTTCCCTCCGCGGAAGGGGGGCGTTTCTCCTCGCTCGTCGCGACCGCGCTCGTCGCCGCCCGGTTCGTGCCGGTCTGGCTTGCGACCGGTGTGCTCGTGATCGTCGCGGCGATCATCGCGCCCGCCACGCTGCAGCACACCTCGTGGGCGTACGTCCTTCCCCTCATGACCATCCTCGCGATCGCAGCGCTCGGACAGATGCTCGTGATCATGCAGGCCGGTATCGATCTCTCGATACCGGGCGTGATGTCGCTCGGGGGCAACCTCATCGTCGGCGTGAGCCTGGGGCAGGACCACCGGCTGGCGCTCGGCCTACTGGCGTGCCTCGCTCTCGGCGCAGGCGTGGGGCTCCTGAACGGCGTCCTCGTCGGGATCGTGCGACTGAACCCGCTGATCGTCACGCTGGCCGTCGGCCAGATCGTTGCCGCATACACCCTGCGCTACGCGCGTGAAAACACGAACTCGCTCGCGGTCCCGCCGGCGCTGTCGTCGTGGGCGGCGGAGAAACCTCTCGGCATCAGCGTGATCTTCTGGACGGGCGCCGCGCTCACCCTCGTCGTCGCGCTCCTGCTTCGGTACACGGCGCCGGGCCGACGCTTCCAGGCGGTCGGCGCGAACCCGCAAGCAGCCTGGATGGCCGGTTTGCACGTCAGATCCCATGTGGTGTTCGCCTACACGGCTGCGGGGACGCTGTACGCGATCGCCGGGATCCTGCTCGCCGGGATTCGCATCAATGTCGACCCGGCCTTCGGCGCCGCCTACCTTCTTGTACCGATTGCTGCCGTTGTGATCGCAGGCGCATCGCTCGCGGGCGGCCTGGCGAGCGCGACGTCGACGTGGGTGGCGGCCCTCGCACTCACGCTCTTGACACAGATGCTGGTGATCCTGGGCCTGTCGACGGCACTGCAGTACATCGTGTACGGCGCCGCGATCATCGCCGGAATGCTGATCTCCGGCGACCGCGTGGCGGCGCTGCTCGGCCGCATCCTGCGGCCCGCAGAGACACCCACCCAAGCGGCTGGACTCGGCAACAACTCGAGCTGAGGCTCGCGAAAGGAGGAGGGAACGATGCACGTAGGGAAAGCGATGAGACGGAGGGGCCCGCTCCTGGTGGTCCTTCCGCTCGTGCTGGTCGTGGTCGCGCTCGCTGTTGCCACGACCGGTAGCGGCAGCACCGGCAAGAGGTCCGCAGGCCCTGTGATGATCGGAAAGGGGGGCGGTTTCGGTGAGGTGTACCAGGCGAAGGCCAGCACCCTGAAGCACACGCTCTTCAGCGCCACCCTGCTTCCGAAGAACCGGACGTCCCGCAACATCGCGCTGGCCGCCCTAGGACGCTCCGACAAGAAGGTCAACCTCGCGCTGGCGCTCAAGTGCTGGAAGAACAACGTGTGCAACACCGGCACGGGGGGCAAGCTCACCGTCGCCTACATCGAGCAGTTCGGCGAGAACGTCTATCGCCAGATGTCGCACATGGAGTTCATCCTCCAGGCGCTGACCTACCCGCAGGTCGGCAAGATCATCTACAAGAGCGCTCACTCCGACCTGAACCAGGGCATCGCCGACTTCAAGGCCGCGATCGCACAGAAGGTCAGCCTGATCGTCACGTACCCCGACTTCGGCGACGCGATGCTGCCGGTCATGAAGGAGGCGACCGACGCCGGTATCCCCGTCGCGACGTACGCGTGGGGCTATGTCACCGGGCCGGGCAAGAACTACCTGACCGTCGTCGGCGAGTACACCTGCAACCTCGGCCGTGCGTTCGCGCAGGTGATGAACACGCAGGTCAAGTCCGGTGACATCGCCTTCCTGGGCGGCTTCCCGGGCAACCCGCTGTCGCTCGGCTGGCAGACGTGCGAGAAGCCGGCGCTGAACCCGAACATCAACATCGTCGCGAACGAGCCGACGAACTGGGATCCGTCGAAGGTCCAGTCGGTCGTCGCCGGCATCCTCGCGGCGCATCCCAACATCAAGGGCTGGAGCTACGAGTACGGCGGCGGCATGGCACTGGGCGCCGTTGCGGCGTACAAGGCCGCGGGCAAGGTTTTCAACCCCGTGCTGACGCTGAGGACGGACGACGTCCGGATGGGCTGCCTGTACGACCAGCTCAAGAAGACCAACCCGGGGTTGAAGATGTACTACTACACCTCGGGCAACACGCAGATCCGGGTGGCCTTCACGGCCGCGATGATGAAGCTCAAGGGCGCGAAGATCCCGCCCACGATCGTGTTCCCGATCCAGCTACAGGATCAGGACAAGCGTGATTCGTGCGTGAAGGGCTATCCGCAGGATGCCTCGGCCACGTCACTGATCCCGCTCTCCCTGCTCCACCAGATGTATCCCTCCTAGGAGGAACAGGCAGCAGAACCTCGGACCAGATGTCGATTCCGATCGTGGGGGAAACCGCCGGTTTCCCCCACGAGCCTCTTCGATGAGCCCCACCGTGCTGGCCGCTCGCGGCGTGTCGAAGGCGTTCGGTGCGGTGCAGGCGCTTCGCGACGTCAGCGTCGACTGCCGTGCAGGCGAGATCCACGCGCTCGTCGGGGAGAACGGCTCCGGCAAGTCGACGTTGCTCGGCATCGCCAGCGGCTTCGTCCATCCCGACGAGGGCACTGTCGAGATCGGTGGCCGGCTCCGCCGCCGCGGCTCGCCGACCGAGGCCCGTAAGCTCGGCCTCGGCATCGCCTACCAGACGTACTCGCACGTCCTCGACCTCTCCGTCGCCGAGAACCTGTACCTGGCCGTCCCCACCGGCCTGCAGCCCGCGTACGGCCGGATGGAAAGGTGGGCGGCGGAGAAGCTCGCGGAGTTCAGGCTCGACGTTCCGCTGACAGCTCCCGTCGGGTCGCTGTCACTCGCCGAGCGGCAGTTGCTCGAGGTCGTCAAGGCGGTCCTCGCCCAGCCGAAGGTCCTCCTGCTGGACGAGCCGACGACTGCCCTCGGGCCGGCGGACGTGGAGCGCCTCCACGCCCTCGTGCTCGAACGGAGTCGGGCAGGGGTCGGCATCGTCTACGTCAGCCACCGGCTGCCCGAGGTGCTCGCGATCGCAGATCGGGTCACGGTGCTCCGCGACGGCGTCTCGCAGGGGACGTTCGAGGCGGCCGGCATGTCGGAGGAAAGCCTCGTCGCGCTCATGATCGGGCGGCCGCTCCGGCTCGCCTTTCCCGAGCGGCATGCACCCGCGGAGCGCGAGGTGCTTCTCGCCGTGTCGGGACTGCGTGGCGAGCGCTTCGGGCCGATCGACCTCGACGTCGCGAAGGGCGAGATCCTCGGAATCGCCGGTGCCGAGGGCAACGGGCAGGTGCCGTTCCTCCGAGCGCTCGCCGGGGCCGAGCGCGCAACCGGCAGCGCCACGTGCAACGGCCGCGAGCTCGACACCGGCTCGCCGATCGGCCCGCTCCGTGCCGGAGTCGTGCTGCTGAGCGGCGACCGGGCACGGGAGGCGCTCTTCCCGGTCCTGAGCGTCCGGGTCAACACGACGATCCAAATCCTGCGACGGTTCGGACGGATGGGGCTTCTCAACCGGCGGCGCGAACGCGGCACCGTCGTCGACCTCGGTCGCCGCCTCGGCATCCGGATGGCGTCGATCGAGCAGCCCGTGCAGTCGCTCTCCGGCGGCAACCAGCAGAAGGTCTCGCTGACCCGCCCGTTCCTCCGCGGGAACGTCAGCGTCATCCTGGCGGAGGAGCCCACGCAGGGCGTGGACGTCGCGGCGCGCTTCGACATCTACGACGCCCTGCGCGGGAAGGCGAAGGAGGGAGTCGCGATCGTGGTCAAGTCCAGCGACCCGCTCGAGCTCGCGGGTCTGTGCGATCGCGTGGTCGTCATGTCGCGCGGGCGGATCGTGGACGAGATCCGTGGTGAGGATCTGGGCGAGCGCCGGATCGTCGAGGCGATCGTGGGCGCGCGGGCGACCGCCCACGCGTCGGCCGCGGACGGCGAGGAGCCGGCATGACCCTCGGAGCACGCGTCGCTGGCACCATTGCCAGGATCCGGTTCCGCGGCGCGGTGCCGCTCGTCCTGCTGATGGCGCTGATCCTCGCGCTCGGTGCGTACACGGCATTCAGGCAGGGGGCGTTCCTGACCAGCCTCAACCTCCGCAACCTGCTGCTCGCAGCCATGCCGCTCGTGCTCGTCTCGATGGGGCAGACGTGCGCGCTGCTCGTCGGCGGCTTCGACGTCTCGGTTGCCGCCCTGATGACGGTCTGCGTCGTCGCTGCCTCCTACACCATGTCGCCGACGAAGTCGACCCTGGCGCTGATCCCGGGCGCGCTCCTCCTCGTCGGTATCGGGCTTGCGGTCGGCTTCTTCAACGCGCTTCTCATCCGCGTCTTCCGCCTGCCATCGATCATCGCAACGCTCGGCACGCTCAGCATCCTCCAGGGCGTGGCGCTCTGGCTGCGCGCCTATCCCTCGGGGTCGACCTCGAGCGACGTGGTCGACACGCTGCAGACGAGCTGGAGCTTCGTGCCGCTCGCCTTCATCGGCGTCGTCGTTCTTGCGCTACTCGCCGACCTGTGGCTCTACCGCAGCCGCACCGGAATGGCGCTGCGGGCTGTCGGCCTCGACGAGACATCGTCGCGCAGGATCGGGATCAGGACGACCCACGTGGTCGTCCTTGCCTTCGTCGCGTGCTCGGTGATGGCGTCGATCGCAGGCTTCTACCAGGCTGCCTATTCGCCGAGCGGGTCGCCGATCGTCGGAAACCAGGCCCTCGAGAGCATCGCCGCAGGCGTCCTGGGCGGCGCCAGTCTCGCCGGCGGCAGAGGCTCGTTCTTCGGGACGCTGCTCGCGGCGCTCTTCCTGACGCTGATCGACAATTCGCTGGCGCTCTTCCACCAGCCGACGGAGTACACCGAGATCACGATCGGCGTGCTGATCCTCGTCGCGCTGATCCTCTACCAGGGGCCCGAGTTGGTCGCCCGGCTCCGCACCAGCTGGGGAGGCGTCGGTCGGCTCCGGGGACGCGGGGGAGCCGGCGAGGCGGGTGAGGCCGAGATCGTCTAGGGCCGCAGGCGCCCGCGGATCTCGGACACGATCCGCTCGGGTCCCGGGAGGAACGCGTCCTCGAGCGGCGGGCTGTACGGGATCGGCGAGTTCGGCGTCGCGATCCGCCACGCGTCGTCGAGGTCGCCGAGGCCCTCCTCGGTGACGAGCGCCAGCACCTCGCCCGCCCAGCCGCCGGTCAGCGGTCCCTCCTCGACGACCGCGATGCGGTTCGTCTTCTGGACGGAGCGCAGGACGGTCTCCAGATCGATCGGCCTGAGCGTCCGCAGGTCGATCACCTCGGCCGAGAGGCCGTGCTCTGCGAGCAAGTCCGCGGCGGCGAGGCAATCGTGGACGCCCTTCATCGCGCTGACCAGCGTCACGTGGTCGCCCTCGCGGACGACCCTGGCGACCCCGAGCGGCTCGGGCTCGTCGCCGCCCGTGGGGCCGGAGATCGAGTACAGGCGCTTGTGCTCGAAGAAGACGACCGGATTGTCGTCGCGGATCGCGCCCTTGAGCAGGCCCTTCGCGTCGGCCGGCGTCGACGGGGCGACGATCTTGAGGCCGGGGATCCCGGTCAGCCACGAGATCGGCATCTGGGAATGGATGGCCCCGAAGCGGGCGCCGCCGCCGACGACCGAGCGGATCACGAGCGGTACGCTCTGCCGCTCGCCGGTCAGGAACCAGTACTTCGTCGCCTGGTTGATGAGGCTGTCCATCGAGAGCGCGAGGAAGTCGCCGAACATGATCTCCAGCACCGGCCGCTTGCCCGTGACGGCGGCGCCGAACGCGGCGCCGGTCATCGCAAGCTCGGAGATCGGCGTGTCGAAGACGCGCTCGGCCCCGTACTTCTCGTGGAGCCCCGGTGTCGCGGCGAACACCCCGCCGGCGACGGCCACGTCCTCGCCGAAGAAGATGACGCTGTCGTCGTGGGCGAGCTCCTCGTCGAGCGCGTCCCGGATCGCGGTCCTGAACTCGATCTCGGTCTCCACGGCTGCCTCCGTCAGGCGGCGACGAGCGCCACGGGGCGCTCGAGCAGGTCCTTGAGGGTTTGCAGGAAGCGGGCGGCCTCTGCCCCGTAGACGACGCGGTGGTCGCACGAGAGCGCGACGTCCATCTGGTGTCGGGCGACGATCGCCCCGGAGCCGTCCACCGCCGGACGCCGCGCGACCTCGCCGACGGCGAGGATCCCGGCCTGCGGCGGGTAGATCACGGCGTTGAAGCGGCGGATCCCGTACATACCGAGGTTCGACACGGTGAACGTGCCGTCGCGAAGCTCGTCCGGCGACACTGTCCCGTCCATCACGTTCGCGATCTGCATGCGCGCCTGCGCGGCGATCTCGAAGATCGAGAGACGGTCCGCGTCGAACAGGGTCGGCACGTAGAGCGCGTCGTCGGTGGCCACGGCGATCCCCACGTTGACGCGCCCGTTCCGGCGAATGCGCCCGTCCGCCCAGGACGAGTTCACCGCCGGGTGCTTGCGGAGCGACAGGGCGACCGCCTTCACGACCAGGTCGTTGAACGACGGAAGCGGCTCGCGGCCGAGGTCGCGCAGCTCCTCCCGAAGCTCGGCGAGCGACTCCACGTCGATCTCCGCCTCGAGCGTGAACTCGGGGATCTCCGCGCGCGACTCGGTCATGCGCTGCGCGATCGTCCGCTGCGTCGGGGTCAGTTCGACCTCTGTTGCGGCCGCCTCCGCCGCCGCTTCGGCCGCTGCCCCAGCGGAAGCGTCGCGAACGTCGGCGCGGACGATCCGGCCCCCCGGTCCGGTGCCCTCGATGCCCGCCAGCTCGACGCCCAGCTCCGCGGCGAGGCGTCGCGCGACCGGTGTCGCGCG
>JBLMYA010000034.1:0-13332 GCA_050258035.1 Verrucomicrobiota bacterium
TGACGCTCGACAGCGGCAAGGAGATCCGGCTGACCGGGAACAGAGTGTACGACGGCACGCCGGTCTGGTCTCCCGACGGACACAGGATCGCGTTCGTGCGCTTCGGCCACGGCTGCGCCGAATGCCCGCCGGCAGCGCGAGCCCGTGACGAGGAGATCCTGGTGATCAACGCCGACGGAACCGGCGTGAGGAGGCTGACGCACAATCGCGTCGGGGAAGCGAACCCCGCCTGGCAGCCGATCGCAGCCTCTTGAATGGCGGAGCGCGACCGTCAGCGGTTCGTTGGCAGTTCGTTCCCGGAAGCGACCGGAATGGCAAGACCCGCCCATGGCAGGCACTTCTCGATGTAGATCGGACAACGACGGAATGGGCCTAACTGGGCATCTTTCGAACCCGCCGGTTCCCCTGAGACTGCTACTCGCGGGAGGCAGCAAGAACCGCGCTACTTGTGGTCGAAGCGGCCCCGCGATGTGAGCGGCGTCTTGCGTGCCACCTCGGGAAGGTACTCGTCTAGGAACACGCGGGCGACGAGCTCCTGCCGCGAAGAGACGCCGAGCTTCTCGTAGAGGCTCTTGACGTGGTCCTCGACCGTGTGCGGCGACAGGACGAGCGCCTCGGCCATCTCTGCTCGCGACAGTCCGCGCGCGAGCAGGGTGGCGACCTCGCGTTCGCGAGCGGTCGCGCCGAACGCCTCGAGCCGGACGGTCGCCGAGCGCGCCCCGCCAGCCCGCTCGAGGACGACGGCGACGCGGCCGTCGCCGGGAGTCCCGGGCAGCGACGCGTGGAGCGTGATCCAGCCGTCGCTGCCTGGAATCGTGACGGCGTTCGATCCTTCTTGACCGGCTTCAGGCGCGTTGCGGACGAACGAGGCGAGCGCGAGCACCGGCGTGGGCATCGCGTCGTTGGCGTAGGCCGGTCGGTCGGCGCGCAGCGAGACGAGCAGCTCGCGCGCGGGGGGCGTGATGAGCTCGACCTCGTCCCGTGGCCCGAGGACGACAAGCCCTGGCGCCTCGACACCTGTCGCGCGGCGTGCTGCATCGAACCGCAGCGACGCGCGGATGCCCCGGGCGATCGCGCCCGCGACGCCGGCGAGCGCGTCGACGTCACGCTGCTGGAACGGTCCGCTTGCCGCGCGGCGGGCGACGTGGACCGCGCCCCACACGCGGCCGCGGATGACGAACGCGGCGCGCAGTTCATGGGGGATATCGGCCGGGAGGAGAAGGTCGCGGTAGCGAGCGCTGCGGTGCGGATCGCCCCGGGTGACGTAGTCAAGGATCCCGACGGGCACCCGCCGCGCCGCCAGCCCAGCGAAGGTGTTGACGTCCTTGACCAGGTACTCGCTACGCACCAGCAGCTCGCCGGCTGCCGGAGCCTCGTCCGGCGCGAAGATACCCCGCTCGATCAGCTCGTCGGGCGAGTCGCTGGTCATCAGGCGCGTATGCGGGTCTAGCGTGTGCCAGCAGCTGGCGTCGTTGTCGACGACGTTGCGCAGCCGTGGGGCGAGCTCGGCGAAGAACTCCTTCCGCGGCAATCCGCGGGCGCCGAGCCGATCGACCTCGCCGATCAGGCGCTCGGGCGACCAGGCCATGCGAGCCAGTTTCGCACAAGGCGCAGGAAAGATCCCCGTGCGCGGGGGATGGTGGTCACGCGTCGCGGCGGCACCCTAGACGCATGGAGTCGATCGACACGGGAGGAACCATGACGAGCACGTCGCAGGACACCCTCGCACCCATCGCCCATGGGCCCGGCGAGGGAGAGCACCTCTGGTTCTTCGGAGGCCTCACGACCATCAAGGCCGACGGCGCCGAGACCGGCGGGCGCGTGATGGTCACCGAGCAGCGCATGCCGCGCGGCAGCGGCTCGCCGCTGCACGTGCACCACAACGAGGATGAGTGGTTCTACGTCCTCGAGGGCGAGCTCACGATCTGGGTAGAGCGCAAGACGGTCGTGGCGGGCGCCGGCTCGTTCGTATTCGGCCCGCGAGACGTCCCGCACACCTTCGTCGTCAACTCAGAACAGGCGCGCTTCCTGCTCGTGACCGAGCCGGCCGGATTCGAGGGCTTCGTCCGCGCGCTCGCCGCGCCAGCCGCCGCACCGGAGATGCCGCCCGCCCCGACGGCGCCGCCGGACCTGGAGCCCGTTCTCCGGGCTGCCGCGGACTACGGCCTCGAGATCCTCGGCCCTCCTGGTATCCCGGCCTGACGGTTACATCAACGCAGACCTTCCGAAAGGACAGAGATGAGCACCGAGACGATCAGCGACGCCGAAGTAGCCGAGCGCAACAGGACGGAGGCGCGTCGATGGATCGATGCGTTCAACACGCGGGACGACGCCGCGGAGGCGGCGGCCCGGACCGCCGAATACATCGCACACGCACCCGACAGCATCCAGGAAGCAGCGCTCGACAGCGACGCCTGGGTCGAGTTCCTCGGCGTCTTCCTCGAAGGCTTCCCCGACCTCCACCTCGAGGTGCTGGACTCCTCGGCCGACGAGAGGATGGTCGCGCAGCGCATCCTCTTCACCGGCACACATACCGGCTCCTTCCGGGGCCTCCCCCCGACCAACCGTCAGGTCCGTTTTTTCGGTCTGGAGATCAACCGGATGGTCGACGGCAAGGTCGCCGAGCATTGGTTCCAGCTCGATGCGGTGACCCTCTTCCAGCAGCTGGGCCTGCGTGTGATCCCGGGGCCGCGACTGCTCCCGCGGCTCCTGGCCTCGCGGGTCACGAGGATGTTGCGGAAGACGCGGCTTGGCGCTACCCGAGCCTAGCCATAACACGTTGTCGAAACAACAACAGGATATGGGTCGAACTGGACTCGAACCTCACCCTTCCGATCCAGATGAGGCGCCCAGGGCGCGGCACGCTTAGTGCCACGCTCGGCAACATCAGTTCGGCAATCGTTCGCCATCTATCCGGATCGAGAACGAAGGCGCCGTAGTAGTCGGGCCGGTACTGGGGCCGCGAACCCGGAGCACCGTCGTCGCGATGGCCCGCGTCGACGAGCGCACGCCAGAACGCATCGACACGGCCGTGCGAGGGCGCGACGAAACCGACGTGGAGTCGACTCGTGAGCAGCGCTCCCTCGTACAGCGAGAAGTCGTCCCACTCGAGCACGTGATCGTCGGCCTCCGCAGTTCCCTCGGACCTCGAGCGTGCCGAAGACACGGTCGTGGAAGGTCTTCGACCGGGCGAGATCGGAAACCCGGAGCGTCACGTGGTCGAACACCCGGTCCAGCGTACGCACGAGAGCGCATGGGCGCGGCAGGCCCGGCCAACCGCACTAGAGTCCGGCCCGTGATCCTCGAGAACGGGGTCGTGCGCACCATGGATTCGTCGTTGCCGACAACCGGCGCGCTGGCGATCGCAGGCGACCACGTCGCCGGCGGCGTCGGGACGCACGAGACGGCACTGGCGAGCCCCGACGTCGTCGACCTCGGGGGCCGGTCCGTGATCCCCGGTCTCACCGACTCCCATGTCCACTTCCCGAGCTGGGCCGTCGCCCGTCGTCTGATCGGGCTCGAGGACGCGGCGTCCGCCGACGACGCAGCCGCACGCGCGAAGGCAGGTCTCGACGGTCTCGCGGACGGGCGATGGCTCCGCGCCGAGGGCTTCCGGGAAGCCGACTGGCCGGCGGCACCCACCAGCGCGGCCCTGGACGCGGTCACGGGCGAAGTCCCAGCGGCACTCGTCTCGAAGGACCACCACGCGATCTGGCTCAACTCGGCGGCGATCGCGCAGGCAGGCGGAGATCTCCGTGCCTACGACGTCCCGGGGGGCGTCGTCGAGGTCGACGAGGGCGGCGAGCCGACCGGCCTGCTCCGGGAGGAGTCCGCGTGGCGGTTCAAGGAGGATCACCTCGAGTACTCGGACGCGGAGTACCTCGAGGCGATGCGCGAAGGGCTGAAGGTCGCCGCGTCCCGCGGAGTGACGGCGATCCACGACAAGGACGGCTGGCTGCCGTCCATACCGCGACTCTGGCAGGAGCTGGAACGGAACGACGAGCTGCGGCTCCGGGTGTGGCAGTCGATCCCCCACGAGCAGCTCGACGGCGTCGCCGCGGCAGGCGTTGCCTCCGGGCTCGGTGGCGCCCTCTTGCGGCTCGGTTACCTGAAGGTGTTCATGGACGGGACCCTGGGCTCCCAGACCGCGCTGATGACGGACGGCACCGGCGTCGAGATCACGACCCGCGAGGAGCTGGCC
Source organism: Verrucomicrobiota bacterium (assembly GCA_050258035.1). Taxonomy (GTDB): domain Bacteria; phylum Actinomycetota; class Thermoleophilia; order Gaiellales; family Gaiellaceae; genus DATBLE01. Next base: position 4,202 of record JBLMYA010000034.1, read on the forward strand.
GACATCCTCCGCCGATCGGCTCGAGCGCGCTGGCCCGTCGCGGTCCACGCGATCGGCGACCTGGCGAACACGAACGCCCTCGACGCCTTCGAGGAGACCCGCGACGAGTGGCAGCCGCTCGGCCTGCGGCACCGCATCGAGCACGCGCAGTGCCTGCGCGCCGAGGACGTCGGGCGCTTCGCACCGCTCGACCTGACCGCGTCCGTCCAGTTCAGCCATTCCCCGTCCGACGAGGAACTCGCCGGGCGTTTCTGGGCCGACCGGCTCGACGGGACGTACTCGTTCCGCGACCTGCTCACTGCGGGCACGCGCCTGATCAACGGCTCCGACGCGCCGATCGAGGACCTTGACCCCTGGAGCGGGATCTGCGCCGGCGTCCTCGGCCACTGGCGTGCCGACCAGCGGGTCACCGCCGAGGAGGCGCTCGTCGCCGTCACGGTCGGGCCGGCGTGGCAGACGTACGACGAGCGCCGCCGCGGGAAGCTCCTCCCCGGCTATCTCGCCGACCTGGTGGTCCTCGACCGCGACCCGCTCGCGATCCCGCCCGAGGAGTTGCCCGAGGTGCAGGTCGTCGCGACGATGGTCGGCGGCCGCTGGACTCACAACCCGCCGCCGTGGTAAGGATCGCCGACCGGAACTGGCTCCAGGTCGAGGAGTACCTGACCCGCGACGACCGGGTGGTGCTCCCGATCGGGTCGACCGAGCAGCACGCTTACCTCTCCCTCGCGACGGACTCGATCCTCGCCGAGCGGGTCTCGGCCGAGGCTGCCGAGCCGCTCGGGGTCCCCGTCCTCCCGGCCATGCCGTTCGGCGTCGCGCCCGGCTTCGCCGCGTTCCCGGGCTCGGTGTCGCTCCGGACGGAGACGCTCGTCGCGGTCGTCTCGGAGGTGCTCGACACGCTCCACGGCCAGGGCTTCCGTGGGTTCCTGCTCGTGAACGGGCACGGCGGCAACGTCGACGCGCGGGAGCCGCTCGAGGAGTGGGCGTCGGCCCGCGGCGGGGCACGGTTGCGCTTCCACAGCTGGTGGGACTCGCCGGCCGTACGCGAGGCGGCGGCCTCGGTCCATCCGGGCGAAGCGACGCACGCGTCGTGGTTCGAGAACTTTCCCTGGACGAGGCTCACCGGTATCGAGCTGCCCGAGGACGAGAAGCCGATCGTCACCGACCGGGAGGCGCTTCGCGAGCTCGAGCCGGGGGCTGTGAAGGCCGCGATCGGCGACGGCTCGTACGGCGGGCCGTACCAGGTGCGGGACGAGGACGCGCTCCGCGTGTGGCAGGCCGGCGTCGAGGAGGTTCGCGGCCTGCTCCGGCAACTCGCGCGCTAGAGCTCGAGGAGCCGGCCGAGCCACCGCTTGGGTGGACGCGACCGGGGTCGCGGCGGAATCTCCCGGTCGGCGAGGATCGCAGCCGGCACGTCGAGCGCCAGCCAGCGCGCCAGCGCCGGGTCGCCCACCCGCTTCGTCGCACCCGACATCCCGACCTCGCGGACGGATGCGTGGTGTGCGTCGCTCGCGAGCAGGTGGACGAGCCCCTCCCGGATCAGGACGCGGGCGCACTCGAAGGCCCGGCGGCCGATCCGGCCGTCGACGGACGCGGCGGTGACCTGGACGACGACGCCTTCCTCCACGAGCGGAACGAGGAGGTCCGGGCGCGCGGCGACGTCGGCATTTCGCTCCGGGTGGGCGAGGACCGGTGCGAATCCATCCTCCAGGAGGGAGAACAGGCGGTCGGGCAGGTCGCGTGGCCAGCCGTAGTACGGCGTCTCGACCAGGAGGTAGCGGCTCCCTCCGAGCCCGAAGCGGCGTAGCTCCTCGGACGTCAGCCGCGTCAGCCAGTCGATCGCGAGCTCGCCGCCCGTCCTGACGTCCAGCGGGATCCCGGCCAGCTCGAGCTCGGCACGAAGCTCGGCGACCCGATCCTCCATCAGGCCGGCGTCCGTCGGCCAGTCGTCGCGCACGTGCGGCGTGCCCGCGATCGTGTCGATCCCGTCCATGACGGCTGCCCGCGCGATGTCGAGGCTGTCGTCCATCGTGCGTGCGCCGTCGTCGATCCCCGGGAGGATGTGGGAATGCAGGTCGATCATCGTTCTACAATTCGAACGTGGCCTCTCGGACCATGAAACCCGTTCACGACGCGACGTGCGCGGTCGCGTGCTCGGCCGAGATCATCGGGTCGAAGTGGACGGCGCTGCTCGTGCACGACATGTCCGAGGGCCCGCGCCGCTTCTCGGAGCTCGAGCACGCCTGCCCCGGCATCAGCCCGCGAACGCTCTCCGAACGGCTGCGGTGGCTGGAGGAAGAGGGCGTCGTCGTGCGGCACAGCTACGCGGAGACACCGCCGCGCGTCGAGTACGAGCTGACGCCCAAGGGCCTTGGGCTGCTGCCGGTGATCGACGAGATGCGCCGCTTCGGACACGACTGGCTCGTCCCGGATCCGGACCACCGCCACGACTAGGCGCGCAGACCGGCCAGTCCCCTGAACAGCTCTCGCGCGGCGGCGACGCCGAGCGGGACGTGCTCGACGAGAAGCCGCTCGTTCGGCGAGTGGAGGTTGCCCTCCGGCAGGTCGAACCCGGTCATGATCGTCGGGATCGACCTGCCGGCGAGCGCCGGCACGATCGGCAACGAGCCGCCCGAGCGCAGGAGCACCGGCCGCACGCCCAGCGCCCGCTCGAACGCGTCCCGGCCGAGCCGGATCGCGGGCGAGTCCGGCGAGACGAGCCCCGGCTCCGTCGCCGCCCAGAGGTCGACCTCGACCTCGGCTCCTGCGGGGGCGGACTCCTGCAGCAGGCGCTCCACCTCGGGAGCGATCTCCTCCACCTTCTGGCCCGGCGCAAGCCGGATCGAGAGGTTGGCCTCGGCGGTCACCGGGATGACGGTCTTCTGAAGCTGCGGGGACCCGCCCTCGACGCCGTTCACGTCCAGCGAGGGCTCCCCCCACGTGCGGACGTAGAACTCGTCGGCCGCGCGGGCGTCCATCGGTCGGGCGCCCTGGCCGGAGAGCACCTCGCCGCCCGGCGTCTGCGATGACCAGTCCGCGAGCTCCTGGTCCGTCGGCGGAACGACCCCCTTTCGGAGCGGCTCGGGCAGCCGGCCGTCGGGGCCGGCGAGAACGCCGGAGAGGGTCCGGATCAGCGCGTGGGTTCCGGAGAGAGCCGCCCCGCCGAAGACGCCGGAGTGGAGATCCCGCCCCCCGGCCGTGACCCGGACGTGGAAGTAGCAGAGGCCGCGCGTGGCGATGTAGAAGGCGGGCTGCCCCCGCTTCGGCATGTGCGCGTCGAAGATCACGGCTGCGTCCGCACCCCGCTCGTCCTGCGCCAGCCAGTCGACGATCGTGTACCCACCGATCTCCTCCTCGCCGTCGGAGGCGATGCGAACGTTCACGGGCAGCGCGCCCTCCGCGGCGAGGCTCGTCGCGGCCCTGAGCAACAGGTAGAGCTGGCCCTTGTCGTCGGCGACGCCGCGCGCGTAGAGCCATTCGTCGCGGATCGTGGGCTCGAACGGCGGGCTCTCCCACCGGTCGAGCGGCGCCGGCGGCTGCACGTCGAAGTGGCCGTAGACGAGAACGGTCGCGGCCCGGTCGGCGTCGCCGGAGGCCCGCAACTCGCCGAGGGCGAGCGGCCGTCCGTCGAACTCGGTCAGCTCGGCGGTTCCGCCCGCGGAGCGGACGAACGAGCAGAGCCACTCCCCGGCCGCCCGGACGTCGTCCCGGTGCGCCGGATCGGCGCTGATGCTCGGGATCCGGAGCCACTCCGAGAGCTCCTCGAGCCAGGCGAGGTCGATCGGCACCCGTGGAATCTAGCGGGAAGGCGTCGACGCCACCCGAGGGCATGGAGACAGGCTCGGAGCCTGTCCCTGGACGGACGACCCGACTACGCCACGTCGCGCAGCTTCTGGCTGTCCGCCAGTGCGCGCAGCTTCTTCAGGCTCTGGTTCTCGATCTGGCGGATGCGCTCGCGGGTGACGTTGAACGCGCGGCCGACCTCGTCCAGGGTGCGCGGGTGCTCCCCGTTCAGCCCGTAGCGGAGCTCGAGCACGCGCCGCTCCCGCATCGAGAGCTGGGAGAGGATCTTCTCCAGCGTCTCCTTGCGCATCGTGACCTCGGCCGCCTCCTCGGGCAGCGGCACCGACTCGTCGGTGATGAAGTGGCCGAACTCGGACTCCTCCTCGTCACCGACCGGCTTCTCGAGCGATACCGGGGACTGCGCCGTCCGGCGAATCTGGTCGACCTCGTCGGAAGTCAGCTCGAGGTCGCGTGCGATCTCGGCGGCGAGCGGCTCCCGGCCAAGCTCGGCCCGCAGCTTGCGCTCCGAGCGCACGATCTTGTTCAGCTTCTCGACCACGTGCACGGGCATCCGGATCGTTCGGGCCTTGTCCGCCAGTGCTCGCGCCACCGCCTGGCGGATCCACCACGTCGCGTAGGTGGAGAACTTGAAGCCCTTGCGGTAGTCGAACTTCTCGGCCGCGCGGACGAGACCGATCGTCCCCTCCTGGATCAGGTCGAGGAACGGCAGGCCCTGGTTGCGATACCGCTTGGCGATCGAGACGACGAGCCGGAGGTTCGCCTCGACCATCTCCTGCTTCGCGCGATGGTCGCCACGCTCGATCCGCTTCGCGAGCTCGACCTCCTGGGCCGCGGTGAGCAGGTCGACCCGGCCGACGTCCTTGAGGAAGAGCTGGAGCGCGTCGGTCGAGACTTCCTGCGCCTCGATCTCCTCGGCGGCAGTCTCGTCCTCGTCCCCCTCGGCGGGCACGACCTCGATCTGCAGCTCGTCGAGCGCCTGGTAGAAGTCGTCGATCTGACCGGCATCGAGATCGAGCTCGTCCAGCGCGAGCGTGATCTCGTCGGCGGACAGCGACCCCGACTCCTTCCCCGCCTCCAGAAGCGTCCGCGCCTCGTCGGTCTCGAGGATCTGCATGCGGCCGGATGCCACCGCCGCCTCGCTTGCGCTCATGAGTCGCCCCTCCCCGTCAAGGCCGACAAGCTAGCCGCCACCTGGTGTCCCGTCAAACGCCCCCACCAAGACCGCGGCACTGTGCCAGACGCAGCGGACGAACGCCATGGGCCGAACGGCCTATCTTCGCGTCAGCGCGTCGTGACTCCTGCCAGCTGGTCGAGGAACTTCCGCGCCTCGACCCCCAGCTGCGTTCGCGGCCCGAGGGCTCGCGCGAGCCGGAGCTCCTTCCGCGCCTGCGTGACGTCGGCGAGCCACAGCAGGCACAGGCCGAGGTGGAAGCGCACCGTCTGGCTCCTCGGATAGCGGCGGGCGAGGGGACCGAGCTGCGAGAAGGTGGTCGAGGGGTTCGCCTTGTCGAACCGGGCGACGGCCGCCGCCACCTGCGGCTCCGGATCGCGGGGGGAGAGCGCCGCAGCTGCTTCGAACTCGCGCAGAGCGGAGACCTGCCGGCCGAGCCTCTGGAGCGCCGACCCGTACAGGAGCTTGCCGCGCTCGCCGTCCGAGGCCGCGAGACGCCGCAGGTACGCGAATTGCTGCGGCGGAGACAGCCGGTCGAGAACGGAAGGCGCCGCGAAGCTCGGGACGAACGTCGGCAGGCCCCGCGGAAAGCGCGGGTAGAGGAGGTCCTCCGCCCGGATCGCGTACGAGGTATCCGGCTCCGCCGTGCGAGCCGCCTGCCACGCGGTCTTCGCCGCCGGAACATCGCCGCGCCAGTACAGGCCGAGCCCGTAGTGGAGCTGGGCGACCGCGCTACCCGGATGGTCCCGGGCGAGCGCGGCGAGCCTCGTGAACCCGCCGGGCCAGGACGCGAGTGCCGCGCCGACCCGGGCGTCCACGGAGCCGTAGCGGTCGAAGATGCGCGCCGCCCTGGCCTGCTTGCCGGCGTCGTAGAGGCTCGCCGCCCGGCGGAGCGCCACCGCCTCGGGATCGGTGCGGACGCCGAGGTCGAGGACGAGCGGCGGCGATCCGGCCTGGCCGACCGCCCGTTTCGGCGTCGGCGTGCGGGTTGCGAGCGTGATCCCGACGGTCAGGCCGGCGGCGATGACGGCGCACGCCGCGACGATCCCGTAGAGGCGAGCGCGAGAGGTCACGGGCCGCGACGTTACCTGCCTCGGGAATACGTCTGTTTCCCAGGCGTTTTGCCGAGACGCATCCGCCTGCCCCGACGCGCTATCTTTTTTGAACCAATGGCGACCTACCGCGAGCTCCTGAGCCAGGTCAAGGCCGAGATCGACGAGATCGACGCCCAGGCGGCCGCGCCCCTGCTCGAGAACGGTTCGGTGTTCGTCGACGTCCGCGAGCTGAACGAGTGGGACGAGGGGCACATCCCCGGAGCGATCCACGTGCCGCGCGGGAACCTGGAGTCGCGGATCGAGAACGCCGTCCCCGACCGCGGCAGCGGCATCGTCGTCTACTGCGCGAGCGGAGCCCGCTCGGCCTTCGCGACGAAGACGCTCGAGGAGCTCGGCTACGTCGACGTCGTCAACCTCGCCGGTGGGTACGTCGACTGGAAGCGGAACGGATTCCCGACCGTGCTGCCGAAGGCGCTCGGCGAGGAGCAGCGCCGCCGCTACAGCCGGCACCTGCTGATCCCCGAAGTCGGCGAGGAGGGCCAGCTGCGCCTGCTCGAGTCGCGCATCCTGCTGATCGGCGCCGGCGGCCTCGGCTCGCCGGCCTCGCTCTACCTGGCCGCCGCCGGTGTCGGCACGCTCGGCATCGTCGACGACGACGCGGTCGACGCGACCAACCTCCAGCGCCAGATCGTCCACTCGACCGACCGGCTCGGCGACTCGAAGGCGGAGTCGGCCAAGCGCACGATCGAAACGCTGAACCCGGACGTGACGGTCAAGACGTTCCAGGAGCGGCTCACCTCCGAGAACGTCGATCGGATCCTCGGCAAGGGCTGGGACGTGATCGTCGACGGCGCCGACAACTTCCCCACCCGGTACCTGCTGAACGACGCATCGGTGTGGCACGACATCCCGGTCGTCCACGGCTCGATCTTCCGGTTCGAGGGCCAGGTGACGGTGTTCAAGCCCCAGGAAGGCCCCTGCTACCGCTGCCTCTTCCCGCAGCCCCCGCCGCCCGAGCTCGCCCCGAGCTGCGCCGAGGGCGGCGTGCTCGGCGTGCTCCCCGGCGTGGTCGGGTCGGTCCAGGCGACCGAGGCGCTGAAGCTCGCACTGGGGATCGGCGACTCGCTCGTCGGCCGCCTCCTGCTCTACGACGCGCTCGCGGCCACGTTCACCGAGGTGACGCTCCGGCGCGACCCCGGCTGCCCGGTGTGCGGGGACCACCCGACCATCACCGAGTACATCGACTACGTCGAGTTCTGTGCCGGACCAAGGGCCCACGCGTGACGAAGGTCCGGATCCCACCGACGCTGCGCGCCGCCACGGGCGGCGAGCGCGAGGTGCCCGCGTCCGGTGACACGGTCGGCGCGATCCTCGACGACCTCACCGCCCGCTTCCCCGGCCTCGAGGGGCAGCTCCAGTTCGCGAACGTCTACGTCGACGGCGAGGACATCCGCACCCTCGACGACCTGGAGACGCCGGTTCGCGACGGCGCGACCGTCATCCTCCTGCCGGCGATGGCCGGCGGCCGATGACCACCGTCCGGGAACTGTACGACCTCCGGGCCGGTGAGCCGGTCCTGGAGGCGGAGCTCGCACGGAGTCTCGAGCCGGACGGGAAGGAGTGGCTGTTCGAGCTCTTCACAGCGCTCGGCCCGCGTCCGGGACAGGTCGTGGTCGACGTCGCGGCGCGGGACGGACGACACCTGGCCCGCCTCGTCCGCGAGCACGATCCGGTCTACGTGTGGGAGCAGCATGGCTAGCCGCCTCGCCCCCGGGTTGCTCGACCTGATCGGCGATACGCCGCTCGTCGAGCTGACGCGCCTCGGCCCGAAGTCGACCGTCCAGATCTACGCGAAGCTCGAGGGGACGAACCCGACCGGCTCGATCAAGGACCGGGTCGCGGTCGCCATGATCGAGGCCGCCGAGGCGTCGGGCGAGCTCGAGCCCGGCCGCGCCCTGATCGAGCCGACGAGCGGCAACACGGGAATCTCGCTGGCGATGGTCGCGAAGCTGAAGGGCTACCCGCTCACCTGCGTGCTGCCCGCCAGCGCGACCGAGGAGCGCCGCCGCCTCCTGCGGATCTACGGGGCCGAGATCGTCGACTCGCCGGCCGAGGAGGGCTCGAACGGCGCCGTCCGGCTCGCGCTCGAACTCGCCGAGCGCGACCCGAGGCTCTTCATGCCGTTCCAGTACGCGAACGAGGCGAACCCGCGCGCCCACTACGAGGGCACGGGAGCGGAGATCGCGGAGGCGCTCGATCGGGTCGACGTCCTCGTGGCCGGACTGGGCACCGGCGGCACGCTGATGGGGACGGGCGACCGCCTCCGCGAGACCTTCCCCGACGTCGTCGTCGCGGCCGCCGAGCCGCTTCCCGGAGATCCGGTGATGGGCCTCCGGTCGCTCGAGGACGGCTACGTGCCGCCGATCCTGGACGTGTCGAAGCTCGACCGGAAGCTCCTGGTCTCGAACGAGGAGTCCCTGGAGGGTGTGCGCGCGCTCGTCGACGAGGAGGCGATCTTCGCCGGGGTGTCGTCAGGCGCGGTCGTCCAGGTCGCCCGCAGGCTCGCTGCCGAACTCGACGACGGCGTCGTCGTATGCATCCTCCCCGACGGCGGTTGGAAGTACCTCTCCGCAGACTTCTGGGAGGCCGCCGACCCCTCGGCGGCGATGGAGCACGGCCACTGGTGGTAGTCGTGCCCGCCGCCCTGCGCCGGGCGCTCGAAGACCACGCCGCCGCAGAGGCGCCGAACGAGGCGTGCGGTCTCCTCGCGCTCCGAGAGGGCACGGCAGAGCGCTTCATCCCCTGCGTCAACACCGCCGCGAGCCCGTACCGGTTCGACCTGCGCGTTCCCGACCCCGCTCTCGTGTTCGACCTCGAGGACGAGGGCTACGAGCTCGCCGTCTTTCACTCCCACCCGACCGGCTCGGCGAAGCCGTCGCGGACGGACATCGCCAACATCGGGCTCTGGGAGGGGCGCCCGTACCTGATCCTCTCGCGGCCCACCGGCGAGCTGGCCGCCTGGAAGATCGGTGCGGGTGCGGCCGAGCCGCTTCCGCTGTCGTAGTCCGAAGCGTCGCCGGGCACAGCCCGGCGTCGCGCGG
>JBLMYA010000035.1:0-18652 GCA_050258035.1 Verrucomicrobiota bacterium
TCGCGCCCGCGCCGATGGACCCGAGACCGGCGGTTGAGGTCTTGACCCTGAGTCTGGCGGCGCGCACGGTGAGAGGAGGGAGAGGGGAGAGCGGGAGGCTGAGACGCCCGTCGACAGCCAGAGCGACCACCTCCCTTTCGCCGGAAGGAGCGGCCCCTCGGCAGGAGCCGCTCCTTCCACGTTCGGAGCCGTTCTCAGCCGACTCCGGTCACGCCCGGCACGGGATCGATCGAGAGAGCAAAGCCCTGAGCTGGCCAGAAATCCAAGAGTGGTCAGAGGCGACCCGGTGGATCCACGTCGTCGCGCTCCTCGTGGATGACCAGGAGGTACCGGTTATCGGGGCTCCTCCGGGCGGGCCGGCTCAGCTGGGCCCGAGCGCCTCGCGAACGCTGTCGATCACCTTCGTCTCCGTCTCGGTCACTCCCCCCTTCGCCGCGGCGACAGCCTGTGCCAGGTCAAGGACGAGCTGCCGGTACGCCGCTACATCGTCAGGCGCCTTCGCGGAGAGTGTCGTGACCGCCGAGCGCAGGGCGGCCATGGTCTCGGTCTCTACTTTCTCCCGCGAGGCGGTGAGCCCAAATCCGCCGCCGTGGACGGCGGCGAGGTCGCGAACGAGCTCGCTCTCGTTCTTCTGGCGCTGCTCACCGAGGAACCTCGCGAGCGCGCTGGCTTCCCCGAAGCTGTCGGTGAAGTCGGCGTCGCTCACGGAAACGAGCATCCCCGCACCCGTCACTCCCCTCTGGAGCGCATGCCACTCGTCTTCGGTGAAATCGGCCTTCGTCGCCATCGCAACCTCCAGTCTGTCGGCTCCTGCTGTCGGACGTCAGGGTAATCGTGCTCCCATCTCGAAGCCTCATCCGACGGGGACCGGCAACGAGACGGGGCATGACCCGGGAGGTCGATTCTCTCGACCGCCACCGTCGACTCACAGCCCAGGTCGGAGGCTCCCGGTGCATGATCAGGAGGCCACTACGGACTCACCTGACCGTTGCCTGCCAGGCCGGTTGCCGGTTTCAGCTGTTCGGCTCTGCCTCGAGTGTCTCGATCCGGAAGACCGGATGATCCGGGGCGATCCGGCTCAGGTCTTCGCTCCGGGAATCGGCGTCGACGCCGCCAAAGAACACGCCTACCTCCCACTTCCACCGCTTCAGGTAGGCGCGCAGAATCGGCTCCTTGTCAGTGTCCGCGATCTCCGAGGCGGCGAAGCGTTCGTGCCGCCGACCGAGCAGGAGCAGTCCCTGACCCGCGACGCGCAAGTTCCGCACCCATTGCGTGTGGCCACGCGGAGCCACCAGGTACCTGCTTCCCTCGACCGTCAGCAGATTGACCGGCACCCGGCGCGGTTCTCCGCTCTTTCGCCCACGCACCTCCAGCACCCGCGAGCCCCACACGCTGATCCCGAGACGGGTCAGGGCCGCAACGATCCGATTGAACACGGTGCGCGTGAACCAGTTGGGAACCACGTATCGCTGCGCCACGACACCCTCCTACTCTCACGCCCGCCCAATCGTTTCTCGATCTTGACATGCCCGCAGCCAGCTGGAGGATCATCCGATCGCTGCGACTGCTGGCGCTGTGTCGCCGGATTGGCCGGAGTGCTTGCCGGGCCGGCGCAAGCCCTGGTCACTCGTCGTCGCCCGCGCTGAGAACTCGGCCCTACTCGCCCTTCCACTCCGGCGTTCGCTTCTCCAGGAATGAGCTCATGCCCTCCTGCGCATCGCCGGCGAGGGAGTTCATCGCCATCACGGACTTGGTCAGGTCGTACGCGCGGTGCTCGTCGAGCTCGACTTGCGCGTAGAACGCCTCCTTGCCGATCGCGACCGTCAACGGGCTGGAGCCGGCGATCTTCTCGGCGAGTCCCGCGACGGCCTCGTCGAGCGCCTCCTCGGGGACGACGAGGTTGACGAGACCCCAGTCGAGCGCCCTGGCTGCGTCGATCATCTCGCCGGTGAGCAGCATTTCGAGCGCACGCTTGCGACCGACTGCGCGTGAGAGCGGCACCATCGGGGTCGAGCAGAACAGGCCGATCTTCACGCCCGGCGTCGCGAAGCGAGCGGTCTCGGCGGCGACGGCGAGGTCGCAGGCGGCGACGAGCTGGCAGCCGGCCGCGGTCGCGACGCCGTGCACTTTCGCGATCACCGGCTGCGGGACGCGGTGGATGGTCTCCATCAGGACGGTGCAGGTGTCGAACAGCTGCTGGTAGAAGCCGAGGCCGCGCCCGACCATTTCGCTCAGGTCGTGGCCGGCAGAAAACACCGGGCCGTCGCCGGCGAGCACGATCGTCCGCGACTCCGGATCGGCGCCGACCGACTCGAGCGCCTGGATCAGCTCCTCCATCAGCTCGAGCGAGAGCGCATTGCGCTTCTCCGGACGGTTCAGCGTGATCCGCACGCACTTTCCGCGCTCGATGAGCAGGTTCGCGAACTCGGTCTCGACGATCGCCATGACAGTTGTAGGGTACGCCATCGCGACCGCGGTTCACCTCTCGGCTCTGACACCGCTCGCGTTCCTCGAACGCTCCGCGGCGGCGTTTCCCGAGCAGGTCGCGGTCGTCGACGGAGGCCACCGACTGACCTGGTTCGAGCTGCGCGAGCGTGCCCGCCGGTTGGCGTGTGCGCTCCAGGCGCACGGGATCGAGAAGAACGATCGTGTCGCCTTCCTGGCGCCGAACGGGAACGAGCTGCTCGAGGCGCACTACGGCGTCCCCTGGGCGGGCGCGGTGCTCGTCGCGATCAACACGCGGCTGATGGCGGACGAGATCGGCTACATCCTCGAGCACTCGGGAGCCCGCATGCTGGTCGTCGACCCGACGCTCGAGCACCTCGTCCCGGACAGCGCTTCTGGGGAGATCATCCGCTGCGGCGAGCCGTACGAGGAGTTCCTCGCGGGCGCCTCGGACGGCGAGCCCGAGGCGCGGCTCGAGAGCGAGGACGACACGATCTCGATCAACTACACGAGCGGGACAACCGGGCGGCCGAAGGGCGTGATGTACACGCACCGCGGGGCGTACATGAACGCGATCGCCGAGATGCACCACGCCCGGATCGACTCGCGCTCCGTCTACCTCTGGACGCTGCCGATGTTCCACTGCAACGGCTGGTGCTTCACCTGGGGCGTGACCGCCGCCGGCGCGACGCACGTATGCCTGCGCAAGCTCGATCCGAGGGCCGTCTGGCAGCTGTTCGACGATGCCGGAATCACGCACATGTGCGGGGCGCCGACCGTGCTCGTCATGCTCGGCTCGGACGAAGCCGCGCACCCGCTCGCGCGGCCGATCATGGTCACCACCGCCGGCGCTCCCCCGCCCCCGGCGGTGATCGCCCGCACCGAGGCGCTCGGCTTCTCGATCAACCACGTCTACGGCCTGACCGAGACCTACGGCCCGATCACGATCTGCGAGTGGAACCCGGCATGGGACAGCCTCGACGCCGATGAACGGGCGCGGCTGAAAGCACGCCAGGGGCTCCAACTCGTCACCGCCGATGCGGTCCGGGTCGTCGACGAGGCGATGAGCGACGTGCCCGCAGACGGTCAGACGATGGGCGAGGTCGTGATGCGGGGAAACAACGTGATGAAGGGCTACTTCGCCGACGAGGCCGCGACCGCGGAGGCGTTCCGCGGCGGCTGGTTCCACTCCGGCGACCTGGCGGTCATGCACCCGGACGGCTACATCGAGATCCGCGACCGGGCCAAGGACATCATCATCTCCGGTGGCGAGAACATCTCCACCGTCGAGGTCGAGAAGGTGCTGGTCGCACACCCGGACGTGCTCGAGGCCGCGGTGGTCGCCGTGCCGGACGAGAAGTGGGGCGAACGGCCGAAGGCATACGTCTCGCTCCGGCCCGGCGCGGAACTGGACGAGGCCGAACTAATCGCGTTCGCCCGGGAAACCCTGCCCGGGTTCAAGGCTCCAGACTCGATCGAATTCGGCGAACTGCCAAAGACGTCCACCGGCAAAGTCAAGAAGTTCGAGTTGCGTGAGCGAGCGCGCGCTCACAGCTGAGCGTTGAGGTTCACGGCGACCCGTGTCCTGAACCTCCTGGTTTTCGACGCCCAGGTGAAAAGTGGAGTCAGCCGGACCCGAGGGCCGATGATTGTTTCCTCGACCCTGCCCAGGGAAAGGCACGAGGCGTGCCTCGCCGGCTGCTCGCGGTGTACCTCAACGACCACCTGGCCGGGGCCACCCTCGGTCTCGAGCTCGTGCGGCGCACGGCGCGCGAGAACGAGGGCACCACGCTGGGCACTTTCCTCGCGGACATTCTGCTTCCGGCGATCGAGGAGGATCTCCACGCACTCGAGCGGCTGATGGGTCAACTCGGGATCTCTCCATCGCGGCCGAAAGTTGCGGCGGCGTGGCTGGCGGAGAAGCTCGGGCGGCTGAAGCTGAACGGCGAACTGCGGCGGTACTCGCCCCTATCTCGCCTGCTCGAGCTGGAAGGCCTCGCCGTCGGCATCGAGGGTAAGCGGGCGCTGTGGCTCGCCCTGGAAGCCGCCAGCAACGGCGACAGAGTCAGAGGCTTCGATTTTCAAGCGCTCGCGCAGCGCGCGGAGTCGCAACGGTCGCGTCTTGAAGAGCACGCGCTCGCTGCGGCCAAAGAGGCCCTCGGAGAGGCGAGCGCATCAGCCGTCAATGCCGCTGCCTAGACGACCATGGCCAGGAACACGGCGATAACGCCGGAGGCCGGCCAAGGGAGCCCTTTCCCCTGATCTAGGCCGGGAAGACCGGTTCGTGGTTCTTGATGATCGCTTCGTTCCGGGTGGACCGAAGATCGGCGCGATAGCTTCGTAGCTCGTGCGGATCCCCGAAGAGCGCCACGAAGGTCCCGTAGTCGATCGAGCCCTGGACGACGGTGCAGTTGCAGCCGACATGGGCACGGTTCCCGTTCGCCGCCTTCGCCGTCGGGAACAGCGACGCGGCGTCATGGCTCAGGCACGCCCTGCAGGTGGCCCCGTTTGCGACGAGCTTGAAGATGGACTGCGTCTTCGGCTTGGCGCGTGCGACGGTCGGGATCGCCAGGGCTCCGGCGGCGGCAGCACCAGAAGCGAGGAGACGGCGCCGGTTGAGTGTCGTCCCCGCCATCGGTGTCCTGGAGACCGGTCCGGGGAGTCGCACTGATCCTCCGAGAGGAAGCACTCTCAGAACGTCGCGAGTGACATCTGCAGCCCCACGGTGACTAGCCGCCGAACCACAGCCCGCGCCCGGCCATCTACGTCCACCTTCCACAGCGGCCCTCGATGCGCGACCCGTACGACTTCCCTGACCGGTCTCTCTATGCAACTCCTTTCCACAGCGAATTGACGAGAAACTATTCCCCGGTCCGTGTTTGTGTCAAGTGACTCGAACGGGGGATTCGAACTTGGAAGCTACACACGACTCCCGGCACGATCCCGGGTAGCGGCCAACGACTGTGGGAGAGTCGGCGCTCTTCCAACTCAGCCGAGCCGGGGAGTAAACATCCTCGGTTGCGGCGCTCGATATGACCTCGCTTTCGTTGGCGCGATGCACGACCGGCACGAGTCAACGACGCGGATCGGCTCCACCGGCCGCAATTCCTCGTCCTTGTCGTACACGACCTCGCGCCGAGCCGCCGCTGGTCACCTGCACGCGTAGCACTGGTCGGGTCTGTTCCGGCTCACTACACTCTTCACGAGCGTGAGGTTCCCGAGATGGTCGAGGTCGGGAATCTTCCCATTGTAGATGCCGCCCCCACGCGCGGTGTGCCCCCGCGCCCGAGCGCTCGCGACGTTGCCGCTCACCCTCGTCTGGCGGACGACGAGCCTCCAGCCGTTGGCGATCGCGCCCCCGAGGACGGTCGCCGACCCCTTGCTCGACGTGGCGACACCGCGATTCCCGCTGAAGACGCTGGCCGTGATCACCGCGTTCGCCGACACCGGCGAGATCGCACCGCCGACGACGAGCGCCGCTCCCGCGGCTGTGGTCGCCTGCGCGACGTTGCCGACGACCCGGCTGTTGTTGATCGTGACCTTTCCAGCGAACAAGTCCATTCCCGCGGAGCAGGCCAGGAACGGCCCCGGCGTTGGCGCCGTCGACCGTGCGGATGCGATCACGCGGTTGTTGCTGACGGTGCTACCGGCAAGCAGGAAGGAGCCGCCCTCGCCCGTCGATATCCCGGCTCCGCAGAAGACGCCGTTCCCCTTCGAGTTCGACCCCGCGACGACGTTTCCGCCGATGGTCGACCCGCGGATCGTTGCAACGGTGCCCTCCTCGATGCAGATGCCCGCGCAGGCGACGTTGACATCCACCGAAGCCGGCGCGGCGAACGCCCCCTCGGCACGGTTGGCGCTGACCGTGCTTCCCCTGATGTCCAGGATCCGCCCACCGAACTCGTAGATCCCGCCTCCGTTGGCAAACCGGCCGTTCGGGGCCGACACCGACGCCCGATTCCCCTTCACCGTGCTGTTCACGAGGCTCAGGCGGCTGCCGGACTCGTCCAGGATGCCCCCACCGTCAGCCTGAGCGGTGACCCCGCCGCCCGCAACGTTGTCGCTGACGGTCGTGTCGACCAGCGTCAGCGCCCCCCAGTTGTCGATGCCCCCTCCACCTGCCTGCGCGAAGGGGCAGGGGCCTCCGGGGCATCTCGCCACGACGCTCGGCACAGTCGTCGAAGGCTGGGCGCGATTGCCGGTGATGACGCTGCTGCGGATCGTGACGGTCGCGCCTCCGGCGCTCGCCCCGGGCGCGATCTCGATTCCACCACCGAGCGCCGTCGCTCGAAGGTAACCGGGCCCGCACGTCGGTACGTCGGCGCCGCACCTCCCGGTCGGGTTTGTGCTGGTGGCGCCGCCCGTGATCGTCACGGCCGCGATCGTGACGGTCAACGCCTTCTGGGCGCCGACGGCGATCGTGATCACCGGGCCGCCGCCCTCGATCTTCGTCGCGTCTGCACCCGCGCCCTCGACGCGGACGCTCTTGTCGATCGTGACGCCGCCCCTGAAGGTCCCCCGGTCGAGCCGGACCGTATCACCGTCTCGGGCGGCGGCGATTCCCGCCTCGATCGTCGGCAGGCAGCCTGGCCCGGCTCCGACACAGACGATATTCGCGCCCTGCCCGGCCGGAGCGCTGCCCGCGAACGCAGCGATCATGGTGCCGAGCGCCGCTGACATGATGAAACCGCGCATCGTTCCTCCTCTGTCCCGTACGCCGGTGGTGCGAGGATCCGACGCGGCTCTAGAAATCCGCGAAGAAAGCGCTGAAAATCTCTTGCCTATGGGCACTGTCGTCGGGTTCGATCCGGCTTTTCGGCTGCTCGGCGAGCTCGAGGTACAGGGGGTCCCGAGAGCGAATCTCGGCGGTCCGAAGCAGCGCTCCCTGCTCGTGTACCTGCTCCTGCACGCGAACGAGCTCGTCTCGCGGGATCGCCTGATCGACGCGGTGTGGGGTGAGGAACCGCCGCCGACTGCACGCGCGATTGTCCACGGCTACGTGCGGAAGCTGCGCGACGCGCTCGAGGATACGCAGGCGCGGATCGTCACCCGCTCACCGGGCTACGTGCTCGAACTCGACGACGACGAGCTCGACGTCTGCAGCTTCGAGCGGCTCGCCCGCGAGGGCCGGGACGCGCTCCTCGCGGGTGACGACGCCGGCGCCCGGGCGGTACTGGTCGAGGCGCTTTCGCTCTGGCGCGGGGACGCGCTCGTCGATCTCGCCGGCGAGCCCTTCGCCGAGGACGAGGCGCGGCGGCTGGACCGGCTTCGCCTCGAGGCGACGATGGACAGGATCGACGCCGACCTCGGCCTGGGAGTGGACGGCGCTCTCGCGAGCGAGCTCGAGGCGCTCGTCGCCCGGGAACCGCTCGTGGAACGGCTGCGGGGCCAGCTGATGCTCGCTCAGTACCGGGCCGGACGGCAGGCGGACGCGCTGGAGACGTTCCATGCGACGCGGCGCGCACTCGCCGAGGAACTCGGGCTCGAGCCGGGCCCGCAGCTCCGCGATCTTGAGCGGCGGATCCTCCAGCAAGATCCAACCCTCGGCGGTGCCTGGAGTCGGCCGGTCGTGAAGCGCGACGTGGGCAGACGTCTTCTCGTGGGCTTGGCAGCTGCCACACTTGCCGGCCTCGCGGTGGCGCTGGGCCTGCTCCTGGGCGGCGACCACCCATCAGCTCGGGCGGGAGCGGCTTCGTCCGACCAGGCGAACCGATTGCTCACGGTCGACGCCCGCTCGGGCAAGCTCGTCCGAGCTGCAGACCTGCCGGGCCGGCCGGCCGCCGTCGCAGTGGGCCTGGGCTCGGCGTGGGTGGCGGAGCCGAGCGCGCAGAGCCTGGCCAGGATCGATGCCGCATCGGGAGCCCTGACCGACTCGATCCCGGTCGCCGGTCAGCCTGCGCGCGTGACGACCATCGGGGGGGCGGTCTGGGTCGCGAGCACGGTCGGCGGACGTATACGCCGCATCGATCCGAGCACCGCGTCGGTGACCCAGACGATTCAGCTCGACGGGACGAACGTCGCCGACATCGCCTCGGGCGACGGCTCCGTCTGGGTGGCGAGCTCGACCGATCGCCTCCTGATCGAGATCGAGCCTGCAACCGGCTCCATACGCCGGCGGATCGTGCTCGACGTCGCGCCGACGGCGATCGCCGTCGCCGGCGGCGTGATCTGGGTGACGAGCTTCGACACGAACCTCCTGGAGGGGATCGACCGCCGCTCGGGCAGAGTCCTCTTCGCAACCGCCGTCGGTCAGGGACCAACCGCGATCGCCGCCACTCTCGACGCCGTCTGGGTCGCGAACAGTCTTGACGCAACTGTCTCGAGAATCGATCGGCGCACAGGATCTGTGAGAGCCACGATCCCGGTTCCCAGCGGTCCCGAGGCAATTGCAGTGACGCCGGCGGCCGTCTGGGTCGCGAGCGCCGACGCCGGAGTCCTCTCGAGGATCGACCCCCGCCGGGACCAGGTCTCCTCGTCGTGGCGCATCGGCGGTCGGCCCGAAGCGCTTGCGGTCTTGGGAGATCGCCTGTGGCTCGTCTCGAGCCTGCGCAGCGATCAGCATCGGGGCGGCACGCTCGTTCTGGCTCGAACCGGCACGTTCGCAACGACGGATCCCGCGTTCATCCTCGACGGCATCCAGTTCGCACGGCCGATGTACGACACGCTGGTCGCCTTCCAGGCGGCAGCGGGGCCGGCGGGCCTGCGGCTTCTTCCAGACCTCGCAATGGCCGTCCCCCGCCCAACCGCCGGCGGCACGACCTACACGTTCCGGCTTCGCCCCGGAATCAGGTACTCGGACGGGCGGCTGCTGCGGGCGAGCGACTTCCGCCGAGCGGTCGAGCGACTGTTCCGCGTCGGGTCGCTGGGATCGAGCTACTACGCAGGCGTGGAGGGCGCGTCGGCGTGCCGGGTCGGGCAGGCATGCGACTTGGCGCAGGGCATCCAGACCGACGACCGGGCGCGGACGGTCGTCTTCCGGTTGCGGGAGCCGGACCCCGACTTCCTCTACAAGCTGACGGTGCTCGCGTTCTCGGCGCCGGTGCCGCCCGGAACGCCCAACACAAACGTGGGCATGAAGGCGATCCCGGGCACGGGGCCGTACCGCCTGGTGGCGGTACGTCGAGGCGGACTTCGGTTCGAGCGCAGCCCGTTCTTCCGGGAGTGGTCGCGTGCGGCCCAGCCGGCAGGCTACCCCGATGCAATCGTCTGGCGCTCCGAGCCGACACTGGGAGCAGCGGTCGCCGCGGTCGAGGCGGGCCGCGCGGACTGGGTCCTCGGCAACGTTCCGTCTGCCGACCTGGGCTCACTGCAACTCCACTCTCCGTCGCTGTTGCACGTAAGTCCGTTGCCGATCGTCGAGTTCATCGCCCTGAACGCGCACACGAAGCCGTTCGACGACGTGCGCGTTCGCCGTGCGCTCAACTTCGCCATCGACCGCACGAAGATCGTGCGCTGGTACGGCGGCTCACTCATCGCCACTCCGCTCTGCCAACCGCTCGTCCCGGGGCTGCCCGGCTATCAGCCGTACTGCCCGTACACTCGGCGCCCGGGTGTCGACGGTCGGTGGCAGGCGCCGAACCTGCCCCGAGCCAGGCGGCTCGTCGCCGCCTCCGGAACCAAAGGTGAGCGGGTGGACGTCTGGGGCGCAGTCGACGGTCCAGTGCCGACGGAGATTCCAAGCCACGTCGCGGGCGTTCTCCGATCGCTCGGCTACCGAGTCCGCCTGCACCTCCTCCCAACTTCAAGGATCACGCTGACCATGCGGCGCGCCTTCCAGCTCTCGACGGACGGCGACTGGCTCCCTGACTACCCAGCCCCGTCCGCCTATTTGCCGCTGTTCTTCGGATGCGGCGGCAGCCTCAGCAACGGCTACACGTGCGATCCGAAACTCGATCGCGAGATGCTCAGGGCGTCCAGCCTCCAGGTGACGGATCCAGCTCGGGCCGCGTCACTATGGGCCAAGATCAACCGGCGCCTGGTTGACCAGGCATTCTGGGTGCCGACGGTCAACGTCCAGGAGGTCGAAGTTGTCTCCAGGCGGGTGCGGAACTACCAGTTCAGCCCAGTCGGGGGCTTCCTCGCCGATCAAGTCTGGCTCCGCTGAGCTCGGGTGGAGAGCGACCCGGCCAATGTCTCGGAAGTCACTCGGTACCACCGGGGCCGGCGAGCCGTCAGGTAGCTACCACGCCTCTTGTCCCGGCTGCGGTAACGACTTCGCCGTCTTCGAAGAAAGCTGATGCGCCCGGGACACGCCAACGCACGGTGGGCCTCGTACTCGAGCTCAGCCCCACGGAGGAGGGGAGCTCCGCGGCGGATCGCCGCGGCCGCTCTTGCGCGGCCACCTGCCGGAGGATTTGCCCACTCATGCAGGCCATGGGTCGAGCGTCGCATGGCCTCCTGGCCACATGCCAGGCGGGTCGATAGGAGCCCCTCCAGGGGCCTACGCTCTATTAGTTGTGCCACCGCGTGTAGCTGGAGGGGACGACCCCCCACCTGGCAGCGGAACGACGGATCCGGCAGGCCGGATCAGACGGTCGCCGCCGCCACCGCGACCAGCTCGTAGGAGCGGAGGCGCTCGGCGTGGTTGTACACATTCGTGGTCAGGATCAGCTCGTCGGCCGCCGTCCGTTCCTGCAGTCCGAGCAGTTGCTTCCGCACCGTCTCCGGCGAACCGACGATGTGCGAGGCCGTCCAGTCATCCACAAACCGGCGCTCATCGGGCGAGTACTCGTAGCCGGCCGCCTCCTCTGGGGAGGGCAGCGTCGACGGCCGTCCTGATCTCAGCCGGAGAAAGGCGAGCTTCGCGGGCTCGTGTATCCGGCGGGCGTGCTCGTCCGTCTCGGCGCAGACGACGGCGACGCCGACCATTGCATACGGCTCGGCGAGCGTCGCCGAGGGGGCGAAGTAGTGGCGGTAGATCTCGAGCGCCGGCAGCGTGTTCTGGGGCATGAAGTGGTGAGCGAACGAGAACGGCAGCCCAAGCTCGCCGGCTAAGCGCGCGCTGAAGTCACTGGAGCCGAGTAGCCAGATCGCGGGCATGTACCCCTCTCCGGGTACGGCGGTGATCCGCGGGATCGCCCCAGAGAAGAAAGCGAGCAGCTCCCGGAGCTGCGACGGGAGATCGTCCGCCGCCGGATCGAACGACCGCCGTAGCGCGAAGGCCGTGACCTGGTCGGTGCCCGGGGCGCGCCCGATCCCGAGATCGATGCGTCCGGGATGGAGCGCCTCGAGCATCCCGAACTGCTCGGCGACCACCAGCGGCTGGTGGTTCGGGAGCATCACTCCCCCGGAACCCACCCGCAAGGTCGTAGTCACACTCGCCAGATGCGCGATCAGCACGGCCGGCGCGGAACTCGCGATCCCCGGCATGTTGTGATGCTCGGCGACCCAGTGCCGGCGGTAGCCGAGCCGCTCGACCTGCTGCGCGAGATCGAGCGAGTTGCGAAGCGCCTCACCGACCGTCGAGCCAGTCGCGACCGGCGCCAGGTCGAGCACGGACAACGGCGTCGACCCAAGCGTGACCATCCGCCCGAGTATCGCAACCACAACCACACCACCCTCCCGATCGTGAGCCGGGAGGCCGACGCGGCTTCTCCTGGGACCTGACCAGGAGGTCGCCACGGCGTCACCTGTCACTGCCTGCCAGGTCGGTTGCCGGTCTCGGCTGTTCGGCTCGGCCTCGACTGTCTCGATCCGGAAGACCGGATGATCCGAGGGCCGGGCGCGCGGTGAGGCTGTAGGGAGCGGGAGCTTCGGCTGGTTTCCTAGCGCCCTCCTCGAGAGAAGGCGTAGAACGTGGCGCTGCCGGTACCGACTCCCAGACGCGAGTATCCGTTGCCCCAGTAGACGGTGCCGTTGACGATTGCGGCCCCCGCATTTGAGGACCCTGCGCCCAGGTGGTCCCAGAGGACTGTTCCGGTAGCAGTACTGAGGGCGTACATGTGGCCGCTCATGGACGGGGCGTAGACGACTCCGTTCGCGGCCGAGAGTGCGCCCAGATCGATGTCGCCGCTCGGATCTGGTGTTTGCCAGAGTACGGCTCCGGTGCCGGCATCGAGGGCGGCGAAGAACCCGGATGTGATCGTCTGCCCGTTGTTGAGGACGAAGCTCGAGTGAGAGGCATTCGCCTCCGCGATGTAGATCCGCTTGCCGTCCGTTGCCGTTCCCCACATGATCCCGCCCAGTCTCGACGGGGGCCCCGCGGCTGTGGTCCAAAGCACTTGGCCAGTGAGGGCGTCAAGCAGCGAATAGGTGCCGCTCTTCTGACCGGCCCCGATCACGGGCCGGGGCTTGCCGTTTGCGCTCTTGATCTTCAGTAGGTTGGGGCCGGCGGCGAAGTCATACCCGGGCCCCGGATCGATCGGACAATTCGTGTTCGCGGGTGTCAAGCAGCCGCCGTTCCAGTCGTCAAAGCCCTGCTGCAGCCGGGTCGCCCACTTGATTTGACCGGTCTTCATGTCCAGGGCGAGCACCGAATCGTCGTGGTTATCGGGAGAGAGACAGCTCGTGGCACTCCCGCCCGCGCTCTGGCAGTCCTTCGCAGCCTGGGGCACCGTGTAGTTGTTCCCGGTCGTGACATACACCGTGTTCTGAGCAGGATCGAGTGCAGGCGTACTCCCCCACACGGCGCCGCCGCTGTACCCGCCAGGTGACTCGCCGTTGCTCGGAACTGTGTACGTCTTCCAGAGGATCTGGCCGGTTGCGGCGTTCACGGCGACGAGGCTGCCACGAAAGGTGCAGCAGGCGTAACTGGGATCGGCCGCCGCGCTCTCCTCCGAGGAGGCAACCCCCTCAAACACGACGCCTTTGTACACGACCGGCGACTGCGTCAGGATCGCGTTCGGATGCGAATCCAGCTGCGTGCTCCAGCGCACCGTGCCCGTGCTCGTATCGACGGCCAGCAAGTGGGCTCCGTTCTGGTCGCCGATGTAGACCGTGTCACCAGCCACTGCAGGACTCGTCCGCGACACGGCACCGCTGATTCCGTCGTACTCCGAAACCTGGTGCGACCAGATCGCATCTCCGGTGCTCGCATCGACCTTGTAGAAGTAACCGCCCCAATCAGGGAAGTAGACGGCGTTGCCAACGACGGCTGGCGTCGCGGACACATCCCCGTGCGTGGTAAACGTCCACCGAGGGGCGAGCTGGCTCACGTTCGAAGCGCTGAGCCTGCTCTCGTCGCCGTTGTACCGCGTGTTCGCGTAGTTCTGGCCCCCCATTGGCCACGACGTCTGAGAACTGGCCGGAGCGGAACCAGCCAGAAGCGCCGCCACCACGGCGGCTGTCGCCACGAGGGCCGACCCGAACGCCGGCCAGGCAAAGTGATGGGCCCGAGATTCCACGCCAGCCTCCTCGACTCGAAGCGATGCGACGGGCACCCAAGTCGCGCCGCGTCGGCTGTCAGACAGCCGCGCCCGCCGCTCGCAAAAAGACACCCTCTCTCCCTTGGGTCACCGACCATTATTTGCACGACCACGCACCCAGTTCAACCGAACCTCCGCAGCCCTCCTCTCCGCTGTATGCCAGCACGGGCTTGAAGGTGTCGTCGCCAAGCGCGGCAGCCAGCACCTCGCGGCCAGGGGACGGCTCTGGGTCGAGCGCTTTCGTTCCTCGCACTGAGGACGCACGAGCTGGTTGTGAACCTAACCGGACAGCTCTCAAACCCTTCGACCGAACTCAGGGTGATCGCGGTCGCGTAACGGTTGCGGCTGCATGGCCCGATGCCGCGCGCAGGGTTGGCTCCCGTCCCTCACGCATCGCCGAAGCGCTACCGTCGCCGCTATGCGGGTCCTTGTCGTCGGCGCGGCGGGCATGCTCGGTCGGAAGCTGGTCGAGCGCCTGGCGCGCGACGGCACGCTCGCCGGCGAGGGCATCTCACACGCGGTCCTCGCCGACG
The DNA here is from genome assembly GCA_050258035.1 of Verrucomicrobiota bacterium. GTDB lineage: Bacteria > Actinomycetota > Thermoleophilia > Gaiellales > Gaiellaceae > DATBLE01. The sequence continues at coordinate 14,342 of JBLMYA010000035.1, forward strand.
TCGTCGAGCCCACATCACCGGCCGCTCGGAGCTTCGATGTCCAGAACACCGTTGCCGATCTCGCCGAGCCCGGCGTCGCCCGCGAGCTGCTTCACGGCCTCCCCGACGTCATCTTCCATCTAGCCGCCGTCGTCTCCGGCGAGGCGGAGGCCGATCTCGACAAGGGATATCACGCGAATCTGGACGGAACGCGGCTCCTGCTCGACGCCATCCGCACGGTGGGATCGGGGTACCAGCCGAGGCTGGTCTTCACCTCGTCGATCGCCGTCTTCGGCCCACCGTACCCGGAGGCGATCGGCGACGACCACGGCACCACCCCGTTGACGAGCTACGGCACGCAGAAGGCGATCGCCGAGTTGCTGCTCTCCGACTACACCAGGCGCGGATTTCTGGACGGAGTCGCGATTCGGTTGCCCACGATCTGCGTCCGGCCGGGTGAACCAAACCTGGCGGCGTCCTCGTTCTTCTCGAGCATCGTCCGCGAACCGCTGAATGGCCGTGAAGCCGTCCTTCCGGTACCCGACAGCATCCGGCACTGGTTTGCCTCGCCGCGTGCGGCGGTCGGATTCCTTTGCCGCGCGGCCGAGATCGACAGTCACGCTCTGGACGGCCGCCGCTGCGTGACGATGCCCGGTGTCTCGGCCACCGTGGCCGACGAGATCGAGGCGCTGCGCCGGGCCGCCGGCGACGACGCCGTCCGGCTCATCCGCCGAGAACCGGACGAGCGGATAACGCAGATCGTGCGGACCTGGCCGGGCCGTTTCGCCGCGACGCGCGCCCATGCACTCGGCTTCCGAGCAGAGAAGACCTTCGACGAGATCGTCGGCGTCTACGTCGAGGACGAGCTTGGCGGCAGGATCGGGGCGTGGACGTGACCCCGGTCAGCCGTGGTCACGGGTGCCGCTCCAGCGGATCGGCCGCACGTCGGCGGTAAAGGCTGGGCCCGGGCAGGCTCACTGGTCGGCTACCGAACAGCTCGTTCAGCGCCGGCGCAGGGCCGGGTCGGCGAGCGCTGGGGGCGTGAAGCCGGCGTCGGCGTAGCTGAAGTTCGTGCCCGACGGGACGATCTCGTCGATCCGGTCGAGCAGCGCGGCGTCGAGGCGCACGTCGGTGGCGCCGATTTGGCTCTCGAGTTGCTCCTCGGTGCGGGGTCCGATGATCGCCGCCGTGACAGCCGGATGGTTGACGACAAAAGCGATCGCCATGTGGATCAGCGACAGGCCGGCCTCCTCCGCTAGCTGCGCCAGCGCGTCTGCTGCCTCCAGCTTCTGCTGGTTCGCCGGCAGGGAGAGGTCGTAACGTTGTGGCAGGCGCTCGGCGCGCGTGCTCGCAGGCGCGCCGCTCCCCTTGCGCCAGGCGCCGGTGAGCCAGCCGCCGGCGAGCGGCCCCCAGGAGATAACTCCCATCCCGTGCTTCTCGCAGACGGGCAGCACTTCCGCCTCGACACCGCGCACGAGCAGTGAGTACGGCGGCTGCTCGCAGACGAAGCGCTCACGACCACGCGACTCCGCAACCCACTGCGCCGCCACGATCTCGCTCGCCGGATACGTCGACGAGCCGATATAGCGCACCTTCCCTGCGCGCACCAGATCGGTGAGCGCACCGAGCGTCTCGTCGTGATCGGTCTCCGGATCCCAGCGGTGGATCTGGTACAGGTCGATCCAATCAGTGCCCAGCCGGCGCAGGCTGGCCTCGCACTCCTGGATGATCCAACGGCGCGAGCTGCCGCCCTCGTTGAGGCTTTCGCCCATCGGGAAGTGCACCTTCGTCGCCAGCACGACCTGGTCGCGCCGGCCCTTCAGCGCCTTCGCGACGATCTCCTCTGACTCCCCACCCGAGTAGACGTCGGCCGTGTCCACGAAGTTCAGACCCGCGTCGAGTGCGCGATGAACGATCCGGATCGAGGCCTCATGGTCGGGGTTCCCCCACTCCCCGAACATCATCGCCCCCAGACACAACGGACTCACCTTCACGCCGGTGCGGCCAAGAGTCCGATACTTCACACCCCGACCCTAGACGACGTCGTCCATTCCGTCGTCGATCAGCGAGTTCTCAGCGTCGATGCGCCAGAAGATCTTGCCGCACGCTGGCCGCGTCCTTCTCGTCGATTGTCTTCTGGTGAGCTCGCTAGGCGCCGCGCGGCGTCTCGTCGTCGAGCGTCACCCGCATCAGGTCGCGAATCGAGACGATGCCGACCACCCGCTCCCCGTCCAACACGGGCAGATGGCGGAAGCCCCCGTGAATCATCAACGATGCGGCAAGCCTCGTCGTCTCCGACGCATCGATCGTCTCGGGGTGGTGCGTCATACAGTCCGCGACGAAGACACCTTCGATGGGGCCGGCCGCGACTGCCCGCAGAACGTCCCGCTCGGTGACGATCCCGCGCAGCGCGTCACCCTCGAGCACGAGCGCCGCACCGACATGCCGCTCGTCCATCTGCCGCGCCGCGTCTTGGAGTGAGATACCCGGCTCCACCGTCAGCAGGCCGCGCGACATGATCTCAGCGATCGTCCCCACCCGCCGATCCTAATCCCTCATGCACGCCGACTTCGAGACGTAGAGGTCCGTCACGGGCTTCATCGTCGTCGACGACGAGCGCATTCCCCTGGGCGCCGGGGCCTACCGTCCTCGTCGATCCGGAGTCGAGACGCAAGCTCGTCGCCGGCCCAGACGGACTCACCTGCATCGTGAGCGGCGCGCGCACGTAACCAACACGAAGGCCCGGACGCACCTAGTTCCCTGGGCGCATCAATGCGCGCCAGCGACCAGTGGGCCAAGCCGGGCGTACAGCTGTCTAGGAACGTCGACGATGCCGGCCTTCCCGGCACAGGCGCGCTCGAGCATGGGAACACCAAACTCGGGCGTGGCGTCGGAGGCCAGGGCGGTCGCTACTCGCTCGCAGGCGGCCAGCTACTACGGGGCTGCGCTTGCCGCCCTTCCTGCATGTCGCGAATGCCACGCGTCGTGCCGCAACTGCCTGGACCAGCGCCGTGGCAGCCGATGCTCCGCAGGGACCGGATGCGGTGATCAGGCCCTCGGGCGACATTCCTGAACTCGCGCACTCTGCCGTCGTCCGTCGCGAAGTCAGCCGTCGACACCACCCCGACCTGTGTCGCTTCAGGTGAGATACTCGCGCCCGTGGGGTCAACCCACTACCGAGAGGAGTTGTGATGCCAACCGTGTTCGGCTACCACGACGTCAAGGACACAGACCATTGGCTCGCGTCGCCGAAGCGAGAGGAGTTCTTCGGCCCGCTGGGCGTCACTAACATTCGTACCTTCGTCGATCCGGAAACGCCAACGCGGGTCGGCGTCTTGATGGATGTTCCCGACATGGACGCGATGATGGCGGCGATGGAGACCGAAGAGGCGGCGGAAGCGATGACGTATGACGGTGTCCTGCCCGAGACCCTGGTAATGCTCGTCGAGCGCTAGTCGCTCGCGGCGCAGGCGTGACCGATCCGGCTGCGGTTCGCGTAAGCGGCCGAGCCGCGTGGCGCCGGCGGGGTGATTCCCGAGCCCTCGTCCAGCGCCTCAGAAAGGATGCGCCGATGCTCTTTCACGTCACCTGGGAATTCATCGATACGAGCGAGGACGGGATCCGCCGGTCGCTCGCAGTCTTCTCGAAGTGGCAACCGCCGGCCGGAGCCGAGTTCAAGAGCTTGCGGCTTCGCGGACGATCGCGGGGGTGTCGCTTTGATCGAGGCGGATAGCGCCGCAACGCTCTCCCGCACCACTGCACCCTGGGCGCCATGGCTGCGCTTTGCCATGACCCCAATCGTGCCGATCGAGGAATCTTCCGCGATCGCAGGAGACGCAGTGACCTACCGCGACTCGGCCAGCTAGGCACAGGACGCGCGGGTGGAGGAGGACGTTCCTCCTTCACCCGCGAGGTACTGCTCCTCCTGGACATTCCTGAACTTGCCCAACCCTGTCCCCAGCCAGGTCCTGGCGACATGAGCGGCATGCGCGAGTTCAGAAATGCTCTCCGAAGCGGCGGCAGGCCATGAAGTGGGGCGTCGCCGTTCCCGCCCCGGTGCCTAGAGAGTGTGGAGTGGCACCTCGTAGAAGTCGACCGACGCGCGGCTGCCGGCGTTGCCGGGGCCTGCGTTCATCGCTTCGTCACCCTTGCGTAACGCCTCCTCGCTGTCGAAGAGCGTCACCCCGAGCATGTCCCCGGACTCGCGGTTGACGAGCATCAGTAACTTCGCCTCGGCCAGCCCGACCGGCACATCGCCGGACTCGATCGCGGCGCGGAGCCGCTCGATCCTTGCGTCGATGCTCTCCGGAGCACCTTCGAACCTCGCCACGC
>JBLMYA010000036.1:0-36704 GCA_050258035.1 Verrucomicrobiota bacterium
CCCCACGAGCGCAAAAAGAACCTGGCGATGGTCGCCCAGGTAACCCGGCGCCTGGAGGCACTGCGCGAGAGGCAGCCCGCGAATTCGCGGGTCTAGTCCGCCGCACCTCTCTGCGATCACGGGATCTGGACTTCACTGACGCGACTGACGGTCGTGCGCTCGGCGACGTATCGCGGGAGAAACCGGAGCGCGGCCTCCTCGGTGTCGGCTTCGACGGTCCACCAGATCGCGTGGCCCCCGGAGCGGCACGAGGCGAGGGTCGGAGAGTGTCGCAGGGGGCTGCCGTGTCCCTTGAACGCGGCGAAGACGACCCCGCATTCCTGCGGCTCGTGGCGGTGCTCGAGCAGGAACCGCGCCATGGCTCGAGCTTGCTCCCACAACGCCTGCGCGACATCGGGGCGCCACCCTGAACCTCCACCCTGATCTCACGCCATCCGTAGAAAGCGCACGTGACGATCGGTGCTTTCGCGGATGGAGGGCACCCCGCGCTGTTGCAGACATCTCCTTGCCGGCCAAAGGAGGCGCCGATCACTCACGGGTTCGCAACGCGACCAGCCCGTCAGCAGCACCCGCTCGTGGGCCGCGCCGACGAGCTCGACGTGCTCGAGCAGGCGCTCGACCGAGTGACCCAGGGCTCGCCCGATCCGATCGAGCTGGTAGGAGAACCGGGGATCGGCAAGACGCGGCTGCTCGCCGAACTGGCCGCTCGAGCGGAGCTGCGCGGGTACCTCGTGCTCTCGGGGTCGGCGTCCGAGCTCGAGCGCGATCTGCCGTTCTCGGTCTTCGTCCACGCGCTCGACGAGTACGTCGAGAGCCTCGACCCGGACCGGCTCGACACGCTCGACGACGACGTGCTGGCAGAGCTGGCGCACGTCCTGCCGTCGCTGGCGTCGCTCGCGGGCAGCCGCTCGGTGGCGCTCCAGCACGAGCGCTATCGGAGCCACCGCGCGGTGCGCGCGCTGCTCGAGCAACTCGCCCAGACGAGCCCGCTCGTCCTCGTGCTGGACGACTTCCACTGGGCCGACTCGGCTTCCGTCGAGCTGCTCGGCGCGCTGCTCCGCCGGCCGCCGGCCGCCGCCGCCCTGCTCGCACTCTCGGTCCGCCCCAACCAGATGCCGGAACGTCTGGCGTCGGCGCTCGAGCGGGCGCATCGCACCGGTGCGCTGACGAGGATCGAGCTCGGCGCTCTCACGCCCGACGAGACTCGGAAGCTGCTCGCCGACAGGGTCGACGCGCCCGCCGCCGCAGTGCTCTACCGGGAGAGCGGCGGCAACCCCTTCTATCTCGAGCAGCTCGCCCGCTCGCTCGAGCGCGCGGGTGGAACCGCCCCACCCGAAGACTCACTGACCGGCCTCGGGGTCCCGCCTGCGGTCGCCGCCTCGCTGAGCGAAGAGCTCGCGTCCCTGTCCGACCGCGGACGCCTCGTGCTCGAGGGAGCGGCGGTGGCGGGTGATCCCTTCGAACCGGACCTGGCCGCGGCCGCGGCCGCCGTCGCCGAGGCCGTGGCGATGGACGCGGTCGACGAGGTCCTCCAGGTCGACCTCATCCGGACGACCGACGTGCCGCGACGCTTCCGCTTCCGACACCCGCTCGTCCGACGCGCCGTCTATGAGGCGACCGCCGGTGGCTGGCGGCTCGGGGCCCACGAGCGCTGCGCAGAGGCGCTCGCCGCGCGCGGAGCGACAGCCGCCGCTCGCGCCCACCACGTCGAGCGGTCTGCACGCGAGGGCGACGTCGCCGCCGTCGCGGTCCTGCGCGAGGCGGGCGAGGCATCGGCACGGCTGGCGCCGGAAAGCGCCGCTCGGTGGTTCGGTGCGGCGCTGCGGCTGCTTCCGCCGGCCGCACGTCTGGAGGAGCGCGTCGGGCTTCTCCTTGCCCGCGCCGGGGCCCTCGCGGCGGCGGGACATTTCGGCGACAGTCACGAAACGCTTCTCGAGGCGGTCGCGACCGTGCCACGAGCCTCGAGCGACCTCTGCACGGCGGTGGCGACGTACTGCGCCGGGGTGGAGCGTCAGCTCGGGCGCTACGAGCAGGCGCACGACCGCCTGCTGACGGCTCTTCGCGGCCTGCCGGAGCCGGCGTCGGTGGAGTCCGTCGAGCTGTCGATCGAGCTGACGCTGAACGAGTTCTACCGCTCACGATACGCGGCGATGCAGCGCTGGGCCGGGCGCGCAGTGGACGAGGCGAAGAGGCTCGGAGACGCACCCCTGACGGCGGCGGCGCTCGCAATGCCCGCACTTGCGAACGCCATGACCGGGCCGACCGATGCTGCCCGGACCAGCCGTGCCGAAGCCGCAGCGCTCGTGGACGAACTGTCCGACGACGAGCTTTCGCTTCGACCGGACGCAGCGGCCTGGCTCGCCGCGGCCGAGATCTACCTCGACCTCTACGCCGAGGCCGACGCGCACGCCACGCGTGCCTTCGAGGTCGCGCAGGTCGGCGGGCGAGGGGATCCTCTGTTTCGCCTGTACCCGATCCTCCCCAGGATCTGGTTCGTGCGGGGCAGGCTGGCCGAGGCCGCCGAGCTCCTGGACGGCGCCATCGAGGCCGGTCGCCTGCTCGGGTCCCCACCGGCTCTCGCAGGGAACCTCTTCAACCGCTCCGCCGTCGCGCTCGCCGTCGGGGACCTCGACCTCGCGCTCGCCACCGGAGAAGAGGGCGTCGAGCTCACACGCCACCTCGACGACGGCTTCGTCACGGCCTGGGCCGCAGTGAGGCTGGCCGGTGTGCTGCTCGAGGTCGGGGAACCCGCCCGCGCCGTCGAGCTCATCGTCGGCCGCGCCGGCGGCGAGGAGTCGACCCTCATTCCCGGCGGGTGGAGGACGTATTCGCTCGAGCTCCTGACACGGTGTCAGCTGGCCCTGGACCGCCGCGGCGACGCCGAACGCACAGCCATGCTCACGCAGGCCGCGGCGGCGCCCGTAGGACTTCCCCTCGCCGCCGCCTGGGCCGATCGAGCCGCCGCCGCCGTGGCTCTCCATGCCGGAGACGCCGTCCGCGCCGTCGAGCACGCCCTGGCGTCGGCCGCTGCCGCCGAGGAGGCAGGAGCTCCCATCGAGTGTGCCCTGTCGCGGACACTCGCGGGCCAGGCGCTGGCCGGAGAGGGCCGGCACGACGATGCGGTGGCGGAGCTCCAGCGTGCTGCGGCGGCGTTCGACGCCTGCGGCGCGCTGCGCTACCGGGAACGCGCGGAGCGAGAGCTCGGGAAGCTCGGTCACCGCCCTCATCGGCGGACCCGCGCGGGCAAGACCGACGGTGCCGGCGTCGATCTGCTCACCGAACGCGAGCTCCAAGTGGCACGGCTCGTCGTCGACCGCAAGACCAACCCCGAGATCGCGGCCGAGCTCTTCCTCAGCAAGAAGACGGTCGAGACCCACCTGCGAAACATCTTCCGCAAGGTCGGCGTCTCGACACGGGTCGAGCTCGCCCGCGTGGTGATGCGCGACGACAGCGCGGCGCGTGCCCCATCGCAGGGGTAAGCGCTTTCGCAAGATCAGGGTGCGCGATCAGGGTGGCGCCCCGATGTCGCGGCGCCGCGTCGGCGCCAAGCTGCGGCCCATGCAGTCGATCGACGTACGGAAGGAGGACGAGACCATGTTCGAGGTGACCGCGCGGCTGAAGATCCGCGACGGCGAGCTCGAGGGCTTCAAGCGGCTGGGGGCCGAGATGATGCGGCTCGCGAAGGAGAAGGACACCAAGACGCTCCGCTACGACTGGTTTATCAGCGACGACGGAACGGAGTGCGAGGTGCACGAGGCGTACACGGATGCCGACGCGTTGATCGAGCACGGCATGAACGTCGGCGCAGTCCGGGATCAGATTTTCCGCGACCACGCAGAAGGCCACCACATGGTGCTGTACGCGGAGCCGTCGCCGGCGCTCGCCGCGCTGATCGAGAAGCTATCCGGGCTCGGCCTCGCCGAGTTCACTCAGTTCGAGTTCTTCCAGGGCCTCGACTCGCCCGTTCGCGAGGAGGTCGTCCAATAGCCGGCGGCGTCGCCCCCGTGACAGTGCCGCCACGGCCGGAGGCGGCGACTGCTTCCGGCTGGACCGGGGGACGCATCGCTGCGGTCGTGATCGGAGGGCTGCTGGCGCTGGTCGCACTGGCGCTCCTCGGAGCCGGTGGCGTGGGCTTCTGGGCGGAAAGCCAGCGTGATGCCGGGTATGTCACCACGGACGCCCGGCAGTACTCCACCTCCGGGTCGGCGCTGGTGACGAAGGAGGCCAAGCTCGGCTCGGCCGGGGTCGGCTGGCTGTACCCGACCACCCTGCTCGGCAAGATCCGCGTGCGGGTGACGCCGGTGGCATCGGCGTCGCCGCTTTTCGTGGGCATCGGCCCGTCCGACGAGGTGAGCAAGTACCTCGGTGGAACGAGCCGCACGGTGATCACAGGGTCGTTCGGGGACAAAACGGAGTTCGTCGGCGGCGGTCAGGCACCGTCTGCTCCGGGAACGCAGCACTTCTGGGTCGCCTCGACGACCGGCCCCGGCGCGCGGAGCCTCTACTGGAAACCCGCCGACGGGACCTGGACCGTCGTGGTGATGCGGGCCGACGGCCGTCCGGGCGTCGCCGCCAAGGCGGACCTCGGCGCGCGCATATCCGCCCTGCCGTGGGTGGCCACCGGCGTGACCGTGGCGGGCCTGATCTTCATGGCTGGCGGGGTGCTGCTGATCGTCGGGGCCGTCCGCCGCCGTCCATCGTCGGCAACATGAAGGGAGGAGCAGTGCAGAGCATGAAGGACGCCGCAGCGGCGTTCCTGGCCAACAAGCGGGTTGCGGTCACCGGAGTGTCCCGCACGCCGAAGACGCACGGGAGCAACACCGTCTACAAGCGGCTGCGCGAGCGTGGCTACGACGTCTTCGCGGTCAATCCGAACGCCGGCGAGGTGGAGGGGGATCGCGCCTACCAGGATCTGCGATCCATCCCGGGCGGCGTCGATGCCGTGGTGATCGCAACCCGTCCGGAGCACGCCGAGGACACCATGCGCGAGTGCGCCGCACTCGGCATCAAGCACGTCTGGATGCACTGGGGCGCCGGTGGGACCAGCGTCTCGTCGGCTGCGACCGAGTACGGCCGGCACAACGGCATCACCGTGATCGACGGCGGCTGTCCGCTGATGTTCGGGCCGACGGCCGATTTCGGCCACAAGGTCATGCGCCTCGCGCTCGCGGGCCGCGTGCCGAAGCAGGTCTGACCAGAGAGGAGTGACGATGAGTGCGAACAGGCAGCTTCTGGAGCAGTACGTCGAGCTCTACAACGCGGGCGATCTCGACGGGGTGATGGATCTGTACGCCGAGGACGCCGTCCAGCTGATGCCCGAGGGCCTCTTCGAGGGCCGTCCGGCGATCCGCGAGCGGCTCGCCCGCGACCTGGAGGCGTGCCCCGACATCGCGTGGACGGTCGAGAGCTTCGTCGAGCAGGGCGACTCGTTCGCGGACGAGTGGTCGTTCGTGGCGACGCACACGGGCCCGTTCGCGCTGCCCGACGGCACCGAGCTGCCACCGAGCGGCAAGCAGGTCGAGCTCCGGGGCATGGAGTTCGTGCAGGTGCGCGACGGGAAGATCGTCGTCGACAACCTCTACTACGACAACCTGGCGGTGCTGATCCAGCTCGGTCTCGTCCCGCAGGGGGTTGCCGCATGAGCGAGCGGGCCGAGGTCCCTCCTGCCCGGGCGTACGACGTGCCGCGTCCCGCCGACTTCGACCTCGAGCGCCCGCCGGCCTTTCAGCGCGCGCATGTGCTCCTGCGGATCGCTCTCCTGGTCGTCATCGGCTGGATCGGTCACCCGCTCGGGCTGCTGTGGCTCGGCATCCCGGTCGTGGCCGCGATCCTCGTCTCGAAGAAGGGAGGACAGCGCTACCTGGACGAGGACGGGCCGACGGTCGCGCGGGTGCTGAACTGGATCCTCGACGTCACCGCCTACCTCGCGGTCCTCACCGACCGCCTGCCCGGGCCGGGCGAGCATCCGGTGCGTTTCGAGGTCGAGCGGTCGGGCATGCCGACAACGGGCTCGACCCTCCTCCGCATCCTGTACGTGATCCCGAGCCTGATCGTGTTCGCATTCCTGACGCTCGTCGGCGCGATCGTCTGGGTGATCGCGGTCGTCTGCGTGCTCGTCGACGAGCGGTACCCCGCCGGCATGTGGCGGTTCCTGCGGGCGCTCCTGCGCTGGGAGGGATGCGTGCTCGCGTACCTCGCGTCGCTCGTCGAGGACTACCCGCCGTTCACGCTCGAGACGGGCCGATGAGCTCCGTGAGGTGCAACGGGAGCGACCTCTACTACGAGGAGGCCGGCGAGGGCGTGCCGATCCTGCTCGTTCACCCCGCCGGCTCGAGCGCCTCGACCTGGGGCGCTGCCGCCGACGATCTCGCCCGGATCGGACGGGTGATCGTCTACGACCGCCGGGGGTACGCGCGATCCGGCGGCGAGCCTCCGCGCCGGATGGCCACGCATACCGCCGACGCCGCTGCTCTCCTGGAGCGTGTGGGCGCCGGGCCTGCCGTCGTCGTCGGAACGAGCGCCGGGGCGGCGATCGCCGTCGATCTGGCGGTGCGTCGCCCCGGCCTGGTGCAGGTGGTGGTCGCCCACGAATTTCCCTGGCGGTTCACCCGTCATCTTCCGGCGGCTTCGCAGGTCTCGGCGCTGATCGCGATCGGATCGCTCGTTCTCCGCGGCCGGCAGACCGACGCCGCCGAGGCGCTGTTGCGAAACGCCTACGCCTACCGCGACGGTGGAACCGCCTGGGACGCCTTCCCCGAGGAGTGGCGGCGGATCGCCAGGGAGAACGCCGGGGCAGCCCTGGCCGACTTCGCAAACTCGATCGGCACCTATCCATCTCGGCTGGACCTCGCGACGGCCGAGGTCCCGGTCGTGTGCAGCTACGGGGCGCGGAGCCCCGACAGCATGGTCCGCCTCACCCGATTACTCGCCTCTGCCATCCCCACTGCGCGAGTGCATCGAGTCGAGGGTGGCGGCCATGCCGCCCCCTTCGATGCGACGACCAACTTCGTGCGGCTGATCGCCGGCACCATCACCTCTCGGCACCGAGACTCTGCTGTCCCGACACGCGTGTGAGTCGACGGGGCCCGGGCATCGAACGTCCCTGCGCCTCGATTGGGCTACGGCGTGGAGGACGTGGGCTCGACGACGGCGTTCACCGGAACGCGCCCGGCGGCCGTCTCGCCGTCGCCGGCGTAATGGTCCGGTGCCGGCCAGGGAGCGAGGATGAGCAGCAGGCGCGCGTCCTGGAGGGCGCGAATGCGGTGCTGCTCGCCCGGCTCGAAGGTGAGGAGCGTCCCGGCGCCGCACTCGACCGTCTCGCCCGACGCCTCGACAGATATGCGACCGCCGACGACCTGCACCACCGCTCGTTCGCGGACCCTGTGGTCGCCCATCTCCTCGTCGCCCTCCAGTTCGAGAATGACGGCGCGGCACTCGGGCGACGTGAAGAGCAGTCGCGGGGCTCGACCGTCGTTGCGCGGCACGCGGGGCGCGTCCGGGCCGGGCTCGCGCGGCGAGCGCTTCTCGGTCGAGGGCGGCAGGGACATCAGGTCCCAACGCTTCATGATTCGTTAGCCTAGCTGCCGCTCACGGGCTGGAGACGTGACTCGCGATCGACGCGCGGCGCGATACGGCTTACGGAACGCGCTGGAGGCGGGCGACCGTGGAGTCGAACAGCACGGGCACGGTGGGCGTGAACGCGAGGAGCAGGAGCGTCATGACGACGAGTACCGGGCCGCGGCTTCCTTGACTTCCGCTTCGGTCCAGAGCCGTTTGGCCGTGTTCTCCGGCGTGAGGAGTGGGCCGATCAACCTTGGCGACGTGCTTCCCTGCTCGTGAGCCGCCCCGTAGGCACAGGCCATGACGAGATGTGGCGACCCGCCCGGCACGTCGACGATCTGTCCGGACCAGGTGTACACGTGATCGCCCGCGGCGCAGCGTTGCGCTTGGGCGTGGAGGCGGCTGGCGGCCTCTGCCGTGCGGGGTGTCGGGCCCGGAATCGAGTGGCGGAACTGCGTATCCATCCTCTTTCTTGTCATAGATCGGCAGGGGGGAAAAGGGAAGGAGCCCTGGTTGAAGTCACTCGATGGAGGTAGACGAACCTCCGCATGAATACGAGGTGCGCGCCTTCGGTCCTTCGCCGGATCGGACAGCCTAGTCGGAACCTTCCTCCGCCGGCGGATCGTTGTCCCAGAAGAACTGCTCGCGCGCGATCCGCGGCTGTCCCTCGACGAGCGGGCGCCATTCGTCCAGCGCCTCCCTCAGCATCCAGTGGAAGGGTTCGTCGACGAGCGAGTCGACGAGCCACTCGACCTGAGGTGCCTCGAAGACGAAGACGACCTCCGTCGAGGAGAGAAAGACGCTGTGGCGAACGAACCCGCCTCCCCGCAGGTCGAAGGGCGGGCCTTTCGCGATCAACGCTCTCGCTCGCGGCTCGCTCCCCGGCTTCAACCGGGCGATGAGCGCCAGACGCTCCACGCATCCCTCCTCTTCACGACGCGACCGCTGCCGCTCCGCACTCTACGCGTGTCGGCTCGAAACGGGGGCGGACGTCAGCGGCCGCCGCCTTCGCCCGGTGCGGAGACGGGAACGAGCAGCACCGGCAGATGCGCCCGTTCGAGCGTCTCGCGGACGACGGGGGCACGGGCGGACGAGAGCTCCCGCGACCAGCCGAGAGCGATGAGGTCGCAGTCGCTCTCCGTGGCGACGATCGGAATGAGCTCGCCGATCCGGCCGACCCGGGTCTCGAGCTGGACGTCGCCGATTCCCCAGCGGCAGTAGCGGCGCACGAACTCATCCGACCAGGCAGGCTGCTCGTGCTGCGGCTGGTCGGTGAAGGCAGGGATCGATTCCGCGTCGTGGATGTGCAGTGCGAGCACGTCGATCCCCGCTTCGCGCGCGGGTTCGAAGAACCAGCGCGGCGTGAGTGCGCTCGAGACGAGACCCTCGATCGGAACGAGTACTCTCCGAAACGCCACCGGCGGCTCGGCGTCGGGCGGCACGATCATCACCGGCTTGGGCAGCGTGCTGGCGACGGCCGATGCAGTCCCCCCGAGCGGCCTGCGCGCAGACGGCGACCCGCGGGCGCCGATCGCGAGAGCGACGACATCGCCGGATCGGCCCGCTTCGACGAGCCGCTCGACGACAGGGCCCTTGATCGTCCGAAACGGGATGTCCGCCGCCTCGGCGGCGCCCCGTGCCGTGCGATCGCCGTCCGTCTGCACGTGCAACGCCTGCACCTCGGCGTCGAGGAGCGCCGCGAGCGTGCTCGCCGCCGCGAGCAGAGCCTTCCCGGCGAGACTGTTGTCCAGGGCTGCAAGAACGTTCTTCATCTCGCCGTCACCTCCCAGTGTTCATCTCCTTGCCGAACCTGCCAGTCGTCCGGGGTGGCAGTCACGCCGTCGTGATCGATGCGAAGCCGAAGCGGTCTTCCGCGGAAACGCAGCGAGAACTCGAGCGCGTTCCACTCCTTCGGCAGCCGCGGATCGACGAGCAGTGCGTCGCCACGCGGCCAGATCCCGCCGAACCCGAAGACGAACGCCTGCCACAGCCCGCCCATCGTCGCCAGATGGAGGCCGCCGGCCGTGGTGCCGGTCAGATCGTCGAGGTCCATCCGCGCAGCGATCCGCAGAGCTTCGAGCGCAGGACGGTATCGGCCGGCCCGGGCGAGGACGCTCGCATGGATAGCGGGAGAGAGCGAGCTGCCGTGCGCGGTTCGGGGCTCGTAGAAGTCGAGGTTCGGATCGAGCGAACCAGGCGCCACCTCGTCCGGCAGAAGGTGATGGATCATCAGCACGTCCGCCTGCTTGAGCACCTGCGCGGCTTCCGTCCGGTCGGCGCCGAGCAGGAGGTCGGCAGCGATCGGCCGGCGCGGAGCGATCTCCTCGATCACGAGCGGGTCGAGCTCGAAGAAGCCGGCGAACTGCTCGTAGAGGCCGCTTGCCCGATCGTACCCGTCGACGAGCATTTCGCCGATCTTCAGCCAGGCCGTTCGCTCGTCCTCGTCGACGCCGTCAAGGGCTGCCGCCTGCCGGAGGTTCCAGCGGGCGAGCACATTGGTGAACGCGTTGTCGTCGACCGGCTCGTGGTACTCGTCCGGACCGATCACGCCGTAGATGTGCGCCCGGCCGTCCTGGCCGAAGCGCACGCGTGACGCCCAGTAGCGGGCAGTCTCGATCAGGAGATCGCGCCCCGGGCCGGTCGCGAACGCGTGATCTCCGGTCCAGGCGACGTAGTGCGCCGCCGCCCAGGCGACGTCGCCGGTGATGTGCTCCTCGAGCTCGCCGGTCCGGATTGCGACGAGCTCACCCGTCGCGAGGTGCGCGGCCTCGGGTGTCACGTCGCGTCCATCGCCGGCCGACTCCCACGCGAACCGGGCCCCTTGCCGTCCGCGCGAGCGGGCGATTTCCCGGGCTGCGGGGAGGCGGCGCACCCGGTACTCGAGCATTGCCCTCGCAGCCTCCGGGTGAGTGGCCGCGAGGAAGGGCAGCACGAACACGTCGCTGTCCCAGAACACGTGGCCCCGGTAGGCAGGGCCGGTCAACCCGCGTGCACCGACTGCCGCCTCGCCCGTGTCCGCCACCGATGCCATCAGATGGAACAGGGCTACCCGAATCCCACGTTGCAGCTCCGGGTCACCCTCGACGACGACATCAGCCTCCTCCCAGCGACTCGCCCAGCGTTCCCGATGCTCGCGTAGCAGCCCTTCGAACCCGATCTTCCCTGCGGCGGCGAGGGCCGCATGCGCCGCGTCCGGGTCGGGGTCGTAAGCACCGAGGCGTTCGAGGACGCGGCCGCGGCGGCGGTTTCGAACAGCCATCGCCACCGGCTCGTGCGCTCGGCGGCGGTGGCGCGTGACGGCGACGGTTGGATTCGCGTGCGCGCGGAGCGCGACGGTGCCCGGCTGCCCGAGCGAAGAGAAGCGAAGCGAGGTGAGGGCGCCCTCCTCGTGCAGGAGCCCGGTTGCCAGGTCGAGCCGGCGTGTGATCTTCGGCCGATTTCGCCGTGCGGGAGCAACACGCGTCCAGTCGGGGCAAGGCGCCAGCTCGGTGGCGGGCCCGCTCCCGACGTACACCCCGGAGAAGAGGACTCCGGGGGCGGCCGCCTGATGGTCGAACAGCGGCGCGCCCCGTGTTCCCAGCCGCCCGTCCGCCAGCGTGAGGATCGACTCGCGCACGCGTTCCAGATGCGGGTCGATTCCTTCGAACGTGAGCGTCCACTCGGGGTCGCCGTCCACGTCGGGGACGTCGCCACGCCGGCGGCGTTCGAGCTGGTCGGCGAGGATCCCGACGAACGCACCCGGTCCCCCGCCGAGCTCCGTGACCTCCGCTGGAGCCCCGGTCGGTTCCGCCCCGACCGACACCGCCGTCGCCCGGGCCCCTTCCGGCACCAGGAGGAAGGAGTCGCTGCCGGTGAGGCCGCCCAGCTGTCCGAATTCGTCTCCCGCGATCAGGACGAGCCCGGGTGCGATCCCCCGGCGCTTCAGCTCCGCGAACGACCAGCGGGCAGCATCGGCCTTGTCCGTGAGCCCTATCTCGACGTGCTTGGCGTCGCTGGTGACGCGCGGGTCGGCCAAGCCCGAGGCCTCGGAGGCGGCGAGCGCCACCGCGACCGCTTCGTCGAGGCCCGAAAGACCGGCGTTGCGTAGACGTTCCTGCACTGCCGCGAGCAGCTCCGTGATCCGCGCTTTCGGCGGGTCGGTCCACCCGGGCTCGGGAATCAGGTCGATCTTCCTGCGGTTCAATCGCTGCGAGACGATCTCAGCGTGGACGCCCCGTCTCGCCAGCTCCTCCACGGTCGCCTCCGCGGCCGCATCGAGCGCTGCGTCCTCCTCAGGTGTCGCGTTCCGGGCCTCGACCAGTTCAAGCCCGCCCGCGTTCGCCGCGTAGACTTCGGAGCCGCGGTTGACGCACAAGTTGAGCCGCCCCGGACCGGCCGGCCGCGCGCCAAGCTGCCCATCCACGTTGCCGACGTGCGTGCCGGTGATCACGATCAGGTCGAGGCCGAGAACTGTCAGCTCCTCGATCAGCGCCCGCAGCACACCGGCGTCGGCAGTACGGTCGGGCACCGCGGTGCCGTCCCAGTCGAAGACGATGGCCTCGAAGCGGCGGTCGAGGGGAGGCGGTAGCCGACGGTTCACGTTGAGCCCGGACGCTGCGTGATCGTACCCCGCCCCTCGGTGAGGGCACTTCGCCCATCAACCGTTCGTGTTCGATGCGTCCGCGGAGGCAAAGGCCCTGAAACCTCCTCCGCTCGCACTTCTACACACACGCCATGAGCCTGACATCGGGGGATTCTCCGACTGCCGATCTCCGGGTGAGGTCCTGGTCGCAGTCCGATCCTCTTGTCCGAGCGACCGTGTCCCCTGGCCTGGTTCGGTGGCTTCCCAGATGGCGGAGCCGAGCCGAGGCGCCAGACTGACCGCGTAGGAGGTGGCGTGTCGGCAAGGTTGGGTCTTGCACTCCTGGCCGCGGCACTCGCGGTCGTGCCCGCCGCCCGCTGCTACAGCAGCGTCTGGTACCGCGACGGCGCCGGCGACGTGAAAGGGGGCCGGGCCCGATATCGGGAACGGCGATCGCTCCAAACCGGCGAGGGGGACAGTCGAGTGCCGTCCCCCTCGCAATTGCCTCGGATTGCTGCCTCAGACGCCGATCGGCGTGCGCTCGTACGCCGGCAGCACCTCCTCTTCGAGCAGCTTGTATTCGCGCTCGACGAGCTCGCCGGTGATCGCCGGGATCACGCTGAACTTCGCGTGCTCCACCATCGCGCGCCGCCGCAGCATCTCGAGATCCTCGCGCACCAGGAGCTCGAACAGCTTCACCTGGTCGGCGAAAACGAGCGTGAACCCGTTCAACTCGCCGCCGTGCGGATCGAGCAGGAACGTCTTGAAATCCTCGATCTCGCCGTTCGCCTTGAGGCCGTCGAGGATCTCGATCCACTCGTGGTAGGTCTCGAGCGCCGCGCGCTCGCGGCCGGGGAACGTCCCGCCCCAGCCGACAAACAGCACCGTCTCCTTCACCAGACTCACCCCCTTTCGAATGCGGAGACCCCTTCCGCCTACACTCGTCGAGCCGGGCCCGCCAGCCAAAAAGTGACCAACGGAGAGCGAGGGGAGGCTGATGCTGCTCAGCCTCCCACCGGACGTGCTAGTGCCCGGACGTCCTGAGCCCGTGGACGGTGACTATCCCGCCGGCCCGGTCTGGGTATCGGGGAGCGCGCGGATGGGCAGGGCAGGTCAGGCCGGACCGGTTCCTCCGATCCGATGGATCTCGCGCTCGATGTCGGCCTCGGTGATCGGCCGACCGAGGCGGCCCCAGGTGCGAAGCAGCCGCAGGCCGTCCAGCAGCAGGAAGCAGCCCCAGATGATCGACACCCACGCGGGCCAGGGCAGACCGTCCACCGAGCGATCGAAGATCGCCCAGACCAACCAGAGCACCGCGTTCACAGCCACGTAACTGCCCAGGTCGGCGAAGAACTTCCGCCTTCGCTCCAGGCGCCTGATCGCGAATTCGCGCAACTCCTGATCCTCTTCCGTCATTTCGCCCCCCTCCTCGAGGGATACCGGAAGGCTTGCCCGCCTCCACGGGGAACGCATCGGGTAACCCACTGATCTCGTCCACGCCGTCGCACGGACGCGCGCCCAGAAAGAACCCTGCCGGGGTCATGACCAGCTTCATCCAGGAGACGAGCCGTGGTCACGCGCCGGCGCTCGGCGCCGAGGATGACTCCCCCACCTCCGCGACCGGCAACCCGGAGGTCTGACCGAGGCCGAACTCGCGTCGGGTCGGGTCTCGCCGCCCGCGGCGCCCGACCCGACGCATGCCCTTCAGCCGCGCATGTCGACGCCCCAGACGCTCACGGGCTCGATCGAGACAACCACGCGGGACTCGCCCGGGCCGTCGACCGTCCTCAGGTCGGTCCCGCCGTACTTCGCGCCGACCTTGTCGGCGAATGCGTAGTCGTCGTCCGGCTCGATCCGCGCCCGACCGCGGATCTCGAGGTAGCGGTACGGGTTGCCGAGGTCGAGGATGAAGAGACTGCACTCCGGCCGCGCCCGGAGGTTCTTCGTCTTCAACCGAACGGTGTTGAGCGAGACCTTCACCTCCCCCTCGTCGAACAAGAACCAGACCTCGCTCAGCGCCGGGAAGCCGCCCCGGTCGATCGTCGCCAGCGTTGCGACCTCGGCGTCGAGCAGGTCGCGATGGGAGCCGGGGAAGTCGGTCACGCGGGCATTCTGACGGTAGGTTCGCAGGCATGCCGCTCCGGAACCGTGTCACCCCGCTCGGCGAACTGATCGCCGATCCCGCGCGCGGCCTCGTCTACGGCAACCGCGGCTGCCTGCACGACGACCGCGGCGAGATCCGCCGGCGCTTCGCCACCCGGCGGTGGATCGCCTGCCGCCTCGAGTTCAGCGGCTGGCAGCGCACGGCCCTGATGCAGCCCGGGAAGTTCACCGAGCTGTTCTTCCTCGACGAGGCGACCGCGCTGGCGGCAGGACACCGGCCCTGCGCGCTCTGCCGCCGGGAGGACTACCGCCGGTTCCTCGGCGTCGTCGGCGCGACCGGGGCGGACGAGATCGACGAGCGGCTCCATCGGGAGCGGCTCGACGGACACGGCCGCCGGTTCCACGCCGCCGCCCTCGACGACCTCCCCGACGGCACGTTCGTGCTCCACGACGCGGAACCGTGGCTCCTTCGGCACGGCGCCCTCCTGCGCTGGACGCCGGCCGGCTACGGGGATCGGATCGTTCCAAGCCGACGTCGGGCCCAGGCGATCACGCCGCCCTCGCTCGTCGATCTCCTCCGCAGCGGCTGGGAACCGGTCGTCCCGCTTCTCCATGCTTCGGCCGGGTGACGAACCACTCCGGTCGAGCTACCTCTAAAGGGCTACGCGAGACGCACCGAATGGGAAAGCATGCGGCTTCGCACCGCCGCCCTCCTCGCGGTTGCCCTCGCGCTCGCGGCGCCGCGAGCGGCCCGCGCCGCCGGCGACGCCGACGTCGCCGCGCTCCAGGTCGGCCTCGCGGCGCACGACCTCTACTCGGACGACGTGGACGGCTACGCCGGGCCGCACACGCTGGCCGGCCTCAGACGTCTGCGCGGGGCGACCACGCTCTTCGCTCCGGCGACGCGAGCGGCGCTCGGCGGCTACGGGGCCTACGCACTCGGAACCCGGCCGCTCGTCGCCGGGACCTTCGGGTGGGACGTCTCCGCCCTCCAGTTCAAGCTCGCGTGGCACGGCTTCCCGTCCGGACGGTTCGACGGAGTCTTCGGCCGGCGGACGAGGGCAGCGCTACTCCGCTTCCAGCACTGGGCGGGCATCGACCCGATCGGGGTCGCGGGACCGCGGACGCTTGCGGCGTTGCAGCTGCCGCCGCCCGCGTGCCCGTTGCGGCTCTCGGTTCCCATCGATGCCCAGGCAACCGACGGGTTCGGGCCGCGCGGCTCCGGCTTCCATACCGGTATCGACTACCCGGCGCCGACGGGAACGCCCGTGACCGCCGCGCACGACGGCGTGGTCCGAGCGACGGGCTGGCTGCCGGGCTACGGCCGGGTCGTCGTGCTGGGCCACGACCACGGAGTGACGACCCTGTACGCGCACCTGTCGCGGATCATGGTCGATCCCGGTCGCTCGGTCGCACGCGGCGCCGTCCTCGGACTCGTCGGCCAGACGGGCGACGCGACCGGTCCGCACCTGCACTTCGAGGTGCGAGTCCGTGGCGCCGCGGTCGACCCGGCGCCCGCACTCGAATAGCCCGCCTAGGTCGCGGCCGGAGCCGGCGCGGCGTGCACCGTGCCGGAAACGGACCGGGTCTGAGGCTCGATGCGGAGCCGGAGTTCCATCCGCAACCGCTTCCCGGCGGACGACGAGAGGTCGACGACCACCCGCGTGCCGTCGAGACCAACGACCGTGCCCGTGTAGGTCGTGTCGCCGGAGACGGGGCGGAAGGCAGCCTCGCTCGTTCGCATCGCCAGACCGCCGCCGTCGAGCGCCGATCCCCAGAGCGTCAGGTTCACGACGCCTGGATGGGCGCTCCGCTCGGCGAGCGCGATCGCGATCGCGGCGTCGCCGAACGTGTCCGGGCCGGACGTGGACATCCGCCCGACGACCGTACCGTCGAACGGCGCGGTGATCCGAGCGGATGACGACGCCGGCTGGCGTGTCGACGACGAGCCCATGCCCTTCGCCAGGAGCGAGGCCGGTGTTCCCGCTCGTGACGCCCACCCGTGGCGGGCCGGGCCGGTGCGATACCAGGCGACGATGACGACCGCGAGCGCGACCGCCGCGACGCCCGCTGCGAGCTGCAGGCGCGGCCGCGCCTGGAGCAGCCGGAACGCAGCGGCGCCGAGAACGACGGACAGGCAGCCGTACGCCACGAGGGCCATCCAGCCGAAGCGGGCGTCGGACCCGGAACCGAGGCCGTGCACGAGCGCCAGCGGCCAGACGGCGTAGGCCCCCCAGTGCAGCAGGCGCCACGTGCGGTAGCGAATTCGCTTGCGGAGCAGGCTGGAGACGGCCAGGACCAGGAGCAGGTCGAGGGCGAGCGCTCCGAAGCCGAGCCAGAGCGGCCGGTAGCTCGAGAGGAACGGGACGAACGCGTCCTTGATCCTGATCGGGGCGAAGCCGTCCGCGATCGTCGTCACGACGTGACTGGCGATGAAGACGAGCGCAACCAGCGTCAGATTCCGGTGCAGATCGGCGACGGCGAAGCGGGGCCAGCGCTCGCTCCGCCACAGGCTCGCGCTGAGTACGCCGAGCAGCATCGTCGCGGTGAGGAGCAGCAACGCCACCACGCCCGACGCACGTGTCAGGTACCAGACGGCGGAGCCGCTGGTCGCGGCGAGCAGCGTCACGGGGTCTCCCCCGGCCAGCCGCCGACTGCCACGACCCCACCGGAGACCCCGACCAATCGGGCCGGCAGGGTGCGCTCCTCGAGCCAGCCGGGGGCATCGTCACCCAGCACGACCGCCGCCGTGCTCGCGGCGTTCGCGCCGACGCAGGTCGCCGCGGCGACCGTGACGGTGCGCCACGGAGTGACCGCCGGTCGGGCGGTACGCGGATCGACGATGTGATGCAACTCGCCGCCCGCGGTCGTCCAGCGGCGGACGCGCGTCCCCGAGCTGGCCAGCCCCCCGCCGACGATCGAGACGGTCGGACCGGGGCCGCCGAGCGGCGCCGCGTGATCGTCGGCGATCCGGAGCGGCCAGCCAGCACCGGGCGCCGGACCCGCCACGCTGACGTCGCCGCCGAGCGAGACGAGCACGCCCCCGCCGGTCGCCTCGGCGATCCGGCCGGCTGCTCGATCCGCAGCCATCGCCTTCGCGGTCGCGCCGAGATCGAGCTCGACTCCTCTCGGGACGCGGATCGTCCGGCGACCCTCGTCGAGGACGACGGCGCGCCACCCGGGAACCGCCGCGAACATCGGTCGCAAGCGGCTTCCATCGCGCTGCTCGACCTGGGCGAACGTCCGGTCGTACCCCGCGAGGCGGAGCGTCCGGCCGACCGTCGGGTCGACGAGACCGTCCGTCAGACGCGCGACGTCGATCGCGACGCCGACGGCCCGAAAGAGGAGCTCGCCCACCCGTACGTCGGCGCCCGCGCTGCTGTTCAGCGCCGACAGCTCGGAATCGGTCCGGAACCGGCTGCACGCCGCGTCGAGCTCCGCGAGGTCCTCCCGCAGCATGGCCTCGGCGCGATCGAGATCCGATTCGGCGTCGACGGCGACGACCGCCGTCGTCCCGAGAGCCGCGAAGGATCGAGACTCGATCACGACGCGCCCGATGTCGCCGCCGGCGGTTGCTGGGTCGACGACGGCACCTGCGGCGGCGGGGAGATCGCTTGCGACTGGTCGGGGGATGGTTCGCCCGGTGCGCGGAGGCTCGGAGCGGCCGGGGCGCTCGGCACCACGACCCTGTTGGCGGCCGGGGAAGCAGCTGCGCCGGCGGACTTCTTGTGTGTCGATCCATGTGCCACGTAGCCGGCGATCGTGCCGACGATGGCGATCGACGCGATCACAATCCCGCTGGTGACGCGGCGGACTCGGGCGCGGGCGTCTTCCGAAACCGCGCGACGGTTGCTCTGGACGTTGGCGTTCATACCCCCTAGGGAAGCAGGGGGACATGAAAACCGCCTGAATGTCGCTCAGTGTGCGCCGAGGCGGGCGAACACGTCCGCGAGCTCGCGAACGGAGTCGAGCAGGCGCTCGCGCTCCGCGGCCGCCAGCTCGTCCGTGACGAGCAGGCGACGCTCGACCGAGGCCAGGTCGATCCCGGGCCGGATCTGCGGCGGGCCGAGCAGCGGTGACCGACCCACCGCATCGACCAGATCCCACCGGCGCTCGGACGCCATAGCACGATGATGCCTGCCGAAGGCCGATCGCGAACTCCCTCGAATGAGGGTTCCGCGCAGGCGCATCTCAGAGACCCACCGGGGCGGCGATGTAGAGATGCACGGCCATCGGGGCGAAGCGGTCGGTGAACGTGTCGCCGATGCTGTTCACCCGCCGGCCCTCGCCCATCACGCTGAGCGGACGGCCGTTCAACGCGGGGATCGACATCTTGGCGTTGACCGCCGTCCAGCTGGAATTGACCGCGAACACGTAGAGCGCTCCCGCCCGGGTCCGGACGCTGAGCTGGATGCGGCCGCTGGCGGCCGCCTGGCCCGGCACGTAGACGACCGGCCCGAGGCGGGCGACGTCCCGCCCGATCCCGGCGATCACGCGGCTCGTGCCGGTATCCCACGACGCCGGCCAGTAGCCGAGCCCGTGCGCGCCGCCGGCGATCGCCAGCCACGACTCCGCCCGGACGGTTGCGGGCGTCACCGAGTTCGCGCCACCGCACTTCCAGTCGTTCGCCTCGATCCACTGGAAGGTCGGCTTTCCTCCGGAGAGGGCCACGAGCTCGCGCTGGGCGTAGAAGACGTCGGCCATCCGCTCGGGCCTGCACCACTCCTGGAGCGGGTAGAGATCGAACCCGATCACGTCTGCCTTCGCGATCAGCGACGGGTAGATCCCACGGCCCCACGGCAACGCCGCCGCTCCGCTGTAGAAGTGGTTCGTGAGGGTGAGGAAGGAGAGGCTCGGCACTCCGGGCGGCGGGCCGGGCAGCGCGGCCGCGGGGACGTTGTCGCCGTCGGGCTCGTCCCGGTGGAACCAGCCGATGATCCCGTCGCCGGTCCCGCCGTGACCGCCGGCGACTCCGGCCGAGAACGCGGCACCGCCCAGGGCGTTCAGCTGCGCCTGGAACGTCCCGCAGGCGTTGAGGGCGAACAGGTTGATCCCGGAGGCGAGCGCAGCTGGATACTGGTACGGGCAGACCGAGTAGAGCATCATCGGGAAGTACGGCATTCCGTCGAGCAGGACGGCCCCGGCTGTGCGGTCGGTCCCGACCGCGGGGTGGGACGGGATGCCCGGCGTCTTGAAGTCGAGCGTCGTCTGCGTGCGCTGGCCGTCGTCGGAGACGGCCGTGACCCAGACCCGGTACGCGGTGCTCGAGTCGAGCGCCGGCAGCGTCGCGGCCGAGCCGTCGGCCGTCGATGTCGCCGTCGACCAGACTGTCGGGACGCCGAAGTCGACCAAACCGTACGAGACCTGGACGTCGGCCGGGATCGTCGTCCGCCACGCGACACCGGCACGGAACGCGGAGACGGTGGTCGTCCGCAGGTCGACGATCCGAAGTTGCTGTTGCGCCGGCTGTTTCACGGCTGCGGGCCGCGGCGGGGCGCCCTCCGCGGAGAACGCCGAGCAGTTGACCGCCCGCGCGTTGACCTCCGACGCCACCTGGCGCAGCGCCTGGTACGAGGCCTTCGGCTGCCCGTCGGGCCAGAAGACGCCGGACTGCCAGCCGGCGAGGTCGCGCTCGTCGTACAGGTGGAAGCTGAAGTACGCGCCGACCGCGGGCTGGCAGTAGGCAACGCGGATCGCGTCCTCGATCTGGAGCGGCTGGTCGACGCCGGGCCCCGACCGCGGGTCGCTTGCCTCCTGCGGCGACCACGACGGCAGCGGATCGGGGTCGGTCTCCGTGCCGGTGAAGCCGGTCCTGCCCGGATCGGCTTTGGTCTGGTAGCCCTGGGCGAGGTACCAGATCCGGGTCGACCCCTGCCCCGGGACCGGCTGCCCCGTTCCTCCGAACGCGGCTCCGAGAACCTGCATCAGGACGGCGTAGTCCCCGAGCGCGATCGTCGCCGCGCCGGGATGCTTCGTCCACGGCCGCTCGGTCGAGGTGGCGGGATGAGGCGTGTAGCCAAGCGTGTCGAAGATCGGCTTCGTCCTCTGACTCGCGCTGTACGCGGCACCGAGCTTCGAGAACCACGAGGCCGGCGGGTGCCAGGCGAGCGTGAAGGCGCCCGGGGTATCCGAGCTCTTCGAGACCGTCGCGGCGATCACGTTGGCACCGCTGCGGACCGCGTGCGCGGCGTCGTAGCACGCGGCAAGCAGGGATTCGTAGTCGCCAGGCGCGATGCTGTCGCCGTTCGGCCCGAACTGCGGC
The DNA here is from genome assembly GCA_050258035.1 of Verrucomicrobiota bacterium. Classification (GTDB taxonomy): domain Bacteria; phylum Actinomycetota; class Thermoleophilia; order Gaiellales; family Gaiellaceae; genus DATBLE01. The sequence goes on from JBLMYA010000036.1 coordinate 20,487, forward strand.
ATCCAGAACCCGCCGTCGTTGGGGTCGTTCCAGATCACGACGTCGTTGATCTCCGGGTTGTCGCGGAAAAGGTCGGCGACGTACGAGCAGTACTGGGTGCGCGCGCCGACCGTCCGCGGGGCGTCTTGTGCCCGGCCCTCGATGCTGACGACGACCCTGAGGCCCCACGAGTCGAGCGAGAGCTGCGTGAGCGCGAGCTGGGTCGCCGCCGGAACCTGCGTCTGGCCCGGCTGCCACTGGAGGCTGATCCGGACCGACCTCAGGCCGAGCGCCCGGGCGACCGAGGCGACCTGCTGGGAGTTGCCGGAGAGGAGAGCGTTCTCGTCCGTACCGACGAAGAAGCTCGGGGCTGCGGCCGCCGGCGACGCCGCGACGTGGACGGCGATCCCGAGCGTGGCAACCGTCGCGAAGGTGAGCAACCGTGTCCGCAGGCGAGGGGGCACTGCTTCTTCATCGGCAGGACGGCGGCAAGCTCAAGAGGGAACGGGTCCCGAGTGCAACCCGCGTCCGGGGCTGGTACGACCTGCTGGTGGCGACGAGACGACGATTGCGTCCGGTCCTGCTGGTCGTGGGCGGGCTCGTGCTCGGATGGGCGATCGCCGCGGCCGTGCTCTTCGTCTGGCCGCCCCGGAGTAACGCCGGTCACGCGGACGCCGCAGTCGTCCTGGCCGGCGGGCGCGGCCCCCGGCTCGCCGAGGGGCTGACGCTCGTCCGCAAGGGAGTCGCACCCCTGCTCGTGGTCTCGGACGGGTGGTCGCCGACGTGGCCGGAGGCAAACCGGCTCTGCGCGGGCAGGTCGGCCCCGGTCCCGGTCGTGTGCTTCCACCCCGATCCGTACAGCACGCGCGGCGAGGCAGAGGGGTTTGCCAGGCTCGCCGCGAGGCGAGGCTGGAGGTCGGTGGTCGTGGTGAGCTCCCGCTACCACCTCGTGCGGGCGAAGATGCTGTTCGAGCGATGCTACGACGGCACGGTCTCGACGGCGTCGTCGAGCGGCTCGCTGCTGAACCGGATCGTCGCCGCGCCGATCGAAACGGTGAAGCTGGGCTACGCGCTCCTCGTCAAGCGCGACTGCTAGGCCTTCCTCTGCTGCGGGCTAGTCTAGTCGCCCCAGTCGAAATCACGCGAGCGGCCCCAGAGACCCGGGTCGTCCGGCTCGACCGGCTCGAGCGCGTCTTCTCCCGGCCAGAGATGCGTCGTTGCAGCCATCTCCACCGCGGGCTCAGTGCCGTCCATCGTCTCCTCGAGGCGTGCCTGCTCCTCGGACTTGAAGAGGGGATGGTTGTCGAACGGATCTTCGAGCTCGTAGCTGGCGAGCGGCATGTCGCCCTCGAGCTCGGAGTTACGGCGCTTGAGCTCGAGATGTTCCTGGATGACCTGGCTGAACAACGACGTCGTCTCGACCGGCATACGACCCTCCGTGGCAGGGAACGGGACTCGTGACGGTGCGGGATTGTAACGGAATTGTTTGGGCACAGCATGGTCAACAGTAGGCCGGTCGGCGGCTGGAATCGTCCCTATGTGAGGATGTGAATGTGGCGAAACTGCGCCGAACCGGGAGCGCCGTCGGACTCGCGTTCGCGGCCTACGACGCGTGGCTGCGGCTGTCGCCGCGCCAGCGCAGTGCACTCGTGGCCGCAGCGCGGCGCTACGGGCCGCTGATCGCCGCCCAGGCCGCGCGGTCGGCGAAATCGGCAGCCGCGAGGCGCAGGCGCTAGATCGCGTCAGCCGAGCGCGGCGCGGGCGATCCGGTCCTGTTCGCGGAGATGGGCAGTCGGGTACCCCTCGCTCGGACTGGCCCGCCAGGTCCGACCTACGTACCGCAGCGGGACTCCCGGAGGCAGAGCCTCCTCGAGGCGATGGCGGATCGACCGCCACGGGCCCATGTTCTGGGGCTCCTCCTGCGCCCAGACCACCTCGGTCAGGTACGGATAGGAACCTACGAGCGCAGCGAGCTGCCCTCCCGGGAAGGGGTAGAGCTGCTCGATCCGCGCCAGCGCCACGGACGCCGCCCCGGGGCGAAGCTCGTGGCCCGCGATGTCGTAGTAGACCTTGCCCGAGCAGAGGACGAGCCGTCGGGTCCGCCCCGGGTCGGCAGCCGTGTCCGGAATCACGGGCAGGAAGGAACCTTCGGCCAGGTCGGGGAGCGCCGACGCGGCCTCGCGGAGTCGCAGGAGACCCTTCGGAGTCATGACGATGAGCGGCCGGGCAACCGGCTCCAGCGCCTGCCGCCGGAGCAGGTGGAAGTACTGCGCCGCCGTGCTCGGGTTGGCGACGCGGATGTTGTCCTGGGCCGTCGACTGGAGGAACCGCTCCAGCCGGGCGCTCGAATGCTCGGGCCCGTTCCCCTCGTATCCGTGGGGCAGCAGGAGCACGAGGCGGAGCGTCTCGGTCCACTTCGAGAGACCGGCGACCACGAACTGGTCGATGATGATCTGGGCGCCGTTGACGAAGTCACCGAACTGCGCCTCCCAGAGGACAAGCGCCTCGGGCGCCGCGATCGAGTAGCCGTACTCGAAGCCGACCGCCGCGAATTCCGACAGCGGGGAGTTGTGCACCTCGAAGGACGCCGTCGCCGCGTCCAGGTGCTGGATCGGCGCGTAGCGTTCGCTCGTCGTCGCATCGTGCAGGACGAGATGGCGGTGGGAGAACGTGCCCCGTTCGCTGTCCTGTCCCGTCAGCCGGACCGGGATTCCCTCGACGAGCAGGCTCGCGAAGGCGAGCGACTCCGCCTGGCCCCAGTCGATGCCGCCTTCGTCGAGTGCGACCAGCCGACGCTCGAGCTGCCGTGCGAGCTTCGGATGCACCGTGAAGTGCTCCGGAACGGCGAGGAGGTCGTGCTCCAGGGCACGGAGGCGGTCGGCATCGACCGCCGTGGCGACCCGGGTGGATGCGACGGGCGCCGGGATCTGCTCCCCGGGCGACGGGCCTGCGTGGCCGAAGGTCGCCTTGAGCCGCTCGTGGGCGGAGCGCAGGGTCTCGTCCACCCGCGCCTCGAGGGCGGCGGCGGCATCGGCGTCGATCACACCTTCGCCGACCAGGCGCTCGGCGAACTGCTCGCGGGCCGTCGGATGCTCTGCGATGTGCTGCGCCATCAGCGGCTGCGTGTATGCCGGCTCGTCCTGCTCGTTGTGCCCGAACCGCCGATAGCCGACCAGGTCGACGACGACGTCGTGTCCGAACCGGCTGCGGAACGCGAGCGCCAGCCGGATCGCAGCGATCGCGGCCTCGGAGTCGTCCGCGTTCACGTGGACGATGGGGATGTCGAACCCCTTCGCCAGGTCGCTCGAGTAGCGGGTGGAGCGGCCCTCTGCGGGATCGGTGGTGAACCCGATCTGGTTGTTCGCGATCAGGTGGAGCGTGCCGCCCGTCGAGTAGCCGGCCAGACCCTCGAGGTTCAGCGTCTCCGCCACGACGCCCTGCCCGGCGAACGACGCGTCGCCGTGGATGAGGATCGGGAGCGCGACGCCAGGATCGTGCACGCCGGCGCGGGTCGAACGGTCGGTCTGCTCCGCCCGAGTCCGGCCCTCGACCACGGGATCGACCGCCTCGAGGTGGCTGGGATTGGCGCTCAGCGTGACCATGATCTCCCCGCTCGGGGTGGCGCGGACGCCCTGGGCGCCGAGGTGGTACTTGACGTCGCCCGAGCCTGCCTCCGGATCCGAGACGACCGCCTCGATCGTCCGCTCGCCCTCGAACTCGCGGAGGATCGACTCGTAGGGCTGTCCGATCGTGTGGGCGAGCACGCTCAGCCGGCCCCGGTGCGCCATCCCGATCACCACCTCGTGCGCCCCCGACCCGGCGGCCAGCGCGATCGCCTCGTCGAGCATCGGCACCAGAACGTCGAGACCCTCGATCGAGAACTGCTTCTGGCCGAGGAACGCCCGGCGGAGATAGCGCTCGAAGCCCTCGACCTCCGTCAGGCGCTCGAGCAGCTGTCGCTTCTCTTCGTCGGTGAGCGGCTGGCGATACCGGCCCGACTCGATCGCCTTGCGCAGCCACACACGACGCTCGTGGTCGGAGATGTGCTCAATCTCGTACGCGATCGAGCCGCAGTAGGTGTCGCGCAGACGCGGCAGGGCGTCGGCCAGCGTCCCGGCCGGGACGTAGAGGCGCAGCAGCGACGCGGGGATCCGGGCCTGGAGGTCGGGCGTGAGCTTCGGGATCAGGCGCTCGGGCTCGAGCGTCGGGTCGCCGACCGGCTCCGAGCCAAGCGGATCGAGCCGGGCGGCGAGATGGCCGTGCATCCGGTACGCCTTGACCAGGGCCATCGCCGCGGCAACCCCGCCGAGGAGCAGGTCGTCGGGCGCAGCGACGGGCGCCTCGACCCCGGCGCGGGGCGATTCCGCCTCGCGTGGCGGCGCGAGCGTGGCAGCCCCGTCCCCGTCTCCCGCGCGCACACGCTCCAGCAGCCGCGACAGACCGGGAAAGGTGGCGAGCGCATCTCTCGCCCCGGCCTCGAACAGCGCACGCCACTCGGGCGGAACCGAGTCCGGGCTCTCGAGGTACTGCTCGAGGATCGTGCTGGCGTAGCCCGCGTTCAGGCCGTCGACGTCCATCGCTCCCTGTTATGTAGCAAGAGGCGCATCCCTGCCGGGACGCCGCCCGCCCGACTAGAAGAGCGGGCGCTCGGTGACGACCGCGACGACCATGCCCAGCAGCCAGCCCGCAGCGGCGATCACGCAGGCGATGGCCGCCAGCTTCCGATGTCGGCCGCCGATCCCGGCCGCGATCAGGGCGAGGACGACCGCCGCGACCCCGATGCGCACCGGCTGCATCTGGATGTTCTCGCCGGAGATCGTCAAGTGCAGATCCATGGCGCCGAGAACACCGAGGAAGATCGCCGCCGCCGACATCAGGCCGGTGACGGTGTCGAGGCTCTCCCGCCGCGCCGACGTCTCGGACCCGTTCACTGCTCGACCCCGGCGCGTGCTGCCGTACGCCCACGACCGCGGGACGGGACGCCGTGGGGGCCACCCGCGAGCCGACGCGGGCCGACCCGAGGCGGCCGCCAACCCGGCCGTGGCTCCGGATCGACCGGAGCCTCCAGAACAGCCGGCTCGACCGGCTTCGGCTCGGAGCGGATCGCCCACCACACGACCAGGCAGAGATAGATCACCGGGATCTTGAGGATGACCAGCATCCAGATCAGCTCCCAGGTCATTGGGGCATTCTAGGCAAATTCAGCCATACCGCCTCCCTTCGTCTCGGCTATGGCCCCAGCCCGCGAGCAGACCGAACGCAACAGCCCAGGCGAGGAGCAGAAGCCAGTCCCGCGGCCGCCAGAGCCGCCCCTGGGCGGCACCCCAAAGGACGTCCCCGAACTGGCGGGTCGGAAGCAGCGGCGAGGCCGAGGCGACGGCGGCCGGCAGGCGCGCCGGAGTCGTCCACAGCCCACCGGCAAAGGCGAGGACGAGATAGAGGATGTTCGCCACCGGAAGCGCGCCCCGCGGGGACACCCAGTAGCCGAGCGCGATCCCCAGGAGCGCGAACGGCACCGCGCCGAGCGTGAGCGCCACGACGAGCCCCGCCCAGCCCAACGGCGGCAGGTGCGCGTCGGTGGTCGCGACCGCCGTCGACGCGACCAGCCCGGCGGACGCCAACCCGAACAGCGTCCCGGACAGCAGACGGGCAGCGAAGCGCAGACGTGCTCCTGCCGGCAGGGCACGCAGGAATCGCTCCCAGGGCGACTCTCGCTCGGCGGCGATGCCGACGCCGAACTGGAAGAAGCCGACGGCGAGGAAGGCGAAGCCCGCGAACGACGCAAGCAGGAGCGTGGCGTCGCGATCGCCTCGTGGAGCCACGAAGAGCAGGAAGAAGAGCGCCGGGAACGCCAGCGTCGGCACGCTGAAGGCTGGATAGCGAAGCAGCTCGAGCGTCATCGCCCGCGCGTGAACGAGAACCAACCTCACGTCGCTCCTCGCGTCAGCGTCAGGAACGCGTTCTCCAGCGAGTCTCCGTGGGCGCTCGCGAGCTGTGCGGGGGGCCCGTCGCCGACGATCCGGCCGCGGGCCAGAAGCACGACGCGCGAGGCGAGCGCCTCCGCTTCCTCGAGGTAGTGGGTCGTCAACAGGACCGTCCCGCCTCGGGCTGCGTACTCCCGCAACTCGCTCCACACGGCTCGTCGTGCCTCGACGTCCAGCCCCGACGTCGGTTCGTCCAGAAACACGGCGAGCGGTCGTCCGGCGAACGCGAGAGCAACGGCCAGGCGCCGCCGCTCACCTCCCGACAGGCCTCCCACCTGCCGGCGCGCGCAGTCGGCCAGACCGAACCGACCGAGCAGCTCCGCCGTCGCAGCAGGCGCAGCGAAGTGGGCGCGAACGAGGTCGACGATCTCTCGCACCCGCAACGTCGGCGGGAAGCCGATTTCCTGTGGCGTGACACCGACGGCGGCCCGGGACGTGGGGCGCCGCGGATCTTCGCCGAAGAGCTCCACGCGACCGGAGTCCGCCCGGCGAAGACCGAGCATCAGCGACAGAGCGGTCGTCTTTCCTGCCCCGTTCGGCCCGAGGACCGCGAGGACCTCGCCGCACCGCAGCTCGATCCCCACGCCGTCGAGCGCGACGATGCTGCCGAAGCGCTTGCTCACATCCCGAAGAGAAGCCGCGATCATGGCCCCCGCAGCCGAGCGCGCTCTGCGTGGACGGCCCAGTCGACCAGCAGGTTGTACAGCACGTGGCCGAGTATCGCCGCGACGAGCCCGCCGACGAGAAACGCGCATCCGAAGGCGGCGCCAGTGACGAGGTGGACGGCGCACCAGCTGCGGAGGAACGGCCAATGCCAAAGGGCGAACGCCGCGGACGACGCACCGAGCGCCGCCCATGGGCCGACAACGACCAGAAGCCCACCCAGGACGGCTCCCCTCCAGACGACCTCTTCGAGCCCGGCGATTGCTCCCAGGGTGAGCCACCGGGCGACCGCCGCTCGCCCGAGCGGACGCGGACGCGTCCGCGGAATGCGCCCTCCGGCGAGCAGCAGGAACGTCGCTGCGCCCGTCACGGGACCGAGCGCTGCCCGCGAGAGCGACGGATCGACGCTCACCTGGGCTCCCTTCCGACTGCGATCGTGTAGAGGGTCGATTCGTTGACACCGTCGAGCCGTAAGAACGCGTCCGTGCGTCGGTCGTAGAAAGCCCCCAGCGGAACGGATGCCAGGCCGACGGCCGAGGCGGCCAGAACGACGTTCTGCGCCGCGTGCCCGGCCTCGAGGAGCGCGAAACGGTAACCGCGAAGACCGTACTTGAACCGAGTGCGCCCGAAGATGGCCGTAAGGAGGACGAGGACGGCGCACGACGAGGCGACCCCCGGGTACGTCGACAGCCGCGCAAGCTCCTCGCCGGTCAGGCCGGTGCGGAGCAGCTCGAGGCTCGCAGACAGCGGATCGAAGTGGTACAGGCCCGGCTCCAGCCCGCCGACCCTCAAGACACCCACGTACACCTCGAGCGGGTACAACGCACCGCCCGAGGGGACGGCCCGGAGCGGGAGTGGAGGCCGGTCGTCCTGCGCGTCGAGGGCTCCCGTGACGCCGTAGCCCGCGTGCAGGAGCGCGGCGAGGACGTCGCGCGGTATCGGACCGGCACCGAAGGTTCGCTGCGACCGCCGCCGGGCGATCACCTGGCCGAGCGACTGATCGAGCGGGGCCGGCGCCGGGAGACGAATTCCGGCAACGCCGTGGCGCTTCACCGCTCGGATCGAGCTGAGCCGCAGCTCCGGGCTCGCCTCCAGGCGTCGGGCGCCATCCATCTGTCTTGCGATCTGGGAAGGCCCCAGCTTCGACCCCTCGTGGTAGGCCTCGGCGAGGTCGTCCACGTCAGGTCGGCGACCGTAGACGAACTCCAGCCACCGGGAGGTCTGCCGACCGACCGTTTCGCTCACGGAAAGGGGTGGGGGTCGGTATTCAGGTCGGCGGGCGTCAGCGGACGCGGAACGAGGCCGGCTTCGTAGGCGGCCCGATAGAGCCGACGGCCGCCGAGGAAACGGGCGCGCTCGACCGCGTCGAGCTGGCAGAGCTCGGGCGCGATCACCTTGACGACGTGGAAGCCTGCGCTCCGAACGTCAGGGCTGGTCACGTCGATCGCGTACGCCGACGTCCGACGCTCCGCGAGGCGCTCGCAGGCGGCCTCGATGAGCTCGAGCATGTTCGAGCCGTCGAGCGGAGCGACGTCGCGGGTGTCGCGGCGCTCGAGCGAGCTGTCGAGGAACGCCGCACGCGCCGCTCGATCGGGGTGGGCGTAGAAGATCGTGTGACCGTCGAAGCCCTCGATCTCGGACGCAGTGCGCTCGGCGTCCTCAGGGCACTCGAAAGCGTGGTCTCGAACCCACCGCAGGACGGTGAACGCCTCGGCCAGTGCCTTACGCCAGGCAACGCCGACGGTGGGCGCGCTGGCCGCGCCGACGCCGAGGGCCCCGAGGGCGTGGCGGGCACCGTGCACGACGCCGAGCACGGTCGGGACTCCGAAGAAGACGCTCAGGTCGACGGCGGAGTGCTCCAAGCCCGTCGGCGCGAAGTAGCGGTCGTCGAGTCGTACGAGCTCCGGATCGTGACTCCAGTCAAGGAGCGGCAGTGACAGCCGGTCGTACCACACCAGCATCACGGCGTCGCGCTCGATCTGTTCGAGGAGTCCCCCGAGAACCGCCTCCTCGATCGTCGCGCCGCAGGCGAGGCCGCTGCTCGTCGCATACGCGATGTGCTCCTCGGCCGGCGCTTGTCGTCCCCGGGCCAGGAAGACGAGCTGCGCCGGAAGGAAAGCGGGTCTGCCGCCCGGCAGGGCGTACCCCGCGACCCAGCTGACGACCGTTTCGCGGCGAAACGGGCGGAACGGAAACGCAGGATCGGCGAGCTGGGTGTCGTGGAACAACGCGAACCGCCCGGGATCGACCGCCCCGGGCAGCCGGTCGGCCGAGCGGACGACCAGCCGGCCGGCGGGGACGAAGGACGCGGCGTAGCGCTCGAGGGCCTCCCCGATCGAGGCTGCCTCGGCTCCGTCACGCAACACGTGCTCGCCGGCCGCGTGACCCTCCACCTTCCCCCCGACGATCGGCCGCCCGTCGGCGAGCTCGCACGCGATGCTGACGAGGCGATGCTCGTCCGGTGCGGCAAGCGTCTCGTCGAGGCCGTGGACGACACCGGTGAACGGCGAGACGAACGTTCGCAGCCGCGGCAACGCCTGTGCAGACGGCGTGGGCTGGACCGGCTGGAGCTCAAGCGCCGACAGCTCGATACTCCTTGTGCCATGGGAGCGGCGCCGCGACGTCCGCGAGCCCCGAGCAGGCGTGGCAGCGGGGCACTCGATGCACGTGGTGCAGGCTCATCCTGATCCCCTGACCCAACTCGATTGCGTAGAAGGCCGAGGGTGCGTGGTGGTCTCGGAGGACGAGCCATCCGAGCGCCAAAGTCGTCGCAAGGCCTGCGACGAGCGCCTGCAACGACGGGGTCGCCGGGTAGGACGCGCGTGCGGCTTCGAGCGCCTGGAGCTCGTCGACGGCGTCGAGGTTGGCCAGGCGACGCAGCCGGAAGCAGTCGAAGCAGCACGTCTCGTCGGGCACGTAGAGCGGCCCGACCGACGCGTAGCGCCCGTCGAACGGCAGCACCTGCAACCACGGCTGCCCCGAGGCCAACGCCTGCGCGTTCCAGTCGCCGAGCGCCGTCAGCTGCTCCGAGGACGGGGCGCAGACGAAGAGATCGGCCCCGGACGAGATCGCGTCCTCGCGCCGGACCTGGACACCGCTCTGCCTGAGCAGGCGGGAGACCTCGACCGCTGTCGGGCCGTCGCCGACGATTGCAGTGGTCCGCGAGCGGAGCGACGCGACTGCCTTGCCGAGCGTGACCTCGCGTGGGCGGAGCGAGACGACGAGCTGGGCAGTGGCCGATTCCGGCGCCGGCACGTCGGTCGGCAACGGCGGCCCCTCCAGCAGCAGCTCGCATTCGTCCAGGCGCTCGAGGGCGGCCTCGATTGCGGGTCGGGCGGGCTCGCCGAGCACCTCGACGATCTCGTCGAGCGTGCGCGTGCCGTCGAGGAGCGGCAGCAAGACCGGCATCAGCGTCGTACCGGCCCGACCCGCGAGGCAGATGATCCGCTGCCCGTACTCGAGCAGGACTCCGCCGTCGGTCGTCGCGAGCCGGTACCAGGGCGCCAGGTAGGGAAGCACGGGAGTCACTGCCGCCCAGCCCTCCTCGTGTTCTCGCGACGCAGCTCTCTAGTTCGTGCAGCAGCAGCAACAGCAGCCGACGCTGCACCCTCCGTCTCCGTTCGTCGAGGCGTAAAGCGCAAGGCGGTAGCCCTTCTCGTGCACGACCAGGTCGAGGAGCTCTGCAGTGAGCTTGCTGAACATGGCGACCTCCTGTAGTCCGTTGTCATCAACGACAACAGTACCCTCCCGACTGCGACCGATCCGTGTCACGCTTGTGACGAAAGTGCCACGATCGGGGTCGTACCGCCGCCGCGAGCGGCGCTATTGGCCGTCTTGGCAGACCGCCCGCCCAAGGCGGGCCGCCGGAGACCACGCGGGCGGCTCGAATCCTGGCTCGAGCGCCGGGTCAGGCTGGGGATCGCCGGCAACGAGCGCGAGGGGGATGACCCCGGCCCATACCGGCCAGCCGTGATCTTCCTCCTCGTCCTTCGGCGGACCGGTGCGCACCTTCGCGGAGGCTTCGGCGAGCGGCATGCGCAGGATCGACGTCGCCTTGAGCTCGGTCGCCGTCGGCGGCCTGACGTCGCCCCACCGTCCGGGGAGCAGCCGACCGCTGAACGCCTCGAGCGCGCGTCGCTTCTCGTCCGGCTCCTCGACCGAAGTCGCCCGCCCCACCACGACGACCGACCGGTAGTTGATCGAGTGGTTGAAGATCGAGCGCGCGAGGACGATCCCGTCGACGAGCGTCACCGTCAGGCAGGCGTCGACACCGGAGACGAGCGTCCGCAAGGTGCGGCTCGCGGACGACCCGTGCACGTAGGCCTCGTCGCCGATCCTCGCGTACAGCGTCGGGATCACAAAGGGCTGGCCGTCGTTGACGAAGCCCAGGTGACAGACGAGCCCCTCGTCGAGGATCGCGTCGATCACCGCTCGGTCGTACACGCCGCGCTGCGGCTCCCGCCGGACACGGGTACGCTCGGACGCCGGCCGATCGGTCACGGAGGCAGCCTAAGGGTTAGGGACGACCGTTCCGGGAACCACCTGAGCATGCCTCGCTCGATCTGGTCGGGAACCATCTCGTTCGGCCTCGTCTCGATCCCGGTGCGCATGGTCGCCGCCGTGTCCGAGCACGCCCTCCACTTCAACCTGCTCCATCGCACGGACCGGTCGCCGATCGGCTACGAGAAGGTGTGCAAGGAAGAGGATAAGCGTGTGCCGGACGACGAGATCGCCAAGGCGTACGAGGTCGCGAAGGGTGAGTACGTCGAAGTCGAGGACGCCGACTTCGCGGCGGCGCGCGCCGAGGGCTACCACTCCTTCGACATCTCCGACTTCGTCGAGGTCGGCGAGATCGACCCGATCTACTTCGAGCGCAGCTACTACCTCGTCCCCCAGGACCGCGGCGAGAAGGTCTACACGCTCCTCGTCCGCGCAATGGAGGACGCCGGCCTCGCCGCGGTGGGCACGTTCGTGATGCGCGAGCGCGAGCACCTCGGATGCCTCCGGATCCGAGGCGGCGTGATCACGCTCGAGCGCATGTACTTCGCGGACGAGATCAGGCCGACGGACGAGGTCGAGCCCGGGAGGGCACGGGTGAGCCCGAAGGAGTTGGAGATGGCCGCGGCGCTGATCGACCGCTTCAAAGGGCCCTTCGACCCGACCAAGTACTCGGACACGTACACCGAGAAGCTGCTCGACGTGATCAGGAGGAAGCAGAGAGGCGAGACAGTGGCCCTGGAGGAGCCGGGGGCGCCGGAGGAGGAGGAGCCGGACCTGATGTCGGCGCTGCGCGCGAGCATCGAGGCGCATTCGGGCGCCGGCCGGAGGTCGTCGTCCCGCTCGCCGAGGCGGACGTCGTCGGGGCGCCGAAGCTCCCGAAGTCGGTCGCGCCGCTAGAGCCGGAGAAGCCGCCCGGAGGTCGGCTTCCGGGCGAACCCGACCGGACGGCTTTCGAATCCTCCCGAGCCGCTCCGGACCGTGCGCGGGTGGCATCCTGACCCGCCTTCTCTCGTGAGGAACCTCGTGCTGTTGCCCTAGCCGCCGGTGACGGCGTACAGCCGCCACTCCCCCGGAACCCCCTTCAGCTGCATCACTCCGCGCTCGGCAAAGGTGATCCCCGAGCCGGCAACGAGGTCCTTCACCGTTTGCGACACGAGAACTTCGCCAGGCCCGGCCTGTGCAGATACCCGCGCACCCGTCGCGACAGCGATTCCAGACACCTTCCCATCGAGCAGCTCGCATTCGCCTGTGTGTATCCCGGCCCGAATTTCGAGGCCGATCGCTTCGACCGCTTCCCGGATCGCACATGCGCACCGGATCGCCCGCGCCGGCCCGTCGAAGGAAGCGAAGAAACCGTCTCCGGCCGTGTCGTGCTCGACACCGCGAAAGCGCGCGAGCTGCTCGCGCACCCCCGAGTGGTGGCGCTCGAGCAGGGCGCGCCAGGCGCTGTCGCCGAGCTCGGCGGCTCGGGCAGTCGACCCGACGATGTCAGTTATGAGGACGGTTGCGAGCACCCGGTCCGGCTCCGTGACACCGAGCTCGACTGCCCTGCCCACGAAGCGCCGAACCTGCTCGAGGATCGCGGCCGTGTCACCGACTACCGGGGCCCAGTCGGGCCGGTCGATCGCGACGAACTCACCGGCCGGAAGGCGCCCCGCGACCCAGCGACCGGCATCTTCGTTCGGCTCGCCGGCCCGGGCCATGACGAGCACGGGCACCCGCACACTCGGCAGGATCCCCCGCACGTCGACGTCGAGCGCCATCCGACGGTATGCAGCTGCGGAGCCCGGACTGACGCTCAGCCGGGTGACGCGCGCGAACCCTTCGTGCTCCGACGGGTCGAGGCTCGGCGCCAGCGCCGCCATTTCCTCGGTCAGCGAGGCCGGCCACCTGCGCTCGCTCTCTTCGATGCGGCGGAGCGCCTCCTCCCGCGGCGGCGCCCACGGGTAGTCCGGAGCCCAGGTGCCGCGAAACTGGCCCTCCCAGGTCACGACGGCATGCACCCGCTCCGGATACGTCGCCGCGAAGACCAGCCCGAGGTCCGAGGCATCGCCCGAGGTGAGAATCGCCGCCTTCTCGGACCCCGCCGCATCCAGGACCACGCGGCAGTCGTCCATGCGCACCTCGACCGACGGAGCACCGATCACGTGATCGGACAGACCGGTGCCACGCTTGTCGAAGACGATCAGCCGATACTCGGATGCGAGCGCTTCCAGCCAGGCCCGGCGGTAGGGATCCTCCCACGAGAGCTCGACGTGCTGGGCGAAGACGGGGATCCAGAGCAGGTCGACCCGGCCGTCGCCGACGACCTGGTACGCGATGTTGACGTCACCGCTCCGTGCATAGCGCGTCTCGGGAAGCTGCACGCCCGTAAGTGTCCCCCATCGAAGAACACCAGTCAGCGGCCGGCCCTGAGCAGCCGCCCCGAAGCTGCCTCCCGTGCATCACCAGGAGTAACGCCCGAGGGGATGGACTCTCGAACCCCTTTACAGGCCATAGGCCTGCTAACCAGCTTGAATCGGCTTCACGGGTGCTGCACAAACGGGCTCTCGCGAGCCCCAAGCAGCGGCGATCCGCGCCCGCCCGACCCATCTCGGCGCTCGGGACGATCACCCTCGTGTTCGAGCGTTCCGGCCGGCCGATGCGCACGATCGAGATTCATGCAGCGGCGACGAAGCTTCTCAGTCGGCCGCTGCTCCGGTCGTCGGTCAGGGGCATCCTCCGCGCACGCGCTTGGCGGCGATCGCCGGTTCCGCCGGGTCCGTCACGGTGTATACGAACTCAGCAGCGGCGGCACCCGCGACGAACGAGAAGGGATTTAGGCAGGCAACGAAGGCGTGCGCAGCACCTCCAGCCGCGGTCGCACCTGGCGACCGCGGCCAGCTTCTTCTTGCTACCGGTCGAGCGGCGGCAGCCTGGTGGGTCTTGCCGGCTGCCTGAAGTGCCATCGGCCAGGTTCGAGAGCGGATCGCCCTAGAAGCGATCCTCGTCGACTCGAAGCCGCTGGCGAAGCTCGCCGTCTCAGCCGGCCAAGGCTGCTGTCACCCGCGCGCAGCGGTAGCTCCATGAGCGGGCGGCGAACATCAGCCCGGCGGCGGCGAGCAGCGCGCCTCCGAACAGGCTCAGCCCGATTCCGACCCAGAGCAGCGCCGGGACCTTGACGCCGACGGCGATCGTCGCCGCGACGTCGCGAGAGCCGTCGGCATTCATCACGACGATCGACCAGCTGCCGGAGCGGAGCTTCCACGTCAGGGGGCTGGTGGTTCCGGAGACGGCTGCTGCCCAGAACAGTTCGCGTGCAGGCCGGCCGGGGTCGACCGTCCCCCTGTGGTCAATATAGGTGACCGTGAATGGATCGAGGTTGAGATCGGTCGCGTCGGTGTGCTCGACGCGGGCGAGGTAGGCGTCCACCGTTGCCTTCGGTGCGATGCCGACGAACAGAGGCTTATCACCGGAGATGTCGAGCCGGACCTTGCCTGCGAGCCATGTCGGAACGTAGCTCCCGACCAGGATCCTCTCGGTCGCAATCGCGCGCGTGTGGGTCTGGTAGCGGTGCGCGTGGGCGGAGAAGTAGCCGTTGTCGTCCCGCTCCCCGTCCGCCCAGATTGCCGTTCCGCCGGCCGCGACAACGACCGCGCCGAGCACGACGGCGACCCACGCTCCGATAGTGAGGCCGGTGCGCTTCTTCGGATGTGCTTGGGTTTCCATCTCTGCTCCCTTCATCGTGTGCAAGGTGCGTTTCTTCGGTTTCCTCTTGGCGGTCGGGCCCCGGCCCGTGCAGGGCCGGGGGTTGACCGTCGTCTATGCGGAGGCGGGCTCCGGCTTGATCTCCGGCGCAGCTTCGGCCTCGTGACGCTCGAGTCGAGGAAGCCACCCGAGCCACCTGGGCAGGTACCAGTTCCAGTCGCCGAGCAGCTTCATCGTCGCCGGCAGGAGGACGGCGCGGACGACGGTCGCGTCGATCAGGATCGCCGCCGCGAGCCCGACGCCGAACTGCTTGAAGAACGGAGTCGACAGCGTGCCGAAGATGGCGAACACGCAGACCATGACGATCGCGGCGCTGGTGACGACTCCCGCGGTCGACTTGATCCCGTGCGCGACCGCCTCGTCCATGTTGGCGCCGCGGTCGAACGTCTCCCGGATGCGGCTGATGATGAAGACGTGGTAGTCCATCGAGAGCCCGAACAGGATCACGAACAGGAGCAACGGCACCACCGTCTCGATCCCGTCTGCGGTATGGACGCCGAGCAGGCCCTTGCCGACGCCATGCTGGAAGACGACCACGAGCACGCCGTAGGCGGCGGCCACCGAGAGCAGGTTGAGCAGGATCGCCTTGATCGCGATCACGATCGAGCGGAACGCGACCAGCATCAGCGCGAACGCGAAGAGCAGGACGAAGGCGAGGACGGGCGGCAGATCCGACTTCAGCTGGTCGGCCCCGTCCTTCCACGACGCCGTCATCCCGGTGACGCCGGCCTCGGTGTTCGGGACGGCGCCGACGGTCTCGGGGACGATCGTCCCGCGCAGGAGGTGGAAGGCCTGGTTCGACGCGGCGTCGGTTCCGTTGCCTGCGATCGGGATGGTGACGTCGGCGACGGTGCGGGCCTTGTTGATCTTGACGGTGATCGGGTTGAAGGCGCGGCCGCTGGCGATTGCCCGCCGCTCGAGCCGCGCGATCGCCGCGCGCACGGAAGGCGCCGTCACGTCCGGCGCCTTCACGACCACGTTGGCCGGCAACGCCGTGCCGGGGAACGCCTGCTGCATCTGCTTGTAGGTCTTGATCACCTCGAGCGACTGCGGGAACGACTCGGTGCCCTGCGGCGCGAGGCGCAGCTGCAACGCCGGCGCGGCGAGCGCGAGCAGCAACCCGGCGGCGATCGCCGCCGAGAGCGCGGGCCGGCGCAGGACGCGGTCGACGATCGCGCCCCAGATCCGCCCCTCGCCGTCGTCCCGGCAGAGCCGGCCGACGAGCGGGACACGGAACCGGTCGACCTTGTCGCCGAGCCGGGAGAGCACGGCGGGAAGCACGGTCAGCGAACCCAGCACCGCGACGGCGACGACGACGATCGTGGCGAATGCGAGCGAGGCGAAG
>JBLMYA010000037.1:0-85327 GCA_050258035.1 Verrucomicrobiota bacterium
CCCCCCCCGCCCCCCCCCCCCCCCCCCCCCCCCCCCCCCCCCCCCCCCCCCCCCCCCCCCCCCCCCCCCCCCCCCCCCCCCCCCCCCCCCCCCCCGTGCCGTTACGAGTAGACGTAGACGATTTCGCCGTACGGCTCTGAGCCGAACAGCCGATAGATCACGAAATTCGGGACGCGCACGCAGCCGTGGGACGCCGGGTAGGGCGGGACCGACGGGTTGCCGTGGATCGCGTAGCCGCCGACGAAGTACATCGGGTCGAGCAGGACCCCGAGCGGGCTCGGGTCGTAGCCCGTCACCTTGCGGTAGATCGCGAACCTGCCCTCCGGGGTGTAGTAGCCGGCAATGCCGGCGGTCGAGACCGGCGAGATCAGCGCGATCTTTCCGCCGCGCACGACGTAGAGCGTCTGGTGCGCCTTGTCGACCTCGATGTGGTCGGCCGGCTCGCTGTACCTCGGAGCCGGGATGCGCGGGTGCTCGAGCCTGGTCCAGAAGGAGGCGTCGACCGAGCCGGTGCGGTCGAGGCCCTGGACTTTCTGGAACGCGTACACGCTCTGGACGAAGTCGCCGCCGAACGTCGGCGAGAACGAGGGGACGGCGTAGTGGAGCGCGGCGAGCCTGCGGGCCAGCTCGGTTACCGCCTGACTGGTCGTGCCGAGCGAGAGGTTCGGCGGCCGGAGGGTGGCGCGGAGCTCGCGGCTGACGCTGTCGTACCCGGGCCGGGGGAGCGTCGTCAGCCGAACGCGAACGGTGCCGATCTCGCGGGTGCCCAGCGCGACCCGCGCCTCGCCGGCGAAGCTTCGGTCGAAACCGACCCGGCCGCCGCGGATCACCTGGACGCGCACCCGCCCGGCGCCGGACGGCTCGAGGGTTGCGGCGAGCTTCAACGGGGCGCCGGCGACGAGGCTGCCGACCAGGGACGCCCGCAGTGCCGGACGGATCCGCACGGTGACGTCGTTCGACTCCGCCGTCAGCCAGGCAGCGCGGAACGGGCCCGGATTGGCGAGCGCGACCTTGAAGCGGAAGCTGCCGTCGGACCGCACCCGGGTCGTGGTGACGATGGTCGAGCCGCGCACGAGCCGCACGCGCGCGTCGGGGACGGCCGGGCTGAGCCGGCCGGCGAAGTCGATCGTGTGCAGGTACGTCGTCGCCTTCGGCCCCGTCAGGGTCAGCGTCGGGGCCCCCGCCGCCGCCGCCGCCGGCCAGACGAGGAGCAGCAGGGCCAGAGGCAGGGCTCGGCGCACGGCCGCGAAGCATAGTCGTGGCGCAGGCTAGGACAGGACCGCCGCGACGAGGGCGACCGCGTTGAACGTCGCGTGGACGGCCATCCCCGGATAGACGCTGTCGGAGCGCTCTCGCAGCCAGGCGAGCCCGCAGCCGAACACGATCAGGATCGGGAGCCCCTCCAGCAACCCGTGCGCCAGCCCGAATGCGAGCCCGACCCAGAGGATCGCGGTCACGGAGCCGAGAGGCGCGAGCAGCGAGTACCCGAGTCCGCGGTAGGTCAGTTCTTCGACGAACGGCGCGACCGCGACGAACACGACGAAGTTGACGACGAACGGGGCCGCCCGGCTCGAGTCCCAGCCCTGCGGGGTCAGACCCTGCTCCCGTCCGGGGTCGCCGTAGGCGGAGACGATCTCCAAGACCGCGTAGACGGCCCCGAAGACGATCAGCACGGCCGTCAGGGTGCGGGCCCAACCGCGGGGGCGGCGAAGCGCCAGCAGCGACCAGTCCGGCCGTGCGATCAGCAGGACGACACCGAGGACGATCGCGTACTCGACGAGACCCGACGCCGCCGTCGAGTACAGATAGGCGGCATCCTTCGGAGGCTTTCCGCCCGACAGCCGGGCCGCGTAGCCGAGCAGCGCGAGGACTGCGACGAGGATCACCCACGCGGTCAGCTTTTCCCGGCGGAGCGTCACCGCGGGCTTACGTCCAGCCTTCGAACGCCGTGTCGAGCGGCGCAGGCGCGAACTTCATCCCGGCTGCCGCCGCGCCGCGCTCGTCCTCGTCCTCGTCGCCGACGTGGAGCGCCCGTCTCGCCTCGACCCCGAGGCGCTCCAGCGCCAGGTGGAAGATGGTCGGGTCCGGCTTCGCAGCCCCCGCCTCGGCGCTCGTGACGACGGTCGAGAAGAGCCCGTGGATGCCGAGCCGCTCGAGGTGTTCGGCGAGGCCGATGTCCCAGTTCGAGACGACGGCGAGGTCGAGCCCGCGAGCGCGGAGCGACGAGAGCATCGCCGGTGCTCGGGGGAGCGGCTGGAACCGGATCGAGGCCATGAACGCGTCGACGAACGAGCCCGGGTCGAGATCGGCGCCGGCCGCCTCGAGGAAGACGCCGGCGCAGTCGCGTCGCAGTGCGGCGAGCGTCTCCGGGTTGCGGCCACGCAGCGCCTCCGGGCGGTAGTAGGCGACCTCGGCCGCAAACGCCTGCCGCACCAGCGCGGGATCCCGCTCGAGGCCACGTTCGGCGAGCGAGCGCACGAGGCTGGGGACCGGATCGACGAGGGTGAGCAGCGTCCCGTAGCCGTCGACCGTGACGGCGTCGAGATCAGCGAAACGCATCCGGGTGCAGGAGGCGCGCGACCTGGAGCAGCCCCTCGCCGATCCGCGGTCCGGCGACGAGAACGGCGGGGTCGAGGACCACGAACCGGCCCTCGCGAACGGCCCGGAGCTTCCGGGTCTGAGGGTCCATGCGGAGGTCGTGGAGCGTCGTCTGGGTGTCCGAGGTGACGGCGTAGACGTCGGGGTCGAGCCGGGCCAGCTCCGCAGGGTCGACCGGCCCGGCCTCGGCCGCGTCGCCTGCGACGTTCCTCGCGTGCGCCTCCCGGATCACGTCGCCGATCAGGGACTGGTCGGGGACTGTCGTCAAGAGTCCGGTGTCGACGAAGACGCTGACGAGCGGCCGCCCCGCGAGCGCCGCGTCGACCGTGCGGCGCTTCCGTTCGATCGCCCGGACGAGTGCCCTCGCCCGGACCGGCGTCCCGGTGAGCAGGCCGAGCTGCGTGATCGCCCGTTCGACCTGCCTGATCGAGTCGCCGGGCGCGAGATACACCTGCGCGTGTGTCGCGGCGGCTGCGCGCGACAGGGCGCGCTCGTCGATGCTGTCGGACGCGACGATCAGGTCGGGCTTCGCCCGGCGCAGGGAGGCGACGCCGCCGGCGGGAGCGGCGGCGACGATCAGGCCGCCCGCTCCGAGCCCGCGGACGATCGACTCCGCTGACGTGTCGAGGACGGCGATCCGCTCGGCCGGCTTCGAGATCGCGATCGGGCGGTCGCCGGTCGTGATCGTCACGGGGTAGAGCCCGGCGTCCACCCCGGTCGGCTCGGACCGCTCACCGCAGGCGCTCGCCCCGAGCAGGAGCGCCGCGGAACACACGACGACTGCTACGCGACCCATTGCCACAGTGCCCACTGGGTCACGGCCACGCCGAGCATGATCGAGCTGACGACGAGGATCGCGGTGTGCACCCTCGGCCGGCCCCCGATCACGGCGAGCGCCATGAAGCACGGGAAGAGGACGAGCCCGAACCGCGGCATCGACAGGAGCGGCCAGCGCGTGCTCGGTGCGCTCAGGGGGATCGCCAGGCTGATCGTGCAGAAGAGCCCATACGGGGTACCGAACCTGCGCCAGGCGACGATCGTGAGCGCGATCAGGAGGACGAGGAAGGCGAAGGCCTCGAGGTTCACCGCAGCCGCCCGCATCGGATCGGTGTCCTGCACGGGGGTCCAGTACACGTGCGTGTGCGATCCCGAGGCGAGCTGTTCGACGCCCGCCCACGCCGAGCGGAGCCCGTCCCAGATGCCGCCGAACGGTCCGGCAGAGGAGAGGTGCCGGTTCCAGAAGCCCTGCGCCCGCGCGAACGCGAAGGCGTCGCCGCGGGCGAGCCCGAGGTAGACCGGGTAGGCGGCGAAGACGAGCGGCGCAGCGCACAACCGGACGAGCGCCCGCCCCCTGTCGGGAGCACGCCAGGCCATCACGGCGAGCGCCGGGAGGAGTGCGACTCCGGCGACCCGTGTCAGCATCGCCAGGCCGGTCACGAGGCCTGCGCCGAGCCAATGTCTCCGCTCGGCGAGGACGAAGGCGCCGATCGCGAGCGCGAGGAACAGCGACTCGGAGTAGACGGCGCCGAGGAACAACGCCATCGGGAAGACGGCGAGATACAGCACCGCGCGCCGGGCCCCTTCCGGCCCGAGCCGCGTCTCGGTCAGCCGGTAGAGGAGAACGAACGCCGCGGCGGCGGCGGCCAGCGAGACGACGATCCCGGCGACCACGTAGTGTCCCCCGAGGGCTCGCCCCACGCCTGCGAGGGACAACGGGTAGAGCGGGTAGAACGCAGCCGTGACGCCGTGGGCGGCTCCGTACCCGTGCTCCGCGATGCGCAGGAACCAGACGCTGTCCCAACGGGCCCAGACGTCCGTCACCCAGCCGAGGTCGCGCGTCAGCGCGGGGTCGTCCCAGTGCGCGGCGTTCGGATGGCGGTTGGGCTCGAACACCAGCCAGGCGAACAGGGCGCCCGCCCAGATCGCCGCCCGGCTCCAGAGGAAGATGCCCACCGCGGGCCCCCGGGCCACGGATACGCGTAACTCCGCGAGGCGTCCGCGGACGCGGGGCTCACGGACCCGCTCACCCTTGGTAGGAGCACCCACGCGGCCCGATCATACTTCGCTCCATGCAGCGGATCTTCACAGCGGACGACGCGAACGCCCTCCTTCCCGAGCTGCGCCCGCTGGTCGAGGAGATGGTCGCGGCAAAGCTGGCGCTCGACCAGGCGCAGGAGGACGCCGAGGAGATCAACGCGCGGATCTCGGGGAACGGCGGCGGTCTTCCGCCCGCCCGGCTGGCCGAGGCGCACGACCTCGTCGGCCGCCGTGCAACTGCTCTCGCTCACGCGCTCGAGCAGGTTCAGTCTCTCGGCGTGATCGTCAAGGATCTCGATTCCGGCCTGGTCGACTTTCCCTCCCGTCGCGAAGGCGAAGACGTGCTCCTCTGCTGGCAGCTCGGCGAGGACGAGGTCGGCTTCTGGCATCGCTACGACGACGGGTTCGCCGGTCGCCGGCCGATCTGAGGAATCGTCGTGCGCGGTGTCGAATAGAGCGGCCTGATGCCCTTCTGGGAACGCGCCACCATCGCCGCGGTCGTGATCGTCGCCGCGGTCGTGCTGGCGAAGCTCGCGGACGCCGCCATGCGGCGCATGCAGCTCGAGGCCGCCGCCGAGACGCGCTATCGCGTCCTGCGCCGCGCGGTGATGGCGCTCATCGTCGTCGTCGCCGTGCTCTCGGCGCTCCTGGTGTTCCCGCAGGTGCGCACCGTGGCGGGCGCGCTGCTCGCCTCGGGCGCGGTGATCGCGATCGTCGTCGGGTTCGCGTCGCAGCGGACGCTCGGCAACTTCGTCGCCGGGATCCTGATCGCCTTCACGCAGCCGCTGCGTCTGGGCGACCGGGTCACCTTCGACGGTGTCGAGGGCGTGGTCGAGGAGATCACCCTCACCTACACGTTCATCCGGGCCGATGACGACACCAGGGTCGTCGTCCCCAACGAGAAACTGGCCTCCGATACCATCAGGAACGCCACGATCGTCCAGCGTGCACAGCGAGCAGAGATCACGGTGCAGGTTCCGATGAGCTCCGACCTAGGGCACGTGATCGGCCTGCTGGACGGTGAGGTGGCCGATCAGCGCGAGCCCGAGGTCTTCGTCAGCAGCCTCGAGGACAAGGCGACGATCACGGTCCGCGCGTTCGCCCCCGACCCGTCGCATGCCGAACGTCTCCAGCACGACCTGCGCCTCCGGGCGCATCGCTGCCTCCGGGCGGCCGGGATCTACGCATGACCGGCGCTCCGCTGCGCCTCAGCCGGGAGCGCGATCCGTGAGCCCGCAGCGGGGACGGAAGCGGAAGGCGAACGGCGGCCAGCCGGTCGGCCGCCGCCGCCGTGCGCGGGTGCGCGGGCGTCGCCACGGGCGCCGGAACACGATCGTCGTCCTGGTCGTCCTGCTGGTCGGCATCCCGGTCGTGCTCGGGATCGCCGGCCTCGGCGCAACCGCCGCGTTCCGGTCGAGCTGCTCGCTCTCCTCGCTTCGCCCCGTCTCGATAGGCCAGAACTCCTTCGTGTACGCCGCGGACGGCACGCTTCTCGGCTCGATTCCGGCCGAGCGGAACCGCCAGCCGGTCCCCCTCTCCCGGATCAGCCCCTGGATGGCGAAGGCGGTGATCGCGACCGAGGACCGCCGCTTCTACCAGCACGGTGGGGTCGACTACGAGGGCATCATTCGCGCCGCCTGGCGGGACCTGAGCAAGGGCAAGGTCGTCGAAGGCGGCTCCACCATCACCCAGCAGGTCGTCCGCAACCTCTACATCTCCCACGAGCGCACGTTCACCCGCAAGGTGAAGGAGGCATGCCTCGCGATCAAGCTGAGCAAGCACTGGTCGAAGGACCGGATCCTCCAGACGTGGATGAACCAGGTCTACTTCGGCAACCACGCCTACGGCGTCGAGGCGGCGGCCCAGACCTACTTCTCCCGGCCGGCAAAGGACCTCTCCCTGATGCAGGCTGCGCTGCTCGCCGGCCTGCCCCAGGCGCCGTCGCTGTACGACCCCCTTGTCTACCCGAAAGTCGCGCTCCAGCGGCGCGCTCACGTGCTCGACTCGATGTACGACAACGGGGACATCTCGTACGAGACCTACCTGGCGGCGCGCGGCGATCCGAGTCTGCACCTCAGGCCCGGCCGCCTGTACACCACGATCCGCGAGCCCTACTTCTTCAGCTACGTGCGCGACCAGTTGATCGCGAAGTACGGGACGCAGACGGTCCGGTCCGGCGGTCTGCGCGTGTACACGACCATCGATCCTGCGTTCCAGCGGGCGGCCAGGAGGGCGATCGCCGACACGCTCTACCTCAAGGACGATCCCGCCGCGGCGCTCGTCTCGATCAACCCGGCGAACGGCGCGATCCGGGCGATGACGGCGGTCTATCCCGGGCGCACGAAGAACCAGTTCAACCTCGTCGCCCAGGCGCGGCGGCAGGCAGGCTCGACCTTCAAGACGTTCGTGCTCACGCGGGCGGTCGACGACGGGATGAATCCCGCGACGACCAGCTACGTCTCGGCACCGTTCACCTACCAGCCGGATCCGTCGGCCCCGCCCTGGAACGTCTCCACGTACAGCCACACCTACTCGGGCCTGATCTCCGTCCAGCAGGCGACGCTCCAGTCGGACAACACCGTCTACGCGAAGCTGACTCTCGACGTCGGCCCGCAGAACGTCGCCGACATGGCCCACAAGCTCGGAGTGCAGAGCCCGCTCCAGCCGGTGCCCTCGATCGGGCTCGGCTCGAACGCCGTCTCGCCTCTCGACATGGCCTCCGCGTACGCGACGCTGGCCGCCGGCGGGATCTACTCGCGCCCGATGGCGATCCGCCGGGTGATCCTCGCCGGCGGGAAGGAGGACGATCAGGCGGGCTGGGGCCTGGCCGAGCGCGACCGCGTGATCCCCGACTGGGTCGCCGGCACCGTCACGGACATCCTCCGGCAGAACGTCCTCTACGGGACCGGGACGGGCGCGAACTTCGGCCGGCCCGCCGCGGGCAAGACGGGCACCACCGACGACCACGCGGACGCGTGGTTCTGCGGCTATCTGCCGAATCTCGAGGCGACCGTCTGGGTCGGCTACCCGCAGGGTGAGATCCCGATGCTGAACGTGCACGGGATAGCGGTCGCCGGCGGCAGCTTCCCGGCGGAGATCTGGAGGAGGTTCATGGAGCAGGCAGTGCGCTACTCGCCGGCGCAGGACTTCCCGCAGCCGATGACGTCGCCGCAGTGGCGGACCTTCCACCAGGGGCCGTGGGCGTTCGCCGGAGCGGTTCCCACGACGACGACCACGACGACGACGACCACGACGACGACCGGAACGAGTCCGTCGACCGCATCACCGACGACGACCGAGCAGGCGACGGTCCAGGTCGAGGCGACCACGGCGCCGACGACGACTGCTGCTCCCCCACCACCGCCGACCACCGTTCCCGTCACGACCACAGCGCCCCCGCCGCCTCCTCCGCCGCTCCCGCCGCCGACGACGACCGAGGCGACGACGACGGCCGGCGGCCCGGCTCTCCCTTAGTGCTCCGCTCGACGGCGCTGCGGGCGACGGCGCTCGCCACTCCGCTGCTGCTCGGTGCACTGGCGGTGCCGAGCGGCGGCCTCTTCAGGAGCGCGAAGTTCCGGGATCTCCACCTGTACCGCCAGTACGGCGACGCACTGCTCGCCGGACACCTCCCGTACCGCGACGTCTTCGTCGAGTACCCGCCCGGGGCGGTTCCCCTCTTCGCCGGGCCGTCGCTTGCGCCGGACGGCGCCTACGACGCTCTCTTCAAGGTGCTGATGACGCTCTGTTGCATCGGCGCGATCTACTGCGTCTGCTTTGCGCTCGAACGCGCCGGATCGGCGTCGGCGGGTATCTGGACCGCAGCGATCTTCCTCGCCCTCTCGCCGATCGCGCTCGGCCCCGTCTCGCTGAACACCTACGACGCGTGGCCGGCGCTCCTGACGGTCGCCGCGGTGGCGGCGCTCGTCGCCGACCGGGGCCGGCTCGCGCTCGGGCTGCTCGGAGCGGCTGCGGCGGCCAAGCTCTACGCGGTCCTGCTCGTGCCGGTGGCGGTCGTATGGCTCTGGCGCGAACGCGGACGCAGGCTGGCCCTCCAGGCGCTCGCCGTGTTTGCCGGGGTCGCGGCGGTCCTGGTCGTGCCCTGGGTCGTGGTCTCTCCGGGCGGGGTCTGGGACAGCCTCCACTCGCAGGTCGGCCGCGGCCTCCACACAGAAAGCCTCGGCGCGAGCATCCTGCTCGTGGCCGACCGGGTCGGGTGGTACCGGGCGCAGGTCGTCAGTACCGCGCCGGCGATCTCGCGAGACGTGGCCGGCCACCTGCCGCGGGCGATCGCGGCGGGGAGCGCACTCCTCGCCGTCCTCGCCTCGCTCGTGCCCGCGGTCGTGCTGCTGCGGCGCCGTGTCTCCCCGGGGCTTGCCTTCGCGACCAGCGTCGCCGGGTTCCTCGCGTTCACGAAGGTGCTCTCTCCGCAGTACGTCGTCTGGCTGATCCCGCTCGCCCCCTTCGGCGGGATCGCGGCGATGCTGTTGCTCCTCGCCGCCCTCGCGCTCGCCCAGAGCTGGTACTTCCACTACCACGATCTGTGGGCAGTCGGCCCCCAGGCGTGGACGCTGCTCTCGCGCAACCTCGTGCTGGTCGCGCTCTACGCGCTCTTCCTGTGGAAGACGAGCACGCCGTCGTCCTCGAAGACGAGTCGCCAGCCGGCGTTCCTGCGCAACCGGACGAGCGCGGCCGCCGAGGGCAGCGGCGCCACCCGGTCGGCGTAGCTCGAGCGAGTCTCGTCGGCGACCACCCACGTCGCGTCGCCGAGCTTCGGCAGGCTGAGCACGCGCCGGCGCGCAGAGAGATGCGCTCCGAGGACGTTCGTCGAGCTGACGACCGCGTCGGCCGGCACGAGGGCGATCGCCCTCTCCGCGATCCGGTCGTGCGCGGTCACGTGCCAGTCGTGCGCCTGGAAGTCCTCCCCACCGGGCACGACCGTCCAGAGCGGCACCGCCCCGAGCTTCCAGTTCGCCAGGACCGCGACCGCGACCGCGGCGACCAGGACGGCTCCCGTTCGTGTGGGATAGCGCCGCACGAGCGCCGCCGCTCCGAGCACCGTCGCGGCGATGAGCGGGGGGATCGCCGCCGACATGTAGTGGAAGTGGATCGAGGTCTGGGTCGGCGTGGCCGAGAGCTGATTGAGCGCGGCTTCGGGAAGGAAGGCGACGAGTGTCAGGGGCGAGAGCACGAACAGGAACGAGAGCGGCAGGAGCAGGTGCAACAGGTAATGGAGGTCCCGGTGCTGGAACGCCTGCTCGAAGAGCGTCCACGGGTGCGTGACGGCCGTCTTCGCGATTCCCCCCGCCGACCCGCCGATCGCGTCGTAGCGGCCGTAGAACGACGATTCGGCGCCGGAGTTGAAGTGAGGGATCACGACTGCGATCGCGATCGCCGACACCAGCACGCCGACGGCGCTGATCGCCGCCCCGACACGGGCGCGCCGCCTGATCGCATACCAGATGCCCATGCCGGCGACGACCAGCCCGACCTCCTCCTTCGTGGTCATCGCCAGCACTGCGAAGACCGCGAAGGGCAGCAGGCGGTCCTCGTCCAGGTACCAGAAGGCGAACAGCAGCAACGGACAGGCGAGCGCTACAGGGTGGAACTCGTTCAGCGTCAGCCACTGGGTTGCCGGGTAGAGGAGGTACACGAGCGCGAACGCGAGACCCGCACGCTCGCCGCCGACGTGCTTGCGCGCGAGCCAGAACACCGGCAGAGCGCCGACGGCGACTGCGACCGCCTGGATCACGAGGAGCATCTCGGGGCTCGGCCAGACCCACCAGAGGGGAGCGAATGCCGCAAGGATCGGGTCGAAGTGCGCTGCGAGCCGCGAGATCTGGACGCCGTCGCCGCTCGTCATCTGGAGGAAGTGCCCGTGCGCCGTGTTCCAGACGGTCTGCACCATGTTCCCGAGGTCGTAGCGTCCGGTGTCGAATGCGCGGTGGCGGAGGATCGAGAGCGCGCTGAACCCGGTCGCATAGGCTGCGATCGCCGCCCAGAGCAAAGGCCTCGGTCTCACAGGAGCGATCCGATCAGGTCGCGCCAGCGCACGCCGAGCACGTCCTCGCTCGCCTGCTCCCGGTATGCGGTGAGGCCTCCATCGGACAGCGAGTCGGCGAGTCGGCGATCGGCGGCGAGGTGGCGCAGCGCGTCCGCCAACGCGCCGGCGTTGCCGGGCGGGACGAGGAGCGCGCTCTCGCCGTCGCGGACGAGCTCCCGGGCCGCCGGTGTGTCCCCGGTGACGAGTGGGGTGCCGCATGCGAGCGCCTGGAAGGCCTTGTTCGGGATCACCCGTGCCGCCTTCGCCGAGGTGCCGAAGATGCCGAGCGCGCACGACGCTCGGTGGAGCTCGTCCGGCAGGGCCTCGTACCGGACCCAGGGCACGTGCTCCACGTTGGCCGGCCGGCCGTCGAGCAGGTGCTGGAGCTGTCCCGACCCGACGACGCGGAACCGGATCTCGGGGGCAAGCCTGGCTGCGGCGAGCACGGTGTCGAGGCCGTGCAGCGGGATCAGCTTGCCGACGAACAGCGCGGTGAAGCCGAAGCCGTCCGGCGGGTCCCACCCGGGCCGGAAGACGCGCTCCTCGGCGCCGACGAAGCACACGCCGACACGTCGAGCGCCGAGCGCGAGGAAGAGCTCGGCCTGGGCCGCCGTATCTGCGACGACGAGGTTGGCGGCGCGGAACGCGCGCCGGTCGATCGCTCCCAGCGCGCGGGCCGGGAGGCTCCCGGGGGGGAAGCGGCGGCGGTCGTCGACGAGGGTGTCGGCGAGCGAGACGAGCGGGTTGAAGACCACCGGCCGGGCGCCGGCGGTCAGGCGCGCGGCGCCGAGGTCGAGGTGACCCGGGTAGCCGACCACGACGGCGTCGAATCGAGAATCACCATCACTCTCGATTCTTCGCCGAAGCCGGATCTCGGCCGCCGCGAGGCGCAGACCGGCCGCGGCGCCCGCCCGGAACTTGTGCTCCTGCCCCTCCCAGACTGGCTCGTGCCGCTCGATCACGTCCACCCCGGCCCGCCGTAGGCAGGAGATCACCTGGGCGTTCCGGGGATGTGACCGTTCGTACGTCCCGAAGTACAGGACGCGCACCGCTAGGAGAGGATCTCCTCGACCAGGGCCTCGGACCGTTCGCGCTCGGAGACCCGCTCCTCGTGGTGGCTCGTGATCAGCTCGGTGATCAGACCGAGCGAGAAGATCTGGATGCCGACGACGACGAGCAGAACGCCGAGGATCAGAAGCGGCCGGCCCCCGATCGCGTGGCCGAGCGCCTTCACGATCGTCAGGTAGACGAGGATCCCGACCCCGACGAACGACAGCAGGAGGCCGAGCCCGCCGAAGAGGTGCAGTGGGCGCTGGCGGTACCGACCGATGAACGAGACGGTGAGCAGGTCGAAGAACCCGCGCAGGTAGCGCTCGAGGCCGTACCGCGACCGGCCGTGCTCGCGGGGGCGGTGGTTGACCGGCACCTCGGCGATGCGGTACCCACGATGGTGGGCGAGCACGGGGATGAACCGGTGGAGCTCGCCGTACAGGCGGAGCCCGCGGACGACCTCTGCGCGATAGGCCTTGAGCCCGCAGTTCATGTCGTGCAGGTGGACGCCGGAGACCCAGCCGGTGACGGCGTTGAAGATCCGCGAGGGGATCCGCCGCCGAAGCGGATCCCGCCGCCTGGTCTTCCAGCCGGACACGAGGTCGAAGCCCTCGTCGAGTTTCGCGAGCAGCTTGGGGATCTCCGCCGGGTCGTCCTGGAGGTCGCCGTCGATCGTCACGATCACGTCACCCTTCGCCTGCACGAAGCCTGCCGCGAGTGCGGCCGCCTTGCCGAAGTTGCGGCGCAGGCGGACGACCGCGACGTTGTCGTGGGCGGCGTGGAGCCGTGTCAGCGCGGCGTGCGTCCCGTCGGTGGAGCCGTCGTCGACGAACACCGTCTCCCAGGGCGTGCCGAGCGGTTGGAGCGCGGAGTCGAGCTCGTCGTACAGAAGGGCGATGCTCCGCTCCTCGTCGTTGACGGGGACGACGACCGAGATCACGGGCGCGAGCCTACCCCGGCGGAGCTGCCGCTGTCGTCGTCGCGGCCGAAGATGTTGCCGCGGCCGTGGTCGTCGTTGCCGGGGTGGTCGTCGCCGTGGTCGTCGTCGGAGCGGTGGTCGTGGACACGGTCGTCGTCGGTGGAGGCGGGGACGTGGTCGCCGGTGTCGTCGTCACCCGTGTCGTCGTGGGGGCGGTGGTCGCCGGGTGCGTCGTCGTCGGAGGGGTCGTGAGAGGAGCCGTGGTCGTACCGGCGTTCGTGGTTGCGCGCGTCGAGGTCGTTGCCTCGGTCGACGTCGGGGCCGTGGTCGGCTCCGATTCCGGTGGTGCCTGAGTCGAGCGGGCCGCCGATTCCGCAGTCGAGATTCGCGAGGTCGCCGGGGGCACGGGGGTCGTACCGTTGCTCAGGGTGACCGCAGTCGCGAGCCCGACGCCGGCGGCGGCGACGGCGGCGATCGCGAACGCCAGGGGTAACCGCCTCCTGTGCCACGTCTTCGGCGCCTGGATCTGGCTGACGGCGGTCGCCTCCTCGGCCGCCGCCGGGCCGGCGTGACGAAGCTCGGAGAGGAGCGCGGCGCCGTCCTCGGGACGATCGGCAGGGCTCTTGGCGAGTGCGGCACCGGCCAGGCTCTCGAGCAGCGGAGGCGCGTCCTGCCGGAGTGCAGAGACGGGTGGCGCCTCGCGGTCACGATGCATCGTGGCGAGCGCGAGCGCGTCGGACGACTCGAACGGGAGCCGTCCGGTGAGCATCCGGAACAGGATGACACCGAATGCGTAGACGTCGCTCGCGGGCGTGGCGGGATCGCCCCGCGCCTGCTCCGGCGAGATGTACGCGGCGGTGCCCATCACCGTGCCGGCCTCGGTGAGCCCACTCGCACCGCCGGTGCGGGCGATGCCGAAGTCGGCGATCTTGGCGCGACCCTCGGCGTCGAACAGGATGTTCGCCGGCTTCAGATCGCGGTGCACCACGCCGCGCTGGTGGGCGTGGGCCAGCCCGGCGGCGACCTCCACGGCGATTCGCCGGGTCTCGTCGTCCGGGAGGGGCCGGCCGCCGGCAAGGCGATCCTCGAGCGATCCACCGGGCAGGAGCTCGAGGACCATGAACCGGCGCCCACCGGCCTCGCCGTAGTCGTAGAGCGCGCAGACGTTCGCGTGGGCGAGGCCGGCTGCGGCGCGTGCCTCGCGCTCGAAGCGGGCCGGATCAGCATCGGGCGCGAGTAGCTTGACTGCGACGCTGCGGTCGAGATCGAGGTCCGTCGCAGCCCACACGTCGGACATTCCGCCCGCACCGATCTGCCGTTCGAGCCGGTATCGGCCCGCGATGACCGAGTCGCCCACAGGGGTAGCGTATGCCCACCATGGAAGAGCTCCTGACGCTCGAGGCAGCCCAGGCGCTCGTGCTCGAGCGGGCCCGGCCGCTCGATGCCGAGCGGCTCCCACTCTCGGAGGCGGCGGGCCGGTACCTCGCCGAGCCCGCGTCGGCCGCAGTCGACCTGCCGCCGTTCCCCAGCTCGGCGATGGACGGCTACGCGGTGCGTTCCGCCGACACGCCCGGCCGGTTGTCGGTCGTCGAGCGGATCGCGGCCGGGGTGCCGGCGTCCCGGCCCCTGGCGGCGGGCGAGACGATGGGGATCGCGACCGGGGGGATGGTGCCCGACGGCGCAGACGCCGTCATCCAGCACGAACGTGTCGTCGAGCACGACAACGCGATCGAGGTCGTCGATCGTGTTGTCACGGGAGCCAACATACGTGGCGTCGGCCGCGATGTCGTCGCCGGGGGAGTGGTCGTCCCCGCAGGGACGCGGGTGGGTCCGGCACAGATCGGGGCCCTGGCCGCTGCCGGCGTCGCCGAGGTGGTCTGTGCGCGCCGGCCCCGCGTGGCAGTGCTGACGACCGGAACCGAGCTCAGAGAGGCCGGTTGCCCGCTCGCCCCTGGGGAGGTCTACGAGGCGAACGGCATCATGCTCGCCGCCCAGCTCGAGGCCGACGGCGCGATCGTCACGCGCCTCGCCGCGGTCGCCGACGACGAGGAGGAGCACCGGCGGTCGATCGAGGCGGGCCTGGATCAGGACGCGCTCGTGACGTCGGGAGGCGTCTCGGTCGGGCCGCACGACCTCGTCCGGCGGGTGGAGGCCGGGCTCGGAGTCGAGGAGGTGTTCTGGCGTGTTGCCGTTCGCCCGGGCAAGCCCGTCGCGTTCGGCGTGCGCGGCACCACGCTCGTCTTCGGTCTTCCGGGCAACCCGGTGTCGTCGCTCGTCGCGTGCGAGCTGTTCGTGCGGCCGGCGCTGCGCGCGCTGCAGGGTGCCTCCGATCCCGGGCCACGGTTCGCCGCCGGGCGGCTCGCCGAGAGCGTCGAGCGCAATCCGGCCCGCGACGACCTGCTCCGCTCGCGTGCGACCGTGACCGACGCCGGTGTCTCGCTCGAGCCGGTCGGCGGCCAGGAGTCGCACATGATCGTCCATGCCGCCGAGGCCAACGCGCTCGCGCTCGTCCCGCGCGGAAACGGCGAGCTCCCCGCCGGTTCCGTCGTGCGTTACCTCGAGCTCTGACCGCTACGCGATCGGTCCGTCCGGGCGGAGCGTGTACGGCTGGCCGTACCGCGGCTCCACCCGCACGAGCCTCGCGTAGGCGAGGTAGCGGTGCGTCGCGAAGAAGCGCGGGTGGCAGGCCTGGAGGATCAGCTGCTCGCGGTGGTGTGTCTGCAGGACCGCGAGATCGTCGGCGGGAACGATCCGGTGGCCGGTCACCTCGTACTCGAACGTGCCGTAGGGCAACACGAAGGTGATCTTGTTGCCGGCCTTGAGGTTGTCGATGTGCGCGAAGGGGGCGAGGTAGGTCGTGCGGTGGCCGGCGACGTAGATCAGCTCGTTCTGGCCGGGCATGTACGTGCGCAGGTCGCGACCGGGTCCCTTCGTCAGGTCCTCGTGGCCGGTGCCGTTGACGACGATCGTCTTCAGGCCGAGCCGGGGGACGATCAAGCGGCCGACCGGATCGCCCTCGCGGAGCGCGCGTCGGTAAGCGGTCGCCGCCATCCGGATGCGGGCGCGTTCCGCGTCGACCGACACCGAGCCGTCCGGTTCCCTGGGTACGGGCCGGATCGAGGCCGGCGGCTTGTAGTCGGCAAACCGATGGGCGAAGCGGGACGCGAGCTTGTGCTGCTCGTACTTGGTGTAGAGCGCCGTGAACGGGTCCTGCCACTGCCAGACGAGCACGACCCAGGCGACCGCGCCGACGCCGAGCACGATCATCACGGTCCCGGCGATCCGCACGAGGCGGCGCATCAGCCCTCCGCTGCCTCGTCTGCGGGGACAGGTGCTCGTCGCCGTGCCCGAACCCCGAGCACGATCGCGCGCACGGTGCTGCGGATCGGGCCGAGCGGAGGCCGCTCGGCAGCCGAGGGATACGGCGCGTAGCGTCCGACGGCGATCGCGGTGAGCTGAGCAGCCCCAGCTGTGGAGCAGAGAACCAGGACGAAGGGCACGAGCGTGATGTAGCCCACGGTCACGAGCTCCGCAAGGTACCAGGGGGCGTCCAGGCCCAGGCCGAGGCGGAACATGAAGGACCCGAGCAGGATGAATGGTCCGATGAGGCCCGCGAGCAGGAGTCCAAGCCTCGCGATCGCCCGGTGGCCGCGCAGGTGCGGAAGCCACAGCCAGATGTGCAGCGCCGGGAGCAGGAAGAGGAGCGCGAAGGGGTTCGTCGCCACCACGAGCAGCGCGACGACGCCGAGGACGAGCATCGCTGCGGTGTGGCCGGCGAGCTCCTCCTCCGCGGTCGCAGGTCTCCGCGGCGTGAGGCGGGCCCGCGAGACCAGCCAGCCCGGCAGCGTGAGCAGGACGAGGAGGAGGATCCCGAGAACCGGCCAGTCGGTCGCCGCGTGCGTCTCGGGATTCAGGGGCCGTGCGGCGCCGTCCGGCCACACGCCGACCGCGCCGAGGAACAGGAACATGAGCCCAACCCAGAGCCAGAAGCCGAGTCGGCTCCGGTAGGCGCGCAGGGCGGGCGCCACGGGAATGTGCCGCCGCCGGCAGCGTGCGAAGAGATCGACTGCGGTGACGGCGAAGGGCAGGAGCATGGCGACCAGCGCGAGCTCGATTGCCCAGCCGCGCACGAGGCGCTGTCCGAGGTAGACGTAGCTTCGGCTGCCGCCGACGAGGCCGAACTCGTCGATCGACCCGATCAAACCCTGTACCGAGCGGCCGATCTCCGCGAGGGTGGCCTGGTTCAGGCGCTCGGGCGCGTCTCCGAACGAGCCGGGCGGCCGATCCCCTGCCGTCGTCAAGGTGATCGCGGGGACGCCCCGCCCGACGAGGGGAGCCTGCTCGTAGAAGCTGAACGGGAGGCCGAGGTCGGTGAGCTGGCCGAGCCCGCTCGTCCGGCCGGGGCCGGAGCCGGTCTGCTCGGCGATCCGGGCCGCCGCCGTTTCGACGAGACCCGAAGCGGGAGATCGAGGCTGGTCGCCGGCGATCTCGATCCGCGGCTTCCCCCGTCCTGCGATCGAGTCGAGGTTGACGACGGCGACGATACGCCCGGGGTCGGGAAAGCGCTCGATGAAACGCTGTGCTCCGAGACCGCCGAACGCGCCTCCGTCGGTGGACAGGAAGATCAGCTGGTGCTTGGGGCCCGTGCTCTGGGACGGCGCTCCCACCGGTCGGCCGTAGGTCCGGGCAAGCTCGATCAGGGCGGCGGTGCCGGACGCGTTGTCGTTCGCTCCCGCCCCGAGCCCGGAGTCGTCGCGATGGGCCATCACCACGACCACGCCGGCGTTCGCGGGGCCGGTCGAGAACGAGATGTTCTGGAGCCGCCTCCGGCCCTTGCCGGGAATCGTCGCCCGGAACGTGTCGACTTGCGGCGTGTACGAGTACAGCTTCATCTTGTCGATCAGCCAGCGCCCCGCTCCCACCGACCCGGCCGTGCCCGGTGCCCGGTCCGGGTAGAGCAGCGACAGCTCCCGGGCCAGCGACAGGGCGGACGGGCCGTCGAACTGGGTCGCAGGCGTCGTCGGTGCCGGAAGCGGGGCGGCCCGTTCGACGCTGAAGGCTGCGACGAGCAGCGGCAGGCCGACGAGCAGCCACGTCCCGCGGTACAGACGGCCGTTGACGGGACGCTCGGGGGAGCCGCGCCTGCGCCGCCTGCGTGTGACTGGCGCTTGAGTGGCGATAGCGGGGCTATAGTACGCGGCGGCGGCGGTCGGCCCTCATGGCGGATCCAGCAACCATTCTGCTCGTCGACGACGAGGAGTCGATCCAGAAGCTCCTCACCTATCCTCTCGAACGAGACGGCTTTCGCGTCGTCCAGGCGAGGACCGGCGACGAGGCGCTCAGCCGGTTCGAGTCGGAGTCGGTCGATCTCGTCGTTCTCGACGTGATGCTCCCCCGGCTCGACGGGCTGGAGGTCTGCAAGCGCCTACGGGCGCGGAGCAGCGTCCCGATCATCATGCTCACCGCCCGCGACGACGAGCTCGACAAGGTCCTCGGGCTGGAGCTGGGCGCCGACGACTACATCACGAAGCCGTTCTCGATCCGCGAGTTCCGGAGCCGTGTCCGTGCGCTGCTCCGGCGTGCCTCCACGCTGCCGCATCAGCCGTCCGGGGAGGAGGTCCTCGAGGTCGACGGCCTCCGGATCGACTCGGCCAGGAGGTCGGTGGAGCTGGACGGCACGCCGGTGCACCTGACGTACGTCGAGTTCGAGCTCCTGCGCACGCTCGCGGCGCGCCCGGGACGGGTCTTCTCTCGGCAGGCGTTGCTCGAGGCGATCCGGGGCGGCTCCGACTACCGCGAGCCTCGCACGATCGACGTGCACGTCCGCCACCTGAGGGAGAAGCTCGAGCGCGACGCGCGAGATCCCCGGTTCCTGCTCACGGTGCGCGGCGTCGGCTACCGATTCCGCGAGTCGTGAGACGCCTGTTCAGCGGCGTGGGCCTGCGGCTGGCGCTCGCGCTCCTGGCCGTGCTGGTCGGCGCTCTGGGGCTCGTGTACCTGATCGTCGTCCCGTCGCTCGAGAGCCGACTCGTCAACGCGCGTGTCTCGAGCCTCGAGCGGGCGGCGCCGGAAATCGCGCGCGAACTGCCGGGAAACAGGATCCGCTGGCCGGACTTCCTCGAGGCAGCATCGGCCGGCGCCAACGCGCGCGTGGTCGTATACGACACGGTCGGGCCGCCCATGGCGCTCGTCGTCGCCGGGGACTCGCAGGGGTTCCAGTCCAGCGACATCCAGCACGACCCGCTCGCGCTGCAGACGGCGGAGCACGGTGCCGCCGCGAGTGGGACGGTGACGCGCGGCGAGGAACGCTACGCGGAGGCGGCCGCGCCCGTCCCGCGCTCGTCGTCGGTGCTCCTCGTTTCGTCGTCGTTACACGAGGCGCTCGCAACGGTGCACGTGGCGCGGGAGCGACTCCTGGTCGCCGGCGCGCTCGCGCTCGTCGTCGCCCTTTCCGTCGGGTACGTCGGCTCGTGGCTGTTCGCGCGCCGGCTGCGGCGCCTGGAGACGGCCGCCGAGCGGATCGCCGCCGGACGGTTCGACGAGCCGATCACGGACACCAGAGCCGACGAGGTCGGCGAGCTGGCGCGGACGTTCGACCGGATGCGCCTTCGGCTGGCGCGCCTCGACCACGCCCGCCGCGAGTTCATCGCGAACGCCTCGCACGAGCTGCGAACGCCGGTGTTCTCGCTCGGGGGATTCCTGGAGCTGCTCCGTGACGAGGACCTCGACGAGGAGACGCGGCGCGAGTTCCTCGCGACGATGAACGAGCAGGTCGACCGCCTGGCAAAGCTGGCGACCGAGCTGCTCGATCTCTCGCGCGCGGACGCCGGCCGGCTGCGTGTCGAGCGGGAGCTCGTGGATCTGTCGGAGGTGGCGGAGGCCGCGGTCGACGAGTTCACGGCGCTTGCCGTGGCCGGAGGACGTCCGCTGGAGCTGGCCGCGAGCGACGAAGCGCATGTGCTGGCGGACGAGCAGCGCGTGCTCCAGGTCGCCCGGGCACTGGTCGAGAACGCGCTGGTGCACACGCCGGAGGGGACGCGGGTCGAGGTGCGGGTACGTGAGGGCGTGCTCGAGGTCGAGGACGACGGCCCGGGAATTCCCGACGAGCACGCGCAGCACGTGTTCGAACGCTTCTACCGGGTGGAAGGTCGTCGCTCGTCCGGCAGTGGACTCGGGCTGTCGATCGCACGCGAGCTCGCCCAGGCGATGGGCGGCACGCTGGAGCTGGAGTCGGAGCCGGGGCGGACGGTGTTCAGGCTGCGGCTGCCCGTGGCCGAGCGGGTCGCCGAGCCCGTCGGCCGCTAGATCGGTAACCGTTTTGCCGGGAAAACGCACCCAGTGAGCTCGAAGCCGCGGTTGAGACGGCGTTTCGAGAGCCAGGGCGCAAGGAGCTGCATCGCGTCAAGAGCGTTGTATTCGTGCGCGATCCAACGGAAGAACGGCTTGCGCTTGTAGCCGTCGTTCTGCTGGTAGTCGTAGGGTCCGTACACCTGACCCAAGCTCACGATGTCGTCGAAGCGCCTGATGACCTCTTCGTCGGTGTTGATCAGGGCCAGCGTGAATTGCCGACCGACCTGTGTCACGGCACCTTCACCTTCGAACAAGCCGGCCGCCCAAGCGATCTCTTCCGCGCGAGTGGGCACGATGCCACTATAGGCAACATCAGCCCGGTACAGTGTGACGAAGGTGCAACATCGCCTCAACATCGCCGTCGCGCTGGGCTGCGCCGTCCTGGGCGGCGCGGTCGTGCTCCTCGTCTCCTGGACGGCCGGGTGGCTGCACGGTGAGCGGCGCACGGTGCTCGTCCAGGACGCGCCGCCGGCGCAGGCGACCTCGGCCTCCGTGCGACCGGCGATCAGCGGCGCCTTCGATCCGGCGCGCATCTACGCCGGACGGTCGGCAGGCGTCGTCACGCTCTATGCCGTTTTCGGAACGGGCAACAGCGCCAGTGCGGCACAGGGCTCCGGCTTCGTCGTCTCGTCCGGCGGTTTGATCCTGACCAGCTCGCACGTGATCACGACGGCAGGCACGGATGGGGGCACGGCACGGCCGGCCTCCGACGTCTTCGTCGAGTTCCGCGACCGAGACCGTGTCAAAGCGCAGATCGTCGGTTGGGATGTTTTCGACGACATCGGGGTGCTGCGCGTCGACCCGAAAGCGCATTCGCTCAGCCCTCTCCCACTGGGAGATTCCAGCCGCGTGGCGGTCGGGGAGCCGGTCGCCGCAATCGGCAGCCCCTTCGGGAACGAGAACTCGCTCACGGTCGGCGTGGTCTCTGCGACGCAGCGCTCGATCGAGTCGCTGACGTCGCAGTACAACCTCGTCGACGCGATCCAGGTGGACGCGCCGATCAACCACGGCAACTCGGGCGGACCCCTCTTCGACGCACAGGGGAGGGTGATCGGCATCAACGCCCAGATCCGGAGCGACTCCGGCAATGCCGAAGGCGTCGGCTTCGCCGTGCCGATCAACGCCGCGCGGCGCTCGATGCGGCAGCTGATCGCCACCGGCAAGGTCTCGTACGCGTATGCGGGCATCACCTCCGAGGATCTGACTCCCGGCATCGCGCGCCGGTTCCACTACCCCGTCCGTTACGGCGCCGTGATCACGAGCGTGCGACCGGACAGTCCGGCCGCCCGGGCGGGGTTGCGCGGCGGTTCCGACGACCGTGACTTCAACGGATCGACCTTCACGTTCGGAGGCGACGTGGTCATCGCGATCGGCGGGCGTCGGATCCGCAGCTCGGCGGACGTGGTGCGCGCCGTGACCGAGCGGCTGCGACCCGGCCAGACGGTGACCTTCGCGGTGGTACGCGGCGGCGAGCGCGAAGTCGTGCGGGTGACGCTCGCCAACCGGCCGCCGAATCCCGACGCCGGCCGGTAGTGCGCGCGGTTTAGGTCCCTCGCTCGGCGGGTTACGCTGGTCGGGTGACGTCCCCTCGGCGCCGGCTGATCATCGTCTCGAACCGCGGGCCGGTCACCTATACGCGCGACGAGCACGGCCGAGCGGTACGGCGCGGTGGCGGAGGGCTCGTGACGGCGCTGGCGCCGCTGGTCTCGCGACACGAGGTGACGTGGGTCGCCAACGCGATGACGGACGAGGACAGGGCCGTCGCCGCCGAGGCCGACGGCGCGTTCGACGAAACCGGCCGCGACGGCTCCCCGTACCGGTTCCGGCTCGTGGTTCACGACCCGGCCGACTTCGACCGCTTCTACAACCAGTTCGCGAACCCCGCCCTCTGGTTCCTCCAGCACGAGCTCTGGGGCCTGGTGGGAAATCCGGAGCTGGACGCGGCCTGGGAGAGCTACCTGCGCGTGAACGAGGCGGTCGCCGAGGCCGTGCTCGACGAGGTCGCCGCCGATCCGGATGCGCCGATCTGGTTCCACGACTACCAGCTCTACGCCGCTCCCACGGTGGTGCGTCTCGTCCGTCCCGGTGCAGCGATGTCGCAGTTCGTCCACATCCCGTGGCCGGACGCGCGCGGCTGGAGCGTCCTTCCAGAGCACATGTGCCGCGCGATCCACGAAGGACTGCTCGCGAACGACGTGGTCGGTTTCCACACCCCCCGCTGGCGCGCGAACTTCCTCGAGTCGGCTGCGGCGGTGCTCGGAGCCGAGGTGGACGCCGCGACGAGTGTCGTCGAGCACGACGGCCGCACGACGCTCGTCACCGCTCACCCGATCTCGGTCGACACCGGAGAGTTCGACGAGCTCGTCCAGAGCGACGCCGTCCGCACGGAGGAGCGCGACCTGGAGTCCCTGCGACGGGAGAGACTGATCGTCCGCGCCGAACGCACCGACCCCTCGAAGAACATCGTGCGGGGGTTCCAGGCGTTCGGCCTCTACCTCGAGGCGCATCCGGAGGCTCACGGGAAGGTCGCGATGCTGGCGCTCCTCGATCCGTCCAGGCAGGACATCCCGCAGTACGCCGCCTACCTCGACGAGATCCGTGCCGCCGCCGCCGAGGTCAACGGTCGGTTCGGCGGCGATGGATGGGAGCCGATCCTGCTCGAGGTCAAGGACGACTTCCCCCGCTCAGTGGCTGCGTACAAGCAGTACGACGTGCTGTTCGTGAACGCCCTCTTCGACGGCCTGAACCTGGTCGCGAAGGAGGCGCCGCTGGTAAACGAGCGCGACGGTGCGGTCGTGCTCTCCCGGAACGCGGGGGCGTACGAGGAGCTGGCGCCCTGGGTGGTCGCCGTCGACCCCCTCGACGCCGCGGGCCAGGCCGAGGCGCTTCACGCCGCGCTGTCGCTTCCCCCGGAGGAGCGCCGCGCCCGCGCCCGCGCGCTTCGCAGCTACGTCCGCGAGCACGACCTGGTCGAGTGGCTCGACCTCCAGCTGGCCGATCTCGACCGGGTCTCCGCGCTCACATGAGTTCGGCAGTCGCGCGGACGGAGCCCGGACGCCGCCGGAAAAGGCGAGCGCTCTAGCTACATTCCCCTGCGATGGCCGACCTCTCGCACGTCGACGAGTCCGGCGACGTCCGCATGGTCGACGTCGGCGGAAAGCCGCTGTCGCGTCGTCGCGCCGTGGCCGCCGCGACCGTCCGGATGGCGCCCGAGACGGCCGAGCGGCTGCGGGACCTGCCGAAGGGCGACGCGCTCGTCACCGCTCAGGTCGCGGGGGTGATGGCTGCGAAGCGCACGTCGGAGCTGATCCCGCTCTGCCATCCGTTGCCTTTGACGAACATCGACCTGACGGTCGGCGTTCGTGGGGAGTCCGTCGAGATTCAGGCGACTGTCGAAACCACTGCCCAGACGGGAGTCGAGATGGAAGCCCTCGTCGCCGCGTCCGTCGCGGCGCTGACCGTCTACGACATGGCGAAGGCGATCGACAAGGCGATGGTCGTCGAGAGCGTGCGGCTCCTCGAGAAGACGAAGGAGGCGGTATGAGGGCGGCGGTGCTGACCGTCTCCGACGGGGTCTCCGAGGGGACGCGCGAGGACACGAGCGGCGACCTCCTCGCGGAGCTCCTCACCGGCGAGGGGTTCGAGGTCGAACGGCGGGTCGTTCCCGACGACCGCGACGCGATCGCGGACGCGCTCGTTGCCCTGGCGGACGACAGCCGGGTCGTGCTCACCACCGGCGGAACCGGCCTCGGCCCACGGGACGTCACCCCCGAGGCGACGATGCAGGTGCTCGACCGCGCGGCGCCGGGGATCGCCGAGGCGATTCGGGCCGACTCGGCAGCGAAGACGCCGCACGGCCTGCTCTCGCGCGGGATCGCCGGGACCCGCGGATCGACGCTCGTCGTCAATCTGCCCGGCTCGCCCGGCGGCTGCCGCGACGGCTTCGCCGTCCTCAAGCCGGCCCTGGCACACGCGCTCCAGCTGCTCGCGGGCGAGACGGCGTCAGGTCACCGGCAGACGTGAGCGGATGAGCGTCCTCGCTACGCACCCGCGGCGGTTTGCGTCGCTCGTCAAGATCGAGCACACGGTCTTTGCGCTGCCGTTCGCCTACGTCGGCGCGTTCCTCGCGGTCGACGCGGTTCCGAGCGCACACGATCTCGTCTGGATCACGGTCGCGATGGTCGGCGCCCGCTCGCTGGCGATGGCGCTCAACCGGCTGATCGACGCCGAGATCGACGCCCGCAACCCGCGGACTGTGGGGCGCGAGCTTCCTGCAGGGCGGCTGACCCGCGCGCAGGTCGTGGGCTTCTGCCTCGCGTCGCTCGCCGTCTTCCTCGTCGCTGTCTGGCAGCTCGACCCGATCTGCCGCTGGCTGTGGCCTATCCCCGTCGCCGGCTTCGTGATCTACCCCTACCTGAAGCGTGTCACCTGGCTCGCGCATCTCTGGCTCGGCGCGGTGGACGGGTTGGCGCCGATGGGCGCGTGGATCGCGATCCGCGGCGACCTGCCCTGGCAGGCCTGGGCGCTCGGCGGAGCGGTGGCCGCCTGGGTCGCGGGCTTCGATCTCTTCTACTCCCTGTTCGACGTCGAGATCGACAGGGCGCAGGGACTGCACTCGTGGGCGACCCGCTGGGGCGAGCGTGGGGTGTTCGTCGGCGCACGCGGCCTGCACATGCTGACCGTGTGGCTGCTGGCGGCCGCCGGCGCAGGACTGGACGTCGGCCTCCTCTACTGGCTCGGTGTGGCGGTGGTCGCGGGACTGCTGTCGTACGAGCACTCGCTCGTCCGGCCCGGCGACGTGCACCGCCTCGATGCCGCCTTCTTCACCATGAACGGCGTGATCAGCGTCACGTTCTTCGCCTTCGTCCTCGCCGACGTCCTCGCTCAGTGATCGCGGCGCGGAAGCTCGGGCGCACGTACGGGACGAAGCACGTGATCCGCGACCTCGATCTCGAGGTCGGCCGGGGCGGGTTCCTGCTGCTGACCGGACCGAACGGCTCCGGCAAGACGACGCTCCTACGCCTGATCGCGGGGTTGCTGGTGCCGACCGCCGGAGAGCTCGAGGTCGAGGCATCCCGCGAGCGGATCGGGTTCCTCGGCCACGAGCCGCTCGTCTACCGCGAGCTGACCGCGATCGAGAATCTCGACCTCTACGGCCGTCTGTACCGCGTGTCCGAGCGCCGCGAGCGCATCGGGATGCTGCTCGAGCGCTTCGGCCTGTGGGAGGCGCGCAACCAGCGGGCCGACTCGTTCTCTCGCGGGATGCTCCAGCGGCTCGCGCTCTGCAGATCGCTCCTCCACGGCCCCGAGTTGCTCGTCCTCGACGAGCCGTTCAGCGCGCTGGACGACGAGGGTGCGTCGCTGCTCGACCGCGAGCTGGTCGAGCTACGGCCTCGGGCGACCTTCGTCGTCTCGACTCACGACCCGGCACGGCTCGAGCCGCTTGCCTCGCAACGACTGGCCTTCGGGTGAGCACGTACCTCGCCGACGTCGCCACCCTGGCACGCAAGGATCTCCGGCTCGAGTTGCGGGCCCGGAGCATCGTCCCGGCGATGCTGCTCTTCGTCGTCGCCGCGCTCGTCGTCTTCCACTTCGCCCTGCCGTCCGGGAGCTCCGACCTCGCGGCCAAGGGGATGCTGTGGGTCGCGATCGTCTTCACGGCGCTGCTCGGGCTGACGCGGGCGTTCGTCGCCGAGCGCGAGCAGCGGCTGCTCGACGGCCTCCTGCTCGCCCCTTGTGACCGCAGCGCGATCTGGCTGGCGAAGGCGGTGGCGATGCTCGGCTTCCTCGTCATGGCCGAGCTCGTCGCGCTGCCCGTGTTCGCGCTCTTCTTCTCCGGGGTCGACGGGGCGACGATCGCGGGCGTCGCGCTGGCCGATCTCGGGATCTGCGCGGTCGGCACCGTGCTCGCCGCGATGGCGGTCGCGGGACGCGCAAGGGAGCTCCTCCTCCCCCTGCTCTTCCTGCCGCTCGCGATCCCGATCGTCGTCGGCGGCGTCGGGGCCAGCGTGGCCGACGAACCCGCTCGTTACCTGGGGTTTCTCGCGCTCTACGACGGCGTCTTTGCGATCATCTCCTGGGCTTCCTTTGAGTACGTCGTTACGGAATAACCAGCTCGCGCTGTCCGCGATCCTCGCCGCCGTGCTCGTGCCGGCGGCGATCGCACTCGTCTTCTTCTACGCGCCGGTCGACGAGGACGGGCTCAACCAGAAGATCTTCTACTTCCACGTCCCGATCGCCCTGACGGCGTACGCGTGCTTCGGTTGGGGGGCCTGGAAGGGACTGATCCACCTCTGGAAGGGCAAGCCCGGCGCCGACCTCGAGAGCTACGTCGCCATCCACCTCGGAGTGATCTTCGGCGCGATGACGCTCCTCACCGGTTCCCTGTGGGCCAAGTTCCGCTGGGGGCACTGGTGGCTGTGGAGCGAGCGGCAGCTCGTCCTCTTCCTCGTGCTCTTCCTCTTCTACTCCGCCTACTTCATGCTCCGCTATTCGGTCGAGCCGGGGCCGCAGCGGGCGAACCTGTGCGCCGTGTACTCCCTGTTCGGCGTCGTCCTGATTCCGATCAGCTTTCTCGCCATCCGGCTCGCGAACCAGTACATCCACCCCGTCGCCTTCAACCGCCACGGGCCGCAGATGGCCGGCTCGCAGTTCTTCACGTTCTGCGTCTGTCTCGCGGCGATGCTCTCGCTGTTCGTCGCGCTCTACCAGTTCGAGCTCGCCGGCAAGCGGCTCGACGCGCGCCTCCGCGAGCTGCGGGAGCTCCTGACGTGACGACGGAGGAGAAGTACGTCGCCGCCGCATACCTGGTCGTCTTCGGGTTCGTTCTCGTCTACTTCGCGATCATGGCGTTGAAGCTGTCGCGGCTCGAGCGGGAGGTGGGCGAGCTCGCCGAGCTGGCACGAAAACGGGTCGATGGCTGAATACCTGTTCGGGCTCGCCTTCCTCGCCTATGCCGGCGCGGCGGTTGCCTACGCCGTCGATGCGCGGCAGCCCGGCTTTGCGGGACGGGTCGCGACGTGGGGCGTCCGGCTCGGGTGGCTGCTCCAGACCGCCCTGCTCGTCGACCAGGCGGTGCGCGCGGACGGGTTTCCGTGGGCCACCTGGGCGGGCTCGCTGAACCTCTTCGTCTGGCTCGTCGTCAGCGTCTACCTCGTGTGGGGCTGCCGGTGGCGGTACCGCCTGCTCGGCCTGGCCGTCATGCCGCCCGCAGCGGCGTTGCTCGTGATCGCGCGGCTCGGCGGCGGTACGGGCGTCGGGACCGACAGCGGCTACTCGACCGTCTTCCTCGTCGTCCACGTCGGCCTCCTTTCGTTCGCCTTCGCGGCGTTCACCCTCGCCGCCGCGCTCTCCGCTCTCTACCTGTGGCAGGAGCGGCGCCTGAAGAGCCACCGGCCCGCTGCGCTGCTCGGCCGCGCGCCGTCGCTCTTGACGCTCGAGACGCTCACGGGGAGGACGATCGCGGTCGCGCTGCCCGCGCTCACCGCCGGAATCGTCGCCGGGCTCGTCCGGCTCCGGGACGACGGCGGCACGGTGGACGCGCTGATGGCGGTCACGCTGGGGACGTGGGCCGTCTACGGCAGCTACCTCGTGCTCCGGTACGAGGCCGGATGGCACGGCCGCAGGGCCGCGTATCTCGCGCTTGCCGGCTTCGCGCTCGTCATCGTCGCGCGGCTC
Organism: Verrucomicrobiota bacterium; assembly: GCA_050258035.1. Classification (GTDB taxonomy): domain Bacteria; phylum Actinomycetota; class Thermoleophilia; order Gaiellales; family Gaiellaceae; genus DATBLE01. Next base: position 27,672 of record JBLMYA010000037.1, read on the forward strand.
GGCCTCCAGGCGGGTCACTTCTCATGACGCTCACGCTCGTCGGCCTCTCGCACCAGGGAACTCCGGTCGCCGTCCGGGAGCGGGCATTCGTCCCGCTGGAGCAGGTGCAGGAGCTGGCGGGGTCCCTCGCCGAGGACGGCGAGGCAGTCTGCCTGTCGACCTGTAACCGGACCGAGCTGTACCTCGTCGGCCCGGACGCCGAACCCCGCGCCCTGGACGCGCTCGTGTCCCTCAGCGGCCTGCCGCCGGAGGAGCTCCGCTCGGTCGTCTACCGGCTGGCGGACGAGGCGGCGGCCCTGCACCTCTTCCGAGTCGCCGCCGGCCTCGACTCGCTCGTTCCCGGGGAGGGCGAGATCCTCGGGCAGGTCCGGGCGGCGTTCGAGGCGGGCACGACGGGCCCGGTGCTCGACCGGGTCTTCCGCCAGGCGCTGCACGCCGGGAAGAAGGTTCGTGCCGAGACGGCGATCGCCGAGAGCCCGGCGTCGGTGTCGGCCGCCGCTGCGGCGCTCGTCCAGCAGGTGTTCGGGCAGCTCGACGGCTGTCGCGTGCTGCTCGTCGGCGCAGGTCACGTCGCCGAGCTCGCCGCCCGGAGCCTCGCCGCTCGCGGCGCCCGGATCGCCTACGTCGCCAATCGGTCCCCGCACCGGGCGGCAGAGCTGGCCGACCGCTTCGCCAGCGAGGGCATCGCCATCGACGGAGCTGCAGGCGTGCTCGGCGAGATCGACGTCGTCGTCTCGTCGACCGGGGCGCCCGGCCGTGTCCTGGCGCGGGACGACATCGCGGCCGCGCTGGGACCGCGCAAGGGGCGGCCGCTGTTCCTGATCGACCTGGCCGTCCCGCGCGATCTCGATCCTGCGATCCACGAGCTCGACGGCTGCTACCTGTACGACATCGACGACCTCGAGTCGGTCGTCGCGTCGAGCCTCGCCGGGCGGCGCCGGGAGGCTGCACGGGCCGAGGCGATCGTCGCGGAGGAGGCGGAGAGCTTCCACGAGTGGCAGGCCGCGCGGGAGGTCGTTCCGGCGATCGCATCGCTGCGGGCGCACGCCGAGGAGATCCGGGCCGCCGAGCTCGAGCGTGCGCGCGGCCGGCTCTCGTCGTCGGACCAGGAGGTCGTCGAGTCGATCACGGCGCGGATCGTCGACAAGCTGCTCCACCTGCCGACGGTGCGGCTGAAGGAGGCCGCCGCCGGCGCCGACGGCGGAAGCTACGCACAGGCCGTCCGGCACCTCTTCGGCCTCGGCGACGACCAGGAGTGACCGTCGTCCAGCTCGGCTCGCGTGGGAGCCGGCTCGCGCTGAAGCAGGCCGCGCTCGCGGCGGAGCTGCTGGCCGGGCCGGTCGCGATCGTCCCGATCACGACGGCGGGCGACCGAGACCGGCGCAGCCCGTTCGGGGCGATCGGCGCCCGCGGCGTGTTCGTCAAGGAGCTCGAGGAGGCACTGCTCGCCGGGCGGATCGACGTGGCCGTGCATTCGGCGAAGGACATGACCTCCACGGACACCGCCGGGCTGGCCGTCGGCGCCTACCTTCCGCGCGACGATCCGCGCGACGCGCTCTGCGGTGCGGACGCGATCCGGCCCGGGATGCGGATCGGGACCGCCTCCGTCCGGCGGCGAGCGCAGCTGCTCGTACTCGAGCCCTCGCTGTCGATCGAGCCGCTGCGCGGCAACATCGACACGCGTCTGCGCAAGAGGAGCGAGCGCGGGCTCGACGCTGTCGTCCTCGCGGCGTGCGGTCTCGACCGGCTCGGGCTCGCCGCCGAGATCGGCCGCCGGTTCGATCCGCTCGAGGTGCTCCCGGAAGCGGGTCAGGGGGCGCTCGCGCTCCAGGTGCGCGCGGGCGAGGAGGATCTGGTTCTCGCAGCCGACGATCCCGAGACCAGGCGCAGGGTCGAGGCCGAACGCGTCTGCGTCGCTGCGGTCGGCGGAGGGTGCCTGGCCCCGGTGGCCGCCCACCACGACGGGGCCACCTTGACCGCTCTCGTCGCCGACGAGGACGGCGGCTGGGTCGAACGGCGCACCGGCGACGATCCGGTCGCGCTCGGGAAGGAGCTCGCACGGCTCGCGTCGTCCTGACCCGTCCCGAGGGCCGGAACGAGGAGCTGGCCGAGCGCCTGCGCGGGCTCGGTCACGACGTCGTGGTCGCCCCGCTGATCGCGATCGAGCCGGTGGAGACGGGGCCGATCGACCTCGACGGCTACGACTGGCTCGTCCTGACGAGCGCGACCGGCGCGCACGAGCTGAAGCGGCGGGCCAGGGGACGAGCTGCGCGCGTGGCGGCGGTCGGCTCCGCGACCGCGCGGGCGTGGGGCGAGGTCGACCTCGTCGCGGGCGTCCCGTCGCAGGAGGGCCTGCTCGCGGAGATCCCTCGGCCGGCCGGCCGGGTGCTGTTCGCCGGTGCCGAGGGCGCGCGGCCGCTGCTCGCCGAGAGGCTCGGCGCCGACGTCGTCGTCCTCTACCGAACGCGGTCGCTCGCTCCCGAGATCGACGGCGACCTGGCGGTGGTCGCGTCCCCGTCGGCTGCCCGCGCGCTCGCGGCCGTGAACGGCGAGATCCCCGTGGTGACGATCGGTCCCGAGACGACCGCAGCCGCACGCTCTGCCGGCCTGCGCGTGCTCCGCGAGGCGGCGACGGCCGACAACGCCGGTCTCGTCCGCGCCGTGGAGGGGTAGCCTCCCGCCGTGTTCATCACCTTCCTCTCCGACTTCGGGCTCCAGGACGACTTCGTCGGAACCTGTCACGGGGTGATCGCCCGGATCGCTCCAGGGGTGACGGTCATCGACATCACTCACGGGATCGAGCCTCAGGCCGTCCTCCAGGGCGGGCTCGTGCTCGCGAACACCGTGCCGTACATGCCAGAGGGCGTGCACCTGGCCGTCGTCGATCCGGGTGTCGGAACCGGCCGGCGGGCACTGGCCGTCCGGGATGCGACCGGCCGGTTCTACGTCGGTCCCGACAACGGGTTGCTCGTGCCGGCTGCGGAGAAGCTGGGTGGGGTCGACGCCGCCTGGGAGCTGGCGAACCCCGCCTATATGCTCGAACCGCTGTCGAGGACGTTTCACGGCCGTGACGTCTTCGCCCCCGCCGCCGCGCATCTCTCGAGCGGTGTCGATCCCGGTGACCTCGGGCCGCCGGTCGAGCCCGGGTCGCTCGTCCGCCTCGAGTTGCCCACGCCCGTGATCGCAGGCTCACGGATCACCGCCACCGTCCTCTACGTCGACCGCTACGGCAACGTCCAGCTCAACCTCGTCGCCGCCGACATGGAGACGGCCGGCATCGTCCCCGGGGAGCGCGTCGAGCTCGACCTCGGCTCCGACCGCTACTACGCGACTGCTGCGCGCACGTTCGCCGACGCCAGGCCCGGCGACATCATCCTCTACGAGGACTCCTACCGGAACATCGCTCTTGCGATCACCGACGGCAACGCGGCGGAGATGTTTGCGATTCGGCCCGGCCGGCGGCTCGCGATCGACGCCGTCGACTGAAGCGATGCTTGACGGCCGCTTCTCATCGGATAGGGTCCCGACCAGAGGACGTCCGCGGCACGGTAGCACCGGCCCGGACGTCCTTCTTGGCTGTGCTCGCCGCTGAGCCGCGGCGGGCGATGGCGAGGGCCGGAATCGAACCGGCGACACCACGTCTTGTCCGTGCTCGCCGGCTCGGTCGCCGGCGAGCGGTCGTGCCGTTTCTCTTGGCTACACTCCCCCGCGCGGCGAGGTAGCTCAGTCGGTAGAGCACACGGCTGAAAACCGTGGTGTCGCCGGTTCGATTCCGGCCCTCGCCACTCGCTAGTGCGTCCGGGCGCCGCGGAGGCGCTCGACCAGCGCTTCGAGCATCTGCCCCTTCACCAGGACTCCGTCTGCACCGGCCTCGGCCGCCTCCGCGTGGATCTCGCTGCTCTCGTCGCCGGTGAGGGCGATCAGGCAGATGTGCGGATGCGCCTCGCGCAGCTTCCGGATGGCGGTGACTCCGTCCATCTTGGGCATGTGGAGGTCGACCACTACCGCGTCGGGCTCGAGATCGTCGGCGAGGTCGATGGTCTCCTGGCCGTCGTAGGCGAGCGCGACGACGGTCAGCTCGGGCTGCTCCTCGATCAGGAGGCGCAGGGCCGCGGCGTAGCGGCGGTCGTCGTCCGCGAGCAAGACGCGAACGGTTCCATAGGCCGAGGCGGGGGTCACTCTCCAGTAGTTTGCCCGACGTGGAAACTGCAGAAACGCACAAGCCGATCGCGGTGATCGGAGCGGCCCTCGATCTCGGCGCCGGGCGGCGCGGGGTCGACATGGGCCCGTCCGCGATTCGGTATGCGGAGCTCGATGCGCGCATCCGGTCCCTGGGCCGCGAATGCGTCGACCTCGGCAACGTCCAGACGGCGGTCGCCGAGGCGTCGAACGTCGGCGACGAGCGGCTCCGCTACCTGCGCGAGATCCTCACCGCCTGCGAGCGGGTCGCCGATCTGGTCGCGGACGCGAAGGCCGAGGGGCGCTTCCCGCTGGTGCTCGGCGGAGACCACTCCGTCGCCCTCGGGACCCTCGGCGGACTCGCGCGTGGGCCGGGTGTCGGCGGTGTCCTCTGGGTCGACGCCCACGGTGATCTGAACCGGCCCGAGACGAGCCCGAGCGGAAACGTGCACGGGATGGTGCTCGCCGCGGCGATGGGCCTGGCCGGGGCCGACTTCGACGTCCCCGGCATCAGCTCTCCCTCGGTCGACCCGAACCGCGTGGCGCTCGTGGGAGTCCGCGCCCTCGACGACGGCGAGCGCGCGCTCCTCCACGAGCTGAACGCGACCGTGTTCACGATGAGCGACATCGACCGTGTCGGGATCGAGCACGCCGTGACCAAGTCGCTCGAGCAGATCGACGGCCCGGGCTTCGTCCACGTCAGCCTCGACATGGACGCGCTCGATCCGGACGTCGCGCCCGGCGTCGGGACGCCCGTCCGCGGCGGTCTCTCCTACCGCGAGGCGCACCTCGCGATGGAGCTGGTCGCCGAGTCGGGGCTGATGGGGTCCCTCGAGGTCGTGGAGGTGAACCCGATCCTCGACCGGGAGAACGAGACCGCCGAGCTCGCCGTCGAGCTGGCGGCGAGCGCGCTCGGCGCCCGCATTCTCTAGACGTCGGCCGAGCCTACGGACGCCAGTACTTTCGGCCCTTCAGCTCGTCGGGCAGATGGTCGAGCTCGAACCCGGCCGGGTCGTCGTGCGGGTAGACGTAGCCCTGCCCGTGGCCGAGCTTCTTCGCGCCCGGGTAGTGCGCGTCGCGGAGCTCCTTCGGCGGACGGACGGTGCCATGCTCGCGGACGTCTCTCCGTGCCTCGCCGAGCGCGACGAGCACCGCGTTCGACTTCGGCGCCAGCGCGAGGTAGATCGCGGCCTGGGCCAGATTGAGTTGCGCCTCCGGCAGCCCGACGTGCTCCACCGCCTGTGCCGCTGCGACAGCGACAACGAGCCCCTGGGGGTCGGCGTTCCCGACGTCCTCGGAGGCGAGGATCACCATGCGGCGGGCGATGAAGCGCGGGTCCTCTCCCCCTTCGAGCATCGCGGCGAGGTAGTAGACGGCCGCGTCCGGATCAGAGCCCCGCATCGACTTGATGAACGCGGAGGTGAAGTCGTAGTGGGCGTCGCCGTCCTTGTCGTAGAGGAGTGGCCGCTTCCTCGCCGCGTCCTCGACGTTTGCCTCGGTCACCGGTGCCTCTCCCGCTGCGGCCGCCGCCGACTCGAGGATGTTCAGGGCGTTCCGCGCATCTCCGCCCGCCCGCCGGGCAATCAGTGTCCTGAGGGTCGGGTCGAGCTCGACATCCAGCGCCCCTTCGCCCCGGGCGATCACCCGCTCGAGATCTCCGATCTCGAGCGGACCAAGCTCGAAGAGCTGCACCCGGCTGAGCAGCGCGGAGTTGACCTCGAAGTAGGGGTTCTCGGTCGTCGCCCCGATCAGCGTGACGAGGCCGGTCTCCACCGCGGGCAGCAGTGCGTCCTGCTGTGCCTTGTTGAAGCGGTGGATCTCGTCGAGGAACAGAATCGTCCGCTGCCCGTGTGCCCCGAGCCGCTCGTTCGCCCGGGCCAGGACGCCGCGCACGTCGGCGACCGACGCCGAGACGGCGGAGAGCTCCTCGAAGGCTGCGCCCGTCGCCCGGGCGATGATCCGGGCGAGCGTCGTCTTCCCGCTTCCCGGCGGTCCGAAGAAGATCGCGGAGCCGACGCGGTCCTCCGCGATCGCCCGCCGCAGGGCCGACCTCTCGGCGAGGACGTGCTCCTGCCCGACGAATTCGTCCAGCGTCGCCGGCCGCAGCCGCATCGCCAGCGGGGCGTGCTCGGCCGACCGCTGCTCTGCTGCGTCTGCGAACAGGTCGGACACGGCAGAAGTATGCTCAGCCCATGTCCCGGCAGGAGCAGACCGGCCTGGGCGACGAGTTCGCGCCGATTCTCCCCGGGCAGGGCGGGAGCGACTACGAGCGGTACCTGCACACCGACGACCTGCTCTCGCTCCAGAAGACACCCGAGGAGCGTGCGCACCGCGACGAGCTGCTGTTCCAGGTGACGCACCAGTCGTCGGAGCTGTGGCTGAAGCTGGCCGGGGAGGAGATCGAGGTCGCGACGTCGCACCTGGAGGCCGGCGAGATCCGCCCGGCACTGCGCCTGCTGGGCCGCGCCGTTCTCTGCTTCAGGCTGGTCACCCACGCCCTCGACATGCTCGAGCTGATGTCGCCGTGGGAGTACACCGCGTCCGTCCGGCCGGTGCTCGGGCACGGCAGCGGCTTCGACTCGCCGGGGTGGAGCCGCGTCCGGCATGCCGCTCCGGCCCTGCTCCAGGCGTTCGACGGGCTCCGCCGCCGGGAGGGACTCTCTCTCGCCGACGTCTACACCCGGGGGCGTGAGCACGAGGATCTCTACCAGCTCGCCGAGGCGCTGACCGATCTCGACGAGTGGGCAACCACCTGGCGCGTCCGGCACTTCATGGTCGTGGAGCGGATCATCGGCGGGGACGTCGTCGGCACCCAGGGGACGCCGGTGCAGATGCTCGGCAAGCTGGTTCAACGGAAGCTCTACCCGGAGCTGTGGAAGGTGAGGACCGAGCTGACCAACAAGGCGATCGGGGACGCGAGCTGAGCGACGTCGCGGCCGCCTGGAGCGGGGCTACCTACGAGCGGATCGCGGAGGCGTTCGCCCCCACGCACCGCAGGGTCGTCGAGACGCTCGCCCCTGAGCCGGGCGACCGGTTCCTCGACCTCGCGTGTGGTACCGGAGGCGTCGCCCTGATCGCTGCGCGTGGCGGGGTGGAGGTCAACGGGCTCGACATCTCGCCCGACCAGCTCGCGAAGGCCCGGACGGCGGCGGAGGCCGAGGAGCTCTCGATTCGCTTCGACGAGGGCGACGCGCAGGCGCTCCCGTACGCGGACGGCGAGTTCGACGCTGTCGCATCCGCCTTCGGGATGATCTTCGCACCCGACCACGCCCGGGCGGCGGCAGAGCTGACGCGCGTCTGCCGGCCGGCCGGGCGGTTCGCGATCACGGCGTGGGAACGGGACGGGTGGTGCGAGGTCGGCCGGCGGCTGCGGCCCGACTACGAGGGCGTCACGGCACACCAATGGGCCGAGGACGGGTACGTCTGCGGCCTCTTTCCTGAGGCCGAGCTCTCGTTCCAGCGGGGCGAGGCGACGATCTCGGCCTCGTCGGCCGACGAGTGCTGGCAGTTGCTCTCGAGCTCCGTCCCCCCGCTCAAGGCCTGGCTGGACACGCTGGAGCCCGACGCGCGGGAGAACGCCGGACGGGAGTACAGGCAGCTGCTCGGCGACGGTTCGCTCAGCCGCGAGTACGTGCTGATCCTCGGAACCCGCCGGTGACGGACGACGTCCGTCTTCGCGACGAGGCCGTCGAGCTCCTCCAGGCGCTGATCCGGGTCGACACCGTCAATCCGCCCGGGAACGAGACCGCGGCCGCCGAGGTGCTTCGCGACTACCTCGAACCGCACGGGCTCGAGTGCGAGCTCTACGCGCGCGTACCCGAGCGGGCGAACCTGGTTGCGCGGATTCCGGGTCGAGGGGAAGGGCCGAGCCTGATGCTGCTGTCGCACACCGACACCGTTCTGGCCGATCCGGCCGAGTGGTCGGTCGATCCGTGGTCAGGCGAGCTCCGAGACGGATGCGTATGGGGACGGGGAGCTCTCGACATGAAGGGGCAGGTGGCGGCGAGCGCGGTCGCGATCGCATCGCTTGCGCGAGAGGGGTTCCGGCCATCGGGCGACCTCGTGTTCGCGGCGACCGCCGACGAGGAGATGGGCGAGGGGGTGACGTACGGGCTCGAGTGGCTGTGCTCGCGGCACCCGGAAGCAGTGCGCTGCGACTACGCGGTCAACGAGGGCGCGGGCGACCGGATCGAGCTCGGGGGGCGTGTGCTCTACCTGTGCTCGGCGGCCGAGAAGCGTAGCTCGCCGGTGGTCCTCCGCGTCCGTGGTCGGAGCGGCCACGCGTCGATGCCCGGGATCGCCGACAACGCCCTCGTCAAGGCGGCCGGGCTGATCGAGCGGCTCGGCGCGTTCGCGCCCGAACCGGTGCTGATCCCCGAAGCCGAGGGCTTCCTCGGTGCGGTGGTGGACACCGTGCCGTCCCCGGATCGCGCGCTCGAAGTGGCACAGTCGATCGACCCGCTCGCGGCCGAGACGATCGAGCCGCTGCTCGGCATGACGGTTGCGCCGACGATGGTGGCGGCGTCGCAGAAGCGGAACGTGATCCCGGGGCGGTGCGAGGTGAGCGTCGACTGCCGGCTGCTTCCCGGGCAGACCGAGGACGAGGCCGACCGGGCCCTTCGAGCGTGGTTGGGCGAGGGCGACTACGAGCTCGAGTGGCGCGACGGCCAGGGCGGTACGCGGTCGGAGCTGGGGACGCCCCTCTGGGCCGCGATCGAGTCGTTTGTCGACCGGCTCGAACCAGGTGCACGCGTTGCCCCGATGTGCGTCGCCGGGTTCACCGATTCGCACTGGCTGCGTGAGGCATTCGGCACGGTCGCGTACGGCTTCTTCCCGCTGCGGGCGATGAGCGCAGACCTCGCCGCACGGCTCATCCATTCGGCAGACGAACGGATTGCGGTCGACGACCTCGAGCTCGGCGTGGACTTCCTGCGCCACGTCGCTGTCGGAGTGGGCGGCTCTGGCGGCGGTACGGGCGTCGCTGCCTAGGCGTTCCCGGCCTCCTCCCCACCGCGAGCCTACCGCCACAACCGTGACCCGTGGGTGCCGCGAGTGTCGCGATCGTGCATCGAGACGCCGCCGGCCGGCGACGGGGTACTCTGGAGCCGATGGGCGAGCAAGAGCGGAAGGTCCGCCTCGGCGGCATGGCGCTCCAGAACGGCGTGCTGGTGCACGGCCCGACGTCGTGGGCCGTGGCCGTGCGGACCGATGACGGGGAGCTACGGGTCTCGTCGGGCGCGAAGAGCGTTCGCGGCGCGGACGTCGAGAATCCCCTGCTCCGCGGCCCGATGCGGATACTCGATGCGTTCGCTCTGCTGCCGCGGATCCGTCGTGCACGTCCCGAGGCGCGGTTGCCGTTCGAGCGTCGCGCGGTACTCGTCTCCGCCGTCGCAAGCGCCGTCGTCGCGCACGCGCTCCGGCGCTCGTCGGTCCTCGGCCCGGCGACGAGAGAGCTCCTCGGCGGTGCGGTTTCCCTGCTCCCGGCGACGCTGGCGCTGCGCGGCTCCGAGCTCGCGGCCTACCACGGAGCGGAGCACATCTCGATCGGGAGCTACGAGCACGGGGAGCCGCGCGGGAAGGAGCACGAGCGCTGCGGCTCGCACCTGATCGGCCCGCTGCTCGTCACCTCGGCCGTCGGTGCTGCCCTCGCGGCCCGAGCCCCCGAGCCGGTGCGCGGCATCGTGCGTCTCGCCGCCGGGGTCGGAAGCGTCGCGGCGGCCACGGAGGTCTTCTCCTGGATGGTGCGGAACCCGGAGCATCCTGTCGCCCGGGCCCTGGCGTGGCCGGGTCACGAATTGCAGCACCGGCTCGCCACCGCCGAGCCCGATGCCGGTCAACTCGAGGTCGCCGAGGCGGCGCTCGAGGCCTGCCTCCGGCTCGAGGCCGCCGACGGTCACCGCGATGGCTCTGAACACCAGGCGACAGGGTAGGCGGCTCCCGCCGGAGATCTTCGACCTCCCCGTCGAGAAGATGCGGGAGGGGTATTACACCGACGCCTACTTCAACCACACGCGCTCGGCCCTGGTCGCCGACGAACGCCGCCCTCGCGTCGTGATGCAGGTGTTCCAGAAGCACCACGCCGTGCTCGGAGGGATGGACGAGGCGATCGCGGTGCTCAGGCTGTGCTCGGAGGACTGGGATGCGCTGACCGTTCACGCGCTCTTCGACGGCGATCGAGTCGAGCCCTGGGAGACGGTGATGACGATCGAGGGCGACTACACGCTGTTCGCCCACCTCGAGACCGTGTACCTCGGCGTTCTCGCCCGGAGGACCCTGATCTCGACGAACGTGACGCGTGTCCTGGAGGCGGCCGCCGGCAAGCAGATCATCTTCATGCCGGCCCGGCACGACCACCATCGCGTCCAGACCGGAGACGGCTACGCCGCCTACGTCGCGGGCGCGCTCGTCGGCGCCGAGATCGGCGTCACCACCGACGCCCAGTCGTCGTGGTGGGGCGGCCGGGGGATCGGCACCGTGCCGCACGCCCTGATCGCCGCCTATGGCGGCAACACCGTCCTCGCCGCCACGAAGTTCGCCGAATGGGCGCCCGAGGACTTCAACATCGTCGTCCTCGTCGATTTCGAGAACGACTCCGTCCGGACGTCGCTCGAGGTCGCACGTGCGCTGAAGGACCGTCTCTGGGGCGTTCGCCTCGACACGTCGGGACAGCTCGTCGACCGCGCGCTCTGGAACGAGATGGGGGACTTCGATCCTCGAGGTGTCAACGAGCGACTCGTGTGGAAGGTGCGGGACGCACTCGACCGGGACGGGTTCGAGCGCGTGAAGATCGTCGCGTCGGGTGGGTTCACGGTCGACCGGATCCGGGCGTTCGAGCTGGCCGGCGTGCCCGTCGACGCGTATGGGGTCGGCTCGTCGCTGATCAGGGGCGAGAACGACTTCACCGCCGACATCGTGCTCACCGACGGACGGGCGACGGCCAAGGTCGGTCGGCGGTACCGCGCAAACGACCGTCTCGAGATGGTCTCTTAGCCGCCGCCTTCAGAGCCAGCCCGCCTCCGTCGAGCGGACGACGCGGACGCCGCGCTCGGCGAAGCGTGCGATCGCCTCGTCGGCCTCCGCGGTGAAGTCGACCGCTCCCGCGACGACCACGGGCGACATGCAGTCCTCGAGCAGGTAGAGGTGGTCGGCCGGCAGGTCCTTTAGGAGGTCTTCGACCGTCCAGGCGACGCAGTGGCTCTTCGCCTGTCCGGCGACGATCACCGCGTCGAACGACCGCAGGAGCTCCACGAGCGCCTCGTTCCGGTCCTCGCCGACCTCCGGCCCGAGCACCGAGTACGCCTCCGTCCGCGGATCGTCGCCCTTGATCTGGAAAGCCGGCGAGATCTCGCGGGCGATCGCGTGGAAGAAGATCGCCTCCTCGACCGCCGAGACCAGTGCGTGACCGAGGCCGCCGAGCATCGCATGGTACGGCCAGACGGCGAGTCGGTAGCGGCCGCCCGCCTCCAGAGCGCGCACGTACTCGAGCAGACCCGCCTGTTCGTTCGGGTCGGATGTCCGCCAGACGCCTTCCTCGACGTCCTGTACCGAGACGGTCGTGTACGGCGGAGGGCGCCGTCCCTCGCCGTCGACGAGCCATGCGGCGTGGAAGACCTGGAGCGCGCGATGCGTGTCCAGCGTCGGGACGACCTGTGTGATCGAGCCGAGGTTCCGGTAGAGGAACTCGCACAGCCGGCGGTTGTCGTCGGGCGCTCCCGGCACGAACAGCTCGAAGCCGGGCGTGCAGAAGGTGTTCTGGCAGTCGACGAGCAGGAGGCACACCCGGCGCGTGTCGTCGCGGGCGCGGGTGATCGCATGGCCGGAGGCCCAGTCGGCCGCCCCGGCCGCGCGTTCCTCGTAGGGCACCCGCCGGACCTCGGTGACCGTTTCTGGCTCCCAGTGGGGCGGTAGCGGCAGGTCCATGCGCTGAGCGTACTAATGGCGCCCACGAAGGCTGCCGATGGTCTGCTCATGCCTCTCTCGTCGGTCTTGCACGAGATCGCGCAGGGTGCCCTCACCTGGTTGCCGATCGTCTTCTTCGCGATCCTGGTCTTCCTCATCTGGCGGACGATCCAGCTGATGCCGCGGGTGAAGCCGAACATGACCGAGCCGAACTCGACATCGTCGGTGACGTTCGCGGACGTCGCCGGCGTCGAGGACGCCAAGGCGGAGCTCCAGGAGGTGGTCGACTTCCTCCGCGATCCCAAGCGGTTCGCACGGCTCGGCGCGCGTGTCCCGAAGGGTCTGCTCCTGTACGGCCCTCCCGGAACCGGGAAGACGCTGCTCGCGAAGGCCGTCGCCCAGGAGTCGGGTGCGAGCTTCTACTCGCAGAGCGCCTCGGCCTTCGTCGAGATGTTCGCGGGCCTCGGGGCGTCGCGCATCCGCAAGCTCTTCGCCACCGCCCGGAAGAACGCGCCGGCGATCATCTTCATCGACGAGCTCGACGCCGTCGGTGCCGCCCGGACCGGCCACGGGTTCAACCGCGAGCAGGACCAGACCCTCAACCAGCTTCTGGTCGAGCTCGACGGCTTCGTCTCGGCCGATCAGGTGGTCGTCATGGGCGCGTCGAACCGGATCCAGGACCTCGACCCGGCGCTCCTGCGCCCCGGCCGGTTCGACCGCCAGCTGCTGGTCGCCCCGCCCGATCTCGCCGGGCGCGAGAAGATTCTCCAGGTTCACACACGCGGCAAGCCGCTTTCCGACGACGTCGATCTCGTGTCGGTTGCGCGCCAGACCGCGGGGCTCGCCGGGGCCGATCTCGCGAACATCTGCAACGAGGCGGCGATATTCGCGGGGCGCCGGGACCTCGACCAGATCGGCCAGGCCGAGTTCGAGGCCGCTCTCGAGCGCGTCGTCGCCGGCCTGCAGCAGCGACGCGTCGTCAGCGAGAAAGAGAAGCGGATTCTCGCCTACCACGAGGCGGGGCACGCGCTCATGTCGTACCTGATGGGTGAGGCGCTGCCGGTGCAGAAGGTCACGATCGTCTCCCGCGGCCAGGCGCTTGGGTACACCCTGAACCTGCCGATGGAGGATCGGCTCCTGCACACGAAGGAAGAGCTGATCGACATGATGAAGGTCTTCCTCGCCGGCCGCGCCGCGGAGCAGGTCGTCTTCGGACGCGTGACGAACGGCGCAGCCAACGACCTCGAGAAAGCGACAAACCTCGCGCGCTCGATGGTCTTCGAGTACGGCATGGGCGAGGCCGTCGCCAGCCGGACGATGCGCGCCGACAACTACGCCCTGTCCGAGGAGACCAAGCGGCTCCGCGACGCAGAACAGGGCCGCCTCACCGACGAGGCCTTCCAGGAAGCGGTTCGCCTGATCGAGAAGTACCGAGCACACCTCGACCGGCTGGCGGGGGCGTTGCTCGAACGCGAGACGCTGAACAAGGAGGAGCTGGACTCGCTGCTCGCCGATGTGGAGCCCGAGTCGCACGCGGCCGAGACGGTCGGCACCGTCCGCGTCGTGCAGTGAGCTGCCGATAGCATCGCGGTCGATGGCCGCGAAGGGCATCCACCACCTCGGCCTCGCCGTCGATAACCTCGACGAGGCGATCTCCACCTACGAGCGCCTGTTCGGCGCCGAGCTCGAGGAGCGGGCGACGCAGGACGAGCAGGGAGTGGAGGCGGCGTCGCTCCGCGTCGGCCCGAGCCACGTCGAGCTGCTGACCGCGCTCGGTTCGGATACGCCGGTCGGCCGGTTCCTGTCCCGTCGCGGCCCGGGAATGCACCATGTCGCCTACGAGGTCGAGGACCTGGCCGGGGAGCTGGCTCGGCTGGAAGGCGAGGGCGCGGAGCTGATCGACCGTGCGCCGCGGCCCGGACTCTTCGGGATGCAGGTGGCGTTCGTCCACCCGGAATCCGTCCACGGCGTTCTCTCGGAGCTGGTCGCGCGTGGCTGAGCGAGTCCGCGTCGAGATCGGCTTCGACGGCGGCCAGGTTCTCGGCGCAGTCGTCGACGGCGAGACCGTCGACCGCCTCGAGAAAGCGCTCTCGTCCGGTGACGACGGCTCCATCGGACTCGACGTGGAGGACGGCCGCTACACGGTCGCGCTCAGCCGGATCGTGTACGTGAAGCGGTTCTCGCGCGAGGGCCGCGTCGGCTTCGGCGCCTAGCCGGAGGCCGTGGCGCTCGAGGTCGGGATCGTCGGCCTCCCCGGGGCGGGCGCGACGCAGCTCTTCAACGCGCTGACCCGCGCCGCCGTCCGGGCTCACGACCTGAAGGAGCACGTCGGGATGGCGCCGATCGCGGACGCACGTCTGGAGCCGGTCGCCGCAGTCGAGAGCGCACGCAAGATCACGCCGGCCGTGATCCGGGTGGTGAACGTGCCGGGCACCGGCCCGCAGCTCGTCGGGAACCTGCGTCAAGTGGATGCGCTCCTGTTTGTCGTGCGCGAGCCGGGAGAGGCCGAGGAGCTCCGGCTCGAGCTGCTCGTCGCCGACCGCGACCACGTCGAGCGGCGCCTGGAGCGGGTCCGCCAGCAAGCGAAGTCGGGCGATCCGAGGCTGCGCAGGGAGGTTGCCGACCTCGAGCGGTTGCTCGCGCACGTAGAGGGTGGAGGGAGCCTTGCCGACTTCGGCGAGGAGCTCCCGCCGGAGCTCGACCCGTTGACGACCAAGCCGGTGGTCGTCGTCGTCAACGGCTCGGGGACGGTCGGCGGCGAAGGGTTGCTCGCGATCGACCTCGCGCTCGAGGAGGAGCTGGCGGGGCTGGACGAGGAGGAGGCGGAGGCGTTCCGAGAGGGCGGCCGCTCGGCGCTCGACGAGGTGGCCGTCCGTCTGAAGGACGCACTCGACCTGGTCACGTTCTTCACGGTCGGCGAGACGGAGGCCCGCGCGTGGACCCTGCGTCGCGGCCAGACGGCCCTCGAGGCGGCCGGCACGATCCACTCCGACATCGCCCGCGGCTTCATCCGCTGCGAGGTGATCCGCTGGAACGACCTGGTCGAGTGCGGCTCCAGGGCCGAGGTCGCGAAGCGGGGTCTCCAACGGCTCGAAGGGAAGGACTACGTCGTCGCAGACGGCGACGTGCTCAACATCCGCTTCAACGTCTGAGCGAACGAAGCGTGCCGATTGTCGCGCGCCGCTGCTAGCCGCCGGCGGAGATCAGCGCGACGCCGGCAATCGCGATCGCGGCGCCGGCGATCTGGATGCGGGCGAGATGCTCGTGCAGGAAGGCGCGGGCGAGCAGGGCGACGAACACCGGTACGAATGCGATCACGGCGGCGACGATGCTGATCAGCCCTTTGGTGGTCGACACCGAGAAGAGTACGGTGCCGCCGACGTCGAGTACGGCAACGACGGCGAGCGTCGGCCAGAACGTCCTCGGGGCGCGAACCGGGAGCCGCACGGCGAGGACGACGGCGAGCACGGCGACGGACGAGGCGGCACGGAGGACGAGGGTCGCCCAGTAGGGATCGGAAGCGGCCGCCTCGTCGAGCGCGACGAGCGAAAAGCCGAACGCCGCCGCCGCGATCAGCCCGAAGATCGCTCCGGCCGCGACGCGGCTCCGCCCGGACCCGGTGTCACGCTCTCTACTCGTCAGCACCATCCCGACCAGCGCGAACGCGATGCCCACTCCCTGGGCTCCGCTCGGGCGGTCGCCGCGGGCGAGGCCGACCGCGATCGGGATCAGGGGGGCTGTGGCGGAGATCGGGGCGACGACCCCCATCCGCCCGACGCTGAGGCCGTGGTACAGCGAGGCGATCCCGATCGCGCCGAGCACACCCGCCACAGCACCCCAGGCAACGAATGACGCAGGGGGCGGCGGCTCTCCGTGTACGGCGACGACTATCCCGATCGCCACCAGGCCGAGCGGCGTCGTGATCGCCATCACGGTCGGCAGCGACAGGCGGCGGCTGGTCAGGCCGCCCAGGAAATCGGAGACGCCCCACGACGCGCTCGCTGCGAGCGCCAGGAGAACAGCGGCCATGAAGAGCGGAGACTAGGTGGAGCCGTCCACAGGTCGCGTGGCGGCGACCGCGTCGAGCTGGTTCGCGTGGTAGAGAGCGGCTGCCTCCGCCGTCTTTGCGGCGCGGGCGTCGTGGTGTGACGCGACCGCGTGCAGTAGCTCCGCGCGCGCGGCTGGATCGAGGGTCGTGCCTCGCTCCTCGATCAGCCGCGTCCCCAGATGCACGTGGCCGAGCAGACGCCCCTCCGGCGTCTGGCGGAACCCGGGACCCGGCGTCAGCTCGGCTGTGCGGCCGACATCGTGGAGCAGGGCGGCAGCGATCAGCAGGTCGGACCGGAGCCGCGGGTGGAGCTGGCACAGCTCGCGACAGATGGTGGCGACGCCGACCGTGTGCTCGAGCAGTCCGCCGGCGTAGTCGTGGTGTCCGTCGGGCGCCCCGGGCAGGGCGCGCATCCGGCGCCTGATCTCCCCGTCGTCCAGGATCACGCCGACGGCGCTGCGCAGCGTCCGGTCGGAGATCTCGCCGGCGAGAAACTCGAGGAACCCCTCCAGCTCCTCGGGATCGCGGCGCATGGCCGGTGCGAGACCGGACGGATCCTCGTCCGGAGCGGCCTCGATCGAGCGGACATCGAGCTGTAGCCGGTCGCGGTAGCGCTCGACCCGGCCGAGGATGCGGACGGCGTCGCCCTCGCCGAAGCGGGCGTCGAGGAGATCGACGTCGTTCCACACCCGACCCTCGATCTGTCCGCTCGGATCGACGAGCTCGAGCGCGAGGTAGGCGGAGCCGCTCCGCGTATGCAACCGCCGCTTGCGGGCGACCGCGTAGATCCCCTCCACGACGCGGTCCTCGGCGAGTTCGGCGATCGTGCTCACAGCCGGAGTCTAGGCTCGAAAGCGGCTGCTAGGGTCACGGCCGTGGCCGTCGTGAAGCCGTTCCGGGCCCTCCGTTACGACGAGCGCCGGGCTGGCCCGCTGCGTGACCTCGTTGCCCCGCCGTACGACGTGATCTCGCCCGAGTCCCGCGAGCGCTACCTGACGAAGAGCCCCTACAATGTCGTCCACGTCACCCTACCGGACGACGAGGGCGACGCTGCCCGCGCGCTCACCGAGTGGGAGGACGAGGGAGCGCTCGCGCGCGAGCCCGAGCCGTCGCTCTGGTGGCTGGCGCAGGACTACTCCGGGCCCGACGGGCTCGCGCGACGCCGGGACGGGCTCGTGGCTGCGCTCCGGGTCGAGCCGTACGAAGCGGGGGTCGTCCTGCCGCACGAGCGCACGCACGCTGGGCCGAAGGAGGGACGTCTCCGCCTCCTGCGCGCAACGCGAACCCACGTCGAGCCGATCTTCCTGCTCTACGAGGGCCGCCTCGAGGGGCCGACCGGCGAGCCCCTGGTCGACGTCGAACTCGAGGGCGTCCGCAGCCGCCTCTGGCCGTTCGAGGGAGACCTGCCGCCGGCGCTCGCGGACACCCCCCTGGTGATCGCCGACGGCCACCATCGGTACGAGACCGCTCTCGCCTTCCATCAGGAGGACGGCACCGAGACGACAGCGTGGATGCCGGTCGTGATCGTCCCCACCAGACAGGAGGGTCTGACGATCTTCCCCACCCACCGGATCGCCGTCCGCACGAAGCCGCTTCCGCCGCTCGAGCCCTCCTCCAACGGCGACGACCGTGCCGTGGCCGAGGTGTACACCCGATCGGGCTCCGGCTATCTGCGTGGCGAGCCCGGGGAGCTCGACGCCGACCTGGTCGCACGGTATGCGAAGGACGTCGGCTACACGCCCTCGGCCGACGAGGCACGCGCTGCGGTCGACGCCGGCGACGCGGAGGCGGCCTTCCTGCTCCGGCCGCCGACGGTGGAGCAGGTCGCGGAGGCGGCCAAGGCGGGCCGCACGATGCCGCAGAAGAGCACGTTCTTCTACCCCAAGCTCACCTCGGGTCTGTTCTTCCTCCCGCTTGACTGACTGGCTCGCGACCTGCCGTGCCGCGGTCGAGGACGTGCGGACCGTGCTTGCGGAGCTGCCGGCACGGTCGGACCGTGAGCCGGTGGTCGGAGCCGGGGTCGGGGGTGACGACACGACCGCGATCGACGCGGCAGTCGAGCGTGCGGTCGTGGCCCGGCTCGACGCGACGGGCGACCGGTTCACCCTCGTCTCGGAGGAGCTCGGAGTCCGTGCTCCTGAGTATGAGAGTGATTCTCGGACCTCCATTGAGAGTGATAGTGATTCTCGACCAGACCCCGGGATCTGGGTCGTGCTCGACCCGATCGACGGGTCGATCAACGCGAAGCGCGGGCTTCCGTTCTTCTCCCTCTCCGTCGCCGTCGGCGAGGGCGGGACGATGGACGACGTCACCTTCGGCTACGTCTACGACTTCGGGACCGGAGACGAGTGGACCGCCGAGCGAGGAGGGGGAGCAAAGCTCAACGGCGAGCTGCTGTCCGGTGAGGCGCCGAAAGACCGGATCGAGATCCTCGCGCTCGAGGCAACCCGCACCGATCTGGTCGCCCACCATGCACCGCCGCTCGTCGGTCTCGTCCACCGGCTTCGCGTCTTCGGCTCGCTGGCGCTCTCGCTCTGCCACCTCGCGGATGGACGCGTCGACGCGGTCTGCTCGCTCAAGCCGGCCCGCTCGGTCGACATCGCCGCTGCGCAGCTGCTCGTGCGCGAGCGGGGCTATGCGATCGAGCTCCCCGACGATCCGCCGTTCGGAGCAGCGCCCCTCGATCTCGAAGGGCGTTCGCGCGTGGTCGCAGCTGGAACAATCGACCTGTGCGCAAAGGTGGCGGCGGCGCTGTCCGCATAGGCTGCTCGGGCTGGAACTACAAGCACTGGCGGGGCGTCGTCTACCCGCCCGGGATGCCGGAGAGTCGCTGGCTCGACCACTATGCGACGCTCTTCGACACGGTCGAGATCAACACGACTTTCTACCGCCTGCCGTCGGTCTCGGCGGTCGCAGGCTGGGTGCAGAACACCCCGCCGGGCTTCGTCTTCGCGGCCAAGGCGAGCCGATTCCTGACGCACATGAAACGGCTCGCCGACATGGAAACCGGGTCACGCCGGTTCTACGCGCGGATCGACCCTCTCGTCCGCTCGGCCAAGCTCGGACCGGTCCTCTGGCAACTGCCGCCGAACTTCCACCGCAACGACGAGCGGCTGGCGCACGCGCTCGCTGCCCTTCCCTCCGGGCGCCACGCGTTCGAGTTCCGGCACCCGAGCTGGTTCAACGCAGACGTCTACGAGTTGCTCCGCCGCCACGGTGTCCCGCTGGTGATCGCCGACCGGCCTGAAGTACGCCGGTTCCAGGCGCGCGAACGCACTGCCGACTTCGTCTTCGTCCGTTTCCACCACGGCGGCGCCGACGGGAACTACTCGCACCGCCAACTGGCCACCTGGGCGCGGCGCATCGAGGAGTGGCGGCGCGAGGGCGACGTCTACGCCTACTTCAACAACGACCGGGCGGGCTACGCGGTCGAGAACGGTCTCTGGCTGAGGCGCTGCCTGGACGCGTAACCGGGTACTAGCATTGCCGTTGGTGAGGACTCGCATCCTCGGGCTGCTCGTCTTCGCGCTCCTGCTCGTGCCGGCGGCCGGCACTGCCGGGACGGACGCGGCGCCCAGAATGGTGTTCCACGCGACCACGCACACGCCGAAGGTGAACGCGCGTTGGCCCTGGTCGATCGTCGTCACGACGCCTGCAGGGCGCCTCCTGCGGGCGACGATCTCGGTCGCGATCGTCGACCCGATCGGCGGCGTTCATCCCGTCGAGTACGGCTGCTGCAAGGGAAAGTTCATCACCAACGTGCAGACCCGAGGCCGCTTCGCCGACTACGTGCAGTACCCGCTCTCGGCCAAGGGCTACAAGCTCACGTTCAGGGTCACCGTGAAGACCAGGCTCGGTACGCGCGTGGTGAACTACTGGGTCAAGACGCGGTGAGCGAGCGGAACGGCGGCGCCGAGGTCGTCGTCGACCATGTCTCGCGCTCGTTCGAGGACGGGCGGATCGTCGCCCTCGTCGAGGTCACCTTCCGGGTCGAGGAGGGCGAGTACGTGGCCGTCACCGGCCCGTCCGGCTGCGGCAAGAGCACGCTGCTGAACCTGATCGGGGCGCTCGACCGTCCCGACCGGGGCCGGATCACGGTCGCCGGGGAGCGGGTCGGGGACGCCGACGGAGCGACCTATCGCGCCTCGGTGGTCGGCTTCGTCTTCCAGTTCCACAACCTGATTCCGACGCTGACCGCCTCGGAGAACGTGCAGCTGCCGATGCTCGGCCGCGGCCTGCGGCGCAGGGAGCGCTCTGCGCGGGCCGCAGAGCTGCTCACCGAGGTCGGGCTGTCGGAGCGCCGCTCTGCCTATCCGCCCACGCTCTCGGGCGGCGAGCGCCAGCGGGTTGCGATCGCGCGGGCGCTTGCGAACGAGCCGCGGCTGCTGCTCGCCGACGAGCCGACCGGCGCGCTGGACACGTCTACCGGCGAGCAGATCGTCGATCTCCTCAAGGGCGTGCGCGAGCAGCGGGGGACGACGATCCTGCTGGTCACGAACGACCCGGACGTCGCCGGGACCGCCGATCGAATCCTCCGGATCCGCGACGGCCGGATCGAGGAGGTCACTCGCGCCGGAGCGCCTCGATCGGCGTGAGCTTGATCGCCCGCCAGGCGGGGTAGAGCGCGCCGAGCAAGCCCACTCCGAGCGCGAAGGCCAGCCCCCAGGCGAACACGCCGCCGGTGAAATCCGCCTGGGCAAGGCTCGAGAGCGAGCTGTTCCGGGTCAGGAGCACGGCAGCCGCCCACCCTCCGAGCAGTCCGAGCCCGAGCGCGATCAGGCAGATCCCGAGCGCCTCGCTGACGATGAGCGCCGCGATCCGGCCGGAGGTCCATCCGACGGCGCGCATGATCCCGATCTCGCGCACACGCTCGAACACCGACATTGCCATCGTGTTGGTCACGCCGATCCCGCCGATGATCAGTGCGAGCAGCGAGAAGATCCAGCCTGCGGTGACGATCAGGCGGCTGGAGGTGTCGATCCTCACCGCCTGGCCCGGCTCGACGACGGCGGTCACCCCCGGGAACTCCCGCTCCAGCCGCTTCGCGACCGTCTTCGGCGTCGAGCCCGGCTTGACCGTGACGCCGATCGTGGTGATCTCGTTGGGCCGCTGGGCGAGCGACTGGACGACGGCCAGCGGAAGGACGGCCCCGAGGTCGACGAACCGGTCGCCCGAGTGGTAGACGCCTGCGATCGGGAAGGCGCGCCTCCCGACGTGGAGCAGGTCGCCGGGACCGAGGTGGAGCGCCTTCGCCGCCTCGTCGCCGAGCATCGCTTCCCGTCCCTGGGCACGGCGGCCCTCGACGACGACGTTCCGCTCGGCCGTGAACTCGCCCCGTGCGAAGCCGAAGAGCAGGAACTCGTCCTGATCCTCGACCCTGCCGACGCGGAGGAAGATCTGCGCCGCATCCGCGACGCCCGGATCCGCTTTCACCTTCGCGAGCAGGCTCTGCGGGAGCACCGACCGGGTGAGGTCGGACGCGCCCTGCTGGAAGAGGCCGAAGTCCGAGCGGCCGAGGTGGATGAGATCGTTCGCCGTCTTCTTCACACCGGCCGTGATCGACAGCAGCGCGACGATCAGTCCCACGCCGATGGCCACCCCGGCGACGGTGAGGCCGGTCCGCGCCTTGCGCCGCAGGAGGTTCTTGAGCACGAGCCCGCCCCAGGTCACGCCGTCTATCCTCTCCGACGCCGACCCACCCGTGTCTTCCCTCCCGCAGCCGACGTCCCTACGCCGCGCTCTTGCGCGGACGTACGTCCGGCGAACGGCCGCCGCGCGATCTCGTTGCGAACAATCCGTTCCTTCGCTCGAAGAGCGCGCCGAAGACGCTCTCCGTGACGTTCCCGGCCGAGCCGGACCGGAAGCGGGTGCGGCAGCTTCTGGAGGGGAGCTTCGAGCCCGAGCGCTCGACATCGCCGGCGAGGACGTTACCTCTTCTTCCCGAACGGCTGCGGGCGGGTGAAGCTCGACAACGCGACGCTCGAGCGGCGGCTCGACGTGCGCGCGACCACGCGAACCATGGCGCACCGTCGGCGCGCCGGCGGATCTGACGGCGAACTGACGTCCTGTCGGCGGACGCGGGCGGGTGCGGCCGTTCTGCTGCGCACGCCGAGCTCGGCGTAGACGTTCTCCAGGCGCGTGGGCACGGTCGCGGGAGCGATCCAGAGGCGACGACGCGACCAGATTCCTCGCAGCGCTCCTCGAAGGCGGAACGGCGTACGGCCAAGACG
The DNA here is from genome assembly GCA_050258035.1 of Verrucomicrobiota bacterium. GTDB lineage: Bacteria > Actinomycetota > Thermoleophilia > Gaiellales > Gaiellaceae > DATBLE01. The sequence goes on from JBLMYA010000037.1 coordinate 50,028, forward strand.
GCGACATGCCGGAGTACCGCAACATCGTCTGGTCGACCGGCGACGGCCGCCGCGTGGTCGAGGTGATGGTGAACGTCTACGGTCGGCGGCGACACAGGCCCTTCTGCGGCCGCCGAGGCCGGCGAGGTGGCCCGGCGGCAATCGGCTACCCTCAGGCCGATGGCTCCCGACCGCGAGGCGATCCTGAGGGCGCTCGACAATGTCATCGACCCGGAGCTCCGGCGGCCGGTGACCGAGCTCGACATGGTCCGCGAGATCGAGATCGACGGCGGCGACGTCTCCGTGACGATCGCGCTGACGGTCGCCGGTTGCCCGCTGCGGGACAGCTTCCAGCAGCAGGTCGTCGCACACGTCGGAAGGGTCCCGGGCGTGGGGCGCGTCCGGCTCGGGTTCGACGTCATGAGCGCCGAGGAGCGCTCGGCGCTGACCACGAAGCTGCGCGGCGGCGTCGAGCAGCGCAGCAAGGGGATCTCGGTCGACCGGTCGACGCGCGTGGTCGCGGTCGCGAGCGGCAAGGGCGGGGTGGGCAAGTCGTCGCTGACGGTCAACCTCGCCGCTGCGTTCTCCCGGCTGGGCCACCGCACCGGCATCCTCGACGCGGACGTCTACGGACATTCGATTCCGCACATGCTCGGCGTCACGCAACGCCCGGTCGTCGTGGACCAGATGATCGTCCCGCCCGTGAAGGACGACCTGAAGCTGATGTCGATCGGGTTCTTCCTCGACGACAACAGCCCGGTGATGTGGCGCGGCCCGATGCTCCACCGCGCGCTCGAGCAGTTCCTCTCGGACGTCCACTGGGGGGAGCTCGACCTCCTCCTCGTCGACATGCCGCCGGGGACCGGCGACGTGTCGATCTCGCTCGGCCAGCTGCTCCCCCGTGCGGAGGCGGTGATCGTGACCACGCCGCAGCCGCTCGCGCAGGAGGTCGCCTCCCGCGCGGCGACGATGGCGCAGAAGACGAACATGCGGCTGATCGGCGTGATCGAGAACATGACCTCGGAGGTCTTCGGGAGCGGAGGCGGGGAGCGCCTTGCCGCCGACATAGGCGTGCAGCTGCTCGGCACCGTTCCTCTCGACCCGCGGCTGCGGGAGTGCGGCGACGTGGGCGAGCCGCTCGTCTGGGCGGAGCCCGACTCGGAGACCTCGCAGGCGATCGTCCGGATCGCCGAGGCGATCCACGCCGGCCGGCAGACCTTCAAGGCGCTCCCGGTTCTCTCCTGAGCGATCCGCTCGAGCGACTGAAGGCGCTGGGCTTCTCCGATGCCGATGCCGCGATCCTGTCGGCGCATTTCCTCGACGCGGAGCGCCGGGGAAAGCACGGCCACGGCCTGGCGCGGATCGACTGGCTCGAGACCCTCCCCGACGTCGACCCGCACGCGCGGCCCCGGCGGGTGGTCGCCGAGCAGGGGTACGAGCGCTGGGACGGAGCCGGCGCCCTCGGCTACCTGACCCTGGCGGCGATCTGCGACGCGGTTCTCGCCGATCCGCCGCGCCACGCGCGCCTCGTCGTCACCTCCCGCTGCTTCCCCACGGGCTCGCTCGGCTACTGGGTCCGGCGGCTCGCCCGAGCCGGGCTGGCGGCGGCGCTGACAGCGACCTCGCCGCGGCGGCTGGCGTCGCCCGACGGCGGTCCGCCGCTCGCCGGGACGAACCCGATCGCGATCGGCGTGCCGGGCTCCGACGGCCGCCCCCTGGTGGCGGACGTGTCGATGGGTCGGGTCACCCACGGCGACGTCCTCGCGGGGCTGGCGGAGCCGGAGGAGCTCGTCCCCTTCGGCGGCGACCGCGCCTACAAGGCGTTCGCGCTGGCAGTCGGGGTGGAGATGCTCGTCTCGGCGCTCGCAGGCGACGAGCACGGAGCGCTCCTGCTCGTCGCCAGGCCGGAGCACGATCCCGTTCCGGCGCTTCGCCGGCTCGCGGGGAGCACCCGGCTTCCCGGCGACGGCTGAGCTCAGCCCGCGATGGCGGCGACCCGCGGGTCGCCTCGGACCGAGTCGAAGTCGCTGTCTCTCGTCGCCGCCTCGGCGACGGGCTCCGGGTCGAGTTCGTACGCCCGTTGGAGGTGTGCGATACCGGCCTCCTTGTCCCCGTAGAGCATCTCGAAGCAGGCGGCGTTGTAGTGGCCCTGCCACTCGTCGGGCCGGCGCTCGATCGCTCCGCCGATCATCTCTCGCGCCCTGGCGACGTCGCCCTTCTCCGCGTACGAGAACGCGGCGAAGATGTCCTCCCAGGGCGACGGCTCGAATACGACGCCCGGCTTCGCCCCGACCGCGAGCACCGCGGTGTCGTCCTCGGCCGCGACCGCACCCCGCTTCGTTCCAGGCCTCGCGAAGACGATCGTCCCCGCAGGCGCGTCCACCTCGTCGCCGCCGAGCGAGAAGGTCGCGCGGCCGCGCAGGACGACGTACAGCTCCTCGTGGCCGTCGCGCTCCGAATGCTCCTCGACGACGCGCTGGCCCGCCTTGGCGGTGTAGGCGTTCGTCCCGAACGCGCTGATCCCGAACCGTCGCCGCACCGGTCGCCAGACGAACTCGCCCTGGTTGATCGGGAGCTCCTCCAGCTCGTCCACGTGGGCGACCTCGTATCCCTTCACCGCGCCTCCCTCAGGGCTCGAAGGACAACGGGGTCGATGCGCGCGAGGCCGTCGACCCGCTCTTCCAGGTTCTCGCTGCCGGACCAACGCATGAACGCCTCCGGCAATTCCTCCTCGTACCCCAGCCGTGCGAGACGTACGCGCAACTCCTCGGCGAGTCCGTCGTCGATCTCGATCCACTCATCGCGCGGCGTCCGGCCGAAGAGTGCCTCGTGGAGGCCGTACAGGCGCCGGAGCTCCTCGATCGGAGCGGCGTGGTCGTCGACGCGGAGGTCGACCAGCGTGTCGGAGAGCCCGGCGTAGCCGCCGCCCCGCTCGACGACCAAGAGCGCCGCCGACTGCTGCCCGCGGCTGTCGCCGCCCGCCGCCTGCGCGGCGGTCAGGCAGTCGATCAGCCGCGCAGCCAGCGGACGTTCGCCGCCGGCCTCGAACGTCTCGCCGAGCGCGTCGACGGTCTCGCCGGAGACGAGGATGTTCCCCTGCGCCGCGTAGCCGGGTCCGGTCCGGCCGCCGGCCCACCGGTGGCAGCCCGAACCGGTGAACGTCGCTGTCCTTCCCCGTCCGTCGACGATCCCCAGTTGGCGCTGGTCGCGCCCCTCGTCGGCCTCGGTCAGTCGCGCGACCGTCTCCTCGGCGGAGAGCCCTTCACGAAGCAGCCGGAGACCGGCCGGCCCGTACCTCGGGTTGGCGTACGACTGGGTCGCGATCGCGCCCACGGTCGGCTCCGCCCAGGGCACCACCGCGCCGACGGCCAGGAACTTCGATTGGACGGCGACCCCCCAGTGCGCCGCCTCCAGGTCGCACGCGACGATCGAGTAGGTCGCGACGACCCCGGCTCTAGCCATAGGTGAGCGAGGTCAGGTCGAGCTCGAGCAGGTCGCGCCGCTTCGCCGGGACGAGCACGGAGGCCACCTCGGGGTGGGCGAGGGCCGTCTTCACGCCCTCGGGCGTCGACGCCCGCGCGACGACAGGGCGGCCGGCCTCGTGTGCGGTGCGCAGCTGCTCGTCGGTCGCATCGTCGAGCCAGAGGACGTCGCCCGGCAGTTCCAGCTCGCCCTCGACTGCGATCTCGGGAACCCGGACGCCGGTCGCGCCCAGCCAGCGTTCCCTCAAAGCTCGACCGTCTCGCCGGGCTCGGGGGTGATGATCTCGACCCCCGAAGCGAGCCGCCGGAGCTCGTCCGGTGTCCCGACCAGGATCGGGAACGTCCCGTAGTGGCAGGGCACGCAGCGCTTGGCGCCGAGGAGCTCGAGCGCGACCGCCGCCTCGCGCGGGCCCATCGTGTAGTGGTCGCCGATCGGGAGGACGGCGACGTCCGGCTCGTAGATGCGGCCGATCAGCTGCATCGACATGAACACGTTCGTGTCGCCGGCGAAGTAGATCGTGAAGCCGTCCTCGAGCTCGATCACGAGCCCGGCCGGCTCGCCGGTGTAGGTGCCGTCGCTTCCGCTCGACGAGTGGTTGGCGTCGGTGAGCGTGATCTTGATCCCGTCGACGTCGACCGTGCCACCCTTGTTCGGACCGTGCGCGGGGCTCTCGTCGAGGCCCTGTGTGGCGAGCCAGTGGCGGAGCTCCACGAGCGCGACCACCGGCGCCTGGAACCGCTTCGCGAGCTCGACGGTGTCGCCGACGTGGTCGCCGTGCCCGTGGGTGAGCGCGATCAGGTCGACGCGCTCAGGCTCCTGCTCCGCCTCCGGACACTTCGGGTTGCCGTGCAGGAACGGGTCGACGTAGATCCGCTTGCCGCCCGGGCTGTCGAGCCGGAAGCTCGCGTGTCCGAGCCAGGTCAGAGGAATGGGCACGAGGCCGGAATCTAGCGGAGGAACGTCCGGCGATGCGGCGAAGCTACAAGCCGTGACGCGTCGAGAGCTCCTCCCGGTGGCGCTCGTCCTGCTCGCGACCTGCACCGACGCGATCCACGTTCCGACGCTCTCGTTCTACCTTCTCCTCGCGGCCGTCCCGGCGATCGTCGTCGCAGGGCTCGCTGCCGTGGAGGAGCAGCTCCAGGCCGACGAGCCGCTGCCGCACCGCCGTGCGGTGGCGATGCTGCACGTCGTCACGTTGTTGCTCGTCCTGACCGGGGCTGCGCTCCGCGCGCCGCTTCGCGCCGAGGGGACGGTGCCGCAGGCGGCCGTCTCGGCCGGGATCGCATGCCTGGTCGTGTTCGCGATCCAGGCGGTGGTCGGCTGGCTGCCCGCGATCCGGCGCCGCCCGGCGGCGCGCCCCGTGCCGAGCCGCCAGCTCAGCTGATCGACGCGACCGCCTTCGTCGCGAGGTCGATCAGCGGCTGCACCGCGAAGAACGACCCGATCACGACGACGACGCACGCGATCGTCCCCGCCTGGAGGAGCAGGTCGCGCGGCGGCTGGCCGCCGGCGGCGAACTGGAGCTCGGCACCCGGGCGGAGATACAGCGCCCGGATCACGTTGAGGTAGTAGTAGAGGCTGACCGCGGTCGCGACGACGCCGAGGATCACGAGCCAGAGCCAGCCGTGGTCGTACGCGGCGGAGAAGACGTAGAACTTGCCGAGGAAGCCGCCCGTCGGGGGCAGGCCGGCGAAGGAGAGCATGAACGTCCACATCGCCGCTCCGAGCAGCGGCCGCTCCCAGCCCATGCCGGCGAGGTTGTCGATCGTCACCTCACGGCCGAGCTCGCGCTCGCGGGCGGCGATCACCGCGAAGGCGCCGATCGACGCGGCCGCGTACGGGATCAGGTAGTAGACGAGCGCCCGGCCGCCGAGCGCGCTGTTCGCGGAGACGGCGATCAGCATGAAGCCGGCATTCGAGATCGACGAGTACGCGAGCAGGCGCTTCAGGTTCTTCTGGACGAGTGCGGCGAGGTTCCCGACCGCGAGCGAGCAGACGGCGATCACGGCGACCGTGACCGTCCACAGCTGATCCTCCTGCGGGAAGGCGGTGACGAGGACCCGGAAGGTCAGGAGCAGCGCCGCCACCTTCGTCGCCGCGGACATGAAGGCGGTCACGGAGGTCGGGGCGCCCTCGTAGACGTCGGGCGTCCACATGTGGAACGGCGCAGCCGACGCCTTGAAGCCGAGGCCGACGATGATCATCGCCAGGCCGGTGAGGAGCAGTGCGTCGTGCTGGAGGTCGGCCGCCGCCACCGCCTGGGCGATCCCGTCGAACGTCAGCTTCCCGGTCGCCCCGTAGACGAGCGCCGAGCCGAACAGGAGCACGGCGGAGCCGAACCCGCCGATGACCAGGTACTTCAGCCCGGCCTCCAGCGAGCGCTCCTTGGCGTAGTCGATCGCACAGAGGATGTAGAGCGAGATCGAGAACCACTCCAGGCCGAGGAAGAGCGTCATCAGCGTGTTCGCCTGGGTGAGGAAGATCATCCCGCCCGCCGACGCCGCGAGGAGGGCGTAGTACTCGGCGACGTGTCCCTTCTCCCGTTCGGAGTACGAGACGAGCACGGCGACGAGGCCGACGGCGGCGAGGATGATCGCGGCCATCGCGAAGTAGCGGTCGCGGCGGACGGTGTCCGCGATGACGCTCGTGCCGACCGGCGTCTTGTCGTAGAGAAGGATCGCGGCGACGAACGCGCCGACGAAGCCGCCGCCGGCCGTCGTTGCAGCCGTCACCCGGCGCGCGGCCTCCGGGACGAGCACGGCGAACAGCAGGCAGGCGCCGGCGACGCCGAGCAGAATCAGCGACGGCGAGATCGCGAACCAGTCGACCGGCGGGCGGGGGACGGAGGCGATCACTTCGATTCACCCGCCGCGGTTGCGGCTGTCTGCCCCGCCGGGCTCGACGGCGGCTGTGCGGTCGTGACGCGCTCGGTGATGGCCGCCGGCCAGGCGGACAGGAACAGGAGGATCGCGACGAGCGGGACGAGGATGGCGAGCTCGGCAGGCCGCAGGTCGAGGGCGCCGTCGTGGACGGCCGGGCCTTTCCGGGAGTGGAGCACGGCGGAGATCATCCGCAGCACGTACATGGCTGCGAGCACGATTGCGACCGCGCCGACGACCGCGTAGAACCACCCCTGCTGGAACACGCCGGCGAGGATCGCGAACTCGCCCGCAAATGCCGTCGACCCGGGCACCGCCAGTGCGATCACGCCGGTTGCCATCAGCACGGTCGCCAGGGCGGGCCGGCCTTTCGCCATCCCGCCGAGGGCCTCGAACCGGCCTGTCGTGGTGCGCCGCTCGACCGCGCCCGCGAGCATGAACAGGACCGCCGAGATCAACCCGTGATTGACCATCTGGAGGACGGCACCGTTGATCCCGAGGTTGTTGGTCGCGAAGAGCCCGAGCATGATCAGTCCGAGCTGGGCGAGCGACGAGTACGCGACGACGCCCCGGATGTCCGGCGCGCGGAACGCGAGCAGTGAGCCGTAGACGAGCCCGACGGCCGCGAGCACGAGGATCGGCGTCCGGAAGTCCTGAACGCCCGCCGGGAAGAGCGAGAAGCAGATCCGCAGGAATCCGAACGCGGCCGCCTTCGAGATCACCCCGGACAGGACGGCCGACACCTCGGCCGGCGACTCGCGGTAGGCGTCCGGGAGCCAGCCGTGGAAGGGAAACACGGGAGCCTTGACGATGAACGCTGCGGCGAAGCCGAGGAAGATCCAGTCGCTGGCGTTCGTCCCGCCGGAGACCATCGAGAACGTCCCCGCCTGGAGCCCGTACACGATCACCGCCGCGAGCATCAGCAGCGAGCCGACCATCGTGTAGATGACGAACTTGATCGTCGCGTTCAGGCGCCCAGGCCCACCCCATGCCCCGATCAGGACGTACAGCGGGATCAGCATCGCCTCCCAGAAGACGTAGAAGAGCAGCAGGTCCTGTGCGGTGAAGACGCCCACGATCGCGCCGGTCAGGAAGAGCATCAGCCCGTAGTAGGCGCGCGGCCGGTCGCGGCCCATCCAGTACCCGTAGGCGATCGTCGCGGCCATCACCACGGACGTCAGCCCGACGAGCCAGACGGAGAAGCCCTGGTAGAAGCCGACCGAGTAGGAGACGCCGAGGTCCTTCAGCCAGGTGGCGTGGTTCCACTCCTGGAGCCCGCCGCGGTCGAAGTCGTAGCGGACGAGCGCCTCGATCCAGAATCCGACTTCGAACAGCGAGACGAGGAGCGCGGCCGGCGCGACCCACACCCGCGGCATCGGGATGATCCAGATCACCGCCGCCGCGATCAGCGGCAGCATGATCATCGTCGTCGTGATCCAGCCGTGGCTCGTCATCGGACCGCGATGAAGACGAGGACGAGGACGGCGAGCCCGGCCGCGACCGCGAATGCGTACACGCGCACGAGGCCGGTCTGGAGCCCGCGGACGAGGACGCCGGCGCGGCGGGTGAGCCCGGCCACGCCGACGATCGAGCCGTTCACGATCGGGCCCTCGACCGTCCAGTCGAGGAATCGGGCGAATGCGAGCGCCGGCCAGTAGAAGAGCCCGTTGTACAGCTCGTCGAAGTAGAACTTATGCTCGAGGATCGCCCATGGGCGCGGTGCCTTCGCCCTCTGGGCCGAGTAGATCCACCAGGCGACGCCGATGCCGGCAAGGCCGAGCGCGACCGCGCAGACACTGGCGATCGTCTCCTGCGTCCCCGTCGCTTCGACCAGTGACTTCGCCACGGGCTCGAGCCAGTTGGTCACGGCCGTCCACCGGTCGGCGAACTGGATCCACCCGCCGAAGAAGGCGAGCACCGCCAGCACGGCGACCGTCAGGCCCATCGACCAGTCGACCAGCCGGTCGTGGCCCGCGTGCGGCGGGTGCTCGCGCACGTACGCCGACTGCTCGCCGCCGAAGACGACGAAGAGCATCCGGAACGTGTACAGGCCGGTGAAGAACGCGCCCGCGATCCCGACCCCGAACAGGGCGTACCCGTACCAGTCCTCACGCGCGAGCGCGGAGGCGAGGATCGAGTCCTTGGCGAAGAACCCGGAGAGCGGCGGGATCCCTGCGAGCGCCAGCCCGCCGACGAGCATCGCCAGCCAGGTCTTCGGCATCAGCTTCCGGAGGCCGCCCATCCTGCGGATGTCCTGCTCGCCGTGGAGCGCGTGGATGACGATGCCGGCGCCGAGGAAGAGAAGCGCCTTGAAGAACGCGTGCGCCATCAGCAGAAACATCGCGTTCGCGTAGGCGCCGATTCCGGCGCCGAGGAACATGTAGCCGATCTGCGACATCGTCGAGTACGCGATCACGCGCTTGATGTCGGTCTGGACGAGAGCGATCAGCCCGGCCATCAGAAGCGTGGCGGTGCCGAGCCCGGCGGCGACGTCCTGGACGTGCGGCGCGAGCTCGAACAGCGGGTGCGTACGGACGACCAGGTAGACGCCGGCCGTGACCATCGTCGCGGCGTGGATCAGGGCGGACACCGGCGTCGGGCCCTCCATCGCGTCCGGGAGCCACGTCTGCAGGGGCAGCTGGGCAGACTTGGCGACGGCACCGCCGAGGAGTCCGAGCGTGACCAGCACGAGCACCGTCTGGCTCAGCCCGTCCGCCTTCGCGAACACGACGCCGAAGTCGAGCGAGCCCGTCTTCTGGATCAGCAGGAAGAAGGCGAGCGCCATCGTCGCGTCGCCGAACGCGTTCATGATGAACGCCTTCTTGGCCGCGGCGACCGCGCTCGGCCGCTCGTGGTGGAAGCCGATCAAGAGGTACGACGAGAGCCCCACGAGCCCCCAGCCGATCAACAGGAACAGCAGGTTCCCGCCCTGGACGAGCATCAGCATCGAGAAGACGAACAGCGACATGTAGGCGAAGTACCGGCGCTCCTCGTCGTCGCCGTCCATGTAGCCGAGCGAGTACGCGACGATCAGCGACCCGACGCCGGTGACGATCAGCATCATGAACACCGAGAGCGGGTCGGTGAGGATCGAGAAGCCGACCTTGAAGTTCCCGGCGACGAGCCAGCTGTAGGCGGTCGACGTCTCCGAGCGGTTCTCGGGCGAGCGGCCGAGCATCTCGGCGAAGACGACGACCGCGGCGGCGAAGGCACCGGCCGACGAGAGCGTCGAGATCCAGCCGGCGGTACGTCGCGAGATCCCGTTTCCGAGCAGCGTGATCAGCACGGTCGCGCCGAGCGGCAGCAGCAGGCAGGCCCAGGCGGCGGCGCTCATCTCAACCGCGCAGGCTCGAGAGCTTGTCGACGTCGAGGTCGAGGTGCTTGCGCGCCATCGCGACGATCAGCCCGAGCCCGACGACGACCTCCGAGGCCGCGACCGCCATCACCGCGAGCGCGAAGATCTGGCCGTCGCCGTTCGCGAAGTGGCGGGAGAACGCGATCAGAGCGAGGTTCGCCCCGTTCAGCATGATCTCGAGCGAGAGCAGCACGATCAGCGGGCTGCGACGGATGAGGACGCCGAGAGCGCCCGTCGTGAACAAGAAGGCGGCGACGATCAGGTAGGCGGCGGTGTCAGGCCCGAGCATCGTCTCCCTCCACGGGGGCCTCTGCACGCGAGTGGCTGCCGAGGACGACGCCGCCGACGGCGGCGACGAGCAGGATCACCGACGTGATCTCGAACGCGAGCAGCTGGTCGGTGAGGAAGAGCCGGCCGATCTCGCCGGGGCTGCCGAAGGCGCCGGTGATCTCGGCTGCGCCCGACAGGTGTCCGTCCGCCTGGCCGGCGATCACGAGCACGATCTCCACCAGGAGCGCACCGGCGGCGGCGACCGCCGCCCAGGTCTGGACGTTGACGTGCCCGGTCCAGGGCGCATCCGCCTTCCCGCCGAGGTAGGCGATCACGAACAGGAACATGACCATCACCGCGCCCGCGTAGACGAGCACCTGCGCTGCGGCGACGAACTCGGCCGACAGCAGCAGGTAGAGCACCGCGAGCGACCCGAGGTTCCCGATCAGCGCCAGCGCCGAGTAGAACGGGTTCGAGAAGGAGATCACCGCCACACCCGAGGCGAGGCACGCGAACGCCGCGGCGATCCACACGATCCAGACGAGCACGTTCGACGCCGACGCCAGGATCACGAATTCGTCTCGTAGTAGGGGACCGGCGTGTCGAATACGTCCGGATCTGCGACGGGGACGCGCTTGATCGGCTCGGCGAGGAGCATGTCCTTGGTGTAGATCATGTCGTCGCGCGAGTACTCGGACAGCTCGAAGTCGTTGCCGAGCGTGATCGCGTCGAACGGGCACGCGAGCTCGCAGTAGCCACAGAAGATGCAGCGGCTCATGTTGATCTCGTAGATCCGCGCGTACCGCTCGCCGGCGGAGACGCGGTTGTCGGCGGTGTTCTCGGCGGCGACCACCCGGATGCAGTCGGCGGGGCAGGCGGCGGCGCAGAGCGAGCAGCCGACGCACTTCTCGAGCCCGTTCTCGTGCCGGTGGAGGCGATGGCGCCCTCGGAAGCGCGGGTAGACGGGCCGCTTGTACTCCGGGTACTGCTGCGTGATCGGCTTCTTGAACAGCTGGCCGAAGGTGACCGCGAAACCCTTGAGGCTGTCGATGGGCTGGGGGCTCATCTCAGATCAGGGCGACGAAGAAGGCGGTGACGACGGCGTTCAGCGTCGCGACCGGTAGGAGGACCTTCCAGCCGAAGCGCATCAGCTGGTCGTAGCGCAGGCGCGGCAGCGTGGCGCGCAGCCAGATGAAGAGGGAGATCGCGAGGAGGAGCTTGATGACGAACCAGAGCGGTCCGAGCGGTGCCCACGGGCCTTCCCAGCCCCCGAAGTACAGGGTGACCGTCAGCCCCGAGAGGACGATCACGTTCGCATACTCGGCCATCTGGAAGAGGCCCCAGCGCATGCCCGAGTATTCGGTGCTGTAGCCGCCGACCAGCTCGGTGTCGGCCTCGGGCAGATCGAACGGCGGCCGGTTGGTCTCGGCGATGCCGGCCACGAAGAAGCAGAGGAGGCCGACGAGCTGGGGAGCCGCGTACCACCACGAGTTCACCTGTGCCTCGACGATCCCCGTGAGCGAGAGCGTGTGCGCCATCAGCACCACGCCGAGCACGGACAGGGCGAGCGAGACCTCGTACGAGACCATCTGCGCGCATGTCCGCATCGAGCCGAGCAGCGAGTACTTCGACTCCGAGGCCCAGCCGCCGATGATGAAGCCGTAGATCCCGAGCGAGCCGAGCGCGAAGATCAGGATCAGCGAGATCGGCACGTCCGCGACCACGCCGTTCACGTGGTAGTGCCAGATCTGCCAGCCTTCGCCCCACGGGATCACGCTGAACGCGGCGAGCGCGGTGAACGCTGCGAACGCCGGTGCCAGGATGTAGAGCGTGTCGATCGCGGCGACGGGCGCGAACGCCTCCTTGCGAATCATCTTGATCAGGTCGGCGAACGGTTGGAGCAGCCCCTTCGGCCCGGCCCGGTTCGGTCCGTACCGCCGCTGCATCCGGGCGAGCAGCTTCCGCTCGTACAGCGTCAGGAACGCCACCACCATCAGCAGGACGTTGATCAGGATCACCGCCTTGATCAGGCCGATCCACCAGGGCTCGCCGCTGCTCACTGCTTGCTCACCTCGACGGCCTCCGCGAGGTCGCGAACGTGCTCCTCGGGAGCGCGGACGGCTCCGTCGACGAGGTGCCGGTCGATCCGGGCGCGCATCTGCACGGACGTCCCGTTCGAGCGGACGACGACCTCCTCGCCGCTGGAGATGTGTCGCACCTCGGCGTCGTGGGCCGAGAGCTCGATCTCGGGCTCCGGGCGCTGGAACTGGAGCTCCGGCACGCGCTCGACGGCGGGGCCGGAGAAGAGCGCGCGGTAGCGGACGAGCTTGAGCGGGCCGCCCTTCGCGGTCCGGACCGGCGTCGCCTTCGGCGCCGCCGGGGAAGGCTCGGCCGGCTCGAGGCGCGGCGGGAGCGAAGCGAGCTCCGCCGGCCCGACGGCCCTGGCGTGGGGGTCGATCTCCACGCCGAAACGCTCAGCCAGCTTCGCGATCCACGCGATCTCGTCCGGGGTGGGCGGGATGACCGCGCGGCGAAGGCGCTGCGGGCGGCCCTCGAGGTTGACGATCGTCCCGTCGCGCTCGAGGTAGCTCGTTCCCGGGAGGACGAGGTCGACCCAGCCGCGCACGGGGTCGGCGAACATGGTGATCGCGATCACCGCGTCGGCCTGCTCGGCCAGCGCCCGCACGGCCGGGTCGGCACAGGCTTCCTCGCCGGAGATCAGCAGCGTCCCGATCCGCTCCGGCTGCTGTGGCTCCCCCTCGCCGGCTGCGTGCCACGCCTCGCCGACGGCGCGCCCGTTGGGCGTGGACGGGAGGTAGAAGGCGGAGGCCGCGCCGAGTTCCTGCGCGAGCGCCGCGACCGCGGCGCCCCCTGCACCCGGCCCCGACCAGATCAGCACCGAGCCGCGCACGAGCTCGCCGAGCTCGCGCGCCGCGTCGAGGGCGCTGCCCGGCGCGGTCGCCTTCGTGCCGGACACGCCGACCGTGACGATCTCCGCGCCCCCACGACGGGCCGCCTTGATCCAGAGCCCGACCACGGGCGCCCGCTCCTCGATGCGCTCGTCGCCGACGACCACCAGTCGCTCGGCATCGCGAATCGAGGAGAGCGGTGCCCGGAAGGCGTCGATCGCGGGGGATGCCTGCTCCGGGAGCACGACCGCGTCGGAGCCGAGCCCCTTGCGCACGAGGCGCGACAGCGCCTCGGCCTGCTCGACCGTCTCCGAGCCGGAAAGCGCCAGCAGGACCGGGCCGTGCCGGAGGAGCGACTCTGCCTGGTCGAGCGCCGCCTCCCACGCCACCTCCTCGAACCGGCGCCTGCCGATCCTCCTCAGCGGATCCGTCACCCGATCGGGGGCATACAGGTGCGAGTGGGCGAAGCGTCCCTTGTCGCAGAGCCAGCCCTCGTCGATCTCCGGGTGGTTGCGGGAGAGGATTCGCTTGACCTTGCCCTCGCGGGTGGTGGCAGTGATGTTGCAGCCGACCGGGCAGAGGCCGCAGACGGTGGGCACGTTCTGGATCTCCCACGGCCGCGCCTCGAAGCGGTACTGGGTCGAGGTGAGCGCGCCGACCGGACAGAGCTCGATCACGTTCCCGGAGAAGGGCGCGCGGTACGGCTCGTCCTCGAACGTGGCGATGATCGAGCTCGCGCCGCGGTCGCGGGCGACCAGCTGGCCGTCCTCAGCGACTCCCTCCGAGAAGCGGGTGCAGCGGTAGCAGAGGATGCAGCGCTCACGGTCGAGCGCGATCGTCGGTGAGATCGGGATCGGCTTCTCGAGCGTCCGCTTCGGGAAGGTCATCCGCGTGTTCCCCGGGCCGTAGCGGAAGGTCAGGTCCTGGAGCGGGCACTCGCCGCCCTTGTCGCACACCGGGCAATCGAGCGGGTGGTTGACGAGGATGAACTCGAGCGTCGCGTCCTGCGCCTCCGCGGCCATCGCCGAGGTCGCCGCCGTCTTCACGACCATGCCGTCGGCCGCGGTGAGCGTGCAGGCCGCCTGCGGCTTGGGCGGGCCGGGCGACACCTCGCACAGGCACATCCGGCAGGCGCCGACCGGCGGCCCGAGCCGTGGCTCGTAGCAGAAGACGGGAATCTCGATGCCGGCGGAGAGAGCCGCCTCGACCAGCCCCAGGCCTTTCGGCACCTGAATCTCGACGTCGTCGACTGTGATCGTGACGAGCTCCGGCTGCGAACCGTTGGTGCTCACGCGATCACCGCCAGCGGCTTCTCGACGTGCGCGGGGCCGTGGTGCTGCTCGGACGGAGCCAGGATCCCCTCGATCGACGACCGGCCGTCGTACGGGCATCGTCCCTGCTGGATGTGGGCGACGAACTCGTCGCGCCACTTCGCGATGTAGCTCGAGACCGGATAGACCGCGAACTCGCCGAGCGCGCAGAGAACCTTGCCCAGGATCCGCCCGTTGATCGACTCGAGCAGCTCGAGGTCGGCCAGCTCGCCGTCGCCGCGCTCGATCTTGTCGAGGATCTGCACCATCCAGCGCGTTCCCTCGCGACACGGCGTGCACTTGCCGCACGACTCGTGCATGTAGAACTGCGTCGAGCGCAGGGCGAGCTGCACCATGCAGCAGCGCTCGTCGACGACGATCAGCGAGGCGGCGCCGAAGAAGGTCTTCAGCTCCGCGAGCGAGTCGTAGTCGAGGGGGACGTCGATCTGGTCGGGCGAGAGCGCGGGCACCGAGGAGCCGCCGGGGATGACCGCCTTCAGCTTCCGCCCGCCGGCTATGCCGCCCGCGTGCTCGTAGATGAGCTCGCGCATCGGCGTACCGAGCTCGAGCTCGTAGTTCCCCGGCCGCTCGACGTTGCCCGAGATCGAGAAGATCGCCGTGCCGGGCGCGGTCTCGGCTCCGATCTTCGCGAACTCGGCCGAACCCATCGAGATGACGATCGGGAGCGTCGCGATCGTGCAGACGTTGTTCACCTGGGTCGGTGCGTTGTAGAGCCCCTGCACCGGCGGGAACGGTGGTCGCGGCCGCGGCTGGCCGCGGCGGCCCTCGAGCGAGTCGAGGAGTGCCGTCTCCTCGCCGCAGATGTATGCACCGGCGCCGCGGTGGACCACCACGCTCACCTCGCCCAGGATCCCGGCTGCCTGCGCCTCGTCGACGGCGGCCTGGAGCGTCTCGTACTCGGCCAGGTACTCGCCGCGGATGTAGATGAACACGTCCTTCGACTCGATCGCGTGCGCGGCGATGAGGGAGCCTTCGATCAGCCGGTGCGGCACCAGGTCCAGGACCTGCCGGTCCTTGAACGCTCCGGGCTCCGACTCGTCCGCGTTGACGACCACGTACTTCGGCTTCGGCGAGTCGCGCGCGATCAGCGACGCCTTCCGGCCGATCGGGAAACCGGCGCCGCCGCGGCCGCGCAGGTTCGCCGCGTTCATCTCCTCGATCAGCTCGTCCGGCGTCATCCTCCGCGCCTTCTCGAGCGCCGTGTAGCCCCCGACCGCCCGGTACTCCTCGAGCTTGGTCAGGTCGCGCGCGTCCGCGTCCTCGAGGAGCGAGCTAAGCAGCCCCACGGATCTCCTCCACGATCGCGTCGGCGTCCTCCGGCTTGACGTGGTGGCGGTAGCGCTCGTCGATCGAGACCACCGGCGCGTACCCGCACCCGCCCAGGCACTCGACCGCCCGAAACGTGATCGCGCCGTCCTCGGTCGTCTCGCCGGCCCGGATCCCGAGCGCCGACTCGAACGCCTCGACCACGCGCTGCGCGCCGACCAGCGCGCAGGAGAGGTTGGTGCAGATCTCGACCATGTGCCTGCCCACCGGCTCGAGGTGGAACATGTCGTAGAACGACGCGACCGCCTGGCAATACGCCGGCGTGAGGTCGAGCACGTCCGCGACCTCGCGCAGCGCCTCGACGGGAAGCCACCCGCCGTGGTGCTCCTGGGCGAGCCGGAGAGCCGGCAGGACGGCAGACCGCGAATCCGGATAGTGGCTCGCTATCGCGTCGACTTCCCGTTGAAAATGCGGCAGCACTTTCAACGGTCCACTTCGCCCATCACGGTGTCCAGCGAGCCGACGATCGCGATCATGTCTGCGACGAGCGAGTCGTGAACGCAGGTCGCGGTCGCCTCGAGGGCGACGAACGACGGGGCCCGGAACTTCACCCGCCACGGTTTCGGGCCTCCGTCCGAGACGAGGTAGCAGCCGAACTCGCCGCGCGGCGACTCGACGGCGACGTAGACCTCGCCCTCGGGGACGCGGTAACCCTCGGTGACGATCTTGAAGTGGTGGATCAGCGACTCCATCGAGGTGTGGAGCTCGTGCCGCGGCGGGAGGACGACCTTGCGGTCGTCCGCGATCCACGCTCCGGCGGGCATGCCCTCGAGGCACTGCGAGACGATCTTCACCGACTCGCGCATCTCGTCCACGCGGAGCCGGTAGCGGTCGTAGACGTCGCCGTGCGGATAGACCGGAACGTGGAAGTCGAGCTCCGGGTAGGCGAGGTAGGGCTCGTCGCGGCGGAGGTCCCAGTCCACGCCCGACGCGCGCAGCACGGGCCCGGACTGGCCGAGCGCGATCGCGTCGTCGGCGGAGAGGAGCCCGAGACCGCGTGTCCGCTCCAGCCAGATCTTCTGCTTGGTGAGGAGCTGCTCGTACATGTCGATCGTGTCCGGAAACCCGTCGGCGAATGTCTTGCAGGCGTCGAAGAACCCGGAAGGAATGTCCTCGGCCAGGCCACCCGCCTGGAAGTAGCGGGTGTGCATGCGCGTCCCGCCGACGAGCTCGAAGAGGTCGAGGACGTCGTCGCGGGCGTTGAAGCAGTACCAGAGGAGACCGATCGCGCCGATCTCGAGTGCGCCGGTGCCGAGCCAGATCAGGTGCGAGTGGATGCGGTTCAGCTCGAGCAGCAGGGTCCGCATCCACACCGCCTTCGGCGGCACCTCGATCGCGAGCAGCTTCTCGACGGCTGCCACGTAGGCGTACTCGTTCGCCTGGTAGGCGAGGTAGTCCATCCGCGGCGCGTACGTGACCGCCTTCCAGAAGGACTTCTGCTCCATGTTCTTCTCGAAGCCGGTGTGCAGGTAGCCGATCACCGCCTCCAGCCCGACGACGCCCTCGCCGTGGAGGTCGACGATCAGCCGGAGCACGCCGTGGGTCGACGGGTGATTCGGCCCGAAGTTGACGGTGAGGACGTCCTCCAGGTCCGGCGCCGGCTTCAGCATCGTCGGCACCGGCGACGGGATCCGCGTGCCCTCGTAGATCACGGGCTTCTCGGGGGCGACGGCCATCAGAAAGCCACCTACTCCTCCCCCGAGAAGCGGACGGGCTCGCCGCCGATCGGATAGTCCTTGCGGAGCGGGTGACCCTCCCAGTCGTCCGGCATCAGGATCCGGGTCAGGTTGGGGTGGCCCTCGACGCGGATGCCCATCATGTCGAAGGCCTCCCGCTCGTGCCAGTCGGCGGTCGGCCAGACCGACACGACGCTCTCGACCGGCTCGTCCTCGTCCAGCCAGACCTGGACCCGGACCCGGGGAGCTCCGCGTTCGAGCCGCAGCAGGTGGTAGTTCATCGCGAACCGCTTCGGCTTCCGGCTCGGCTTCCGCGCGAGGCCGGCAGAGCCGGGAGCGTTCACGTCGCGGCCCGAGGCGGTGCCGATGTAGCCGGCGGTCTGTCGGTCGTTCCAGCCCAGGTAGTCGGTCGGCGTGATGTCGGCGAGGAAGCGGAAGTCCAACTCGTCGCGCAGGTGGAGGCAGGCTTCGACCATGCGCGCCGGATCGACGACGAGCGTCGTCTCGCCGTGTGCCTCCTTCGTCTCGACCAGGCCGGGGACGCCCTCGAAGCTCACGCTGCCGACCTCACTGGGCGACGCCCCGGATCTCGTACGCGGGAGGCACGCCGGCGAGAACCTTCTCGTGCAGGCGGACGATGCCCTCTATCAGCGCCTCCGGCCGCGGGGGGCAGCCGGGCACGTGGATGTCGACCGGGACGATCTTGTCGACGCCCTGGAGCACCGTGTAGTTGTTGAACATCCCGCCCGAGCTGGCGCAGGCCCCCATCGCGATCACCCACTTGGGCTCGAGCATCTGGTCGTAGATCTGACGAAGCGGCGCGGCCATCTTGTGCGCGACCCGGCCGGAGACGATCAGCAGGTCGGCCTGGCGCGGCGAGGCGCGGAATGCCTCCATGCCGAAGCGCGCGATGTCGTAGCGCGAGCCGACGATCGCGATCATCTCCATCGCGCAGCAGGAAAGGCCGAACTGGTCGGGCCACATCGACTTCGTCTGCGACCACGCGACGGCCTTCTCGAGTGTGGTCAGGCCGAGCCTGGACTCCAGCTCCTCGGTGCTGAGCTCCTGCTCGAAGACGCTCGGGCCCTTGCCCGGCCACAGGAGCCGCTCGGACCTGAGGCCGTAGTCCTTGAGCCGCTTCACCGCCATTCGAGCGCCCCCTTCCGCCAGATGTACACGTACGCCACGGCGAGGATCGCGACGAAGAACAGCAGCTCGAAGAAGGCGAACCAGCCGAGCGCGTTCAACTCGACCGCGAGCGGATAGAGGAACACGATCTCGATGTCGAAGACGATGAAGAGCATGGCCGTCAGGTAGAAGCTGATCGTGAAGCGCTGCTGCTGCGGTGGGCCGGTGGAGACACCCGACTCGAACGGAACGACCCGCGCGCGTGTGCGGCGCTTCGGCCTCGTCGAGAAGACGAAGGAGAAGGCGACCATCGAGAGCGGGATCGCGAGCGCGAGCAGCCCGTAGATCAAGAACGGCAACCAGCTGTCGAGCAACGCCCTCTTTCCTCCTCCGTCGGCGCTCCGCAGCCGGACACTAGCAAGTCGTCGGGGGTGGCACGAAGCCAGCAAGAAACCGCTCAACGGTGCGTGCGGCGGGTGTCACAAAGTCAGGGCAGATCGAGGGTTCCGGAGGCCCCAGGGCCCCTGCTACGATGGGCACGTGGCAACGCTCGAGGAACCCACCACCGTCGTCACGCTCACCGAGCGGGCGGCGGCGAAGATCAAGGAGCTCCAGGCCGACGAGCCGGCGGGGACGGCCGAGGTCCTGCGCGTCGCCGTCCAGGGCGGCGGGTGCTCCGGGTTCGAGTACGCGCTCGGCTTCGACCGTAGCCCTCTGGAGGGCGACCACGAGCTCGAGGCCTACGGCGTCCGGGTGGTCGTCGACCCCTTCAGCGCGCCGTACCTCCAGGGGGCGAGCATCGACTTCCTCGACGGTCTCCAGGAGTCGGGGTTCAAGATCGAGAACCCGAACGTCTCCTCGTCCTGCGGCTGCGGCCATTCCTTCCAGGTCGAGGACGGCGAGGCGCCGGAAGGCGCGTACGGCTGCGGCTCCGGCTGCTCCCACTGACGTCGCGGGCGCCGGTGGTGGCTGCTCTCACTCGCGGAGCGCGTCCGTTCGTGGTCGCTTCGGCTGAACCGCACTAGGATCGGGCCATGACCTTGCGCGTTGCGGTGGTCGGCTCCGGGCCGGCCGGGTTCTACGCGGCCGGCCGCCTCCTCGAGGCCGAGGAGCCGGTGGAGGTGGACATGATCGAGCGGCTGCCGACGCCATGGGGCCTCGTGCGGCTCGGCGTCGCCCCCGACCATCCGAAGATCAAGGCCGTCTCGAGAACGTTCGAGCGGATCGCCGCCCAGCGCGGCTTCCGGTTTCTCGGCGGCGTCGAGGTCGGCCGGGACCTCGCACACGAGGATCTCGCGCGCCTGTACGACGCCGTCGTCTATGCCGTCGGCGCCCAGAGCGACCGGCGGATGGGCATTCCGGGCGAAGACCTCCCGGGATCCTGGTCCGCCACCGAGTTCGTCGCCTGGTACAACGGCCACCCCGACTACCAGGACTTCCACTTCGACCTGTCCGGCGAGCGGGCGGTCGTCGTCGGCGCCGGGAACGTCGCCCTCGACGTCGTTCGCATGCTCGCGCTCGCTCCCGACGAGATCCGGCCGACCGACACGACCGACGAGGCGATCGAGGCGATTCTCGGCTCCGGGATCGGGGAGATCGTCCTCCTCGCCCGCCGCGGACCGGCGCAGGCCGCCTTCACCACGCCCGAGCTGAAGGAGCTCGGGGAGCTGACCGACGCCGACGTCGTGGTCGATGCCGCCGACCTCGAGCTCGACGACGCGAGCACGGCGGCGCTGGAGCACGACACGAACGCCCGGCGCAACGTCGAGGTGCTGCGTGAGTACGCCGCCCGCACGCCCCTGGGCAGGAGACGCGTGATCCGGCTCCGCTTCGCGGTCTCGCCGGTCGCGATCCACGGCGAGGAGCGGGTGGAGGCGATCGAGATCGTCCGCAACAGGCTCGTCGCCGACGAGAACGGGCGCGTCAGGGCCGAGCCCACGGGCGAGCGCGAGACGATCCCGTGCGGGATCGTCTTCCGCAGCGTCGGCTACCTCGGCGTCGAGCTTCCGGGCGTCCCCTTCGACGCGCGTCGCGCGACGATCCCGAACGAGTGCGGCCGTGTCACCGGCGCGGCCGGCGTCTACTGCGCCGGCTGGATCAAACGAGGCCCGAGCGGCGTGATCGGGACGAACAAGAAGGACGCGACGGAGACGATCGACCTTCTGCTGGAGGACGCCCGCGCGGGCAAGCTCGGGCGCGGCGACCCCTCGGCCACGGCGGACACCGTGGACGACCTGCTCGCCTCGCGCGGGGTGGAGCACGTCACCTATGCCGGCTGGGAGGCGATCGACGCGGAGGAGCGCGGCCGCGGCGAGCCGCAGGGCCGCCCCCGCGTGAAGCTGATCACGTGGGACGACCTGCGCGCGGCCGCCCGCAGCATCGCCACGACGTAGTCGGCCCCCGGCGGCACCCCTCGATCGAGGGACACTCGTATCAGGCGGTGCGACCGATCCATGTCGCATGGAGATCCGCCTGCGCCAGGTCGAGTGCCTGAGCTGCGGCTTCCGCCGGGCCGAGCGCGATACCCAGGTGCGCACGGCAGAGGACGAATGCCCGCGGTGCCATTACGTCGGCTGGGCATCGAGCGCGGAGCTGAGCGAGCACACGCGTCGGCTGCTGCGCGAGCGGCCGGTCGAGCGGCGCCACCTTCGCGCGGTGTAGCCGGCAGCCGCGGCTAGAGTTCGCGGCATGGCGCGAACGGCGGACGAGACGGAGCTCTGGGGCGCGGAGACCACGAAGGCGATCGGAAACTTCCCGGTCTCCGGCGAGCCGATTCCGGCTCCCGTGGCGCGCTGGCTGGGCCGGATCAAGGCCGCGGCCGCACGCGTCAACGCGGAGCTCGGCCTGCTCGACCCGGACAAGGCGGAGCGGATCGCGGCGGCCGGAGACCGCATCGCCGCCGGGACCCTGGACGACCAGTTCCCGATCGACGTCTTCCAGACGGGTTCTGGCACATCCTCGAACATGAACGCGAACGAGGTGATGGCCACGCTGGCCGGCGAGGACGTCCATGCGAACGACGACGTGAACATGGGCCAGTCGTCGAACGACGTGTTCCCGTCGGCCGTGCACCTTGCCGCGCTCGACGAGCTCGTCAACGACCTGCTCCCGGCGCTCCGGCGGCTGGGCGACGCCCTCGCCGCGAAGGCGAAGGAGTTCGACGACGTCGTCAAGTCGGGGCGGACGCACTGGATGGACGCCGTTCCCGTCACGCTCGGGCAGGAGTTCGCCGGTTACGCCGCGCAGGTGCGCCAGGGCGCCGCGCGGGTCGAGTCGACCCTGGAGCGCGTCGGCCAGGTCCCGCTCGGGGGCACGGCCGTGGGCACCGGCCTGAACACCCATCCCGAGTTCGCCGCCCGCGTCCGGGAGAAGCTCGCGGCCGACTCGGGGCTCACGATCCTCGCGCCGGCCGATCCGTTCGAGTCACAGGCGGCGCGGGACGGGCTCGTCGAGGCTTCGGGGGCGCTCAAGACGGTCGCCGTCTCGCTGACCAAGATCGCGAACGACCTGCGCTTCATGGGCTCGGGCCCGCGGGCCGGTCTCGCGGAGATCTTCCTGCCGGAGCTCCAGAAGGGAAGCTCGATCATGCCCGGCAAGGTCAACCCGGTCATCCCGGAGGTGGTCACCCAGGTCGCCGCACAGGTGATCGGGAACGACGCCGCGATCGCGATCGGCGGCATGCAAGGGCACTTCGAGCTCAACGTGTTCGTTCCGCTGATCGCACGGAACCTGCTCGACTCGGTCAAGCTGCTCGCAGCCGCCTCGCGCCTGCTCGCGGAGAAGTGCGTCGACGGCATCGAGGCGAACCGCGAGGCGTGCGAGCGCTACGCCGAGCTGACCCTGTCGGCGGCAACCGCCCTCAATCCGTACATCGGCTACGACAAGGCGACCGAGATCGTCAAGGAAGCGGCCTCTTCGGGCCGCTCGCTGCGGGAGGTCGCACGTGACGCCGGAGTCGAGGAGTCCGTGCTGGACGAGGCCCTCGACTACCGCAAGATGGCGAAACCGCACGCCGGCTGAGCCGACCCGACAGGGGCGTTCCCTGTCGCTTGCAGATCGTCCGCCGGGTGGTCATGATTCGCCCCGGCCGGTGACGGCCACGGCAGGCGCAGTCCGATTCCAGACGAGGGAGGATCCGGATGCGAGCGGGAAAGAAGGTCGCGGCAGTGGCAATCGTTGCCGCAGTCGCCGTCGGAACGGCGGTCGGCGTCGGCGTGTTCGCCGGCCGCGGGGGAGCGCACGAGAGCTCGTGGGGTCCGCACTTCATGAAGTTCGACCCCGACAAGTTCCAGACGTCCATCGCCAAGGTCGGAAGCGGAGAGCCCGGGTCATCCCTCGACGGGTTGAACCAGCAGATCTACTCCGACCAAGCCTATCCGGCGCTTGCGATCGCGTCCGCGCAGGAGCAGGCGGCCGCTCGCGCAGCCGCCCGGATCAAGGCGCTGCCCGCCCGCACGAAGACGACCGGCTGGCAGCTTGTCGGGCCGAGCGGCGTCACGGCGTCGAAGCTCGTCGCCAGCGAGTCGACGGGCGGCTTTGCCAAGAACACGTTCTCGGGTCGGGCGACCGCGATCGCCGTCTCGCCGACGTGCAATGCGAACGCGTGCCCGGTGCTGGTGGGCGCCGCCGGCGGAGGCGTCTGGGCGACGGCGAACGGGATGGCCAAGAAGGTGAAGTGGAGCCCGTCCAACGGGGCCATCCCCTCGAACGCGATCGGGTCGATCGTCTACGACCCGAACGACTCGACGGGGATGACCGCCTACGTCGGCACCGGTGAGCCGAACGGCTCCGGCGACTCCGAGGCCGGTGTCGGTCTGTTCAAGACGACCGACGGCGGCGTCACCTGGACGCCCGTCGCCGGAAGCACTGCCGCGAACGCCCCCTGTGCGGACAATCCCGGCTCGCTGACCTGCCCGGTCGCGACCGGCCGCTCGATCGGCGCGATCGCAGTCGATCCAAGCGACCCCAACCACATCTTCATCGGCACCGACGTCGCCCGTCACGGCTCGTCGTCGGTGAACGGCGGCCGTTTCACGCCGCCGGGAGCGGCACAGGTGGGTCTGTACGAGTCGACCAACGGTGGCGCGACGTTCGCGCCGGCGGAGATACTCGCGCAGGACACCGTCGACCCGACCAGTCCGACCGGCGGCGACTTCTTCCGCGGCGGCGCATCCGACGTCGAGATCGATCCATCGAACGGTGACGTCTACGCCTCGTTCTTCGACTACGGCATCTATCGTCGTTCCCCGACCCTGGACGGGGACACGACCTTCCACCAGGTCTTCGCCTCCGCCGGCGGCGGGACGGTCGGCAACTCGGCCGACTCGCGAACCGAGTTCTCGCTCGCCCCCTCGGGCGCGAACCTGCGGGTCTACGTCGGCGACACGGGCGACGGAGACACCGCCGACTTCTACACCGTCGCGGACGCGCACGTCGCCGCGGCGACTCTCCTGGGGGCCTGGGTGCAGCGGTCGAGCTCGACCAACGGCACGCCCGGGTTCGGGTCCTACAACTACTGCGTGGCCCAGTGCTCGTACGACATGCCGGTCTACTCGCCGCCGGGCTTCCCGAACGTCGTGTACATCGGCGGCGCGATGCAGTACGACGAGCTGGGCGGTCGCTCGAATGGGCGGGCGATCGTCCGCTCGGAGGACACCGGCGTCAACTTCACCGACATGAGCGTCGACACGAAGGGCGTCAGCCTCCATCCCGACCAGCATGCGATCGCGGGCGTCCCGTTCAGCTCCGACGTCGTGTTCATCGCGGATGACGGCGGACTGTTCCGTCTCGACGGCGCCTTCAGCAACGCCTCCGCCTCCTGCGGCGGACGTGGCCTGGCCGGCGCCGACCTGACCGATTGCACGAACTGGCTCTCCAAGGTGCCGACGACGATCACGTCGTTGAACAGCGGGCTCAGCACCCTCCAGTTCCAGAGCCTGTCCGTCAACCCCAGGAAGCCGGCGAAGGACGTCATGGGCGGCACGCAGGACAACGGCACCCAGGTCACGTCCAACGCAAAGAAGTGGAGCGTGACCATCTTCGGCGACGGCGGCCAGTCCGGCTTCAACTCGAAGGACACGAAGATCCGGATGCACACGTTCTTCGGGCCCCAGGCCGACGTCAACTTCAGCGGCAAGGAAACCGGATGGGACTGGGTTGCCGACCCGTGGATCCTGAGCGGCGAGGGAGCGTCGTTCTACATCCCGCTGATCGCCGACCCGAAAGTCGGCGGAACGTGGTTCGCCGGCCTCCAGCACGTCTGGCGGACCCAGGACAACGGCGGCCCGAAGGCGTACCTCGAGTCGGTCTGCAACGAGTTCACCGGCTCGTTCTCCGGGATCTGCGGTGACTGGGTGCCGATCGGCCAGGACCTGTCCGGAGCCGGCTTCGGGAGCGACAAGAACCCCGGGCCGACCGGGTACGTCGTCGCCACCGATCGGGCGCCGAGCGACAGCGGGACGCTCTGGGCCGGGCTTCGGCGCGGCCGGGTCTTCGTCTCGAAGAACGCTGACGACCCCACGCCGTCGAACGTGACGTTCGACCGGATCGACGACGCGACGACTCCCGAGCGGTTCGTCAGCGGGATCGCGGTCGACCCCGCGAATCCGAATCACGCGTTCGTCTCGTTCTCGGGTTACGACGCGTACGCGACCGCCGCCGGCACGGCGACCGGCCACGTGTTCGACGTGACGTACGACCCGGCAACACACACCGCTACCTGGACGAAGATCGATCACAACCTCGGTGACGAGCCGGTCACGGACATCGTGGTCGACACGAACGGGGACCTGTACGTCTCGACCGACTTCGGTGTCTGGACGTTGCCGAACGGGACGACGACCTGGGTCCCGGCATCGACCGGGTTGCCCACCGTGGCGGTCTACGGCCTGACGATCGACCGGGCCGGCCGGGTGCTGTACGCCGCCACTCACGGCCGCAGCGCCTGGGTACTCAAGCTGCCGAAGGCGTAGCCGTTTCCTGCGGGAGGGTGGGCCGTGGCGTGCGGCCCGCCCTCCCGCGCTACCCTTCACGGTGTGCGGAGGCTTGCGCTGCTCCTCACCGGTGCCGCCCTGCTCGCCCCGCCCGCGGTCGCGTCCGGCGCGGCGGTCTTGCGGGCGGTCGGGACCGCACCGCTGACCGTGCGGGGCGCCCGCTTCCTGCCCTCCGAGCGGGTGACGGTTCGTGTGCTGGTTCCAGGCCCGGTCCGGGTGCACGTGATCCGGGCAAGCGCCGGGGGGACGTTCACGACCACCTTCACTGCCGTCTCGCTCCGGCGTTGCGCCCGCTACGTGATCCTCGCGCGCGGGAGCAAGGGAAGCTCCGCCACCCTCCGCCGTATCTTTCCGGCCTGCTCGCCGCTCTGACCGGGTCGGCCCGCTGCCCGTGGGTCCCGCACGGCGACCCGCTCTACCTCGCCTACCACGACGAGGAGTGGGGTGTGCCCTCGCACGACGAGCGGCACCTCTTCGAGATGCTCGTGCTCGAGGGGGCACAGGCGGGTCTTTCCTGGTCGACGATCCTGCGGAAGCGCGAGGGCTATCGGCGCGCCTTCGCGGGCTTCGACGTCGAGCGGGTGGCGCGGTTCTCGCCGAATGACGTCGAACGCCTGCTGGCGGACCCCGGGATCGTCCGCAACCGCCTGAAGATCGAGTCGGCAGTCGCGAACGCGCGCGCGACGATCGCGGCGGCCGGCCTCGGCGATCTCATCTGGTCGTTCGTCGGCGGAACGCCGATCGTCAACCGGTGGCGGACGCTGGCCCAGATCCCGGCCGAGAGCGCCGAGTCACGGGCGATGTCGAAGGACCTGAAGCGACGTGGCTTCCGCTTCGTCGGCCCGACGATCTGCTACTCGCTGATGCAGGCCTGCGGTCTGGTCAACGACCACGTGATGGGCTGCTTCCGCCACCGGCAGGTCTAGCTGGGGCGCCGACTCCGAGGAGGCTCCGAGTCGCGCTCGAAGTCGGCTGCGCCGCCGGCCAGGGTGTCCGACCGGGCCTGGACGTCGTCCAGGCTTCCTTCGAAGTCCTCACCGGCACGGTCGCGTCGCGCCTGGGCGTCGTCCCGCACCGCCTCGGCCGCGGCCTCGTTCGCGTCCCTGTTCCACCAGGAGCTGACCCGCTGCCAGACGCCCACGGCTTCAGTACCCCACCGCGCCCCTGCCGGTCTCGGCCGCGTGGCGCTGTTCGTCGGCGCGGTAGCTCGAGCGGACGAGTGGGCCGGAGAAGACCGAGCCGAAGCCGAGGGCTTCGCCCTGCTCGCGGAACCAGCGGAATTCGTCGGGGTGCACCCAGCGGTCGATCGGTGCGTGGCGTGGCGAGGGCTGGAGGTACTGCCCGATCGTGACCACATCGACGCTGTGGCCCCGGAGATCGCGCATCGTCTCCACCACCTCGTCGTTGGACTCGCCCAGGCCGACGATGATCCCGCTCTTCGTCAGCACCGGATAGTCGGCGAGCTCCCTCGCGCGCCGCAGCAGCCAGAGCGCCTTGTCGTACGACGCCTTGGCACCCCGCATCCGCGCGTGGAGCCGGCGAACCGTCTCGATGTTGTGGTTGAAGACGTCGGGGCGTGCTTCGAGGACGATGCCGAGCGCCTCGTCCTCGACATCGAGGAAATCCGGGGTGAGAACTTCGACGGAGACCGAGGGGAGCTTTCGCTTCAGCGCACGGACCGTCGCTGCGAAGTGGCCCGCGCCCCGATCCGGAAGGTCGTCTCGGTCCACGGAGGTGACGACGACGTGCGTGAGTTGCATACGGGCGGCCGTCTGCGCGAGCCGGAGCGGCTCCAGCGGGTCGGGCGGCGACTCCGGACGGCCCGAGTTGACGTAGCAGTACCGGCAGGCACGCGTGCAGGTGTCGCCGAGGATCTGGAACGTCGCGGTTCCCCGGCCCCAGCACTCGCCGATGTTCGGGCAGTGGGCCTCCTCGCAGATCGTGTGCAGGCCCGCGCCGTGGATGAGCTTGCGGACGTCGTGGTAGCGGGAGTCCGAGCGCGGCGCACGCACCTTCATCCAGTCCGGGCGGCGCGGCCGTTCGGCGACGGGAACGGACTGCTCCATGGCCGGAGTCTAGTCGGCGGGTGTCGCGCGGCCGCCGAACAGTGAGCTCTCGAAGACGTACAGTGCGGCGATCGCGAGGTAGAGGACCGCGCTGGCGGTCGGGCTGGCGAACGCGACGAGGGTGGCCCCGAGGTAGATCCACGGGCCGATCAGGTACGTCCGCGAGATGCCGGCGACGACACCCGGATGGGCGTCGGCGCGGAGCAGGCGCCTGCCGGCGGCTGCATAGAACCAGACCGCGTTGAAGAAGATCGCGGTCGCCGTCAGCGTGAAGCCGTACGCGAGCGCCGCGCTCTCGGCTCCGGCGCCCCTGATGTGCTCGGCGAGGAGCCGCGTCGGGAAGGGGACGAAGGCGATGCACATCAGCAGGCCGAGGTTGGCGAGCAGGAAGCGCCGGTCGACCTGGGCGACCAGCGACATGACCGTGTGGTGATTGATCCACATGATCCCGATCGTCACGAAGCTGACCACGTAGCCGAGGTACGCCGGCCACGCGTGCTCGAGGGGCGCGCCCAGGTCGATTCCTTCCCCGCCGACGGCGCCGTCGACGGTGAGGATCAGCAGTGTCGCCGCGATCGCGAAGACGCCGTCGGCGAACGCCTCCAGGCGGGAGGGGCTCACGTCAGCGAGGCCCGGCGGCGATCGCCTCGTTCGCCATGCGGATCAGAATCGCCCGCTCGCCCTTCGGGAGATCCTTCATCTGCCAGCTGTAGAGCACGCCGCCGTGCGTGAACCAGAACGAGTTCGGCGAGCACGACCCGCCGCAGCCGAACAGGCGGAAGATCGCGGGGTCGCCCACGGCGAGCCGCACGTTGGGCCTGCCGGGCAGGCGCCCGCCGCGCCTGCCCTCGAACGTCGCGACGAAGCACGCGTTCGCGCCGCGGCAGTCCGGTGCCGCCTCCACGGAGAGCAGGTACGAACCCCGCGTGGCGGTGCCGGAGGCGTAGAGGCGGTACGTGCCGCCGAGTGGGAGCATGCGGGGGAGGAGTACCGGCACGGTCGTCGAGTGCGTCACCTTCGTCAGGCGGCTGCCGAACGTCTTCAGCAGGTCGACCTTCCGGGCCGGCGGCGCTGCGGCGAGCGCGGTCGTCGAGCCGAGCGCCCCCAGTGCCAGCAGGAGCGCGAACCGCCTCATCGTGGGGCGGCCGTCGCCGGCGACGGGACACCGACCTCTTCGAACTCGAGCTCGAACACCTCGGCGAGGGCGGCAGCCGCGGCAGGGCGCACGTCGTCGAGGTGCAGGGGGCGGCCGAGCTCGCGCGCCATCGTGGTGAACGCGGCGTCCTCGAGCCCGCAGGCGGTGATCCAGTCGGTGAACGGGGCCGGGTCGAGGTCGACGTTGAGGGCGTAGCCGTGGGTGGTCACCCAGCGCGAGATGTGGACGCCGATGGAGGCGATCTTGCGCGGCGGCGAAGTCAGCCATACCCCGGTAAGTCCGTCGATCCGGGCTCCCTCCAGTGCAAAAGCCGCCAGCGTCTGCACTATCGACTCCTCCAGGTCGCGGCAGTAGCGCCGGACGTCCCGGCCGTGCCGGTTCAGGTCGAGGATCGGGTAGCAGACGAGCTGTCCCGGGCCGTGGAAGGTGGACTTTCCGCCCCGGTCCGTCTCCACGATCTCGACGAGAGCCCCGGGAGGCACGTGGAGCTCGTCCTCGCCGGTTCGGCGACCCACGGTGACGACCGGCGGGTGCTCGAGGAAGATCACCGTGTCCGGCCGGGCCCCGTCTCTCACCTCCGCGGCGATTGCGCGCTGGAGGTCCCACGCCTCCAGGTACGGCGTCTCGCCGAGGTTCAGGAGGTGGCCGCGCACGCCCAAGACTCTAGAGATCGGACTCGCGGCCACGGTCGAATCGAGTCGTGTCGTTCTTCGTGACGTTTCCAACCCAGTCTCTGAGACCGGGGATGAAACGTTTGTGTGACGATTCGTCCACGGGGCCGGGACCGGCCGTGTGCGAATCAGCCCTTGAGGCCGTCGAGGAAGATCGTCCAGTGCTCGACGGACACCGTCTCGAGCATGCCGTTCTGCGTCCAGTTGTCCTCCGCGAGCCGAGTATGGATCGCCTCGGGGGAGGCCGCGTCAACGACGTGCAGCACCTCGCGCTCGCCTTCGAGAGGGCCGCCGAGCAGGACGAAACCGTCGTCGACCCAACCGTCCATGATCGTCGCGTGCTCGTCCCAGCCCTCCTGCTCGCGCAGGTCACGCGACCAGTCCCACGGTCCGCCGCGCCTTCGCCTGACCACCCAGAGGACGCGCGCCATCTTCCGAGCCTAGCGCTGCGGATTTCGTCGCCGCGACCGACCTGTGCGGGCGCGGCCCCGTGAGCGTTACGCCTGCAGCAGGCGCCGCGAGCGCAGCGAGCGGGCAGAGGAGGGGCTCGCGGGGGAACCAGGGGTTCCCCCGCCTCTAGTAGCGGTCCTCGCCCCAGGTCTGGAGCTTCTCGCGCAGGTCGTGGAGGAATCGACCCGCGAGTGCGCCGTCGACCAGGCGGTGGTCGTAGGTGAGGGTGATGTTCATGATCGGCCGGATCGCGATCACGTCGTCGCCGAGCTCGTCCTGCACGACCCACGGCCGCTTGACGAGCGCGTAGGTGCCGAGGATCCCGGCCTGCGGCTGGCTGATCACCGGCGTTCCGTGGAAGGTGCCGTAGCCGCCCGGATTGGTGATCGTGAACGTCCCGCCCTGGACGTCGTCGGGGAGCAGCTGCTTGTCGCGCGCGCGGGCGGCGATGTCCGCGATCGAGCGGGCGAGCCCGAGCAGGTTCAGCCCCTCGGCGTTCCTGATCACGGGCACGATCAGGCCCTTGCCGTCCGCGAGCTCGACGGCGATGCCGAGGTTGACGTACGAGTGGGTGACGATCTGGTCGTTGCGCAGGCTGCCGTTGATCCAGGGGTAGTCCCGCAGCGTGTCGACTGCGGCGCGACCGACGAACGCGAGGTAGGTGGGGTTCACGCCGTAGGTCTTCTGGTACTGGGCCTTCAGCTTCTCGCGGATCTGCACGATCTTGGACATGTCGACCTCGATCGCGCTGGTCACGTGCGCGGAGGTGTCGAGGGAGCTCCGCATGTGCTCCGCGATCCCCTTGCGCATCGCGCTCATCGGCTCCAGCTGCTCGCCTCCGGCGGCTGCCTGCGGTTGCACGGGGGCCGCAGGTGGAGGCGGTGCGGCCGGAGCTGCCGGGGCGGCTTCCGGTTCGGGAGCCGGCGGCGTGGGAGCCGGCGGAGCGGGAGCGGCGGGCTGGGCAGGCGCCGCTGCCAGGGCGCCGCTGGCGATGAAAGCGAGGATGTCCTTCTTCGTCACGCGGCCGCCCTGGCCGGTGCCCTCGACGGCGCCGACGTCGACGCCGTGCTCGGCGGCGATCCGCGCCACCACCGGAGAGACGAACGTCCTGCCGTTCTCGCTGCCGTCGCCCGCCGCGCTCGGCGCCGCGGGCGCGGGGGCCGGGGGAGAAACCGGGGTGGTCGCCGGCTCCGGCACACGCTCTTGTTCCTCCGCCGGCCCGGGGGCCGGCTGCGGCTCCTCGACGGGAGCCGCGCCCTCTGGCGCGATCTCGGCCAGCTTCGTCCCGACGTCGACGGTCTCGCCCTCGTGGACGAAAATCCTGTTGACGACGCCGGTGCCCGGGCTCGGCACCTCGGTGTCGACCTTGTCGGTGGAGATCTCGAGCAGCGCCTGATCCGCCTCGATTGTCTCGCCCTCGTTTCGCAGCCACTTGACGATCGTCCCCTCCGAAACGGAGACGCCCATCTGCGGCATGACCACGTCGATGATCGTCCCGGTGGCCATCAGTAGGCGGCGAGCTCGCGGAGGCCGGCCGCAACCGTGTCGACCTGCGGTATGAACGCCTTCTCGAGGGGCGGCGAGAACGGCACAGGCGTGTCGGGCGCGGCGATTCGCTTCACGGGCGCGTCGAGCGACTCGAACGCCTCCTCGGCGATCGTCGCGGCGATCTCGGCGCCGAACCCGCCGGTGCGTGTGTCCTCGTGGAGGACGAGCACTTTCGACGTCTTTGCGACGCTCGCCAGCACGGCCTGCTTGTCCCAGGGCATGACGGTGCGCAGGTCGATCACCTCGACCGACACGTCCTCCCTGGCGAGCTCCTCGGCGGCCTCGCCGGCGGTGTGGACCATCGCCCCCCACGTGATCACGCTGATGTCCTCGCCTTCGCGGTGGGTGCGGGCCTCCCCGAACGGGATCGTGTAGCGCTCCTCGGGCACGTCCGCCTTCAGCCGCCGGTAGAGGTGCTTGTGCTCGAAGTAGAGCACCGGGTTCGGGTCCTCGATCGCGGTCGCGAGCAACCCCTTCGCGTCCTCCGGCGTCGACGGGCACACGCACTTCAAGCCCGGGATGTGCGCGAAGGAGCTCTCCGGGTTCTGGGAGTGGAACGGCCCGCCGGAGAACCCGCCGCCCGACGGGAGGCGGACGACGATCGGCACGGCGGTGCCCGCCCGGTAGAACTGCTTCGCGGCAACGGTGACCAGGTGGTCCCAGGCGCAGGAGACGAAGTCGGCGAACTGCATCTCGGCGACGGGGCGCATGCCCATCAGCGCCGCACCGGTGCAGCCGCCGACGATCGCGGTTTCCGAGAGCGGCGCGTCGATCACCCGCCACGGGCCGAACTCCTCCTGGAAGCCGAGCGTGACCTTGAAGGCGCCGCCGTACACGCCGACGTCCTCGCCGATCACGAAGACGCGCTTGTCCCGCCGCATCTCCTGTCGAAGCCCGTCGGAGATCGCCTGGAGGTAGGTGCGCTCGGCCATCAGCGTGCCGCTCTCACTTGTGGTGGGGCGTGTCGAGGTCCTCGGGTGCGGCGTAGACGCCCTCCGTCGCCGAGGACGGGTCGGGTAGCGGAGACTCCTCGGCCCGCTTGATCGCGTCGTTGAGGAGCTTCTTGACCTCGGCCGACAGCTCGTCGTCCTCCTCGTCCCGCAAATCGGCGTTCTCCCGCAGCCAGAGGCGGAACCGCTCGATCGGGTCGTGCTTCGCCCACTCCTCGAACATGTCCTTGGGGACGTAGAAGGCATCGTCGTGGACGGCATGGCCCTCCATGCGCAGCGTCATGCACTCGATCAGCGTCGGGCCCTCGCCGGCACGGGCCTTCTCGATGGCGCGCTTCGCCTCCCGGTACACGGCGAGCACGTCCGTGCCGTCGACGACCACGCCATCGAAGCCGTACGCCTCGGCGCGGTCGGCGATCTGCTCGCTCGCGAACCCGAGGTGGGTCGGCGTCGAGTAGGCCCACTGGTTGTTGTCGCAGATGAAGACGACAGGCAGCTTGCGGACACCGGCGAGATTCATCGCCTCGTGCGCGTCGCCCCGCGCGGCGGAGCCCTCGCCGAACCAGCCGAGCGACACCCGGTGCTCCTCCCGGATTCGGAAGGCGAGCGCTGCGCCGACCGCGACCGGCAGCATCGCGGGGAGATGGCTGACCATGGCGATCAGGCCGAGCCTCGAGTCGGCCATGTGGACGTTGCCGTCCCGGCCGCGCGTCGGCCCGTCGGCGCGGCCCATGTAGTTGGCGAAGATCCGCCACGGCTCGACGCCACGCGTGATGTGGACGCCCATGTCGCGGTGCAGCGGCGTGCCGACGTCGTCCGGGCCCATCGCGGTGGCGACCCCGACGGCCGCGCCCTCGTTCCCCCGCCCGGTGTAGAACGACCCGGGGATCTTCCCCTGCTTGTAGAGGATGTGGCCGCGCTCCTCGATACCGCGCGTGATCAGCATGTTCCGGTAGACGGTGAGCAGGTCCTCGCGGTCGAGACCTGCGCCCCGCATCTCGGGGGCCGACCCGGCGGGTCCCGCTTCGCGCGCGATCGCCATCGAGCCGACACTCTACCGAGCGCTGCAGACCCACGGACCGTGCCCACGAGGCTGTCCTGCACTACCCTGCGGTCGTGCGCAAGGCAGCCGACTGGCTCCGCGCAGAGCGGCGCAAGGTGCTCGGCGACTGGGTTGCCGTCTGCCTCGGCTGCGGATTCGCGCAACGATATTTCGAGGAGTGGGAGGACGAGCTTCCCGCCGCCTGTCCGCAGTGCTCAGGCGAGCTGCGCTCGCGCTGCCCGGCGTGTGACGCACGCTTCTCGTCGGCGTTCGCGGTCGAGTGTGAGGCCTGCGGCGGCGAGCTGCGGCCGCCGGATCTGTTCGGGACGCCGATCCGCCGGCTCGCGGGAGGCGACCCGAAGAGTCGCGGTCAGTAGCGGGCCGGGACCGCAACGGCCGAGCGTCCGTCGCTAGTGGCTGACGCCCAGCTTCAGGGCGACCAGCAGCAGACCCATCACCAGGTTCGCCGCCACGATCCCGGTGGTGGCGAGCGCTCCGAGCCTCTCCATGCGGGCGAACGCGAAACCTTCGGTGACGAGGACGATCAGGCCGGCGAGGAACGCGAGCCAGACCGCGACGTGCACCGAGACGATCCCGATCGAGCCGAGCGCGAGCATGAGCACGGGCAACACTGCAGCCTCGATGATCGAGCTCTCGCGCCCGGCGACCTCCTTCAGCTCGCTCCAGCTCAGGTGCTCTCCCCGGCGGATGCTGTCCGCGAGGGCGTGGGCGTAGAGGTGGGCGAGCCAGAAGACGGCGGTGGTCGCGAGCACCAGCACCGCGATGTGGCCGGCGCCGTGCTTGTAGGCCTGCGCGCCGGCGGCGATCGTCGCCAGCACGACGATCTCCCCGTAGATGTACCCGCCGAGCCGCTCTCCCTCTTCTCTCCGACGGCGCGTACGGCTGCCGGGCCGCCGGAACAGCCGCTCGATCACATCACGGGCGGATCTCGGAGAACCGGATCAAGGTGACGAGGTCGTCCTCGCTCACTTCGCGGTTGTAGAGCGACCCGAGGAACCCGGCCATGTCCTCGACCCGGCGGATCTCGGGGTTGTCGTGCTCGATCTCGTTCGGGGAGAGCTCTCCGAGGCGCTTGACCTCGACCTTGTCGATCACCGCGTCGAAGATCTTCTTCCGCGGCGAGAAGCGTGGGCCCGCCAGCACGGCGACGATCATTCCCTTCCGGTACTTCGTCGACTTGTCGCCCAGGCGGATCGTGGCCGACTTGCGGCCGCTGCGCAGCTGGCTCTCGACGATCGGGGAGTAGAAGTTCAGAGCTTCCACCGGCGCGATCATAGTTCGCCCACGGCATCGATCGCCCTGGCGGCCATGTCTCGCTCGCCCCGGTAGGCGAGCAGGCGGGGTGCGTCGGCCAGCGGAAGCCAGCGCACCTCGGCGACCTCGTGCTCGAACTCGGGGGGAATCTCCCCGAGGCGGCCGGCGGAGTAGCGGACGAGGAAGAAGCTCACGACCTTGAAGATCCGCTCGCCGTCACGGGTGTAGACGTAGCGCACGTCGCCGAGCCTGCGGTCGAGACGACCGCGGACGCCCGTCTCCTCCTCGACCTCGCGCAGCGCGGTTGCCCCGGGGTCCTCGCCCGGGCCGATCAGCCCCTTCGGGAGGGCCCAGACGCCGACGGGCTTCCCGCCGGGCCGGATCGCGGCCATCGCCCAGCGGCCGCGGAGCCGCCTGACGAGGACGCCGCCGGCCGAGAACTCCCGTCGCACCCGGCTGACGCTAGCACCCGCGAAGATCTGAGTCCGAGACGCTAAGATCGCTTGCGCGACCTCACGTGTTGCCGCTAGACTGCCGCTGGCACTCTCGGGGAGAGAGTGCTACCGAAGAATGTCACTCTAGACGGAGGTCGTGGAATGAATCTGCAGCCGCTTGGCGATCGGCTCATCGTCGAGGTCCTCGATGAGGAGGAGACGACGATCAGCGGGATCGTCCTGCCGGACACGGCCAAGGAGAAGCCGCAGCGCGGGAAGGTGCTGGCGGTCGGCCCGGGCAACCGCTCGGAGCAGACCGGTGAGCTGATCCCGCTCGACGTCGCCGAGGGCGACGAGGTGATCTTCTCGAAGTACGGCGG
>JBLMYA010000038.1:0-63098 GCA_050258035.1 Verrucomicrobiota bacterium
CCGGCGACGCGTAGACGATCGACGTGAAGTCGTTGACGTCGGAGAAGTTCCTGAGCGCCTGGATCCCACCGGCGGTCGCGCAGGCGCCGATCGTGATCAGCGCCTTCGACTGTCTCCGCACCTTCAGGATCCGCTCGGCGTCGTGGGGGGTGGTGATCGAGCCCTCGACCAGCGAGACGTCGTACGGCCCGCCGACCGTCTTCGACGTCGCTTCCAGGAAGTAGGCGATGTCGACCGCATCCGCGACCGTGAGCAGCTCGTCCTCGCAGTCGAGCAGCGAGAGCTGGCAGCCGTCGCAGGACGAGAACTTCCAGACCGCGAGCTTGGGCCGTTTCACAGCTCCCTCACCCCCATGTACGGCTCGATCGCCGGGTAGGGATAGACGGCGCCGTCGCGGCAGACGAGCGACGGGCCGAACTGGCAGTGGCCGCAGAGCGCGACGCCGCACTTCATCGAGCGCTCCATCGAGATCCAGATCTGCTCCGGCTCGAGCCCCACGTCGATCAGCGACCGGGCGGTGAAGCGCATCATGATCTCGGGCCCGACGACGAACGCCACCGTGTCGTCGGGGTCGATCGCCGCCCGCGGGATCAGCGTGGTGACGACACCGACCTTGCCCCGCCAGTCGCCGGTTGCGGCGTCGACCGTGACGTCGACCTCGACGTCCATCCGGGAGCGCCACTGCTCGATCTCCCTGCGAAAGACGATGTCCTCCGGCGTTCGCGCCCCGTACAGGAGGACGACCCGCCCGTAGTCGGCCCGGTTCTCGAGTACGTGGTGGAGCGCGGGCCGGACCGGCGGAAGCCCGACGCCGCCCGCGACGATCACGACGTCCATGCCCTTCGCATCCGCGACCGGCCAGGACGTCCCGAACGGACCGCGGACGCCGACGACCGTGCCCGGCCGCGCTGCGCAGAGCGCGCGCGTCACCGGCCCGACGGCGCGGATCGTCTGCACGAGCGGACTGCCGCTGACCGAGATCGGCACCTCGCCCACGCCGAAGACGTAGAGCATCGTGAACTGACCGGGCGCGACCTCGAGCCGGCCGCCGCGCAAGGGCTCGAGTGTCAGCGTCCACGTGTCGTAGGTCTCCCGCGACTTCCGCGTGACGCGGAAGGGGCGCGGCGCCATGACGCCGGGCTCAGGCAGCGCGGCCATACACGTCCATCAGCTGAAGGCGCGTCGCCTCGAGCCGCTCGACCATGATCGGCGTGAACCGGCAGAGCAGATGGAAGCCGAAGGTGTGGTCGTCGTTGCACTTGCCGCGCAGGCAGGTCCCGTCGAACGCGACCGCCCGGACGACGTCCAGCGCACGTGCGTCGTAGTGCCAACGGTGCGGCGGGAACAGCCACGACCACCCGACCACCCCGCCCTCGTCGATCGTCTCGACGGTCAGCGGGCCCCGGCCGGGCACGAACACCTCGAGCATCACCCGCCCGTGGCGGACGAGGTAGAAGGTGTCCGCCTGGTCACCCTCGTGGAAGAGGTACTGGCCCGCCTCCCAGCCGGTGTTGTGGGCGCAGCCGGCGATCAGCTCGAGGTACTTCTGGTCGAGGCCGGCAAAGACCGGGCTCTCGGCGACGACCGCGTCGAGCGTCTTCATGTTCCTTCCTTCCCGGTCGCGCGAATCGCGGCGACCTCCTCCGTGATGTCGATGCCGACCGGGCACCAGGTGATGCAGCGGCCGCAGCCGACGCACCCCGAGCTGCCGAACTGGTCGTGCCAGGTGCCGAGCTTGTGGGTGAGCCACTGGCGGTAGCGGGCCCGGGGGCTCTGCCGGATCGCGCCGCCGTGGATGTACGAGTAGTCGACCGAGAAGCAGGAGTCCCAGACCCGGGTGCGCTCCGCCCCTCCGTCGAGGTCGTTCGCGTCCTCGACCGCCGAGCAGAAGCAGGTCGGACAGGCGAGCGTGCAGTTGCCGCAGGTCAGGCAGCGCTGCGCGACCTCCTCCCAGCGCGGATGCTCGAGGTTGTCCCGGAGCAGCTCGCGGATGCCGTGTGTGTCGAGCTGCCGGCCCATCCGGCCGGCGGCGTCCGTCGCCTGGGCGGCGGCGGCGCGCAGGTCCGCTTCGGTCGGCTCGGAGCCGCCGAGCTCGGCGAGGACCTCCTGGCCGCGCTCGCTCCCGGCCCCGACGAGGAAACGGTGCGGGCCGTCCAGCAGCTCCGTGACCACGAGGTCGTAGCCGTCGCGTGCAGTCGGCCCCGTGTCCATCGAGACGCAGAAGCACGTCCCGCCGGGCTCGTGGCAGTTCACGGCGACGAGGAAGACGTTCTCCCGCCGGCCGGCGTAGTCGCGGTCCGCGTACCGCCCACCGAGGAAGACGCGATCCTGGATCGCGATCGCCGCGAGCTCGCAGGGTCGCACGCCGAAGAAGGCGAACGGGCCCGCGTCGACGGTCGGCTCCTCGACCTCGAGGCCGTCGCCGCCCTGCGTCGCCTGCCAGAGCCGAACGCGGGCCGGGAACAGGAAGCGCTTCCAGGACGTCGGGCCGACCGCGAAGCCGAACCGCGCCTCGTCGTCGCGCCGCTCGAGGCGGTAGCTCCCACCGTCCTGGACGTCCGTCCAGCCCGCAGGGAGATCGGAGGCGGTGCCGAGCTCCTCGTAGACGATCGCCCCGTCGCGCACGGTCGGGCCGACGACGGTGTAGCCGCGTGCGGAAAGGGCGGCGACCAGCGCGTCGAGCGCGGCGACGTCGAGGATGCGCTCCACACGGACAGCCTGGCGAGGGCGTGCCGTCACGCCATCGGGACTGAACCTGAGCCCCGTTGCGGCTTTCCCGCTGCTCGTTCCGTACGCGCACCGATGTAGGTGCAGGGCCGCGCGACGACGCTGTCGTCGTGGCCTGGACAAATTCGACCATCTCGAGGCGCCGGTACCGCGCGCGGGGCGTGGTCCAGGGGGTGGGATTCCGGCCGTTCGTCTACCGGCTCGCGCGCTCGCACGGTCTCGGCGGCTACGTGCTGAACGACGGCGACGGCGTCGTGATCGAGGTCGAGGGCGCGGAGCTCGACGCGTTCGCCGACGAACTCGTCTCGCGCGCTCCGTCACTCGCCTCCGTGACCTCGGTCACGGCCGAGCCGGTCGCGCCGCTCGGCGAGACCGACTTCAGGATCGTCGAGAGCGTCGCCTCGGGCCACACGGCTCTGATCCCGCCGGACGTCGCCACCTGCGACGAGTGCCTCCGCGAGCTCTTCGATCCGGCCGATCGTCGCTACCGCTACCCGTTCATCAACTGCACGCAGTGCGGCCCCCGCTTCACGATCGTTCGCGCCGTGCCCTACGACCGTCCGAACACGACGATGGCCGGCTTCCCGCTGTGCCCCGAGTGCCGGCGCGAGTACGAGGACCCGCTCGACCGCCGGTTCCACGCCGAGCCGATCGCGTGTCCTGTCTGCGGCCCGCAGCTCACGATGCCGCTCGAAGAGGCGGTCGCGGTGCTCGACGGCGGAGGCATCCTCGCGGTGAAGGGCCTCGGCGGCTACCACCTGGCCTGCGGTGCGGCGGACGAGGCTGCGGTCTCCCGCCTGCGCGGAAGGAAGCACCGAGAGGCGAAGCCGTTCGCCGTGATGTCGGACCGGCCCGGCCGCCTCGTCCACGCGGACGAGGCGGAGCTGAACCTGCTCCGCTCCCGCGAGCGCCCGATCGTCCTGCTGCGGCGCGTGCCCGGCGCACCCGTCGCCGAATCGGTCGCGCCGGGGTCGGGGTGGCTCGGGGTGATGCTCCCGTACACGCCGCTCCACCACCTGCTCTGCCGCGACTTCGGCGCGGCGCTCGTGATGACCAGCGGGAACCTCTCCGACGAGCCGATCGCCTTCGAGGACGACGAGGCACGCCGGCGGCTCGCAGGGATCGCGGACGCCTTCCTCTCCCACGACCGGCCGATCCACCGCCGCTGCGAGGACTCCGTCTGGATCGCGGGGAATCCTTCGGATTCCGCGCGACACGTGTTTCCGGTCCGTCGCTCGCGAGGGTACGCGCCGAAGCCGCTCCCGTTGCCGGTCTCGAGCGGTCCGACGGTCGCCGCGGGCGCGATGCTCAAGTCGACCTTCTGTGTCGCGAACGGGCGCGATGCACACCTCTCTCCGCATCTCGGCGACCTCGACACGGAGGGCGCGTATCGCGCGTTCGTCGATGATCTCGAGCTCTACCTCGACATGCTCGGCGTGGAGCCCGAGAGGGTCGCCTGCGACCTCCATCCGGAGTACCTCGCGACGAAGTGGGCCCACGAGCAGGGGCTCCCCCTCGTCGAGGTGCAGCACCACCACGCCCACGCCGCCGCGTGCCTCGCCGAGCACCGCGAGGACGGGCCGGCGCTGGCGCTCGTCTTCGACGGCACCGGCCTGGGCACGGACGGGACGCTCTGGGGCGGGGAGCTCCTGCGGTGCGACCTCCGGTCGTCCGAGCGGCTCGCCGGGCTCGACCCGATTCCGCTGCCGGGCGGCGAGGCGGCGATCCGCGAGCCGTGGCGCGTGGCGTCGATGCACCTCGATCGCGCCGGCCTGCCGGTCCCCTGGCCCCGGTGGTCGCTCGTCCGCGAGAGCCTGAAGGCGAACGCGCCGCTCTCGTCGGGGATGGGACGCCTGTTCGACGCGGTCGCCGCCGTCCTCGGCTTCGACGGCCGGACGGTCTACGAGGGCCAGGCAGCCGTCGAGCTCGAGCAGCTCGCCGGGGACGTCCGCGCCGACCCGTGGCCGTGGCGGTTCGGCGCCTCGACCGAGCTTGTGACAGACTGTTACTTGGAGGCTTCGCGCGGGCGCGATCCGGCTTCGATAGCGGCTTCCTTCCACGAGACAGTGGCCGCTTCGGCCGCGGCCGCATGTGCCGACGCAGCCACGTCCGGAACCGTCGTGCTGTCGGGGGGCACCTTCCAGAACGTCCGCCTGCTCCGCTCGACGCGAGAGCGGCTCGAGGCGCTCGGCTTCCGCGTCCTCACGCACGAGCTCGTCCCACCGAACGACGGTGGAATCAGCTACGGACAAGCCGCGGTCGCGGCCGCGAGGGCCGCCTGATGTGCCTCGGCATTCCGGCTCGGATCGTCTCCCTGGGCGAGGACGGGCTCGCGACCGCCGAGGTCTCGGGCGTACGCCGCGAGGTCTCCACCGCACTCGTGCCCGAAGCCCGGCAAGGCGACTGGGTGCTCGTCCACGTCGGCTTCGCGCTGCACACGATCGACGAGGACGAGGCGGCCCGCACGCTCGAGCTCCTGGAGGAGGTCGAATGGTGAGGTTCGTCGACGAGTACCGGGACGGGACGCTCGCGCGGAAGCTCGCACGCGAGATCGCCGCGCTGGCGTGCGGCCCGGTCCGGATCATGGAGGTCTGCGGCGGCCACACACACGCGATCGCCAAGCACGGCCTCGAGGACCTGCTCCCGCCGGAGGTCGAGTACCTCCACGGCCCGGGGTGCCCCGTCTGCGTCATCCCGATGGGCCGCGTGGACGACGCCATCGCCCTCGCCGAGCAAGGGCTGACGCTCGCCACCTTCGGCGACCTGATGCGCGTCCCGGGCCGCCGCGGCTCGCTGCTCGAGGCGAGGGCGAAGGGCGCGGACGTGCGCATGGTCTACTCCCCGCTCGACGCCCTCGACCTCGCCCGCGACGAGCCCGGGCGCGAGGTCGTCTTCTTCGCGATCGGCTTCGAGACGACCGCGCCGGCGACCGCGGTCACGCTGCTCCGGGCACGAGAGCAGGGTCTCTCCAACTTCTCGGTCTTCTGCAACCACGTCACGATCGTCCCGCCGCTCCGCGCCATCCTCGACACCCCCGGCACCCGGATCGACGCGTTCATCGCGCCCGGCCACGTCTCGACCGTGATCGGCACGGCGCCGTACCGGTTCATCCCGGAGGAGTACGGCAAGCAGGTCGTGGTCGCCGCCTTCGAGCCGCTCGACCTGCTCGCCTCCACCGCGATGATCCTCCGCCAGCGGATCGACGGTCGCTGCGAGGTCGAGAACCAGTACACGCGCGTCGTCCGCCCCGAGGGAAACCCGCACGCCCTCGCCGTCGTCGACGCCACGATGGAGCTGCGCGAGACGTTCGAGTGGCGCGGGCTGGGGTCGATCCCCGACAGCGCCCTCCGGCTCCGTCCCGAGTTCGCGCGGTGGGATGCAGAGGAGCGCTTCGAGGTTCCGGGCGAGCGGGTTGCCGACCGCAAGGCCTGCCAGTGCGGGCAGGTGCTCGTCGGCGCGATCAAGCCGCACGAGTGCAAGGTCTTCGGCACCGCCTGCACGCCCGAACGCCCGCTCGGCACGTGCATGGTCTCCGCCGAGGGCGCCTGTGCCGCCTACTACGCCTATGGCCGCCACGCTGCATAGCGACGGGGTCGTCACGCTCGCCCACGGCGCCGGCGGGAAGTCGACCCGCGCGCTCGTCGAGGGGCTCTTCGTGGAGGAGCTCTCCAACCCACAGCTCGACCGGCTCGGCGACGCCGCCGTCGCCGACGGCCTCGCCTTCACGACCGACTCCTTCGTCGTCAAGCCTCTCTTCTTCCCGGGGGGCGATATCGGCGAGCTCGCCGTCAACGGGACGGTCAACGACCTCGCCGTCGCCGGCGCCGAGCCGCTCTGGCTCAGCGCCGGATTCGTGATCGAGGAGGGATTCCCCCTCGACGACCTCCGGCGGATCGCCCGCTCGATGGCCCGCGCGGCCGAGCGGGCGGGCGTGGCCGTCGTCGCCGGCGACACGAAGGTGGTCGAGCGCGGGAGCGCCGACGGCCTGTTCATCACCACCGCCGGCGTCGGTCGGCCCCGAGCCGACTTCGGCACGCCCCGCGCCGGCGACCGCGTGCTGCTCTCGGGGGCGATCGGCGACCACGGCTTCGCCGTCCTCGTCGCCCGCGGCGACCTCAGGCTCGAGAGCACGCTCGAGAGCGACACCGCCCCGCTGAACGGACTCACGGCCGCGCTCGTCGAGCTCGGCCCCGAGCTGCGGTGGATGCGCGACCCGACGCGCGGCGGGCTCGCCACCGCGCTGAACGAGCTCGCCGCGTCCACCGGTCTCGCCGTCAGGCTCGACGAGCAGGCGATTCCGGTGCGCCCGGAGGTGGCCGGGGCGGCCGAGATCCTGGGCATCGACCCGCTCTACGTCGCGAACGAGGGAAAGCTGGTCGCGGTCGTCGCGCCGGCGGCGACGGACGTGGCCCTGAGCCGCCTCGGAGGCGACGCCGCGGTCGTCGGCGAGCTCGCCGCCGATCCTCCCGGCTTCGTCCTGCTCGAGACCGCCCTCGGCGGCCACCGCATCGTCGACATGCTCGTCGGCGACCCGCTGCCCAGAATCTGCTGAAGTTCCACGGATGGACGAGAAGGAGCTCCGTCTGATCGACGCCTACTGGCGCGCCGCGAACTACCTGTCGGTCGGTCAGATCTACCTGCTCGACAACCCGCTGCTCCGCGAGCCCCTGAAGCCGGAGCACGTCAAGCCCCGCCTGCTGGGCCACTTCGGCACGACGCCCGGCCTCAACCTGATCTGGGCACACATGAACCGCGCGATCCGCATGCGCGGCCTCGACGCGATCTACATCACCGGGCCGGGCCACGGCGGCCCGGGGATCGTCGCCAACGCCTACCTCGAAGGAACGTACTCGGAGCTCTTCCCTGCTGTCGGTCGCGACGAGGCGGGGATGCGCGAGCTGTTCCGGCAGTTCTCATTTCCCGGCGGGATCCCCAGCCACGCGGCGCCGGAGACCCCGGGGTCGATCCACGAGGGCGGCGAGCTCGGCTACGCGCTCGCGCACGCCTACGGCGCCGCGTTCGACAACCCCGACCTCGTGGTCTGCTGCGTCGTCGGCGACGGCGAGGCGGAGACGGGCCCGCTGGCGACGAGCTGGCACTCGAACAAGTTCCTGAACCCGAAGTCCGACGGAGCCGTCCTGCCGATCCTCCACCTGAACGGCTACAAGATCGCGAACCCGACGGTGCTCGCCCGGATCCCCGAGGACGAGCTCGTCGCCCTCCTCGAGGGCTACGGCCACCGGCCGATCCTCGTCACCGGCGACGACCCCGAGCAGGTTCACCGCGACTTCGCGGCCGCGCTCGACGACGCGCTCGACGACATCGCACGCTTCAGGGACCAGGACGCGAGGCCGAAGTGGCCGATGATCGTCCTTCGCACGCCGAAGGGTTGGACGGGCCCTGCCGAGGTGGACGGCCTGCCGGTGGAGGGCACCTGGCGCTCGCACCAGGTGCCGATGGCCGACGTCCGCGAGAACGCGGAGCATCTGCGGCTGCTCGAGGACTGGATGCGCAGCTACCGGCCGGAAGAGCTGTTCGACGAGGCGGGCCGTCTCGTCGCGGAGCTGACCGCGCTCCCGCCCGAGGGGGACAAGCGGATGAGCGCGAGCCCGTACACGACCGGGGAGCTGGGCCGTGACCTCGTCCTCCCGGACTTCCGCGACTACGCCGTCGAGGTGAGGGAGCCGGCGCGCGGGTCGAGCGAGGCGACGCGCGTCCTCGGCGCCTTCCTGCGCGACGTGATCGTCCGCAACCCCGAGACCTTCCGCCTCTTCGGCCCCGACGAGACGGCGTCGAATCGGCTCTCGGCCGTGTTCGAGGCGACGAACCGCGCCTGGGAGGCGGAGACGCTGCCGACCGACGAGGGGCTGGCGCCCGGGGGACGCGTGCTGGAGGTGCTCTCGGAGCATCTCTGCCAGGGATGGCTGGAGGGGTACCTGCTCACCGGGCGGCACGGCTTCTTCAACTGCTACGAGGCGTTCATCCACATCGTCGACTCGATGTTCAACCAGCACGCGAAGTGGCTGAAGGTGACACGCGACATCCCGTGGCGCCGCCCGCTCCCCTCGCTCAACTACCTGCTCTCGTCGCACGTGTGGCGGCAGGACCACAACGGGTTCTCGCACCAGGATCCCGGGTTCATCGACCACGTCGTGAACAAGAAGGCGGAGGTGATCCGCGTCTACCTGCCGCCCGACGCGAACACGCTGCTCTCCGTCGCCGACCACTGCCTCCGGAGCCGACACTACGTGAACGTGATCGTGGCCGGCAAACAGCCCGCGCTCGACTACCTGTCGATGGACGACGCGATCGTCCACTGCACGCGCGGTCTCGGTATCTGGGAGTGGGCCTCGAACGACGAGGGGGGCGAGCCGGACGTCGTGATGGGGTGCGCCGGCGACATCCCGACCCTCGAGACGCTGGCCGCGGTGGCGATCCTCCGGGAGCGCCTGCCGGATCTCGAGGTCCGGGTCGTCAACGTCGTCGACCTGATGCGCCTCCAGCCGACGAGCGAGCACCCGCACGGCCTGTCGGACGCCGAGTTCGACTCCCTTTTCACGACCGACCGGCCGATCGTCTTCGCGTACCACGGCTACCCGTGGCTGATCCACCGCCTCACGTACCGGCGCGCGAACCACGCCAACCTGCACGTGCGCGGCTACAAGGAGGAGGGGACGACCACGACCCCCTTCGACATGGTCATGCTCAACGACCTCGACCGGTTCCACCTGGTCGTCGACGTGATCGACCGGGTTCCAGG
The DNA here is from genome assembly GCA_050258035.1 of Verrucomicrobiota bacterium. Classification (GTDB taxonomy): domain Bacteria; phylum Actinomycetota; class Thermoleophilia; order Gaiellales; family Gaiellaceae; genus DATBLE01. The sequence goes on from JBLMYA010000038.1 coordinate 9,488, forward strand.
GCTCGCCGAACGCGCCTCCCACCTGCGCCAGGAGATGGAGGAGGAGCGGCTTCGCTGCCGCGCATGGACCCGCGAGCACGGCGAGGACCGGCCCGACGTCCGGGACTGGGTCTGGCCGTCCTAGCGGACCGTCATCCGCTGGCGCAGGTACTCGCCGAACGAGGGCGGGCCCGAGCCGTCCCTCGGCCGACACCGCCAGTAGTACGCGATCCCGACGATCCAGGGCGCGCCGGCGACGACCACGATCGCGCAGAATTCGAGCACGCGCACCGGTGAAGTATGCGGCCTGAGCGCATCCTCGTCGTCAATGCCGGCTCGACCAGCCTGAAGCTCCACCTCGTCGAGGACGAGAAGTCCTCGCCCGTCGAGACGTTCGTCGAGTGCGACGCGGTGGGCCACCGCGTCGTCCACGGCGGCTCGCGCTTCGTCGAGCCGGTCGTGATCGACGACGAGGTGGAGGCCGCGATCGGGGGGCTGACGCCGCTCGCCCCGCTGCACAACGCGCCGGCCCTGGCCGCGATCGAGGACGCGCAACGGGCGCTCCCGCACGTCCCCCACGTCGCCGCCTTCGACACGGCATTCCATGGGACGATGCCGGACGAGGCAGTGCGGTACGCGGTCCCCGACGACTGGTTCGGGTGGGGCATCAGGCGCTACGGGTTCCACGGGCTCTCGGTCGAGTGGGCCGCCTCGCAGGTGCGGGTTCCCCGGCTGGTCGTCTGCCACCTCGGAGGCGGCTCGTCGGTGACCGCCGTGCTGGACGGTCGCTCGGTCGAGACGACGATGGGCTTCTCCCCGCTCGAGGGCGTGCCGATGACGACGCGCTCGGGCTCGATCGACCCCGGCGCGCTTCTCTACCTGATGCGGGAGCACGGCCTCTCGCCCGACGACCTCGACGACGCGCTCGAGCACCACTCCGGGCTGGCGGCGCTGTCGGGCACCTCGGGGGACATCCGCGAACTGGCGGACGACAGCCTCGCGCTCGCCGTCTACGTCCACCGGGTCGTGGCCGCCGTGGCCGCCTCGGCGGCGGCCCTCGGCGGCCTCGACGCGATCGCCTTCACCGGCGGAATCGGCGAGCACTCGGCCCTCGTCCGGACGCGGGTCTGCGAACGCCTGAGCTTTCTCGGAGAGTTCGACGAACACGTCGTCCCCGCCCGCGAGGAGCTCGTCGTCGCCCGGGCGGTGCGATCGCTGCTCAGCCGGTAGGGGTCCCGGCCGGGGGCTGCGCCCCCGGAGTCACGACCGGAGCGCAACCCGGCTGGCCCCAGGCGTAGCTCGACCCCGGTACCGTCGCAGGCACCACGGGAGAGGAGGCCGGGATCCAGGACGGCGGCTGCGCGTCGGGGGTGCTGACCGGAGCACACCCCGGCTGAGCCCAGTGATAGGCGTTCCCCGGCGGAATCGTCGCGGCCGTGCCGACGAACGTCAGGCCGGCGAGGATCGAGACGAGAGCCGCGAGGAGCACCAGGTGCTTGACACGCATGGCGTTCTCCTTTCTGCACCCCAATGCTCGCTCCGATGTCGTCGGACGGCATGGCCAGGTCCGCTCACCGGGCGAGCCCCGGGTTCCGCGACCGCTAGGGAGTGCGGCGGCGGAGCGTCAGCGCGCCCCCCACGAGCGCCAGCGAAGACAGGCCGATCACGACCACCACGTCCGCCGCGAGCCACGAGCCGTACCGCGCGCCGGTCACGCGGTCGAGCGCGTCGTACGCGTACGTCAGCGGCAGCGCCCAGGAAACGATCTCCAGCGGCCGCGCCATCTCGCCGCGGGGCGAGAGCAGGCCGCACAGCAAGAGCTGGGGGAAGAGGAATGCCGGGAGGAACTGCACCGCCTGGAACTCGGTCCGCGCGAAGGCGCTGAAGAACAGGCCGAACGCGGTGCCGAAGATCGCGTTCGCGATCGCGAGCAGGAACACACCCCACTTGGCACCGGCGACGTGCAGGTCGAGAAGCCAGAACGCAACGGTCGAGACGAGCGCCGCCTGCACCGCGGCGACCAGCGCGAACGCGGCGCCGTAGCCGGCGAGCAGGTCGAGCTTGGCGAGCGGCATGGCCATCAATCGTTCGAGCGTCCCGGTCGTCCGCTCGCGCAGCATCGTCACCGAGGTGACCAGGAACATCGTGATCATCGGGAACACGCCGAGCAGCGGCCCGCCGATCCGGTCGAACACGGGCGACCCCGAGAAGACGTACTTGATCAGCGTCACGAGCACCACCGGGACGACGAGTACGAGCGCGATCGTCCGCGGGTCGTGGCGCAGCTGGCGCAGGACCCGCAGGGCCGTCGCGCCGGCCTTTCGCGGGCTCACGCCTTCCCCTCCGCGAGCGCCAGGAACGCGGTCTCGAGGTCCTGCTCGCCGGTCCTCGCCCTCAGCTCGTCCGGCGTCACCGAGGCGACCAGGTCGCCGCCGCGCAGCAGGAGCAGGGCGTCGCAGCGGGTCGCCTCGTCCATGACGTGGCTGGAGACGAGAAGCGTCGAGCCCGCGTCGGCCAGCCGGTGGAACAGCGTCCAGAGGTCGCGGCGGAGCACCGGGTCGAGGCCGACCGTCGGCTCGTCGAGCACGAGCAGCTCCGGGCGGTTGAGGAGCGCGGTCGCGAGCGAGACGCGGCTGAGCTGGCCGCCCGACAGGCTGCCGGCGATCTGGTGCGTCTGGCCGCGGAGGTCGACCTCGTCGATGGTCTCTTCGATGCGCTCGTCCCCGACACCCAGGATCCGGGCGAAGTAGTCGAGGTTCTCGCGGACGGTCAGGTCGCCGTACACCGACGGCGCCTGGGTCACATACCCCACACGCGAGCGGAGCTCCACCGAGCCGGCCGGCCGTCCGAGCACCCGTACGTCTCCGGACTCGACGATCTGCACACCGACGATCGACCGGATCAGCGTCGACTTGCCCGAGCCGCTCGGCCCCAGCAGCCCCGCCACCGAACCGGCGGCGACGTCCATCGTCAAGCGGTCGAGGACGAGCCTGCCGCCGCGCCGAACGCGCAGGTCGCGGACCTCGATCGCACCGGACATCGGCGCGCAGCGTACGGCTTACACGCGACCCGTATCCCGACGATGAGCCCGCACAGCTCGAGACCTGCCGGTCCGCTCACGTTCGGACTGTGCCTGCGGCCGCCAGGGCCGCGTCGCACCCCACCGCGGCTCGCCTCAGGCGACGAGCTCTCGGAAGCCCGGCTCCTCCCGGATCGGGTCGAAGTCGGAATCCTCCCTCGCGAGCTCCCGAAGCTGTGGGCGTTGCTCCACGGCTCGCCGCAGATGCACGATCGCATCCTCCGTCCGCCCGCTCAGCGCCTCGCAGCAGGCGAGGTTGTAGACCGGCAGCGGCAGGTCCGACGCCTCGATCAGCTCACGGCTCTGCTCGATCGCCGCCTCGTACTCGCCGGCCTCGTAGAGGGGCTGGAACCGGCCCCAGACCTCCCACCCGTTCGGCTCGTAGACCTGGCCGCGAGTGGCACCGACCGCGACCACGGTCGTGTCCGGCTCCTCGGCAAAGGCCGTCCGCCGGTTGGGGCCGGCGGGGACGAAGACGAGTGTGCCCTGCGGCGCGTCGAAGCTGTCATCGCCGACCTCGAAGCGGACGCGCCCGCGGACGACGACGTAGAGCTCTTCGTGATCGCCCGGTTGGTCCTCCGCGTGGTCGGGGATCACGCGGTCGCCCACGTTCTTCCCAACCCATGAGTTGACGCCGAACGCGCCGATGCCGAGCTCGTGCCGCACCCGGCCGGTCAGCGTTTCCCTCCACGGGATGAGCTCGAGCTCGTCGAGACTTGAAACTCGGTACTCGGCCATCAGATCAACCCCAGCTCCTTTCCGACCTTCTCGAACGCCGCGAGCGCCCGGTCGATGTGCTCCTCCTCGATCGCAGCCGACATCTGGACCCGGATCCGGGCAGTGCCCTCAGGGACAACGGGGAAACCGAAGCCGGTCACGAACACGCCCTCCTCGAGCAGCCGCCCGCTGAAGCGGATCGCGAAGGCGGTCTCGCCGACGATGATCGGGACGATCGCCGCCTCGCCGTCGAGCGGGCTGAAGCCGATGTCGCGGAGCCGCTCGCGGAACTGCGCGGTCTGGCGGTGCAGCTTCGTGACGAGCTCGGGCTCGCGGCGCAGCAGCCGCACCGCCTCCAGCGCGGAGCAGGCGACCGTGGGCGGCAGCGCGTTCGAGAAGAGCTGCGGCCGAGACCGCTGCGCGAGGATGTCGCAGACCTCCTCGCTCGCCGCGACGAAGCCTCCTGCCGCACCGCCGAGCGCCTTGCCGAGCGTCGAGGTGATCACATCGACCTCGCCGAGCAGGCCGAAGTGCTCCGCGACTCCCCGGCCGGCCGCGCCCATCACGCCGGTGCCGTGCGAGTCGTCGACGATCAGCGTCGCGTCGTGGGCGCGGACGAGGTCGACGAGGTCGGGGAGCCGCGCGAGGTCGCCCTCCATCGAGAACACACCGTCGGTGATCACGAGCGCACGCTGCCCCGGCTCCAGCGACTCGAGGTGGCCGCGCAGGTCGTCTACGTCGGAATGCCTGTAGACCGCTTTCCGCGCCGGCCTCGCCAGGCGGATCGCGTCGATGATCGACGCATGGTTGAGCTCGTCCGAGAGGATGACCGTGGAGTCGTCGGTCAGGCTCGGGATCGCGGCCTCGTTGGCGTTCCAGCACGACACGTAGGTGAGCGCAGCCTCGGTTCCGACGAGCTCGGCGAGCTCGCGCTCGAGCTCGAGGTGCGGCTCGAACGTCCCGCAGATGAACCGCACCGAGGCGGTGCCGGCGCCGTAGCGGCGGAGCCCGTCGACGCCCGCCTCGACCACCTCCGGCCGGTCGGCCAGGCCGAGGTAGTTGTTCGAGGAGAGGACGAGCACCTCGCCGCGCCCCTCCATCTGGACGACCGGTCCCTGCGGAGAGCAGAGCGTGTTGAAGTGCTTGTAGGTGCCGGCCTCTCGGAGCCGGTCGAGCTCGGTGCCGAGCCGATCGTCCAGCGTCGCGCTCATGGATCCGATTCCCGACTCTTCGACAGGCTTGCGTCGGCGCGACCGACATGGCGGGCGCGGCCCAGCGGCGTGTGCCGTGAGCACGAAGGGGAGGGGGGCTCGCGGGGGGAACCGGCCGTTCCCCCCATGGGAGCGAGCCCGAGGCGAGCGACGATCATCGGTGTTGCCAGCGTCCCTCGAGCGGGACGCGCTCGCGCAGCGGCTCCGCCGGCCGCTCGGGCGCTCGCCCGCCGGGATAGACCACGATCTTGCACGCCTCGCCGGCGGCGAGGAGCGCGAACGCCTCGTCGTACTCGTCGAGCGGCAACTCCTTGGTGATCAGCGGCCGGACGTCGACGACACCGCTCTCCAGCAGCCAGCGCGTCCGGTACCAGGTCTCGAAGATCTTGCGTCCGTTGAGCGCGAGGACGTTCAGGTTCTTGAAGATCAGGGCCTGCGCCACGTCGATCTCGACGGGCCGCGCGGGGATCCCGAACAGGATCACGCGGCCGCCGTTGCGTGCGATCCGGAACGAGTCTGCGATCGCACGCGACGAGCCGGACATCTCGAAGACGACGTCGAAGCCGAGCCCCTCGTTCTGCTCGAGGAACCAGGCTGCGGTGTCCTCGGTCTCGTCGACGTTCACCGTCGCCCCGGCTCCCATCTTCTCGGCCAGGCCCAGCCGGAACGGCGTCCGGTCGGACGCGACGACGGCGGCGGCACCCGACGCCCGGGCGATCCCGATCGTGAACAGCCCGATCGGTCCGCAGCCGAGGACGGCGATCGCGCGGCCGGCGAGATCCTGCTCGCTCGTCGCGAAGACGGCGTTCCCGAACGGCTCCTGGAGGGTGGCGATCTCCGGCGGCAGCTTCGTCCGGTCGTTGCGCCAGATCACCGACTCGGGAACGGCCACGTAGCGCGCAAAGGCGCCGTCCCGGTCGACGCCGAGGATGCGCGTGCGCTCGCACATGTGGGCGTGCCCCGTGCGGCACTGGAAGCAGGCACCACAGGTGATGTGGCTCTCGGCGGAGACGTAGTCGCCGACGGCGACATTCCGGACGAGCGATCCCGTCCCGACGACGGTCCCCGCGAACTCGTGCCCGAGGGTCAGCGGCGGCACGATGCGTCCCTGCGACCACTCGTCCCAGCCGTAGATGTGCAGGTCGGTCCCGCAGATGCTGGCGGTCTCGACCTCGACCAGCACCTCGTCCCCGGCCGGCTCCGGAACCGGCACCTCCTCGAGGCACAGGCCCGTCCCGGGCCCGGTCTTCCTCAGCGCGAGCATGGAACCACTCACCAGGGGCAATCATGCCGATCACCGATCGGTGGTGCGGGTTCTCACGGATGCAGCCCCCCCGTGGGCGAACGACCCTGTCTCCATGAACTCCACGAGCTTTCAAGGGCTCAAGACGCTGGTGAACGTGAAGGCGCAGGCGCCGTGCCCGATGTGCGGTCACGACGGCTGGGCCGGCGGCGACCGCCTGACGGAGATCCCGACGCCCGGCGAGCCGGTGATCCAGGCGCTGCCGTTCGTCTGCACGAACTGCGGTTTCGTCCGGATGCACGCGATCCAGCCGCTCGAGACCCTCGACGACTAACGTTCGAAGCCCGGACGTGAAACGGTACTTCCAGGGACGCAACGCCATCTTCGTCGGCGCCGGGATCGCCGCGCTGGTGATCGCCGTCGTGCTGATCCTGGTCAGCGTCCTCGGCTCGAGCGGGAACGAGAAGGCGTCGTCGGCGGGCACGACCACGACCTCCGGCGCGGTCGCGGGCTCGGACACGCCCACCGTTCCGAAGGTTGCGGGCGCGGCGACGACGATCGCGCTCTTCAAGGGAATCCCGCAGACGTTGAACGTGCTCGGCAGGTCGAGCGCCCCGACGACGATGCTCGAGTTCGCCGACTTGCAGTGCCCGTTCTGTCGCGTCTACGCACTCGACGTGCTACCGGCGCTGGTCAAGGAATACGTGCGCACCGGCAAGACGAAGCTCGTCTTCTCGGGCATGCATTTCATCGGCCCCGATTCCGAGAAGGCGCTCCGCGCCGTGTATGCCGCAGGCATCCAGGGACGTGCCTGGGAGGTCCTCGACCTGCTCTACAGGAGCCAGGGCGGCGAGAACCAGGGCTGGGTGACCGACGACGTGCTGCACTCGATCGGAGCATCGATCCCCGGCTTCGACACCGCCAAGATGCTGGCGGACATGAGCTCTCCCGAGGTGGACAACGCCTTGGCCGCCTCCGATCAGCAGGCCCAGCAGGCACGGGTGAATTCGACGCCCAGGTTCTTCGCAGGGCGCACCGGGGGCAGGCTCCAGGAGATCCCGATCACCGCACTCACGCCGGACGCCTTCCGCCCCACCCTCGATTCGCTCGTCGAGTGAAGCAGACGGCGTGACGGACCGTCATCTGCGGGTGGCGATCGCGGTGCTCGCCCTGGCCGGCGCCGCCGTTGCCGCATACCTCGTCTACTCCCGCTACAGCGGCACCAGACTCGTCTGCACGACCGGCGGCTGCGAGACCGTCCAGCACTCGAAGTACGCCAAGGCGGCCGGCATCCCGGTCGCCGTCCTCGGGCTCGTCGCCTACCTCACCGTCTTCGCGACCGCCCTTTCCCCGCGCATCGAGGCGGCGGCGGTCGGCGTTGCGATCGTGCTCGGCGGGCTCGCGTTCGGCATCTACCTGATCGTCATCCAGGTGGCGGTGATCGACGCGATCTGCCAGTGGTGCCTGGCGAGCGACGTGATCCTCGCCCTGCTCGCGGTCGTCTCCGCCGAGCGCCTGCGCCGGCTTGCGGCAAGACCGCAGGACGCTTCGGGGCGCCCACCGATGGCAGCCCCGGGGTAGCGCCTCACAGTCCGCGCATGGAGCCGGAACTGTGCGCGCTGTCGATGGTGGTGGGGAACGACGAGACCTGTTCGCGCGCGTGGTGTGCGTTCTGGGAGAAGGGCGGCGCGGTGGTCGAGCCCGGTTGCGCGATCTCGCGGCTCGGGATCGACTTCTCGGACCCGGAGCTCGCGCGCTATCTGCTCGACCTGCGGCACGAGCTCGAGAACGCACGGGACGCCGAGGCGGCCGAGGCGGCCCGCAAGCGCATGAGCAGCCTCGTGCCGCCCGACATCTCCGGCGCGTAGGGGCCGGGCGCGTAGGGGCCAGGCGCCCAATCCAGCGGCATCGTCACATGCCGGCCGGAGAGGTGGGATCACGCGGCGCCGGCCGGCGCCGGCGGCCTTCGCCCGGCGGCGCTGCGGGCTCGGGGTGTAGCGCCGCAGCTCGAGGACCCGGGTCACGGGCGCCGGGCCCGCACGAGGGCATCGATCGCGTCCCGATCGCCCTCGACGGGCCGGAGCACGGCCTCTGCCTTCTCGACCACGAGACCGCCGAGCTGGCCGGCGACGTCCTCCGGCGTGAACAGGACGCGCGCGTCCTTCGGGCCGCCGGAGCCGGACGCCAGGTTGTCCGAATGGTGGCCGATGACCAGCATCGTGCCTCCGGCGCCGACCGACTCGGCCGCGCGCCGCACGATCGGTCGCAGCTCCTCTCCGGGCAGCTGGAGGTAGAGCAGCACGACCAGATCGAAGGCGCGAGGAGGCGGCTTCCATTCCCGAAGGTCGGCCTCGAGCCACTCGACGTCGACTCCTCGCTCGGCGGCCAGTCCACGCGCCTGCTCCAGTGCGACGTCGGAGAAGTCCGCCCCCACCACCGACCAGCCCTGCTGCGCCAGCCACACGGCGTTCCGACCCGAGCCGCAGGCCAGGTCGAGCGCACGTCCGGGCGGGAGCGACAGCGCCTCGGCGACCAGGAAACGGTTCGGCTCGGTGCCGAAGAGGAGACCGCCCTCACCGTGCCGCGCGTTCCAGTCCTCCCGCTCCACTGCCCCCCATTCTCGTGCAGAGTGGCATCGTGCCGCACTGGCTGGAGATCACACTCGTCGCCCTGCACGTGCTCGGGGCGACCGTCTGGGTCGGCGGGGCGATCGCGCTCACGTTCATCGCCGTGCCGGCGATCCGGGCCCTGACGGGGGAGCCGCGCCAGACGGCGATGCGCAGGCTCGGCGAGCGCTGGCGCCCGATCGGCTGGTCTGCGCTGCTGGCGATGGTCGCGACGGGCGCGCCGCTGGCCTCGCACCTCCTCCCGGGCTCGGACGGTGCCGCGAAAGCGGTGTTCGGCGTGAAGATGGCGCTGTTCGCTGCGCTCGTGGTCTTCGCCTACCTGCACGACTTCGTGCTCGGACCCAGGGTCGCGCGGGAGATCCGCGAGGGCCGCCCACCCCTGAGCAGACGACGCCTGGTGCTCGTGGGATGGGTGTCGTTTACCCTTACTGTCACCATTCCGATACTCGGAGTCGTCCTTTCAGAGATCGCCTGATGTCAGCGCCTAGTCAGATTTCACCACGCGGCGGCGACGCCGGACGGAGTACAAGAGACTCATCGACGGCTTCCTTCGCCGTCGTGGGTCGCTCCGCAACCGGCTCGCTCGGGCGTTTCGTCAGCCTCCTTCGGAACGCACTCGGGCGAGCCGGTCTCTCAGAGACGAAGGACGCCGACTCGGCCGACCTCGTGATCAACGTCGTCGACGCGGGGAAGGCGAAGCCGTTCCGCCGCAAGTCCCGCGGCACGTTCGTCGTCGGCCTGTACGAGCGGGACGGCCACTCGCTCCCCGAGGACTACCCGATGCTCGTGCGCGCGCTGGCGAACATCGCGCTCTGCTACGTGCCGGGCGAGGGAGCCTGGTTCACGACGATGGAGCGCGGCCACTACGGCGACACGGCCGAAGGAGGCGAGGAGGCGCTCGCCGCAGCCGTCGTCGAGCGGCTGCTGCCCCTGGCCCGGTCAAGGCTCGTGATCGACAACGAGTTCGTCACCGATCTCGAGCCGGAACTCTGGGCGGGCGACGCGGTGACAGAGGAGATCATCGCCGCCGGCGCGCGCCTCGGCGACCTCGACCTCCTGCCCTCTCCGTTCCCCATCGAAGACCTGCTGAACGAGCGTGAGCTCCGTCATGTCAAGCGCCTGTACGGGATCGGCGGCCTGTCCTACGGGAACCTCTCCCAGCGCAAGGACGAACGGCGGTTCTGGATGAGCGCCAGCGGGGTCGACAAGTCCGCGCTCGAGATACCGGGGCGGGACATCCTGCTCGTCTCCAACTACGACCACGAGAACGGACGGATCGTGCTGAGCGTCCCGCCGAACGTCGAGCCGCGACGTGTGTCGGTGGACGCGATCGAGCACTGGATGATCTACCAGGCACACCCGGGCGTCGGCGCCATCCTGCACGTCCATGCCTGGATGAAAGACATCGCGGCGACCGACGTGAACTACCCGTGCGGAACGGAGGAGCTGGCGGCGAGCGTCGCCGAGCTCCTGGCCGCGGAGCCGAATCCGGACGAGGCCGTCATCGGCCTGCGGAACCACGGCATCACCGTCACCGGCCCCAGCCTGATAGCGATCCTCGACCGGATCGAGCCGGACATCCTCCGCCAGATTCCGATGCTCTGAGCCGCCGTCGGGTTTCCCGCAGCGCCGATCGGGGTCGGTGCGGACGACGCTTTCGCGGCCTGCAGCGAAGATCGACGCGTGGAGACCGAATTCCGATCGGGCGACGCCCTGTTCGTCTTCGACGACGAACGACGGATCCTCAGCTGGAATCCGGCGGCCGAGGCGCTCACCGGGATCGCCGCTGCCGATGCCGTCGGCAAGCGCTGCTGGGACGTGGTCGGCGGGCTCGACGAGCGGGGCTCGCTCGTGTGCCACCCGGGCTGCTCGGGCGCACGGCTGGCAACCGAGGGCTGGCCCGTTCACTGCCAGCAGTTGCTCGTCAAGACCGCCTCGGGCTCGCGGCGCCGCGTCATGGTCTCGACGATCTCGGTGCGAAACGGCGACCGGCCCCTCTACCTCCACCTGCTCCGAAACGGCGAGGAGGTGGAGGCGGAGTCCCCCGACGACGCCCAGGCCGGACGTCGCCCGGCGCTGACCCGCCGTCAGCTCGGGGTACTCGAGCTGATCGACCAGGGCCACTCGGCAAAGGCGATTGCCGAGCGGCTTCGGATCGCGGAGCCGACGGTTCGCAACCACATCCGCGCGATCCTGCTCGAGTTCGGGTGCCATTCCCAGCTCGAGGCCCTCGCCGCCGCGCGCCGGCTCGGCATGCTGTAGACGATCGCTAGGCATCGCGGAGCGGCACCAGTCTCGCCCCGGTCGCCTTGAATGACGCGACGACGATCTGGCCACGCTCGAGCCCGAGGCGCTCGGCCGACGTCGAGGTGACCTCGCCGACGAGCGGCCCGACGCGCACGCGGACGCGGTTTCCGATCGCGGTCAGGGACGAGATCGGCGCGCTGACGTGATTGAGAGCCGAGTCTGCAGCCGCGGTATGCGCGATCGAGACCTCCCACGGGTGGACGACGACGCCGACCCTGCCCTCGGCACGGTCGGTCGAGAACACCACAGCGCCGCCGTCGAGCACGACCTCCGTCAGCCCCTCTCGCGTCGGACGCGCGAAGCCGTGCAGGAGGTTGCCGCCCGTGAAGCTGGCGACGAACGCGTCGCTGGGCGCCGCGACGAGCTCGGCCGGGGGCCCGAGCTGGAGGATCCGACCGTCGGCGATGACGCCGACGCGGTCGGCGAGCGCGGCCGCGTCCTCGAAGTCGTGGGTGACCAGGATCGTCGGCAGGGCGAGGTCGCGCAGGAGCTCCTGGAGCTCGGCCCTCACGCCCGCGCGCGTGTGGGCATCGAGGGCCGCCATCGGCTCGTCCAGGAGAAGGACGGCCGGCTCACGGGCGAGCGCGCGGGCGAGCGCGACACGCTGGCGCTCGCCGCCGGACAGCTCGGCAGGCCTCGCCTTCGCCAGGTGTGCGATCCGGAACCGCTCGAGCAGCTCGGACACCCGAGCACGCCCGCCGAAGCCCACGTTCCCCTCCACGGAGAGGTGCGGGAACAGGGCGTACTCCTGGAAGACGAGGCCGACGCTCCTGCGGTCCGGATCGAGGCAGACGCCGGCACCGGTGTCGAGCCACAGGTCGCCGTCGAGCGCCACCCTCCCGGACCTGGGTCGCAACAGCCCGGCGACCACCCGCAGGACCGTCGTCTTGCCTGCCCCCGAGGGCCCGACGAGCGCGAACGTCTCGCCGGGCTCGACGCTCAGGTCGACCGAGGCACCGAAGGAGCGAAGAGGGTGGTCGAAGGTGACGTGGAGCGCCATCGGAAGACCAGCTTCGTGGTCAGGAGGACGACCGCGCTGATCGCGACCAGCTCGGCGCTGATCGCGAGCGCGAGGCCGAAGTCGAGGTCGAACGCCTCGTAGATCGCCAGGGGCAACGTCTGGGTGACGCCGCGCAGGCTGCCCGCGAACATCAGCGTCGCGCCGAACTCGCCGATCCCGCGGGCGAACGCGAGCGCGGCTCCCGCGCCGAGCCCCCCGGCCGCCAGCGGAAGGGCAACTCGGAGGAACGTGCGTCCGGGGCCGGCGCCGAGGGTGCGGGCAGCCTGCGTCATCGACGGGTCGAGGCTCTCGAACGCGGCGATCGCCGAGCGGATGTAGAACGGGCTCGCGACGAACGTGATCGCGACGACGACAGCCGCCTTCGTGAAGGCAAGCGACGATCCGACCACGTGGACGTGCCCGCCGACGAGGCCGACCCGGCCGAAGGCGGCGAGCAGCCCGATCCCCGCCACCGCCGGCGGCAGAACCAGCGGCAGCTCGATCAGCGTGACGGCGACGTCTCGCAGCCGCCCGGAGCGGGTCGCGATCAGCCACGCCGTCGGCGTCCCGGCGACGACGATCACCGCCAGCGCGATCAGGTTCGTCTCCAGCGAGATCAGGAGCGCGTCGGTCGCCTGGCCGCGGCCGAGCGCGGAGAAGAGGTCTCCGGGCGGAACGCGGGCGAAGATCGCCACGATCGGCAGGAGCAGGAACAGCAGCGTGATCCCGGCCGCGACCGCGACCCCGACGGCGAAGAGCCGGTTCACGGCTGCCCGAAGCCGGCGCGGGCGAGCGCCGCCCGGCCGGCCTTGCCGCGGATGCGCGCGACCCACGCCCGCGCCGCCGTCTTCTGCGACGACGAGCGGACGACGGCAATCTCGTACCGCAACCGCGGCTGCGCCCATGCCGGGATCCGGATCGAGGCGACGTCGCGGGCGACCGGCTTCACGTCCGTGACGTAGACGAAGCCGGCGTCCGCCTGGCCGAGCACGACCTTTCCGACGACGCCCTTCACGTCCGACTCCTGGCTGACCACCTTCGTGAGGACGGAGGAGAGCCCGAGCCTGCGGAGGACCGTTCGGGTGTACGAGCCGACCGGGACGGCGGGCGCTGCGACGACGAGCTTGACGTTCTTCCGCCCGAGGTCGTAGACCGAGGACAGGCCGGCCGGGTTCGACCTCGGCACGATCAGGACGAGCCGGTTGGTCGCGAACGTGACGGGCTTCTCGACCAGGCCCGCTCGGAAGAGGTCCTGCGTGTACCGGGGGCTCGCCGAGGCGAAGACGTCGGCCCGGGCTCCCTGCCTGATCTGGGCCGCGAGGGTGTTCGAGCCGGCGAAGCTGTAGGTCTCGGAGGAATCGAAGGCCTGGAACGCCCCGGTGAGCGAGGCGGCCGCGAAGATGGTCAGCTTCGGCGCGCGCTCCCTCGCGGCCGCAGGCGCGGCGAGGACGCCGACCAGGACGGCCGCCGCGATCAGCCGCCTAGCCAAGGTGGGGCCCCACGACGTTCGTCGCCTCCTCCAGGTCGAGTGCGGGCGGGAAGGAGTTGCCGGCCGGCTTCCCCGCCGCGACCCAGGCCAGCACTGCCGGGTGCCGAGCCTCGCCGGCGAGAGCCCGCGCGAAGAGCTCAGCCCCGGCCGCCGCCCCGCTCGAGAGAAACCGGCCCCGGTTCACAGCTCGACCATCACCGAGGTCGCCTTCACCACCGCGGCCGCGGAGGCTCCCGGCTGGAGCGCAAGCTCTTCCGCGGCGTCGCGCGTGATGATCGCGACCACGCGCGCCGGCTCGGTCACGTCGATCTCGACCTGCGCGAGCAGGCCCTCCACCTTGACCTCGCGGACGATGCCGCGGAAGTGGTTCCGCGCGCTCATCCGCTCGGCATCCGCGCCTTTGAGCCGGTCGATCTCGGCCGCCGGGACGATCCGGCGATTCGCCGCGTCCCGCTCGGTGCCAATCCGTCCGGCGCGGTCCCAGCGGCGGAGCGTGTCGAGGCTGATCCCGAGCGCGCGGGCGGCCTCCGCCGCCGTGTACGCCTGCTTCCTAGGCATTGCCTATGCGACGTTACCACAGCGACCGTCGCCGAGGACTGCCCCTGCAAGGCGAGCGCGCATGCGATCGATGGGTACACTCGCCCTACCGGGGTGCCCGGCCAGACCGGGCTGAGATGACACCCGTCGAACCTGATCCGGTTCGTACCGGCGAAGGGAGGGCTGAATGAGCGTCGAGGCACCGCAGTGGGGAATCGAGCCCGTACCCGAGCGGCTCCGCGTGCTCGGGCTCGGTGACACGCTCCTGCTCTGGGGGAACCTCGCGGTCAGCCTGCTCGTGATCGTCGCCGGGGCGCTGCTCGTTCCCGCGCTCTCGTTGAAGCAGGCGCTGCTCGCGGTTCTCGTCGCGTCGGTCGTCGGCTGCGTCCTGCTCGGTGCAGCCGCCGCGGTCGGGACCGATGCGCGCGTGCCGGCCATGGTCCTGATGCGGGCGCCGCTCGGGCAGCGCGGCTCGTACCTCGCCACCGCCCTGAACGTCGTCCAGTGCCTCGGGTGGTCGGTGTACGAGCTGATCATCATCGCGAGCGCCTGCGCCGCCCTCTCCGACCGCGTGTTCGGCTTCCGCGCACAGTGGCTCTGGACGCTCCTCTTCGGCGGCGTCGCCGTCCTCCTCGCACTGCTGGGGCCGATCGGCTTCGTCCGCCGCTACGTCCGGAAGTTCGCGATCTGGTTCGTGCTCGCCTCGCTCGGCTACCTGACCTGGTGGGCGATCGACAAGTCCGACCTGACCGCGTTCTGGAACGCCGACGGGAAGGGGGGGTTCCCGACCTTCTGGCAGGGAGTCGACCTGACGCTCGCGAGCGTGATCTCGTGGACGCCGCTCGCCGCCGACTACACGAGGTTCACGAGGACCCGGCGCTCCTCGTTCTGGGGTGCCTCGATCGGCTACCTCGTCCCGGTCGTCTGGCTGTACTCGCTCGGCGTGCTGCTCTTCCTCGCCCGGGACATCTCCGACCCGGCGCAGCTTCCGGCGGCGGTCGTCGCCGGCGGCGTCGTCTCGGTCCTCGCGCTGCTCGCGGTCACGGTCGACGAGAGCGACGAGGCCTTCGCGAACGTCTACTCGACAGCGGTCTCGCTTCAGAACGTCGTTCCCCGCGTTCCCCAGCGCCTCCTGATCGTCGGGAGCGCGGTGATCGCCACCATGGGTGCCCTGGTCCTGAACCTCTCCGACTTCGCCACCTTCCTCTTCCTGCTCGGCTCCTTCTTCGTGCCGCTGCTCGGCGTCCTGCTCGCCGACTGGCTGGTGGAGGGCATGCACTACACGCGCGAGAAGGTGTTCGACGGCCCGGCCGTGCGGCCGGAGATGATCGTCGCCTGGCTCGTCGGCTTCGGGCTGTACCAGTGGCTCTCGCCGCAAGGGCCCGGCTGGTGGCAGCGGTGGGTCGCCCACACGGACCCCGCGCCGATCGACTTCACCGCGTCGCTCCCGAGCTTCGCGGCCGCGTTCCTGCTCGCCGCCCTGGCCGCCGTGCTCGTCCGCTCGAGGCGCTCGGCGGAGGCTTTCGCCGAGACATAGGGGTCCGTAGCATTCCGCCATGGGCGGAGGGAAGGGAGCGCGCCGCATCCTGGCCGGTGGTGTGATCGGCATCGCCCTCGTCGCCGCGGTCGGGCTGGCGAGCCGCGCGCACACGCCCGCGGGCGGCGGTCACGTCCGCTCGATCAGCCAGGACGTCCTCCTCGAGTACACGCTGTTGCTGCTCGCGGCGCTCGCCGTCGTCGTCCTGCCGATCGCGATCTACCTCTTCGTCGCAGGGCGCGGCGAGGACGAGCAGATCCTGCCCGCGCGCAAGAACTGGATGCCGGCGCTCCTGTTCTCGATGATCGGCCTGAGCGTCGCCGCGGTGCTCCTCCTCCGGTACGTCCACGACCATCACGGCTCGCGGGACAACCCGGTGAGCCAGCTCGTCGGCCTCGCGAGACACGGGTCGAAGACGACCGGGGTGGTCCGCTTCGACTGGGGACCCGTGATCGTCGTCTCCTCGCTCGCCGTCCTGGCTCTCGCCGCCGGAGCCTGGCTCGTCGTCCAGCGGCGGCGGACGGAGCCGAGGCGCGAGAGCGTCGCGGAGGAGCTCGCCGTCGCGCTCGAGCGGACGATCGCCGACCTGCGCGCCGAGCCGGATCCCCGCAGGGCCGTGATCGCGGCATACGCGCAGATGGAGCGCTCGCTGGCGGACGTCGGGCTGCAGCGCAGTCCGGACGAGGCGCCCCGCGAGTACCTCGGCCGCGTCCTGCCGGACGTCGGCGCCCAGACCGCCTCCGTCGAGCGGCTGACCGGGCTCTTCGAGCGCGCGAAGTTCAGCCCGCACGCAATCGACGGGGCGATGAAGGACGAGGCGATCGACGCGCTCGAGTCCCTCAGGAACGACCTCCGGAGCGCGCCCTGATCGCGCTTCGAACGTTCGTCTTCCTGACGGCGATCGCGACGGTGGGCCTCGGGATCACGATCGCCGTCGCGCCCGGCCGGGCCGCGCCGGCCGTCGACGTCTACCTGCTCGCCGTCGGCACGCTCGTGCTCCTGCTCGCGATCACACGGACGCTGGGCACCCTCACGCGCGAACGCCCGACCCGCCTGGACGCCGCGCGAGAGACCACGGACCGCTGGTCCCGGCCGCGCGAGCTCGTCAAGCTCGAGCGCGAGGTCGGCCTCTCCACCGAGACCGCCTTCGACGCCCACTACCGCCTCCGACCCACGGTCAGGCACATCGCGGCCTCCCGCCTGCGGCTCCGCGGCATCGACCTGGACGGCTCCTCGGGGTCGGCGGAAGCGCTCCTGGGGCCCGAGACCTGGGACCTGGTCCGCGGCGATCGCCCCCGTCCCCGCGACCATGATGCACCCGGACTCCCGCTCGAGCGGATCGCCGCCGTCGTCGCCGCGGTGGAGGACGTGTGAACGTCGCCGACGTCGCCGAGCGGGCGAACAGGCTCCTCGACGAGGTCGAGCGTGCGGTGGTCGGCAAGCGGGACGCGCTGGAGCTCGTCCTGCTCGGGCTGCTCGCCGACGGCCACGTACTGATCGAGGACTTCCCCGGCCTGGCGAAGACGCTGATCGCGCGCTCGTTCGCACAGGCGACCGGGCTCGAATTCGGCCGCATCCAGTTCACGCCCGACCTGATGCCGTCCGACGTGACGGGCTCCTCCGTCTACAACCAGCGCAGCGCCGACTTCGAGTTCAGGGCCGGGCCGATCTTCACGAACCTCCTCCTCGCCGACGAGATCAACCGCGCCCCGCCGAAGACCCAGGCGGCGCTGCTCGAGGCGATGCAGGAGCACCAGGTGACGAGCGAAGGGCTGACGCGCCCGCTGGAGCGCCCGTTTCTCGTGCTCGCGACCCAGAACCCGATCGAGCACGAGGGCACCTACCCGCTCCCCGAGGCGCAGCTCGACCGCTTCCTGCTGCGCATCTCCGTCGGCTATCCCTCGCGCGACGACGAGCTCGGCATCCTCGAGCACCGCCGCGACCGGCGAACGGACGACGTCGCCCTCGACCGGGTCGTCGACGCGGCGACCCTGGGCGCCATGCAACAGGCGCTCGAGGACGTCTTCGTCGCGGAGAGCGTCGGCTACTACATCGTCGACGTCGTCCGCGCGACCCGTGACGCGCCGAGCGTCCAGGTCGGGGCGAGCCCGCGGGGCACGCTGGCGATCATGAAGCTGGCCCGAGCGCGCGCCGTGCTCGACGGGCGCGACTTCGTCGTTCCCGACGACGTGAAGGCGGTCGCGGGCCCCGCGCTGGCGCACCGGCTCTCGCTGCGACCGGAGCTCTGGGTGCAGCAGGTGCGGGGCGAGGACGTGGTGGCCGAACGCCTGGCGACGGTGCCCACCCCGCCGGCGGAGGAGCGGTGAACCGGACAGCCTCGCCGAAGCTCACCGCCTACGCGGTGCTCGGCGGCATCGCGCTCATCGCGGCGCTCGTCACTCGACGGCCGGAGCTCGCCGCGATCGGCGCTCCGTTCCTCCTCCTGCTCGGCGCAGGCCTGATCGGAGCCGCCGAGCCGGACCTCCGCGCCTCGGTGCGGGTCGACCGGGACCGGCTGATCGAGGGAGACGAGGTGACCGTCGAGATCGAGCTCGGTGCCGACCGCGCGATCGAGCGCCTGGAGCTCTTGCTCGAGCTCCCCGCCGGGGTGACGGTCGCCGAGGGCGACAACCCGCTGGCCGTCCGGCTCCCCGCCGACGGGCGAACCTTGACCCTTCGCCTGCGGGCCGACCGCTGGGGCGCCCACCGCATCGGCGATCTCAGCGTGCGCGCGCGCGACGCTTTCGGCCTCTTCGCCCGAACGGGGCGCATTCCGGCAGGCATGTCCGTGAAGGTGTTCCCCCGCCAGGAAGCGCTGCGGCGCCTGCTCCCGCCGGCCGAGACGCAGCTCTACTCCGGCGACGAGCTCGCGCGCGCGAAGGGGGAGGGCCTCGAGTTCGCCGATCTCCGGCCGTTCGCCTTCGGAGACCGCGTACGGCGGATCAACTGGCGGGCGAGCGCACGGCGCGGCGAGCTCTGGGTGAACGAGCAGCACCCGGAGCGCAATGTCGACGTCGTCCTCTTCGTCGACAGCTTCGCCGAGCTGCGCCGGGGCTCTTCGAGCACGCTCGACCTGGCCGTCCGGGCCGCGGCCACGCTCGCCGACCGGTACACGCGCCGCCGCGACCGGGTGGGCCTCGTCTCCTTCGGCGGCTACCTGCGATGGCTGGCGCCGGGAGGCGGGCTCGCCCAGCTCTACCGGATCGTCGACGCGCTGCTGGACACCGAGATCACGCTGAGCCATGCGTGGAAGGCGATCGACGTCGTCCCCGCTCGCACGCTCCCGCCGCAGGCGCTGGTCGTCGCCCTCTCCCCCCTCCTCGACGAACGCTCGGTCGGAGCGCTCCTGCACCTCCGGGCTCGCGGATTCGACCTCGACGTGATCGAGCTGTCGCCACTCGCCTTCGTCGATCCGGGAGAGACCGAACCGGAGCTGCTCGCATACCGGTTGTGGAGACTCCAACGGGAGGCGCTCCGCTCGCGGTTCCACGCGGCCGGGGTGCCGGTCGTCGAGTGGCGGGACGGCGACCCGCTCGCACGACCGATCGAGGAGGTGACGGCATTCCGGCGGAACGCCACCCTCGCCCGAGGCTGACCCTCGCCGTCGCCGCCCTCCTCGGCGCAACCGGCCTCGCCGTCTACGGGGCCATGGTCGCCCCGCGCCTGGCAGCCGTCCTCGCAATCGTCGGCTCGATCGGCGTCGGACTGCTCGTCGCGGCTCTCGTGCTCCGTGCGCCTCCGCTGATCGCGCCCGGGCTCGCGCTGCTCGGAGCGGAGTACGCCGTGCTGGTCTTCGTCCGCGGCGACACCATCGACGTGCGGGCGCCACTCTACGGCGCGGCGTTCCTGGTCACCGCGGAGCTCGCCTTCGGCGCCGTCGAGCTCCGGGCGGGGGCGCCGGAGCCGATGCTCGCGGCGAGGCGGGCGGCGATGCTCGTCCTGGTCGCGTTGGGGAGCATCGTCACGGGTCTGATCGTGCTCGCGGCCGCGTCCACGCCGCTCGAGGGTGGCGTCGGGCTGGAGGCGGTCGGCGTCGCCGCCGCGGTCGCGCTCCTGGTCGCGCTCGGGCGCGTCGCGGTCCGATCGCGGTGACGGTCGCGGTCGTCGGCTCGCTCTCGCTCGACTCGGTCGACGGCGGCGCGCCGCGGATCGGGGGGGGTCCCTTCTACTCCGCCCGCGCGCTGAGGGTCCTGGGGACTCCAGCCGTGATCGTCGCCAAGTGCGCCGCGCCGGACCGGCAGCTGCTCCTCCCGCCCCTGATCCGGCTCGGCGTGCCGGTCGTCTGGCAGGCCTCATCCGTCTCGGCCGCCTTCTCCTTCCGGTACGAGAACGAGCGGCGGATGATGACGGTCGAGGCGATCGCCGATCCCTGGACGCCGGAAGAGGCGGTCGCCCACCTCGGAGACGCCCGCTGGGTGCACGTCGCCCCTCTCTGCCGCTCGGACTTCCCGGCCGAGACGCTGGCCGCGATCGCCCGCGGGCGGCGCGTCTCGCTCGACGGCCAGGGGCTCGCCCGGCTGCCGCAGCCGGGGCCCCTGAGACTCGACGGCGACTTCGACCCCTCGGTTCTCCGCCCGGTGTCGATCCTGAAGCTCTCGGAGGAGGAGGCGGAGCTGCTCGTCGACGGGTACGGCGAGCGTGCCCTCGCCCGGCTCGGCGTTCGCGAGGTGGTGGTCACGCTCGGCTCGCGCGGCTGCATCGTCTTCGCCGACGGGGTGGCCGAGCTCGTCCGCGCCCACGCCGTTCCCGCCCGTGACCCGACCGGGGCTGGCGACGCCTTCGCGACCGCATACCTCGCCGCCCGCAGCGGCGGCGCGGCGCCGACGGCGGCCGCCCGCCGCGCGGCTGCGCTCGTCACGGACATGCTCTCCGGGAGGGTCGCGTGACCGTCATGCGGCCCTGCGGAGAAGAGGGCAGAGCGGCGTGATCGCCTCGGTCAAGACCGCGGACGGAGTCGCGCTCGTCGACCTCGACGACGAGGGGCTCGTCGCCCTCGAGCCGGACGCCGCCTTCGAGGCCGCTCCATTGCCGAGCGTGTCGCTGCCGCTCCTCGTCACCGCAGCCGCGGCCGGCTCCACCGTCGTCGCGGTCGTCGACACGAAGCCGCCCCTCGCCGTCTCCCACGACGCCGGCGTCACCTGGCGCGAGTCCGGCCGGGGGTTGCCGCCCGGCCGTGCGGTCGCCGTTGCGGCCGACGACCCGGACGTCGTCCTGTACGCGACCCGCAACCGCCTGTACGTCTCGCGCGACGGCGGCCGCTTCTGGCGAGGCCTGGCACTCGAGCTGCCCGAGATCGAGGCCGTAGCGCTCTAGGCAAGGGAGCCAAAACCCCTTGTAACACAGTGTTACTAGGGCGGCCTCCGACGGCCGAAGCCCGGTACCCAGTTCGCGAGTGGCTGCACGCCCAGCTGCGCCAGCCGCTCGAGGCCGTCGTCCGTTCCCTTCAGTGGGGCGCAGGCGATCCGGACGACGTCCGACACCGAAAGCCGCGGACGCATGTTGCGAACGGTGCGAACGAGCTCGCGAATCCGCTGGTAACTCGGCCTCGTCAGGCCGAGACGCTCCGCTTCGGCGCCGACCCTCCGGTAGGTGTCGGCGATCGGCCGACTCCGGTCGTCGAAACGAACGATGGCTTCGATCAACCGGCCCGATATCCGCGGCGCCATGGTGACCACAGGTCCCATCGTGCCGCTCGAACTGTCACAGAGGTGTGACGTCTTCGCGACGAGCGTGCAAGTGACACGGTGTTACTTGCCCTCTAGAGCTGGAACTCGCCGCGCGCGACGACGACGGCAGCGCCGCCGACCTCGACTCGCTCGAGCCGCTCCGCGGTGCCCTCGACGCGGGCGAAGAGCTTCGACGGCCGGTTGATCTCGACGCCCTGGGTGATCTCGATCTCGTCACCGAACGCGATGCGACCGTGACGAGCGAGATGGAGCGCGAGCGGCCCCGCCGCCGATCCGGTCGCCGGATCCTCCGCGACGCCGCCTCCCGGCGCGAACATGCGCGTCTTCCATCGGAACCCCGAACCGGCCGCGCAGTTGACACCGATCACGGCCGGCAGCTCGGCGAGCCGGCCGAGGTCGGGCCGGAGCGAAGCCACCTCCGCCTCGGAGCCGAGTACGACGTAGACGTTCGGCAGGCCGTTGTCGTAGAGCTCGACCGGAAGCTCCGACCGCTCGACGCCGAGCGCGGCCAGCAGGTCCGCCTCGCCCGAGTACGGCTCGACCGTCGGGAGCGGCTGCTCCATCCGGCCGAAGACGATGCGGGCGCCCTCGCGCTCCAGGCGGACGGGGACGACCCCGCTCCCGGTCTCGAGCACGATCTCGTCGAGCTGGAGCGGCCCGGCGAGGACGAACGCGGATCCCAGAGTCGGATGCCCGGCGAACGGCACCTCGACCGCCGGCGTGAAGATCCGGATTCGCGCGTGCGCCGTCTCGGACGGGTAGACGAAGACGGTCTCGCTGAAGTTCATCTCGCGCGCCAGCTCCTGGAGGCGCTCCTCGGGCAGCGCGCGTGCGTCGGTGAAGACCGCGAGCTGGTTGCCGGTGAGCGGCCTGTCGGTGAAGACGTCGCAGACGACGTAGCGGTGGCGGGCCATCGACTCCGAGTCTACGGACCGCTCCTATCCTGGGGATGTGCGCGTCTACCTCGTCCGACACGCCGAGGCTGCCCCGGGGCAGCCCGACGACTTCCGACCGCTGACGCCGACCGGACGAGCCGCCGCGCGCGACCTCGGCAAACGTCTCGCCGCCGACGGCCTCCGGCCGGACGCCGTCCTCTCCAGCCCGCTGCTCCGCGCACGCGAGACCGCTGCGGAGCTCGGCCGTGCTCTCGGCACGGAGCCGGAGACCGACGAGCGCCTGGCACCCGGCACGGACGCGGATGCCCTGCGCGCGGTCGTGGCCGGGCGCGGCGACGCCGTCGTCGTCGTGGGCCACCAGCCCGACTGCAGCCGGATCAGCGCCGCGATCACCGGGGGGCCGGAGCCGGCGCTCCCCCCGGCCGGCCTGGTCGTGCTCGAGCTTTGATGCCGGCCGTCTCCGTCCAGGATCTCCGCAAGACCTACGGCTCGCACGAGGCGGTGCGGGGGATCGACTTCGAGATCCAGGCAGGCGAGGTCTTCGGGCTGCTCGGGCCGAACGGCGCGGGCAAGACCACGACGGTCGAGATCCTGGAGGGCTACCGGGCCCGCGACGGCGGGACGGTGGAGGTGCTCGGCCAGGATCCGCAGCGGGCGGGCCTCGACTGGCGCGAACGCATCGGCGTCGTGCTCCAATCGTCGGCGATGTACCCGAACCTCAGCGTCGTCGAGAGCCTGGAGCTCTTCGCCGGCTACTACCGGGAGCCGCTCGACGTCGACCAGGTGGTCGAGCTCGTCGGTCTCGCGGAGAAGCGCGGCGCGCGCGTCCGCACGCTGTCCGGCGGGCAGAAGCGCCGGCTCGACCTCGGCCTGGGTCTGATCGGCGACCCCGAGGTGCTCTTCCTCGACGAGCCGACGACCGGTTTCGACCCGGCCGCGCGCCGCGCCGCCTGGGAGGTGATCCGGTCGCTCCGCGCGCTGGGGAAGACGATCCTGCTGACGACCCACTACCTGGACGAGGCGGAGAGCCTCGCCGACCGGGTCGCAGTTCTCCGCGAGGGACGGATCGCGGCGATCGGCCGTCCCGAGGACCTCACCGGCTCCACCCCCGCAACCGAGATCCGCTACCGCCTGAACGGCGAGGACGTGGTCGTCTCGACCCACGAGCCGACCAGCCTCCTGCACGAGCTGACCGGCCGCGCGCTCGCCGAGGGGCACGAGCTCGAGAATCTCAGCGTTCGCCGGCCGACGCTGGAGGAGATCTACCTCGCCCTCACCGGCGACGAGGAGCTCGAGCCGTGAGCCTGTTCCGCCACCAGCTGGCCGGCGAGCAGCGGCTCTACTGGCGGAGCCGCGAGCTGGCCTTCTTCACCTTTCTCTTCCCGCTCCTGATCTTCGTGCTGCTCGCATCGGTCTACGGCCACGACCGGATCAAGAAGGAGCACAACGTCCCGGCGAAGGAGTACCTGCTCGCCGGGATCCTCGGCTACGGCCTGGTCTCGACCGCGTTCGCCGGTCTCGCGATCGTGCTCGTCCTCCGCCGGGAGAGCGGCGTGCTCAAACGCCTACGCGGGACACCGCTCCCGCCCGCCACGTACCTGGGCTGCGTGATCACCTCGACCGTGATCGTCTACTCGGTCGAGGCGGTCGTGCTGATCGTGCTGGCGAGGGTCCTGTACGGCGTCCCGCTTCCGCACGAGTGGCTCTCGGTGATCCTCGCCGTGCTGTTCGGGACGCTCGCCTTCGCCGCCATGGGCATCGCCCTCACCGGTGCGATCCGCTCCGGCGACGGGGCCTCGGCGGTGGTGAACGCCGTCTACCTGCCGGTCTCTTTCCTCGCCGGGGCGTTCTGGTCGGCGCAGTCGTTCCCGCACTTCCTCAAGGTGATCTCCGAGATCCTGCCGCTGACCCACTTCATCCGGCTGATGCGCGACATCGTGCTCCTGAACCAGCCGATCTGGGACAACTGGGAGCAGGTCGCGGTGGTCGCCGCCTGGGGCCTGGCCGGGCTGATCCTCTCGGCGCGCTACTTCCGCTGGGAACCGCGCGAGGGTTAGCGGACGGCCGCCGGCCTCTTCCGGCCCGCCTTCGCCGCCCGCAGCGCGAAGCTCGTCATCGAGCGTCCCATCTTCTGCGCCTCGCCGACGACCTCGTCCAGCGCGGCGGCGAACCACTCGACGTCGTTCTCCGAGATGGTCAGCGGCGGGAGCCCCTTGACGACGTTGACGCGGTGGCCGGCGACCTGGCTGAGGATCCGGTGGTCCGTGAACAGGGGGACGACGACCAGCTGCGCGAAGATCCCCGGCTGCATGCGCTCCAGCATCCGCCAGGTCGTCCGCCCCTTGTCGGGCTCGCCGAACTCGATCGCCCACATCAGCCCCAGGCCGCGCACCTCCTTGACGACCTGGTAGCGCTCGGCCAGCGGGCGCGTGCGCTCGAGCAGCAGCTCGCCGAGGCGCGCGGAGGCGCCGACGAGGTCGCGCTCGTCGAGCTCGCGCAGCGTGGCGAGGCCGGCGACGGTCGCGTAGTCGTTCGGCGCGAACGTCGAGCCGTGGCTGAACGCGTGCTCGAGCGAGTCGAACACCGCCTCGTAGACGGCGTCGCTCATCAGCAGCGCCCCGACCGGGACGTAGCCCCCGGAGAGCGACTTCGCCACGGGCATCAGGTCGGGCTCCAGCCCCCAGTGCTCCGCGGCGAAGAGACGCCCCGTGCGGCCGAAGCCGGTCTGCACCTCGTCGAGGCAGAAGAGCGTCCCGTACCGGCGGCAGAGCTCCTGGGCGCCGGCGAGGTAGCCGTCGCCGGGGAGAACCACGCCCTTGCCGAGGACCGGCTCGACGACGAACAGCGCGACGTCCTCGCGGCGGAGCTCCGCCTCCAGCGCGTCGAGGTCGTCGAACGGGATCCGGGCGACGCCGGGCAGGTAGGGGCCGAAGCGGTCGGTGAACGCGGCCTCGCCGTTGACGGAGAGCGACCCGAGCGTGAGGCCGTGGAAGGCGTGCTCGACGCAGACGACCCGCCGGCGCCCGGTCGCGGCGCGGCCGAGCTTCAGCGCCGCCTCGACCGATTCGGTGCCGCTGTTCGTGAAGAGCGCCTTCCCGATCGACGCGGGGGCACGGCGTACCAGCTCCTCCGCGAGCAGCGGCGTGACCGGCGAGACGCCCATCTGCGGGGCGTTCGGCGTCTGCAGCTCCATCGCCTCGACCAGCCAGTCGCGGACGCGGGGGTTGTTCCGGCCGACGTTGAACATGCCGAAGCCGCCGAGCCAGTCGAGGTAGCGCTCGCCGCCCGTGTCGTAGAGATAGGCACCGTCGGTACGCGCCCAGTCGCGGTCGAAGCCGATCGTGCGCAGCACGCGGATCATCTGCGGATTGACGTACTCGGCGTGCAGGTCGAGCGCCTCGCCGGCCCGCGCGTCGAGAAGTTCGCGCAGCTCGCCCACGGAGCAAGGGTACTAGGGCGCCGGTCGGATCAACTCGTTCAGCTCGACCAGGAGCGAGCGGAGCTGTGAGAAGCGCCGTTCGCCGAGCTGCTCGGCCCACTCACGCTCGAGCTCGGTCACGGCGGTGCGGATCACCTTGACCGCCGACCTCCCTCGTGGAGTGACGGCGATGCGCTTGCCGCGCAGGTCGTCGGGGTCGGGCCGGCGCTCGAGGTACCCCAGGCGCTCCAGCTCCCGGAGCAGGTAGTTCAGGGACTGCTTGCTGATCCCCAGTCGGGCGGCCAGCTCCGACGGACGGGCGCCGTCCGGGCTCGGGTACCGGAAGACCGTGAAATGGGCGAGCTCGAGATCGTCGAAGCCGTACTCGTGCAGCCGGGTGAGCATCCGTGCGCGGACCGCCTCCCAGGGGATCCGCAGCAAGGCACCGATCAGCGGGCCGTCGCCCGGAGTAGTAAAGCGATTTGACATCTTCGCGTCCGCCATATATGGTCAAGCAACTTTACCATCTCGAAAGGAGCGAAGATGTCGGCCATGCTTACGGAAGAGATCAGGATCGGGGAGCTGACGATCAGGTTCCTGGTCGAAGGAGACGAGTCGGACGGCTCCGTCGCCGTGTTCGAGTTCTCGGTGCCTCCCCGGGCGAGGGTCCCGATCGCGCACAGCCACGACGCCTACGAGGAGACGGTCTACGGCCTCGACGGCACGCTGACCTGGTCGGTCGAGGGCGAGCGGCACGACGTCGGCCCCGGCGAGGCGCTCTGCATCCGCTGCGGGGCCGTCCACCGGTTCGAGAACGAGGGTGAGGTCGACGCACGGGTCCTGGCCGTGGTCACGCCCGGCGTGCTCGGCCCGGACTACTTCCGCGAGCTGGCCGCCCTCGCCGACGAGGCAGCCGCGGCCGGGGGCCCGCCAGACCCCGCCCGGATCGGCGCGGTGATGCTCCGCCACGGTCTCACGCCGGCGCCGTAGCCGCCGACCGAGGACGAGACGGGCGCATCCCTCGGATCGTTCCTCCTTGCTTTTTCTCGAGCAGCGTGAAATACCTCCGCGGGGTCTAGCCACTGACGGGAGGCCTGCGTTCCCCCAGCGCAGGCGGAAAGGATCTGATGA
Organism: Verrucomicrobiota bacterium; assembly: GCA_050258035.1. Taxonomy (GTDB): domain Bacteria; phylum Actinomycetota; class Thermoleophilia; order Gaiellales; family Gaiellaceae; genus DATBLE01. The sequence goes on from JBLMYA010000038.1 coordinate 36,346, forward strand.
GCCCAAGGAAGGTTCTCCTCTGGTCGGTCCCGTTCGCCCTGGCGGCGGTCGCGACGGCCGGAGCGATGGCGGCAACCGGACGCCATGCCGCCGTCACGAACGTCAAGGCAGTCTCGAGGCCGCCGGCCGTGGTCGTCAACCGCTACATCCAGGACAACCTGCGCTGGGACAAGGACGTCTACAAGGTGCAGTCCGGCGGGACGATCCACGTCGTCAACCTGGCCGCCGGCGAGGGGCCGCACACGTTCACGATCGTGGCCAAGAAGGATGCCCCCAGGACGGGGCTCCAGGTCGCCAACTGTCGGATCTGCTTCCAGCTCGCGAAGGCGCACGGAGCGGATCCGAACACCGATGCTCCGCCGAAGTTCCCGTTCCTCGAGAACGGCGTCGGCCAGCAGACGCCCCCGAGCGTCGACCGGCCCGGCGACTCCGGTGTCACGGGGAAGGGCAAGAAGGGTGAGTTCATCAACCTCACCGTGACCGCCCCTGCCGGGACGAAGCTCTGGATGATGTGCCTGATCCACCCGTGGATGCAGGCCGAGATCGACGTCACCTGAGCATCCGCTCTCTCCGTCGTAGCGCGAGGACGTGGGCGACAGCCCTCGTCCTCGCGTGCGCCGTCGTGCTCGCGGCCGGGCCCGCGCCCGCCGCCCCGCCGCAGGGCCGTACGATCGACTACTGGGTCGCCGCCGTCCCGGTCAGCTGGAACATCGTCCCGAACGGCCGTGACGGGATCACCGGCGACGAGGTGGCGCTGTCCGACTCCGTGATGTCCACGGTGGTCTACCGGCGCTACAGCCCTCAGTGGAGGAAGCCGATCGCGAACGCTGCCCGCGCGAGCGCCGACGGGCTGCTCATCCCCGGGCCGCTGATCCGGGCGAGGGTCGGCGACACGATCCGTGTCCACTTCAAGAACCTGGACACGCTCCGGAAGGCACCCCATTCGATGCACTTCCACGGAGTGCACTACAAACCGAGCTCGGACGGCGCCTACGTGCCCGGCTTCTCCGGCAAGGACGGCAACGTGAAGCCCGGCCAGTCCTACACGTACGTGCTCCACGCGGGCGAGGACTCTGCCGGCGTCTGGCCCTACCACGACCACTCGCCCTCGATGATGGAGTCGATCGGCGGCGGGATGTTCGGCATGCTCTCGATCCTCGGGAGGAACGAGCGGGCGCCGGACCGCGAGTTCGAGGTCGTCCTCGCGCCGATGGGGAAGTTCATGACGATCGACGGTCGCGCCTTCGCCGGCAACACCCCGGTCTTTCGCGCGAAGGTCGGCGAGCTCGTGCAGTGGGACGTCATGGCCATGGGCTCCGACTTCCACACGTTCCACGTGCACGGCCATCGGTGGATCTCCTCCGGGAGGATCCCGAAGGACACGCAGACGGTCGGGCCTGCAGAGTCGTACCGGTTCCGCTGGCGCGAGGACGCTCCGGGGACGTGGCTCTACCATTGCCACGTCGACGACCACATGATGCGCGGAATGATCGGCATCTACCGGGTGTCACGGTGACGGCGCGGAGGCTCGCGCTCGCCGCGGTCCTCGGCCTCCTCGTCCTGGTGCCGGCGGGCGCCGCCGCTCCAGGCCCGCAGGAGGTGAGCGTCGAGTTCTCCGACTACCGCCCGTCGCAGCTCGACGTGCTGCCGGGCGAGACCGTGCTGTGGACGAATGTCAGCGTGCGCACGCACACGGTGACGTCCGACACCGGGCTCTTCGACTCCGGCCGTGTCGAGAGCAACGACCGCTTCAGCTTCCAGTTCAACGAGGTCGGGACGTACCGCTACCACTGCACGATCCACCCGAGCATCACCGGCGAGGTCGACGTGCGACGCGTGACGCTGGGGTTCTTCCCGACCGCCGTCGTCAAGGTCGGGACGCCGCTCGACATCGACGGCCGCACCGCCGATCCGAAGCAGCAAGTCGTCGTCCAGCGCAAGCCCGACGGCGGCTCGTTCACGACCGTCGCGACCGTGACGCCAGCGGCGGACGGCACGTGGAAGACGACGGTGAAGGCCGAGGTGACGGGCGACTACCGCGCCACGAGCGGGACCGACGTCAGCGAGACGCGGCGGCTGCTGGTCAGCTCGCAGCACGTGATCGTCCGGCCCACCCGGACCGGTGTGGCCGTGACGGTGACGCCGAGCGCGCCGTACGCGAAGTTCCTGGTCGAGACCTTCAGTCGCGAGCGTTTCGGCTGGTACCCGGTGGCGAACGGGCTGATCGACTACGTCTCCCAGGCCGACGTCCGCATCGCCCGCCCCGCGCGGGTTCGCATCGTGCTGGTCGACAAGGACGGCTGGACGCCGATCGCGACCAGCAACGTGGTCGTCCTGCGTTAGGGCAGGACCAGCCGCACGTCGTGGGCGATCGCGGACGGCCTCGCCTGGACGTCGAAGAGCACACGCGCCTTCCCGGTCGGATCGATCAGCAGCGTGTACAGGGTGTGGTCGATCCCCGACTCCCGCTGCGGAACGGCCCGCACCCGGTAGGCGCGCCACACCGGGCGGAGCGTTCGCGACGTACCGGTCAGGTAGTGGAACTGCGGCCGCAGCCGGTGCGTGCGGATGAACGCATCCACCGACCTGTGCGTGTCTCCCGTCGGGTCGACGCTCACCGCCAGGACGCGAACGTCTTTCCTCGCCGCGCCGAGCCGCGTGAGCGCCGTGTTCAGGTTGGTTGCGGTCAGCGGGCAGACGTCGGGGCAGTGCGTGTACAGGAACGTGAGCAGCACGACCTTCCCGCGCAGCCCGGAGAGACGGACGAGGCGGCCGCGCTGGTCGCGGAGCGCGAAGTCGGGCGGAACGGCCGGATGCGTCAGGGTCGGGCCGACGAACGGCGGGCTCGGACCGCCGCCGGCAGACGCGGTGGCCGCCGCGGCAAGCACGGCGACCAGGCCGAGTACGAGGGCACGCGTGATCCTGCGCGCGGGCAAGCGGGCAGAGTAGCGAGACGGGCGCCCGGGCGACCCGAGCCTGGCCCACGGGCTCAACTGCCCTTTCGCATCGACGCCGGCCAGAAGCCCTGCTTGCCCGGCGAGAGGATGCCGTTCGGGTCGACGGCGTCCTTGATCGTCTCGACGAAGCGACGGTAGGCGTGGCCGTTGAAGCTGTACTGCTCCTGCGCCAGGTCCATGAAGTCCAGGTGGGCGCGGTACTCGCCGTAGCCGTACTTCGCCGCCTCGCCGACGAGCAGCTTCGACGTGTCGTACGCACGCTTGGTCTGAGCCTCGTCCTTCGTGTCGAAGATGACCATCGTCACGTGGATGAAGCTCCGCGAGTTGGTCGGGATCAGCACGGCGGCGTAGTCGAGCTTCGCCTCCTCCTCGACCAGCCGGCGGATGACGTCTCGCATCTCGACCGCGTCCTTGCCCGTGAGCCGGCCGACCGGCGAGAAGCCGATGTGGCCGCCCTCCTCCCCGCCGTACCACCCGGTCATCTGGTTGATGTCCAGGTTGGGCACACCCGCCTGGACGCGGTCGAACGGGTGCTCGAGCTCGTCCATGTCCTCCGGCGCGCACTTCGCGCCCCAGACCTCGACCCCCGGGATCGCCTCGAACGCTGCCCTCACCTTCGCGTAGCGGTGGTCGACGACGGCTTCGTCGCCGTAGAGCGCGAAGCGCATCAGCCAGCGGCCGATGTCGAGCTCTCTCGCCATGTGGTCGATCGCCTCGTCCGGCATCGGATCCTCGCCCTGGTACCAGGGAGCGCGGCTCGAGATCACCGACGCCATCGCGACCGAATTCCAGATCTGCGGCACGTTCTCGATCGTCCGGTCCAGCATGAGACGTCGAAGCGTGTCGACGATCGGGCCGAGGTCGTCGTCGTTCCAGGCCCTGAGCCAGAGCGGCATGTAGCACTCCGGCCACGGCATCAGCCACACGCCGAGCTTGGTGACGATGCCGAAGTTCGACTGCATGAAGAGCTGGTCGAGGGTCGGGCCGAGGCTGCGCTTGTAGACGTGCCAGGAGCGGTTGTTCGGCATGGCACCCATGCCGGTGCGGAGCAGCTCCCCGTTCGCGAGCACGACCTCCATGCCGCAGTAGGCGGCCATGTCCTGTGCCTGCGGGAGGTAGGTGGCGCCGTTCTCGAGGAAGTTCGAGACCACGCCTCCCCACCCCAGGTCGGGGATCGAGACCATCAGCTTGTGGCCGCCGGCCTGGATCGCGTCGTACAGGTCGAACCACCGCACCCCCGGCTCGACGACGCAGTAGGCGAGCTCCTCGTCGATCTCGAGCACCCTGTTCATGTTCCGGAGCGAGACGATCACCGAGCCGTCGAGACGCGGTGCGGGCCCCCCGTAGCCGTTGTTCATGCCACGGCTGTGCGTCCAGAGCGGGATCCGGCGCTCGTTGGCGACGCGGACGACCGCCTGCACCTCCTCGACCGTCGTCGGCGTGACCACCGCCGAGGCGGCGTAGTCGGGCCACGCCTCGTACTGGAAGGGGTCGCGGAACCCGAGGAGCTCCTCCTCGGAGGTGATCACCTTGTCGGCGCCGATCTGGGACGCGAACTGCTCGACCGCGGCGGCGAACTCGTCCTCGGAGACGCCGGGCGGGAGGCGGACCGGGGTGCTCTCTCGGGTGGCCATGCCCGGCATCGGACCACCCCGGCAGCGTGGCGTCAAGCGAGCCAGCGGCGAGGGTTGTCGACCATGACCCGGTCGATGTCGGCGTCCGAGACGCCGCGCTCGCGGAGCTGCGGGAGGATCACGTTCGTGATGTGGAGGTAGTCGGCGTGCTCGCCGGCGAATGCCGGGTCGCCGACCATGAAGTCGTGGAAGGTCGCGCCGTCGTGCGAGAAGTGGAGCTGGTCGACATATCCCTCTGCCAGCACCTTCGTCACCGTCTCGATCCGGTCCGCATCCGGGTTGAAGTGCTCGATGTTGAAGCGATCCCACCCCAGGTACGCGCCGGAGCCGGCGAGCCGGCGGATGTAGTCGAGGTCGTTCGAGTCGCCGACGTGGGCGATCACGAGCTTCGCGGGATCGACGCCGGCGGCGGTCAGCGCCTCGGCTGCCACCAGCCCCGACTGCGCCGCGGCGTTCGTGTGCACCATCACCGGCGCGCCCGTCTCGGCGTGGGCGGCACCGACGGCGGCGAGGATCCGCGGCACGTCGCCGACGAGGCCGTGCTCCTCGACCGCGACCTTGATGAACGCCGCCTTCACCCCCGTGTCGCCGATTCCCTCGGTGAGCTCGTGGACGAAGAGCTCGGCCAGCGCCTCGACCGTCCGGTAGCGGAGGAACTGGGGCAGTTCCATGAACGAGTAGACGCCGGTGCAGACGACGATGTTCAGGTCGACCTTCTGGTTGATCCGCTTGATCCGGCCGATGTCGCGGCCGAGGCCGACGGCGGTCGGATCGACGATCGTCTCGAACCCGGCGTCGCGCACCCGCTGGAGCCGGCGGACCGCCTCGGCAACGCCCTTCTCCTCGTCCCACCACGGCTCGCCCCACCGATGGTTGAAGTTCGCGAGCGTCTCCTGGCCGAGGATGAAGACGTGATCGTGCGCCAGCGTGCGACCGAGTCGCTCCGCCGCGACTGGCCCTCGAACGGTCTCGACGGTGGCCACGACTCTCTCTAGCACGAAACGGGAATCTGGTTCAATCGCGAACCGATGGGCCTCGTGGACGGGAAGTCGGGCGTGGTCACCGGCGCGGCCGGCGGGATCGGGCGCGCGAGTGCCCGGGCGTTCGCGCGCGAGGGCGCAGCGGTCGTGGTCAACGACCTCGAGTCGCGCCGCGACGACGCGGAGGAGACCGTCCGGCTGATCGAGGTCGAGGACGGGAGGGCGATCTTCGTCCCGGGCGACGTCACGAGCGCGGAGGACCAGGCGCGGCTGGTCGCCGTCACCGTCGACGCCTTCGGACGGCTCGACTTCGCGCACAACAACGCCGGGGTCGAGCTCCAGGCAACGGTCGAGGAGACCGACGAGGGGGGCTGGGACCGCATGCTCGACGTCAACCTGAAGGGCGTCTGGCTCGGGATGAAGCACCAGCTCCCGCAGATGCGCGCCCAGGGCGGCGGCGCGATCGTCAACACCGCCTCGCTCGCGGGCCTCCTGGCCGTCCCGGGGCTCGCCGCCTACATCGCCAGCAAGTTCGGCGTGGTCGGACTGACGAAGGCGGCTGCGCTCGAGGTCGCCGACGTGGACATCCGCGTCAACTGCGTCTGCCCGGCCGCGACGCGGACGTACATGATCGAGCGCCTTCCGCCCGAGCGGCAGGCCGAGCTCGTCGCCCCGCAGGCCGTGAAGCGGATCGGCGAACCGGACGAGGTCGCCGAGGCGGTCGTCTGGCTCTGCTCCGACCGCGCCTCGCTCGTCACCGGCACCGCCCTCGCGATCGACCTCGGCTCGACGGCCGGGGTGACGACCCGGACGTAGCGCGATGCAGATCGGAGTCGTCGGTCTCGGGAAGATGGGCCTGCCGATCGCCGGCCGCCTGCTCGACGCCGGGCACGAGGTGACGGTCTGGAATCGGACGGCCGCGCGGGCCGACCCGCTCCTCGAGCGCGGCGCCCAGCTCGCCGCGTCCCTCTCCGGCGTGTGGGCGACGGCGGAGGCGTGCGTGACGATGGTCGCCGACGACGAGGCCCTGCGCGGCGTCATGCTCGCCGACGACGGGCTCCTGGCCGCCGCCCCGGACGGCGCCACGGTCGTCGACATGAGCACCGTATCGGTCGGCGCCTCGGCCGACGTCGCGCGGGCAGCGGCAGCCGCCGGGGTCGGCTACCTCCGCGCCCCGGTGAGCGGCAACCCCTCCGTGGTCGAGGCGGGGAACCTGACGATCATGGTGTCCGGCGACCGGCCCGCGTTCGAGCGCCTGGAGCCCACGCTCCGCCACATCGGCCCGAACCTCTTCTACCTCGGACCCGCCGAGGAGGCCCGCGTCCTGAAGCTCGCACTGAACCTGATGGTCGCCGGGACGTGCGAGCTGATGGCGGAGGCGATCGCCCTCGGCGAGGCGAGCGGCCTCGACCGGGCGTCGGTGCTCGACGTGATGGGCCAGAGCGCGGTCGGCTCGCCGTTCGTCAAGTACAAGACCGCGAATCTCGTCGCGCGCGACTACAGCGCCACGTTCACGGTCGACCTGATGAGCAAGGACCTCGATCTCGCGATCGCGGCCGGCGGCGGCGTGGGGGTGCCGCTGCCGCTCACCGTGGCGGTGCGCGACCTGCTGCGGGAATGCATCGAGAGCGGACAGGGCGGCCTCGACCTGACCGCGCTCCTCCTGAGGCTGGAGGAGACGGCTGGAGTAGCCCCGGATCCCCCGAAGCCGTAGGCTCCGTCTCGCGCACGGCAGATCGACCGACAAGGAGCCACCATGCCCAAGCAGATCGTCGACACCATCCTCCCGACGACGATGGTCGGGTCGTATCCTCGGCCGCGCTGGTACACGCAGCAGCTACGCGGCCGCGACGTCCGCGTCGCCTTCAAGGAGGTCAAGCACGAGGAGGCGTACCACGACGCCACCCAGGTCGTGATCCGCGACCAGGAGGAGGCTGGTCTCGACATCGTCACCGACGGCCAGATGTCGTACGACGACTACGTCGGCGTGATCGGCTCCTTCTGCTGGTACATGTACGAGCGCATCGGCGGCTTCGACCCTGCCCGCGAGGAACATCCGTCCGTCACGGAGGAGAGCGACCACAACCGGGTGAACGCCCTGCTCACCGACTGGGGCGGCGTGATCAACAGCGGCCCCGTCACCCACGGCCCGATCCGCCTGGTCGACCTCTACAGAATCGCGTCGCAGTACACGGACAAGCCGATCAAGGTCTCGGTCGGCGCGGGGCCGGTGAACCTCGCCTGGCACGTCTACTTCCAGCACTACAAGGATCCGGAGGAGCTCTGCTACGCGCTCGCCCCGATCTTCAACGCCGAGATGAAAGCGCTGGTGGAGGCGGGAGCGAAGTACCTCCAGCTCGAGGACCTCGGCGCCTGGCTGCCGCTGTTCACGGGCAACGAGGCCGACTACGAGTGGATCAGGGACGTGATCGGGAAGTGCTGCGAGGGCGTCGACGCCTTCATCGGCTGGCACTTCTGCTTCGGCAACGCGTGGGGGAACGACATCCTCAGCGCGAACTTCCCCGAGGGCTACCAGACCGTCCTCCCGCACTTCTTCGACACGCCCGGAATCGACCAGTTCGTCCTCGACTACGCCAACCGCGACATGGCCGGCGTCGAGTTCCTGGCCAACCTGCCGGAGGATAAGGAGGTGCAGGTCGGCGTCCTCGACATCCGCTCGATGATGATCGAGTCGCCCGAGCAGGTCGCCGCGCGCGCGCGGAAGGTGCTCGAGCACGTCCCGGCCGAGCGGGTCACGCTCTCGACCGACTGCGGCATGAAGCCCCTCCCGCGGATGGTGGCGAAGATGAAGCTTGCCGCTCTGGCCGAGGGCGCGGCGATCGTCCGCGGCGAGCTCTAGCCGGCCGGACGGCTAGCCCAGCCCGAGCAATCGAGCGGCGTTCTCCTTCAGGACGAGGGGCCGCACCTCGTCCTTGAAGGACGCCTGCTCGAAATCGGCGAGCCACCGCTCGGGCGTGATCAGCGGGAAGTCGGAGCCGAAGAGCACCTTCGTGCGCAGCTGTGTGTTCGCGTACTGGACGAGCTGGGGCGGGAAGTACTTCGGCGACCACCCGGAGAGGTCGATCCAGACGTTGTCCTTGTGCAGGCAGATCGAGATCGCCTCGTCCTGCCAGGGAAACGACGGGTGCGCGAGCACGATCTGGAGCGTCGGGAAGTCGGCGGCGACGTCGTCGAGGCACATCGGATTCGAGTACTTCAGGCGCAGGCCGCCTCCGCCCGGGACGCCCGTGCCGATCCCGCTGTGGCCCGAGTGGAAGAGGGCGGGGAGACCGGCCTCGGCGATCACCTCGTACAGCGGGTAGACGTCGCGGTCGTCCGGGAAGAAGGCCTGGAGGTTCGGGTGGAACTTGAAGCCCTTCGCCCCCTGCTCGACGAGGCGTCTCGCGCGCGCGACCGCGTCCGGCCGGGCGGGGTCGACGCTGACGAACGGGACGATCACGTCCGCGTTCGCAGCGGCGGCGTCGAGGATCTCCTCGTTCGGGATCGGCGCGATCCCACTGTGTGACTCCCAGTCGACGGTGAAGAGGACGGCGGCGAGGTTCCGCTCGCGGTAGTAGGCGGCGACGTCGTCGACGGTCGGCAGCGGCTCGTCGCTTCCGAAGTACCGGGCGGCCGCGGCTCTGAGCTCCGGCGGCATCGGGTCGTGGCCGTCGCGCGTCAGCTCGGTGTGCACGTGGACGTCGATCGCGGCGACGGCTGCGAGGTCGATCACGGCGACACCGTACCCAGCTCGTCCTGGAGCGACCGACCCCACCCCAGCAGGTCCCACTCGGAGCCGGGCACGCCGATCAGCGAGATGCTCGTCGGGAGGCCGCTCCTGCTCCCGACGCCGGACGGCAGCGCGACGACCGGGAGGCCCGTCCAGTCCCAGTAGTACGTCAGCGAGAGGTCGTCGATGTCGCCCCACGGCTCCTCGTAGCCGTGGCCGCGCACGGGCGCGACTATCGGGATGGTCGGCTCGACGAGGGCGTCCACGCGGTGCTCTGCGAACCAGTCGCCCCAGGCGTCGCCGTCCTCCATGCGTCGGACCTGGCCTGCGAAGTACTCCTCGGCGGTCATCGCCCGCTCGACGGCGTGCTCGAGCCGGGCGCGGTTCGAGTAGCGGTACTCGCCCCATCGGTCCTCGAAGCGGCGGTGCCAGACGAGCATCTCGGTGAGCACCATGTCGAAGAACTCCGTGAGGGTGTCGAGGCGGGCGGGCGGAGGCGGCGGCTCGACCAACTCGCCCGGGAGTGCCGCGAGGGCACGCTCGAACCCGTCGGCGACGTCCGGGTCGAGGTCGGCGATCCGCGGGGAGAGCGCGTACCGGCGCAGCGGGCGACGCTCATCCGGCGGCCGGACGCCGGCCCACGCCGCCAGCAGCGGCTCGCAGTCGGCCACGGTGCGGGTCATCGGCCCGGGATGGTCGAACGTCGGCGCGAGCGGGACGATCCCGCGGATCGAGAGGAGCCCCCTCGTCGGCTTGATCGTCGACGTCCCGCACTCCGCCGAGGGGATGCGGAGCGAACCGGCGGTGTCCGTGCCGGTCGCCGCCGTCACCTGCTTCGAGGCGAGGGCGGCGCTGGAGCCGCCGCTCGAACCCCCCGCCGAGCGCTCGAGCGCCCACGGGCTTCCGACCTGGTCGGTCGTTCCCCCGCAGGCGAACTCGTGCACGTGCACGTGGCCGAGCAGCACCATGCCCTCGGCCGAGAGCCGCGACCACGCGTCGCAGTCGCGGTCGGGGACCTCGTCCAGCACGCGGCTGGACGCGGTCAACGGCTTGCCGGCGACCGCGTACAGGTCCTTCAGCCCGATCGGGATGCCGCACACGACGGGCGCGCCGCCCGATGCCAGCCGCTCGTCGGCGCGGTCGGCGGCCGCGAGCGCGTCCTCCTCGTAGACGCGCACCCAGGCGTTGATCGACTCCGGGTCGCCGTCGTAGCTGTGTGTCCCGTCCCGCTCGCGGACCCGTGCCAGGCAGGCCTCGGTCAGCTCGCGCGACGAGAGCCGGCGCGCGGCCAGCGCCTCCGCCGCCTCGATTACGCCCAGGTCGGCGGGATTCGCCATGAGCCGATCATGTCACGACCCCGCCCCGCCCCCGTGGTATACACGGAGCCCTCGTGAGCCGCACCGTTCGCGACCAGACGTTCGACCTCTTCCGCCGGCGCGGCCTGACCACGCTGTTCGCGAACCCCGGCTCGACCGAGGTCGCATTCCTCAACGGCCTCCCGGACGACTTCGCGTTCGTGCTCGGGCTGCACGAGGGCTCGGTGGTCGGGATGGCGACCGGCTACGCAATCGGCCGGCGCGAGCCCTCGCTCGTCCTGCTCCACACCACCGCCGGTCTGGGCAACGCGGTCAGCGCGCTCGCGACCGCCCGCGTGAACCGCGCGCCGCTGGTGGTGCTCGTCGGCCAGCAGGACCGCCGCCACCTCTCCTACGAGCCGTTCCTCGCCGGGAAGCTGGCCGGGCTCGCGGGCGAGTATCCGGTGAAGGTCGAGCAGCCGGTCCGGGCGCAGGACGTACCCGCTGCGATCGAGCGCGCCTACCACGCGGCGGCGACCTGGCGGGGACCCGCGCTCGTGATCGTGCCGATGGACGACTGGGGCGAACCCGCCGACGAGGAGCGCGAGCCGGCCGCCGCGACGGGCGCCGTCCACCGGGCGGCGGCCGCGGCCCCGGCTGCGATCGACGCGCTCGCCGCCTTCCTCGCCGACGCCCGGTCGCCCGCCATCGTCGCCGGTGCCGGCGCGGACGATCCCGAGACGTGGTCGTGCCTCGTCGAGCTGGCCGAGCGGCTGGTCGCCCCGGTGTTCCAGGAGACCTTCGGCGCCCGCGCAGGCTTCCCGCAGGACCACCGCCTGTACCTGGGCACCCTGCCGGCGGACCGCGCCGGGCTGCGCGAGCGGCTCGCGCCGTACGACACCGTCCTGGTCGTCGGCGGCCCCGCCTTCCGGCAGTCCGGCTATGCGCCCGGCAGACTGACCGAGCCGGGGACGCGGGTCGCGGTCGTCACCGACGATCCCGAGGAGCTGCACCGCAGCCCGGCCGACGTGGCACTCCTCGCGCCGCCGGCCGCGGTGTGTCGCGCGGTCGCCGGGCGGTTGCCCGCACGCGACGCCGACCCGCCCGAGCCGCTCACGCTGCCGGAACCGCCGCCTCCGCCGGCGCCGGGCGAGCCCCTGACCGCCGGCCACGTCCTCTCGGCGCTCGCCGAGCGCCTCCCGCGTGACGCGATCGTCCAGGAGGAGGCCCCCGTCGACCGGCCCGAGCTCGCCTTCCGGCTGCCGGCGCGCGAGCCGCTCGGCTACCTCAGCGCGGCCCAGGGCGGCCTCGGCTTCGCGCTTCCGGGATCGACCGGGCTGCGGATGGCCCTGCCGAGCCGCCCGATCGTCGCCGTCGTCGGCGACGGGTCGGCGATCTACCAGATCCAGGCGGTGTGGAGCGCCGCCCACTACCACGTCGGCGCCGTTTTCGTCGTCCTATCGAACGGTGGCTACGCGGTGATGGACGTGCTCGCCGAGCTCCAGGGCGGTTCCGGCCCCTGGCCGGGCTTCCCCGAGGTCGAGCTCGCCGCTGCCGCGCGGGCGTTCGGCTGCCCGGCCCGCCGGATCGAGACCTACGAGGAGCTCGTCACGACGCTGGACGAGCTGGTTCCGACGCTGCGAGAGCGCACCGAGCCGCTCCTGCTCGACGTCGTGATCGCGCCGACGCGCACGTTCAACTACTAACCAACGGCACCCCTCGACTGTCGAATATGTCGAACAGTGTCTTGCATAGAGACGCGCGCTGTAGGAGGATCAGCGCCTCGGCATCCCGCTCGCCCGCGCCGCGAGATGCCTGTCCAGCCCCCGGACACGGGAACCCACAGCACAGAGTGAAGGAGGAGGAGGGATGAAGCTTCGCAGGATTGCCCTCGCGGTCGCTCTCCCGGTCGCGGTGGTCGCGGCCGTGCTGCTCGCCACCGCGGCGAGCTCGAGGACGACGGCGAAGGTCGGCTCGGCCGCCGCGGGCGCGACGGTCAGCAAATGCGGTGCAGGGACCGGGAAGAAGGCCACGGGTGCACCGATCAAGATCGGCGGCATCGACATGCTGATCCCGGGCGTCGACTTCACGACGATCGGGAAGGTGGCGAAGGCCTACTTCGACTGTGTCAACGACAACGGCGGGATCCGCGGACGCCCGATCAAGTACACCCTCTACAACGAGCAGCTGAACCCGGCGCAGGAAGCCGCGCTGGCCCGGAAGCTGATCGAGAACGACAAGGTCGTCGGCGTCGTCGGCAACACCAGCTTCGCCGAGTGCGGCGTGAACTGGAAGTACTACAAGTCCAAGGGCTACGTCGTCATCGGCGCCGGCGTCCAGGCCGAGTGCTTCGGCACGCCGCCGATCGTCGAGTCGAACATGGGCCCCCGCTACAGCGACATCGGCGCCGCGCAGGCGCTGATCAGGGCCGGCGCCAAGAAGATCGCCGTCGCCTCGCCGGACTCGATCTCGGCGTACGCGGACGGCGGAGTGGTCAAGCTCGGAGCGGCGAGGGGTGTCCAGGTGAAGGTCTTCCCGACCCATCTCCCCGTGACGGACGCCTCGTCCCAGCTGCTCCAGATGTACCAGTTCGCGGGTGACGGCAACGGCATCCTCCTCGACTTCACGCCCGACACGGCGCCGGCCTTCATGAAGGCCGCGATCGCGATGGGCATCGTCAGCAAGATCAAGTGGGGCTCGTCGACCCCGATCGCGAACACGTTCATGGCCGGTCAGTTCCCGCAGTTCGACGGCCACCTGTGGATCAACAGCGAGTTCGGCCTCCTCGACGCGTCGCAGGGCCCGGACACCCGCCTGATGCTGGCCGTCCAGAAGAAGTACGCGCCGAGCATCGCCCCGCAGGCGTTCGGTCAGATGGGCTTCATGGACGCGAAGTTCGCCACAACGGCACTGCTCAGCATCAAGGGCCCGATCACGGCCAAGTCGTACAACGCGGCCGTCCGGAAGCTGAAGAACATCAAGACGGACATCATCTGCAAGCCGTGGTACGTCGGAAACGCGTTGCCGTATCACATTCCGAACAACACCGACATCACGGTCGACTACAAGAACGGCAAGGTCGTCCTGAAGGAGAAGTGCTTCGACATCGCACCAGTCGACAAGGAGCTGGCTCAGACCCGCGCCTGGGAGAAGAAGTACAAGCTCAACACCGGCGGCTAGGGAGGAACGAACCAACTGACGAAATGGCGATCAGGGCGTCCGAGGAAGATCGATGACCAGTCTGCTCGCGCTGAGCATCTTCGGCGTCGACTGGAACCTCCTCAAGCCCTTCATCGTGATCGGGCTGGCGTTCGGGGGCGTGTACGCGCTCTCGGGCGTCGGCCTGGTCGTGCTCTACCGGGCGACCGGGGTCCTGAACGTCGCCTTCGGCGCCATCGGCGCCGCGGGCGCCCTCATCGCCTACTACCTCATCCAGCACACGGGCTGGCCGAACTGGCTGGCCTACACGATCTGCGTGCTCACGGGCGGGGTCATCAACCTCCTCTACGGGATGGTCTTCGGCCCCGCCTTCGCAAGCCGCGATCCACTCGTGAAGATGATGGGCACGCTCGGCCTGGCGCTCATCCTGCTCGGCCTGATGGCCTGGCGGGCACCGATCGGAGGCGCGTTCGCGCGGTTCCTGCCGCTCCCGAGCTCGGAGCACCACTACACGATCTGGGGTACCGCGGTCAGCCTGACCCAGATCATCGCGATCGGACTCGCGTTCGCCATCACTGTCGGGGTGACCGTGTTCCTCCGCGTGACGAAGCTCGGGACCGCGATGCGCGCGCTGGCGAACGACCGCGAGATCACCGCCACGCTCGGCGTTCCTGTCCGGCAGGTGGAGGCAGCAGCGTGGTTCGGATCGGGCATCTTCTGCGGCATGGCCGGGCTGCTCCTCCCGGACCTGCTCACGTCGCTCGACCAGTCTGCGCTGACGTTCCTGGTCATCTCCTCGCTCGCCGCAGCGCTGATCGGTCGACTGCGGTCGCTGTGGATGACGCTCATCGGTGGGCTTGCCGTCGGGCTGCTCCAGGCCGTGCTCACCCCGTACACGGGGTCGACCCCGATCAGCTCGGTCTCCAGCTACCGCGCGGCGGCGCCGTTCGTGCTCGCGATCATCGCCCTGCTGTACATGTCCCGCAGGCGAGTCGTCACGCTGTCGCGGACCACCTACTAGGCAGTGACTGACGCACCGGTACCGACGGGGCGGCGCGCCTGGGCCCGCCCAGCCATCGTCGACCGAAGGACCTCGGGCGGCCTGGTCGCCGCGGCCGTCCTGCTCGTGGTCGCGTTGCTCGTGCTGCCGGCGATCGCAGGCTCCGACTGGATCACGACGTTCACGAGCGTCACCATCTACTCGATCGTCGCACTCGGCTTCGGCCTCCTCTACGGGCGTGTCGGGATGATCTCGCTCGGCCAGGTCGCTCTGCTCTCGATCGGCTGCTGGGCCGGCACGCGCCTCGCGTACGCGACCTCGATCCCGTTCCCCCTGCTGCTGATCGTCGTCGGTGCGATCGTGATGACGATCGGCCTACTGGTGGGTCTGACGGCAATTCGCCTTTCCGGCCTCTACCTGGCGCTCGTCACCTTGATGTTCGCCGCCGCCACCACCGTCGTGCTGTCGGTGATCGACTTCCCGAACGGCGGCGGCGGCTTCACCGGCCATACGTCGAGCCCCGACCTGTCGGGACTCGCGAACGTCCGGCGTCCGAAGATGGCGGTGGGCGACACGGCCTATTACCGCTACGTGGTGATCGTCGCCGCGATCCTCTTCGTCGTCGCCCTGCTGCACGTCGCGGGCAAGCCCGGTCGCGCGTGGGCATCGATTCGCGAGAGCGAGCCGGCCGCGCTCGCGGCAGGCGTGAACATCACGTTCTACAAGCTCTGGGCCTTCGCGCTGGCGTCGTTTCTGACCGGTGTCGCCGGCTGCCTGCTCGCGGCGCTGAACGGCGTCTCGCGCGCGATCAACTTCCAGACGCAGGACTCGCTGACGCTGGCCGCGACGGCGCTGATCGGCGGCATCTTCAGCCTCTGGGGCGCGCTCATCGCCGGCGTCTTCAACCAGCTCCTGCCGTTCCTCTTCCAGGCGCAATGGAACGTCAACCCGAACTTCCTCCTCGTCGTCTTCGGCGCCGGGCTGGTGCAGGTGCTGCTGAGCGCGCCCGGCGGCCTGATCGACCAGTTCCCGAAGGACATGGCCAATCTGGGGCGGCTGATCGCCCGCAAGGTGCCCGTCACCCGCCAGGCGGCGCTCGGGATCGGCAGCATCCTCGCGCTGATCCTAGGAATCGTCCTGCTCGCCACGGCCACGCCGCTCGTCGGCCTGCTCGTCGTCATGCTCTCTCCGGTGCTCGCCGCCTACTCTCAGAGCTGACTCGTGATCGAGATCGACAATCTCACCGTCCGTTTCGGAGGCGTCACCCCGATCGACGGCATGTCGGTCGTCTTCGAGAGCGGGACCTGCGGGCTGATCGGCCCCAACGGCGCCGGCAAGACGACCTTCTTCAACGTGATGAGCGGATTCGTCAAGCCGGCTGCCGGCACGATCACCGCCTTCGGCGAGAACCTGCTGAAGATGGCCGACTACCGCCGGGCGCGCTGGGGCCTTCGGCGGACGTTCCAGACCGAGATGGCGATCGAGCAGCTCTCCGTCTTCGACAACGTGGCGATGATCCACGAGCACTCCTCGGCGAAGCGCGCCACCCGCCGGCAGGACGTGCTCGACGCGATCGAGTTCGTCGGGCTGACGGCGCCGCCCAGGGCGAAGGTCGGGACGCTGAACGCCCGCAACCGCCGGCTGGTCGAGCTGGCCCGGGCCCTCGTCGGCAAGCCCCGCCTGGTGCTGCTCGACGAGCCCGCCGCGGGTCTCCCCGAGGAGGAGACCGGCCACATGACCGAGGTGATCCAGAAGATCCCCGCGGAGGTCGGCGCATCGGTGATCCTCGTCGACCACGACATGAGCCTCGTCTCCGCCTGCTGCCAGACGACCGCCGTGATCGACTTCGGAAAGCTGATCGCGTCGGGCCCGACGCCCGAGGTGCTCCGGAACGAGCACGTGATGCGAGCCTACCTCGGTACGGAGACGGAAATCTGAGCGGGCCGGCCGAAACCCTGACGATCGACGGGCTGACCGTCTCGCGCGGCGGCAAGGAGATCCTGCACGGAATCACGCTCGCGGTGCCCCGGGGAGCGGTGACGACGCTGCTCGGCCCGAACGGCGCCGGCAAGTCGACGATGGTGCTCGCGGTCGGAGGCGTGCTGCGGCCGACCGCCGGCGAGGTCTCGGTTGGGGGGACGCCGCTCATGAGGCTCAGGCCCGAGCGGATCCGCCAGGCCGGGGTGGCGATCGTCCCAGAAGGACGCCGGCTGCTGCCGGACCTGACGGTCGAGGACAACCTCCGCGTCGCCACCTTCGCACTGAGCCGCGAGGAGGCGAAGAAGGGCGTCGAGTACGCGATCGAGCTCTTCCCGCATCTGGAGACGCGCTGGAACGCGATCGCGCGGACGCTCTCCGGGGGCGAGCAGCAGATGGTCGTGCTCGCGCAGGCGCTCGTCTCGCGACCCAAGTTCATGCTCGTCGACGAGCTCTCGCTCGGTCTCGCGCCCGTCGTCGTCCAGCGGCTGATCCCCGCGCTCGAGGAGGCTGCCTCGCAAGGCGTCGGTGTGCTGCTGATCGAGCAGTTCGTCCACGTCGCCCTCGGCCTCGCCCAGAACGCCTACGTGCTCGAAGGCGGACGGATCGTCTACGAGGGGACCGCGGCAGACCTGAAGGCCAATCCGGACAAGCTCCACTCCGCCTACCTGCTGCGCGAGCGGCGCGACGCCGCCGAACTGCTCGAGGATGTCGACGTCGACTGACGAGGCCCAGATCAGGAGCCTCGTCGAGAACTGGGTCGTCTGGCGAGACGCAGGCGACTGGGAACGGTTCCGGATTGTCTGGCACGAGGACGGCCGGATGATGGCGACGTGGTTCCAGGGCCCGTGCGACGACTTCATCCGCGTCAGCCGGGAGGGATTCGAGCGCGGGGTGCGCATCCTCCACTTCCTCGGCGGGAGCTCGGTCGACGTCGCCGGAGACCGGGCCGTGTCGCAGGCCAAGATGACGATCACCCAGCGGGCGGACGTGGAGGGCGTCGAGTGCGACGTCGTCTGCACCGGCCGGTTCGTCGACTTCCTCGAGAAGCGGGACGGACGGTGGGGGATCGTCCTCCGCCAGCCGATCTACGAATCCGACCGGATCATCCCCGTCGACCCGACCGCGCCGCCCCACCTCGACCGGGCGCTGCTCGAGTCCTTCCCCGTCGGCTACCGGCACCTCGCCTATCTCCAGACCCGGAACGGGTTCACGGTCAAGACGGACATGCCGGGCCTGACCGGGCCGGAGGTCGAGGCTCTCTACGCGAGCGTCGCGACCTGGCTCGCGGGCGAGCCGCTCGACCGTTAGGGTCGGCGACGATGGCGCTCCTGGCCCTCGACGAGCAACAGGCCGCCGCCCTCGAGGCGCTCTGCGAGCTGATCGTCCCCGGCTCGAAGCGCGTCGGCTCGGTCGTCTACGTCGACGCCGCGCTGGCGAACATGCCGCCGCCCGTGCGCGACCAGGCGCTGGAGGCGATCGACGCGCTGGCCCCGGCGTCCGGCAGCGCCGAGGCACTCGCGGAGATGGAGCGGACGCCGGAGTTCGCGTTCGTCCGCGCGCTCGCCTGCGAGGCGTACTACAGCGACTTCGTCGCGCCGGGGAAGGAAGGGCCGGGCGCCTGGGAAGAGATCGACTTCGCCCCGCCCGCCGCACAGCGCCTCCGCAAGGACTGGTCGTGGCTGGGGGTGGCGTGAGGGACCGCTTCGAGGTGATCGTGGTCGGGTCGGGCGCCGGCGGGGGCGTGGTCGCGGGCGAGCTCGCCGAGCGCGGCAAGGACGTGCTCCTGCTCGAGGCGGGTCCGCACCTGACCGCGATCGACTTCGACCGCTGGGAGGCGAAGGCGAACCACACGTTCTGGTGGCCGATCCGCTTCGGCCGGCTGCCCGACGGCGACGTGGTCACATTCCTTGCCGGACGATGCGTGGGCGGGACGACGACGATCAACACGAAGGTCGCGCTGCGGGCGCACGAGAAGGACGTCGCCAAGTGGCACGCAGAGAGCGGGTTGACCGCGGACGGCTCGCGGCCGTTCGCCGTCTCCGATCTCGAGCCGTACTACGCGCGCGTGGAGGAACGCCTCGGAATCCGCGAGCGCAGCGACTGGCAGCCGTGCGTGCACACGATCGAGCGCGGGATGAAGGCCCTCGGCCACGAGCTCGAGCCGGTGATGTCGTACACCGACGGCAACTGCATGCACTGCGGCTCGTGCCTGCAGGGCTGCCCGACGAACGCGGGCAAGAGCACCGGGAACACGTGGATCGCCGACACCTGGGCGCGCGGCCTGCTCGAGTTGCGCGCCGACTCGCCGGTCGACCGTGTCGTGATCGAGGGCGGGCGGGCGACCGGTGTCGAGGTCGGCGGCGAGACGATCCGTTCCGACACGGTCGTCGTCGCCGGCGGCGCGCTGAACACGCCGCAGATCCTCAAGCGCTCGGGCCTCGACTCGCCGACGATCGGCAAGTACCTGGGTCTCCACCCGGTTCGCGTCGTCTACGGGCTGTTCGACGAGGTGCAGGATGCGCACATCACGTATCCGATCTCGTCGCACTGCATGGCGTACCAGCACGACGAGCACGGCGGCTTCGTGCTCGAGGCCTCGACGATCCAGGACCCGATCGCGTTCGCGACCACGCTCCGCGACGACGACGGGCCGTTCTGGGGTCCGCGCCTCGTCGAGGCGACGAAGAAGTTCCGCCACTGGAACGGCGTGCTCGCGATGGTGAACGACGAGAACACGGCCTCGGTGGTGGTCGACGAGAACGGCCTGGAGCACTTCGACCTCGCGTTCAACGAGCGCGAGCTCGGCCGGATCGACGCATCCCTCGAGTTCAGCAAGGAGGTGCTGCGCGCGGCCGGGGCGACGCAGCTCGCCTGGACGGGGATCGCCTCGACGCACGTCCAGGGCTCGTGCCGGATGGGCGACGACCCGAAGCGCTCGGCGACCGACCGCAACGGGCAGGTGCACGGCGTCGAGGGCCTGTATGTCGGGGACAGCTCGCTGATCCCACGGACGCTCTCGGTCAACCCGTCGCTGACGATCATGGCGCTCGCCGTTCGCCTCGCCGGCCACCTCGCGGCGGCATGAGAGCGGCGCTCCTCGCCGAGTACCACAAGCCGCTCGAGCTGGTCGAACGGCCCGAGCCGGAGCCGGTCGCGCCGCGCGACGTCGTCGTCGAGATCGGCGGCGCCGGTGTCTGCGCCACCGACCTGCATGCGCAGGAGGGCCTGATGGAGCCGGCGGGTCTGAGGCCGCCGGTCGTGCTCGGCCACGAGAACGCCGGCTGGGTGCACGCGGTCGGGCCCGACGTGACCACGGCGAAGCCCGGCGACGCCGTCCTCGTCTACCCGGCGTACAGCTGCGGCCTGTGCGTCAACTGCCGCCGCGCGCTGGACATGCACTGCGAGCGGCACCAGTTCTTCGGGCTGACCAGGGACGGCGGCTTTGCCGACTACGTCCTCGTCGACGAGCGGTCGTTGATCCCGCTGCCGGCCGGCGTCGAGCCCGCCGCGGTCGCGCCGCACTCGGACGCCGGGATCACCGCGTACCACGCCGTCAAGAAGCTGCTTCCCCGCCTGTCTCCCGGCACGACATCGGCCGTGATCGGGGTCGGCGGCGTCGGCCACATCGCCCTGCAGCTGCTCAAGGTGCTCGGCGGCGGCTCGGTGATCGCGATCGAGACCGACCCGCGCCGGCAGGCACTGGCCAGTGAGCTCGGCGCGGACGACGTGCTCGGCGACACGACCGACCTGCGCGAGGCGACGAACGGCACCGGCGCGGACGTGATCGTGGACTTCGTCGCCACCGACGCGACCCATGCGGCGAGCCTCGACGCGCTCGCCCGCCGCGGCCTGTACTCGACGGTCGGCTACGGCGGGATGATCAACGTGCCATCCGTGGCGATGGTCGTCGGCGAGACGACGATCGCGGGCAACCTGGTCGGCAGCTGGATCGACCTCTGGGAGCTGTTGCAGCTCCACGCCAGGGGCGACGTGACGCTCCGCACCGAGACCCATCGGCTGGAGGACGTGAACGACGTCCTCGACAAATTGCGGGCAGGCGAGATCACCGGCCGCGCCGTGCTCGTCCCGTAGCTGCCCGGACGCGTCCGAGTCGTCGGAGCCAGCCGCGAAACGCTCAAGTAACACTGTGTTACTTGCTCGCCCGCCCGCGTCGCCACGCCGCTTGCCGAGCTTGTAACACAATGTTACAAGACTCCTCTGACGCGCGCGGCCACGGCCGCTCCCCCGCACCGAGCCGCTAGGCCTGCACCAGCGATCCGCCGTCGACCACGAACGCCGCGCCGGTCATGAAGCTGGACGCCGGGGAGGCGAGCAGCACCACCAGGCCCTTGAGCTCGTCCGGGTGGGCCATCCGGCCGAGCGGGATCAGCGTCTTCCACATCTCCTTCAGCTCCTCGCTCGGATCGAGGGTCACCCCGCCGCCGATCAGCGTTCCGTAGAACGGACCGGGACAGATCGCGTTGACGAGCACGCCGTGCGGGGCCAGCTCGAGCGCGGCCTGGCGCACGACGTGGATCACGGCCGCCTTGCTCGCGGCGTAGCCGTAGCACACGAGCGGCTCGACCCTCAGACCGGCGTTCGACGCCGTGACGACGATCCGCCCCGACCCCTGCTCCGTCATCGCGCGCGCGGCGCTTCGCATCGTGTGGACGACGCCGGTCAGGTTCACGTCGAGCACGGCGTCCCAGTCGGAGCGCTCCAGGGTGGCGAGCGTCTGGCCGCCCTCGATGCGGAACCCCGGGACCGAGGCGAGGCCGGCGTTCGCGAAGACGACGTCCACTCCGCCCTGCTCCTCGACCGCGCCCTGGATCAGGGCTTCCACCGCGTCTTCTTCCCGGACGTCGACCTCGACGCCGCGGACGTCGCAGCCGCGCCCGGCGAGCCGGGCGGTCGCTTCCTCGAGGCGCCCGGCATGGATGTCCGCGAGCGTCACCCGTGCTCCGCACTCGGCCAGGACCTCCGCCATCGCGAACCCGAGGCCGGCCGCGGCGCCGGTCACGACGACGCGCGTCCCGCGGACGTCGAAGAGCTTCGAGAGGACGTCCGCCGGCTCGACCGTCACCGGCTGATCGAATCACGGCACCGCCCGCGCTGCAACCCGGGCGGCCGTAGGATTGGCACGTGCGGGAGCCGATCTTCGAAGGGACGCTCCAGGTCTCGGTGGTCGTGCCGGACCTCGACGATGCCATGCGCACGTACGTCGACGACTACGGCATCGGCCCCTGGAACGTCTACGAGTTCAACCCCGGCAACGTGCAGGGAATGCACGAGGCCGGGCAGCCGGTGGAGCGCTCGTGGCGGCTCGCGCTCGCGCAGGTCGGCGAGGTGCAGTGGGAGCTCGTCCAGCCGCTCGACGACGACAGCGTCTACGCGCGCTTCCTCGCCGAGCACGGACCGGGCGTCCACCACATCGGCGTTGCCGTGCAGGACTACGAGAGCACGGTCGGGGAGCTGACCGGGCGCGGTCACGACGTGGTTCTGGGGGGCACGTACAACGGCGTCACGTTCGCGTACCTCTCGACCGATCGCGACCTCGGCGTCGTGACCGAGATCTTCGACGGCGCGCCGGGCCGAGACCAGCAGCCGGACGCGGTCTACCCGCCCGGATGAGCGTCTCCGCCGACAGGCCGTTCTCGGTCGGGCAGGTCGTCTGGACGCCGACCGACGACGCGCGCGAGAACTCCGTCCTCGCGCGCTACCTCGCCTGGCTGCGCGCCGAGCGCGGCCTCGACTTCGCCGGCTACGAGGAACTCTGGCGGTGGTCGGTGAGCGACCTCGACGGTTTCTGGGCCTCGACGTGGGACTTCTTCGAGGTGCGGGCGGAGGCGCCGTACGAGCGGGTGCTCGGGTCGCGGGAGATGCCCGGCGCCGAGTGGTTCCCGGGCGCGCGGCTGAACTACGCGGCCCACATGGTCGGACGCGACGAGGACACGGACTCGGTCGTCGTCATGGCCCGGTCGCAGTCGCGCGACCCGTTCGACCTGACCTTCGGCGACCTGCGCGACCAGGTCGCGAGGGCCCGCCTGGGCCTCCAGCGCCTCGGCGTCCACCCCGGCGACCGCGTCGTCGCCTACCTCCCGAACATCCCGGAGACGCTGGTCGCCTTCCTGGCAGCGGCCAGTCTCGGGGCGACCTGGGCGACCTGTCCGCCCGAGTTCGGGCCGCGGAGCGTGCTCGACCGGCTCGGCCAGCTGGCACCGTCCGTGCTGCTCGCCGTCGACGGCTACACGTGGGGCGAGACGCGGATCGACCGCCGCGATCAGGTCGCCGACGTGCGCGCAGGGTTGCCCTCCCTGCGCACCGTGATCCACGTCGCGTACAACGGCAACGAGCTTCCGGACGCGGTTTCGTGGGACGAGCTGGTCGCCGAGCCGGGGCCGCTCGAGTTCGACCCGGTTCCGTTCGACCACCCGCTCTACGTACTCTTCTCGTCGGGCACGACCGGGCTGCCGAAGGCAATCGTCCACGGGCACGGCGGGATCCTGCTCGAGCACCTGAAGAACCACGGCTTCTCGTGGGACCTGCGCCCGGGCGACCGGCTGATGTGGTTCACGACGACGGCCTGGATGATGTGGAACGCGCTCGTCTCGGCGCTGCTCCACCGCTCGTCGATCGTGATGCTCGACGGAAACCCCGGGTATCCCGACCTGGCGACGCAGTGGCGGATGGTCGAGGAGACGCGCTCGACGATGTTCGGGCTCAGCCCCGCGTTCACCATGGCCTGCCGCAAGGAGGGGATGGAGCCCGGCCGCGACTTCGACCTGTCGACGTTGAAGCAGATCTGCGCCGCCGGCTCACCGCTTCCCGCCGACTCGTACGAGTGGATCTACGAGCAGGCGGGGCCGGAGATGATGCTCAACGTCGGCAGCGGCGGCACGGATGTGTGCACCGGGATCGTCCAGGGCTACCCGCTGCTTCCCGTCTACGCGGGCGAGATGGCAGCCAGGTGCCTCGGGGTCGACGTGGCCGCGTTCGACACCGACGGCAACGAGGTGGTCGGCGAGCTCGGGGAGCTCGTCATCCGCAGCCCGATGCCCTCGATGCCCGTGAAGTTCTGGAACGACGAGGACGGCTCGCGCTACCGGGCCGCGTACTTCGAGCACTACCCCGGGATCTGGCGGCACGGCGACTGGATCATGTTCACCGAGCGCGGGACGTCGATCATCACCGGGCGCTCCGACGCCACCCTCAACCGCGGCGGCGTCCGGCTCGGGACGAGCGAGCTCTACAGCGTCGTCGAGGAGTTCGACGAGGTCCTGGACGCGCTCGTCGTCCACCTCGAGGCGAGCGACGAGCTGTTGCTCTTCGTCGTCCTCCGCGACGGGGTCGAGCTCGACGACGGCCTGAAGGGACGGATCTCCGACGCGCTTCGGTCCAGCCTGTCTCCGCGCCACAAGCCCGACGACATCGTCGCCGTGCCCGCGATCCCGCGGACGATGACCGGGAAGAAGCTGGAGCTGCCGGTCAAGAAGATCCTCAGCGGCACGCCGGTCTCAGAGGTCGTCAACAAGGACGCCCTCGTCGATCCCGAGGCGATCGAGGCGTTCGCCGACTACGCAGGACGCCGCGGCTAGCCGGGAACATCGCCGCCCGGAGCGCACCGGCGGTCAGTGCCGCGCCGGCGCCGTGGACAAGAAGTCACGATTTCGGCACAGGTCTGGTGCCAGGCACTGGCTGTGGAAAAACGCCGGGCTACCCGGGCCTCTTATAGTTGCCTCGACGTCTGCTCGAGGCCTGTCCAGGAGAGAAGGAGAGAGCGATGATCGAACTGAGCGAGGGCGGCCGGGCCAGCCTCGACGCGATCTGCGACACGTTCGTTCCGGGCCAGGACGGGCTTCCGTCGGCAACGGACCTCCATGTCCCCGAGGTGATCGTCGACATCATGGGGGCCAACCCGAGCGCCGAGGCCCGCGACGGATTCGCCGGGCTGATCGAAGGCTGGGATCCCGGCTTCGCCTCCAGCTCGCAGCAGGATCGCGAGCAAACCCTTCTCGCTTGGTGCGATTCCGACGAAGTCATGCAGCGCGCCGCCTTCCAGGCGCTCCGGAAGCTGACCCTGCTCCTGTACTACGCGCTCCCCTGGCAGGGCGACGGCGAGCACCCCGTAGAGGCGGCGCTCGGCTACCCCGGCCCGCACGGGATCCTGAAGGAGGCGCCGCCGAAGACGATCACGCCCCTCGAGATCACCGGTGACACGGAGCTCGACTGCGACGTGGTCGTCGTCGGCTCGGGCGCCGGCGGCGGCACCGCGGCCGGGGTCCTGGCCCAGGCGGGGCTCGACGTCGTCGTCGTCGAGGCGGGCGGGTACTTCGCCGAGCAGGACTTCGACGGCGCAGAGCTCAGCGGTTACGGGCGGCTCTACCTCGGCGGCGGTGGGCTCCCCACCACCGATCAGAGCATCGGCCTGCTCGCCGGCTACTGCCTGGGCGGCGGCACCACGGTCAACTACACCTGGTGCTTCAGGACCCCCGACCACGTGCGCCAGGAATGGAAGGAGCGCTTCGGCCTCGACGACTGGGCAGGCGGCGACTTCGACGCCAGCCTGGATGCCGTCTGGGACCGGATCCACGTCAACTCCGAGAACAGCCCGCCCTCACGCCGCGACCTGCGCTTCCGGGAGGGCCTCGCGAAGCTCGGCTGGGACTGCCAGGTGATGCAGCGAAACGCCGTGGGCTGCACCGAGGACATCTGCGGCCAGTGCCACTTCGGTTGCCCGATCGGCGCGAAGCAGTCGACCATGAAGACCTGGCTGCAGGACGCCTACGACGCCGGCGCCCGGATCGTCGTCGACGCTTCTGTCGAGCGGGTCCTGATCGAGAACGGAGAGGCGAAGGGGGTCGAGGCGACGACGACCGGCGGGCACAAGCTGACCGTCCGCGCCCGCGCAGTTGCCGTGGCCGCGGGCGCGATCAACACGCCGGTCGTGCTCGTCCGCTCCGGGCTCGACAACCCGAACGTGGGCAAGAACCTGATGATCCACCCGGTGCTGCTCGTCTGGGCGCAGTTCGAGGAGGAGATACTCCCCTGGACGGGCGTCTTCGGCTCGACCTTCTCCGACGAGTTCCTCGATCTGGGCGAGGGATACGGGGTGAAGTACATGCACGCCTCGTACCAGCCCGGCCTCCTGGCCCTGTTCGCCCCCTGGCGCGGCTCGGCCGAGCACTTCGAGCTGATGCGGAGCTTCCGTCACACGGGCGCCTACGGCGTCCTCCAGCGGGCCCGCGACCCCGGCGAGATCGTCGTCGGCAAGGACGGCCTCCCGACGCCGATCTGGCACCTGTCCGACTTCGACCGCCGCGTCATGCGCACGGGGCTCGACGGGCTGGCCCAGATCCTCGAGGCGGGCGGCGCGCGCCGGATCTACACCACCCACGCCGGCTGGGTCTCCTACGAGCCGAGGACGACGACGCGCGAGTCGATGATGCAGGCCGCCGACGACTGCGGCTGGGACGCCGCCCAGGTCACGCTCGGCGCCTTCCACCTGATGGGCACCGCCCACATGGGCAGCTCCCGTGAATCGACGGTGTGCGATCCGAACGGCGAGGCGTGGGACGCCCGCAACCTGTACGTGGTCGACGGCTCGGTGCTGCCGACCGCCCTCGGGGTGAACCCGATGATCACGATCGAGGCAGCCGCTCACAAGATCGCCCGGGGAATGGCGGCGAAGCTGGCATGAACGACCTCGTCGCGCTGTACTGGACGACCTCCGGGCCGGTGGAGGTGCACGGCGGCCGGGAGTGGAGCCTGTTCGACATCGCCGACCGCTGCGCGCAGGCCGAGCGGGCGGGGTTCAAGGGCATTGGGATCTGGCACGCCGACCTCCGGCACATCCTCGAGACCCGGTCGCTCGCGGACCTGAAGGCCCTGCTCGACGACCACGGGCTCGAGCATCTGGAGCTCGAGTGCCTGCTCGACTGGTTCCTCGACCCGGCCGACGAGAGCCGCCGCGCGGCGGACGCGACCCGCGAGCTCCTGTTCGAGGCCGCCGCCGTCCTCG
>JBLMYA010000039.1:0-113297 GCA_050258035.1 Verrucomicrobiota bacterium
GGGGGGGGGCCCCACCGCCCCCCCCGCCGCACCATGCCGACTCCGGCCCGAGCCGGCGTCAGAGCCTGACCCTGAGCGAGACGAGCCGGCGCGAGGAGATGCCCCCGAGGGGGTCGTCGCCCAGGCTTTCGCACTCCCGATCCAGCTCGACGTGCGCCGTCCCACCAGGCGTGCAGCCGTCAGGCGGTTCGACAGCTGGCAGAAAAGGCTACCCCGATATCGTCTTGACATGCAGCCGACGGGCATCTCGAGAGACGAGCTCGCGGAGCGCCGAGAGCGCCTGCTCGACCACGCCGGCGCCGGCGGGCTCGGCGGCGTCGTGCTCTTCGACCAGTCGTACATCCAGTATTTCACGGGTTTCAACTTCCTCTCGACCGAGCGACCGGTCGTCGTCGCGTTCGGAGACGGGCAGCGGCTGGCGTTCGTCCCCGAGTTCGAGGTCGAGCGGACGCACGGCGAGGGTGACTTCGACCGCGTCGAGTCCTACCCCGAGTACCCGGGCACCGAGCACCCGATGCGGATCCTCGCCCGTGTTCTCGCAGACCTCGGCCTGCGCGACGCGATCGGGGCCGATTCCGACGGCTACCCCGGGATCCTCGGCTACCAGGGCCCGCCGCTCTCGGAGGTCACCGGCGCGACGGTCCGCCCGGTCGCGCCCTTCGTCGAGAGCATGATGATCCGCAAGAGCGCGGCCGAGATCGAGCTCATCCGCCTGAGCGCGCGCTGGTGCGAGCACGCGCATCGGCTGCTCCAGCGGTACTCCACCCCCGGCGCGACCGAGGCCGAGGCGAGCCTGCGCGCCGGCTACGAGGCGACGATCGCGATGCTGGCCGAGCTCGGGCCCGACTACCACGGGCAGCTCGGCTCGCAGGACGGCGCCACGGCCGGGTACCGCGGTCAGATCGGCCGCCGGAGCGCCTGGGCGCACGCGGTCGCCCACAACATCACCTTCTGCGATGGGGACATGCTCGTCAGCGAGACGGCAGCGCCGATCTGGGGCTACAACGCCGAGCTCGAGCGCGGAATGGTCGTCGGAGCTCCGACGGACGAGCAGCGCCGGCTCTTCGAGCACACCGTCGCCGCGCAGCAGGTCGCATTCGACGCCTTCCGGCCCGGCGTGACGTGCGCCGACGTCGACCGGGCCGTGCTCGACTACTTCGCCCGGCACGACCTCCTGCCACTCTGGAAGCAGCACACGGGCCACGCGATCGGGCTGAGGAACCACGAGGCGCCGTTCCTCGACGTCGGCGACCACACGCCGGTCGAGCCGGGGATGGTCTTCACGATCGAGCCCGGTGTCTACCAGGAAGGGCTGGGCGGGTTCCGGCACTCGGACACGGTCGTGGTCACGCCCGACGGCATCGAGATCCTCACCGACTACCCGCGCGACCTCGAGAGCCTGACGATCGCGGCGTGACCTGCCTGTCAGGGGAATGCAGGCGAGCGTTTCCTCGTTTCAAGTAGTACATCTCGACGAAGGAGCTGATTACCCCTGAACGCTGAAATCACGTCGATCGTCGAGGACGAGCCCGAAGAGGAGCGCCTCGACACGTCCTACGATGCAACGGCCGGCGGTGACTCGCTCAACCTGTTCATGAACGAGCTGGGCCGGTACCCCCTGCTCACGGCCGCCGAAGAGGTCGAGCTGGCGAAGAAGATCGAGCGCGGCGACCACGCTGCGAAGGAGCGCATGATCAACTCGAACCTGCGCCTGGTCGTCCACGTCGCACGCCGGTTCATGGGCCAGGGCGTGCCTCTCGGCGACCTCATCCAGGAGGGCGTCATCGGGCTGAACCGCGCCGTCGAGAAGTTCGACTGGCGCAAGGGCTTCAAGTTCTCGACCTATGCCACCTGGTGGATCCGCCAGGCCTGCCAGCGCGCGGTCGCGAATCAGTCGAAGACGATCCGGATCCCGGTCCACGTGGACGAGCGCCGGCGCAAGCTGGCGCGCGCGCGACAGCGCTTCGAGGTCGCGGAGGGCCGCGAGCCGACCCTGGCCGAGCTCGCCCGCGTGGCGGACATGGAGGTCCACCACGCGCAGGAGGCGATCGAGGCGGTCGAGGCGACCGTCTCGCTCAACCGGCCCGTCGGCGACGACGCGGACAGCCAGCTCGGCGACCTGTTCCCCGACCCCGACGTCGTCGACGCGGTCGACGAGGCCGAGCGCAGGCTGCGCGACGACGGCATCCGCCGGGCGGTTGCCGCCCTGCCGGAGCGGGAGCGCCGTGTGGTCGAGCTCCGGTTTGGCTTCGACGGTGAGAGCCTGACGCTGGAGGCGATCGGGCGAGAGCTCGGCCTCACGCGCGAGCGCGTGCGCCAGCTCGAGCAGAGCGCCTTCGCGAAGCTGGCCGGCGACCTGGAAGACGTCGTGGCGGCGCGCGGCGACGACCTCGCCGACGCCGCCTGATCACTCCCGCCACCGGCACACCGGCTTCCCGGCCCGTAGGCCGGGAAGCCGCGCCGGGCGGTCATCGTTGAAGATTCCGACGTGTCCGCCTCCGATCGCCGCGCGCGCTTCCGGGAGCTCCACGGGGAGAACCGCCTCTTCCTGATGCCGAACCCGTGGGACATCGGCTCGGCGCGGATCCTGGAGCGACTCGGCTTCCCCGCCCTTGCGACGACGAGTGCCGGTTTCGCCTGGTCGCTCGGAAAGCCCGACCAGCATGTCACGCGCGACGAGCTCGTCGACCACGTCGCCGCGGTCGCGGCCGCGGTGTCGATCCCGCTGAACGTCGACAGCGAGCGGCTCTACCCCGACGAGCCGGGCGGAGTCGGCGAGACCGTGCGCCTGCTCGCGGAGGCCGGAGCGTCCGGCTGCTCGATCGAGGACTTCGACCCGGCGACCGGCATGATCGACGATGTCCCTCAGACGGCCGCCCGCGTCGCCGAGGCGGCGGAGGCGGCACACGCGGCCGGCATGGTGCTGACCGGCCGCTGCGAGCATCACATCCGCGGCGTCGACGACCTCGACGGGACGATCGCGCGGCTGACCGCCTACCGGGAAGCGGGCGCCGACTGCCTGTACGCCCCGGGGCTGACCGGTCTCGAGCAGATCCGCCGCGTCGTCGACGAGGTCGCCGCGCCCGTCAACGTCCTCGCCCTGCCCGCCGCACCGCCGATCGGCGAGCTCGAAGCGGTCGGCGTCAGGCGCATCTCGACCGGGAGCCTCCTTGCCGGCACCGCGTACGGCGCGCTCGTCGCCGGCGCGCGGGAGCTTTCCGACCAGGGGACGTCGCGGTACGCGACGGGGCACGTCGACCGCAGCCTGCTCGCCGACGCGCTCGGCCCCGAGTAGCCCGCCCTGTCAGGCGTCGTCGTCGGCCGTCCCGAGGTAGGCCTCGATCACCGCCGGGTCCTGCTGTACCTCCTGCGGCGTGCCGGCGGCGATCACCCGGCCGAAGTCGAGCACGTGGACGCGGTCCGAGACGCCCATCACGAGGTTCATGTGGTGCTCGACGAGCAGGATCGTCAGGTCGAAGTCCCGCCGCATCTGCCGGACGAACGCGGCGAGCTGCTCGACCTCCTCGTGGGACAGGCCGCCGGCCGGCTCGTCGAGCAGCAGGAGTCGCGGCCCGGAGGCGAGCGCTCGGGCGGTCTCGACGCGCTTCAGCGTCGCGTACGGGAGCGAGCCCGCGGGGCGATCGGCGACGTCGCCGATCCCGACGTAGTCGATGATCTCGTCCACGCTGCGCTCTCCTGCGCGCGCATGCGTGCCGACGACGACGTTCTCGCGCGCCGTCATCGTCTTGAACAGCTCGAGGTTCTGGAACGTGCGTGCGATGCCACGCTTGATCACCTGGTGGGGCGGCGTCGACAGAAGCGACTCGCCGGCGAATCTGAGCTCGCCGCCGTCCGGGCGGTACAGCCTGGTGATCACGTTGAAGGTGGTCGTCTTGCCGGCGCCGTTCGGGCCGATCAGCCCGACGATCTGGCCCGCCTCGACGTCGAACGTCACCTCGTCGAGGGCGACGATGCCCCCGAATCGCCGCGTGACCTCCTTCACCTCCAGCAGCGCCATCCGGCGTACCCTAAGCCCGCGGCGCCGCCGGCGTCTTGACGTGCCTGGCACCGTAAGCTCCGTGAGCTCGGGGCCGATGGAGACGCACGAGGTCGTGATCGTGGGCGGCGGAGCGATGGGCACGAGTGTCGGCTGGCACCTGCGCGAGCTGGGGATCGACGACGTCGTCCTGCTCGAGCGAGACACGCTCGCCTCCGGTTCGACGAGTCGCTCCGCGGGCGGGATCCGCACCCAGTTCTCGGACGAGCTCAACATCCGGATCGCCCTGCGCTCGCTCGAGGAGTTCGAGCGCATGGAGGGGATCGACCTGCGCCGCTACGGCTACCTGTTCCTGCTCGACCGCCACGAGGACGTGCGCTCGTTCCGGGAAGCGCTCGCACTGCAGCAGCGACTCGGCGTTCCGTCCCGGGAGCTCTCCGTCGACGAGGCGCTCGGGATCGTCCCCCAGCTCGCGCCCGACGGATTGCTGGCGGCGACCTTCTGCGAGCTCGACGGGTACGCGTCGCCGGAGGCGGTCGTCCAGTGGTACGCGCGCGGACTCGACGTGCGGCAGGGCCGCGAGGTGAACGGAGTGCACGTCGAGGCCGGACGGGTCGCAGGGGTGGAGACGTCGACCGGGCCGATCGCGTGCAGAACCGTCGTCTGCTGCGCCGGCGCCTGGTCGCGCGAGACGGCCGCGACCGCCGGCGTCGAGCTTCCGATCGAGGGCGAGAAGCGCTGGATCTGGTTCTCCCCGGAGGACGGCGGGCTGCCGGAGCGGCTCCCGCTGACGATCGACTTCTCGACCTCGTTCTACTTCCATCGGGAGGGGCCGGGAATCGTGTTCGGGGGGAAGGAGCAGTCGCTGGAGGAGGTGGCGGAGCACGGCCTGCGCCGGCTGCCCCTCCTCGCCGAGCTGCCGGTGCAGACCTCCTGGTGGGGCTTCTACGAGGTGAGCCCCGACCACAATGCGCTGGTCGGGGCCGCACCGGAGCCGGAAGGGTTCTTCTACGCCGCGGGCTTCTCCGGTCACGGCTTCCAGCAGGCGCCGGCCGTGGGCGAGCACGT
The DNA here is from genome assembly GCA_050258035.1 of Verrucomicrobiota bacterium. Classification (GTDB taxonomy): domain Bacteria; phylum Actinomycetota; class Thermoleophilia; order Gaiellales; family Gaiellaceae; genus DATBLE01. The sequence continues at coordinate 5,066 of JBLMYA010000039.1, forward strand.
GGCGCAGCTCATCGGGGGCCGGCAGCCGACGCTCGACCTCTCGGAGTTCGACGCGGGTCGCTTCGAGCGCGGTGTTGTCAGGCCGGAAACGTTCGTCGCATGATCGCGCACACCCGAGAGGAGGGAGCGATGACGGACGGCAAGCGCGCGTCCGACGCGAACAGAGCGTTGCTGAAACGCCTCTACGACGAGGTGATCAACGGACGCGACCTCGACCTGATCGACGAGCTGCTGTCCGACGACTTCGTCGAGCACGAGGACTTCCCGGGGATACCCCCGACGCGCGAGGGAGTGAAACAGACCTTCGCGATGTTCTACGCGGCGTTCCCCGACATCCACTTCCAGGTCGAGGACCTCCTCGCCGAGGGCGACCTGGTCGCGGCGCGGGTGACGGTCACCGGGACACACCAGGGTGAGTTCATGGGCATTCCGGCCACGGGACGATCGGTCGAGGTCGCGGCGATGGACTTCGTCAGCTTCAGGGAGGGCAAGGCAACCGCGCACTGGGGCATCAGCGACATGGTCTCGCTGCTCCGGCAACTGGGCGTCATGCCGCCCCCCGGCGGCTAGGTCACGGGCACACGGCAGGCGAAGCGCTCGCACACGTAGAGCGTGGGCTTCCCGTCCACCTTCGTCTTGCCGGCGAGGAGGGGCACCGTTTCGCTCGGGCCGAATGCGACGACCGCGGACGGGTCGAAGGGCTCGAGCGCACGGCGGGCGACCTCGTCGTCGGGCACGCCGACGATCGCGAGCTCGCGCGGCGGGGACAGGTACAGGTCGAGGGCGCAGAGGGCCCAGCCGAAGGCCGACGGTATGCGGCCGAGGTTCGGGTGCAGGAGCCGGAGGACGCCCGCGGCGTGCTGCTCGAGCCCGTCGTCGCCGTAGATCCGCGCCAGCCGGAGCAGCACGAACGCGAGCATCGAGTTCCCGGACGGGACCGGGTTGTCGTCGAGGTCCTTCGTGCGTGCCACCAGCTCCTCGGCGTCGCGGGCGGTCATGAAGAAGCCACCCCGCTCCCCGTCTGCAAAGAGGTCGACCGCGAGTCGCACGAGCCGGTTGGCCTCCTCGAGCCAGCGCAGCTCGCCGGTGGCGACGTGGAGCTCGTAGAGGCCGTGCGCCACGTCGGCGTAGTCCTCGAGGTACCCGGCGGCACCCGCGCGCCCGTTCCGCCATGACCGGTACAGCCGGCCGTCAGGCGTGGAAAGCGCCGTGAGCAGGAAGTTTCCGAGCCGTTCAGCCGCTTGTAACAGACTGTTACTTGCAAGACGACGGCCGGCCTCCCCCAGCGCGGCGAGCGTCAGGCCGTTCCAGGCGGCGACCGCCTTGTCGTCGCGCGCGGGTTGCGGGCGGCGCGATCGCTCGTCGAGGAGCCTTGCTCGAAGCTCGGGGTCGAGCTCGCCCCGGACGATCGACCGGCCGTGCTCGAACGGGCGGAGGAGCTCGCTCGGGACACCGTCCTCGACGGTCCAGGTGTAGGTGAGCCCCTCGACGCCGTCGGTGTCGGCGTCGTGCGACGAGGCGAAGCCGCCCTCGGGGAGCGCGAGGTCGCGCAGCAGGTACTCGCACGTCTCCTCCACGACCCCCCGGTAGCGCTCCCGGCCGGTCACCACCCAGGCGTGCAGGTACGCGGAGACGAGGAGCGCGTTGTCGTAGAGCATCTTCTCGAAGTGCGGGACGAGCCAGTCGGCGTCGACCGAGTAGCGATGGAACCCGCCGCCGACGAGGTCGTACATGCCGCCCGCCGCCATCGCGTCGAGCGTCTTCGTCGTCATCTCCAGCTCGCCCCGGCGGAGGAGGAGCTCCAGCACCGATGCCGGCGGGAACTTCGGCGCACCGCCGAAGCCGCCGCGTTCCGCGTCGAAGCTGCGGCGGAGGCCGCGAACCGCCTCGGAGAGGATCCCGTCGGTGAGCGGCTCCGCCGACGGCCGGACATCGCTCGACGAGCGCACCGCCGCGATCAGCTCCGCCGCCGAGCGCTCGATGTCGGCGCGCCGCTCCCGGTAGGCCGACGCGACTGCATCGAGCACCTGCCGGAAGCTCGGCAAGCCGTGTCGCGGCGCCGGCGGGAAGTACGTCCCGCCGAAGAAGGGCTCGCCGGAGGGCGTCAGGAAGACGGTCATGGGCCAGCCGCCGCGGCCGGTCATCGCGACGACCGCGTCCATGTAGATCGCGTCGAGGTCCGGACGCTCCTCCCGGTCGACCTTGACGTTCACGAACTGCTCGTTCATCTGCGCCGCCGTCTCGGAGTCCTCGAACGACTCGTGCTCCATCACGTGGCACCAGTGGCACGCCGCGTACCCGATCGAGAGGAGGATCGGCTTGTCCTCGCCGCGGGCCCGGGCGAGCGCCTCCTCCCCCCACTCGTACCAGTCGACCGGGTTGTCCGCGTGCTGGAGGAGGTACGGGCTGGTCGCAGCGGCGAGCCGGTTCATTCCGCCACGATAATCACGCGGTGTCCGCCTACCCGACCGGAACGGTCACGTTCCTGTTCACCGATGTCGAGGGATCGACGAAGCTGCTCCACGAGCTCGGCGACGACTACGCGTCGGTCGTCACGGATCACCGGCGGATCCTCCGCGAGACGTTCGGCGGCGCGGGCGGTCGCGAGGTCGACACCCAGGGCGACGCGTTCTTCTACTCGTTCCAAAGGGCACGCGACGCAGTGACCGCGGCGGTCGAGGGACAGCGGGCCCTGGCCGCCCACGAGTGGCCGCACGGCGCCCGGGTGCGGGTGCGGATGGGGCTGCACACGGGCGAGCCGGCGGTCGGCGACGAGGGGTACATCGGGCTCGACGTCGTTCGGGCGGCGCGGATCTGCTCTGCGGGTCACGGGCGGCAGGTGCTCCTGTCGGAGACGACCCGTGCGCTCGTCGGTGGCGACCTCCCGGAGGGGGTGTCGGTGCGCGACCTCGGCGAACAGAAGCTCAAGGACGTCCCCGCGGAGCACCTCTACCAGCTCCACTTCGACGGGTCCCCGGAGTACTTCCCGATGCTCCGCACCGAGGGCTCGAGCTCCGATTTCAGCGAACGGATCAACAAGCACGTCGAGAGCGTCGTCGAGGCGCAGCTGAACTCGGTGTTCGCGGGCGGCAAGCCGCCGACGGTGAAGCTCGCCGGGTTGACGGCGTTCGGGCTGGTCACGCTGTTCGTCCTCCTGGGCCTGCTCGTGGGGCTCGCGTTCCTGATCAGAGCGGTCTTCTTCTAGATGGCGTTCGCACCGCTCGCCGGCGTCCGCGTCGTCGACGTCACCACCTCGTACGCCGGCCCGACGTGCACGCAGCTGCTCGGTGCGCTGGGCGCCGACGTGATCAAGGTCGAGCCGCCGACGGGCGACGAGGCACGGTGGTGGGGACCGCCCTTCGCGGGCGACCTCGGCACGCTGTTCGTCGCGGCCAATTCCGGGAAGCGGTCGGTGGCGCTCGACCTCCGGCGCGGCACCGACGTCCTCCTCCGGCTGATCGACGGCGCCGACGTCTTCGTCCAGAGCCTCCGCCCCGGGCTGGCGGACGAGCTCGGCCTCGGCGCAGAGGCGCTGCGAGCGCGCGAGCCGGAGCTGGTCCACTGCACGATCTCTTCGTACGGTCGGACCGGCCCGAAGCGGTCGCTCCCCGGCTACGACCCGCTGCTCCAGGCCGCGGCGGGTCTGATCAGCGTCACCGGCGAGCCGGGCGGGCGCGGCGTCCGCGTGGGCGTGTCGCTGATCGACCACGCGACCGGGATGTATGCGGCGTTCGCGATCCTCGCCGCGCTGCACGCGGGCGGCGGCTGCACACTGGACGTCTCGCTCTGGGAGACGGCTCTCTCGTTCGTCTCGTACCACCTGATCGGCAACATCGAGACCGGCGCGGTGCCGACGCCGCAGGGAACCGCCTTCCACGCGATCGCGCCCTACCAGGTGTTCGCCGCCGCCGACGGGGGCCTGATGGTCACCGCGGCGAACGACGGGCTCTTCCGCAGGCTCGCCGAGGCAATCGGCCTGCCAGAGCTCGCCGACGACCCGCGCTTCAGGACGAACCCGGACCGGGTGACGAACCGGGCGGCGCTGGTGGACGCCCTCGCGCCCAGGCTCGTCGCCGAGACGCGCAGCGTCTGGCTCGAGCGCCTTGCCGCCGCGGGAGTCCCGGCGGCTCCGGTGCAGGACATCGGCGAGGTGGCCGCCGATCCGCAGACCGACGCGGTCGGCATCGTCCGGCGGCTCGGCTCGTACCTCACCCTCGGCCCGGCCTTCTCGGCCGACGGCGAACGGCCCGAGTACCGGTCACCGCCGCCGCCGCTCGGAGCGCACACGGCCGAGGTACTGTCCGAGGCAGGCTACTCCGCGGCAGAGATCGACGAGCTCGCGGCGGGCGGCGTGATCCGAGTCGGCTCGTAGCGCCGCACCTGCTCGTGCATGGCTCTGGCGTCAACGACCCGCTTCGGGGTCCGACCGCTGTGGGCGGACCCAGGATGCTCGTTCAGGACACGGCTAGGAGGCGCCGATCTTCGTCGGCGGGACGATCGTCCCGGCGATGATCTCGGACCGGACCTTGTCGACCGCCTCGACCTCGCTCCTCGGCACCTTGGGGCTGAACTTGCCGAGCCCGACCCCGCCCTTGTCGAGGCCGTAGACGGCGTCGCCGCCGTGGAACCTGTCCTTCGCCACGTCCTCGCTCGCGAGGAAGACCGCCTGGTCGACGCGCTTGGTCGCGCTCGTCAGGATGTGTGGGCCGAGGAACGACTGGTCGGCATCGACGCCGATCCCCCAGATGCCGGCCTGCTTGGCGGCATCGAGGGCGCCGAGACCGCACCCGCCGGCGACGGCGAACACGGCGATCGCACCGGCGCTGATCTGGTTCTGAGCGAGCGCCTTGCACTTCGCCTGGTCGGTGAAGTCCTGCGAGTACGCGTTGACGACCTTGATCGCCGGATCGGCTGCCTTCCCGCCCGCCTGGTAGCCGGCGATGAATCGGTCGACCGGCGGCTGCTTCTCGCCGCCGACCGAGCCGATCACGTCACGGCCCGGGAGTCGCTTCGCCTCGAGCCCGGCCAGGTAGCCGGCGAGATAACCGACTTGTTCCTCGTGGAAGAGCAGGCCGAGGACGTTCGGCGGCGACCCGGGCAAGTCCTTGTTCGACACGTCGACGATCGCGAAGTGCGTGTGCGGGAAGCGCTTTGCAGCCGCCCCCATCGCCGCGATCTCGGTGTAGCCGACGCCTACGACGAGGTCGTATCCGCGGCGGGCGAACGAGGCGAGGTTCGGGATGTAGTCGGCCGGTGACTTGGACTCGGCGACCTGGATCTGGGCGCCGAGCTCCCGCTGCGCCTGCTTCAGCCCCTTGTACGCGAGCGCGTTGAAGCCTCGGTCGTTCAGGCCGCCGATGTCCGTGACCATGCCGATTCGGAGCGGCCTCTGCCCGCCCGTGGTCGTCGCCTCGGTCGTGGCAGCGCTCTTCCCGCCGCCGCCGCACCCGGCCGCGACCGCGGCGACCGCCGTCGCAAGCACCGCCAGCCCTGCCGCCTTTGCCTTCATCTCGAGCCTTTCGCTAGTTTACGACTGTGAATCGAAAACCTCGGCGAGAGCCTACCACGCACGCGCACGAGACGGTCGCGGTCGTGCTCCAGGTCCGAGAGGGGACCCTGCAGGTGCTCCTGTGGCAACGCGCTCTTCCTCCCTTCGCCGGCCGGTGGGCGCTCCCCGGCGGCGTCCTCGGCGACGAGTCGCTCGAGCGGTCGATCCGCCGGCACCTGGCCGCCAAGGTCGATGTCCGCGAGCTTTCCCACCTGGAGCAGCTGGAAACGCGGGCCGAGCCGCGGAGCAGGCGCGTCACCACCGCCTACCTCGGCCTCGTCCGCGCAGGCCTCGATCCGGCCGCTCCGGCCGACACGGCCTGGCACCCGGTCGACGGGCTACCACGGACGGCCTTCGACCACGGCGCCTTCGCACTCGCAGGCCGGGAACGCCTGCGCGCAAAGCTCTCCTACACGAACCTCGGGTTCGCGCTCGCCCCCCAGACCTTCGCGATCTCGGAGCTGCGCGATCTCTACGCCGCGGCGCTCGGCCACGAGGTTTCCGCGACCAACCTCCAGCGGGTGCTCGTGCGGCGCGGAGTGCTGTCGCCGACGGGCGAGCGGCGCCCGCCGGGGCGGGCCGGGGGACGTCCGGCCGAGGTCTTCCGCTTCCGGTCGGCCGACCTGGAGATCACCGACCAGTTCGCCGTGCTGCGCCCGCCGCGCTGAGAGCCCGTCGCGCCCCGTCCGGGGCACGAGCCGGCTAGACGAAGTCAGGCGGCGACCGGAAGCGACAGGAACCGCTCCGCGACCTCGTCCGCCCACGCGGCGATCGCGTCCCAGTCGCGGATGTCGACAGAGGGCATGCGGTTGAGCGGGAAGTGCAGCTTCCTCGGATCGATCGCGCCGCCGAAGACCGCCGAGGCGATCGGCTCGAACGGCAGCTTGTCGACCGCCTTGCGGAACTGCTTCTCGGATCCGGCGCGATGCTCCGGGACCTCGTCGGTCGGACCGAGCGCGAACACGGCAACCGGCAGCCCGCCGAGGTCGTCTGCGAAGTGGCGGACGAACCCTCGGGCATCGCGGTGCCAGCGCCCCATGTAGAGGCCGCCGCCGAGGACCACGCCGACGTACTCGTCGAGGTGGTGGACCTCGACGGCCGGCCGGAGCACGACCCGCAACGTCCGCTCGCGCAGCGCCGAGGCGATCGACTCTGCCACCTCGCGGGTCGACCCGTACCTGGAGGCGTAGGCGACCAGAATCGTTCCCTTCATCTCGACTCCTTTCGTCCGATCTCAGGGTGCCGAGGAATCGGCGCCGAGCCATCGGGGTCGGTACGCAAGCGCACTACCGAGGAAGTACGGACGTACGGCCCTCTGCCGACAGAGCCACCGGAAAGCGGGGCCTACCCTCGGCGGAGCACGACGATCGACCTCCCGTCGACGACGACCTCACCGCGCGCCGGCCACGTCGCTTCCGGGGCATCCGGGTCCGCCGTCGAGAGCGCCAGCGTCCACCGGGGACCGAAGCGCCGCGGCGGAAGGAGGAAGGTGACGGGCTCGGCGGAGCCATTGATCAGCGCCGCGAAGGAGTCGTCCACGATCTGCTCGCCGGCCGGCGTGCGCGTGGGGATCTCGCTGCCGTTGAGGAACAGCCCGATCGTACGCAGCCCACCGTCGCCCCAGTCGCGCCGCGTCATCTTCCTGCCGTCGGTCCGGAACCACCAGCCGTCCGGCAGCCCCGAGCCGAGGTGCGACTCGCCCGTCAGGAACTGCGTCCGCCGGAACACCGGATGCGCCTCGCGCAGCCGGATCACGCGCTGCGCGAACTCCAGCAGGCGCCGACGCCGGCCGTCGACGTTCCAGTCGAACCAGCTGACCTCGTTGTCCTGGCAGTAGGCGTTGTTGTTGCCGTGCTGCGTCCGGCCGAACTCGTCGCCGCCGAGCAGCATCGGCACCCCCTGCGAGAGGAAGAGCGTGGTCAGGAAGTTGCGGATCTGCCGATCGCGCAGCGCGACGATCTCCGGATCGTCGGTCGGCCCCTCGACTCCGTGGTTCCAGCTGCGGTTGTCGTCGCTCCCGTCGCGATTGTCCTCACCGTTGGCCTCGTTGTGCTTCTCGTTGTACGAGACCAGATCGTCGAGCGTGAACCCGTCGTGGGCGGTGACGAAGTTGATCGACGCGAACGGGCGCCGTCCGTCGCTCTGGTACAGGTCGCTGGAGCCGGTGAAGCGCTGCGCGAACTCGGCGACGGTGCACTCGCCGCGCCAGAAGTCACGGACGCAGTCGCGGTAGAGGCCGTTCCACTCCATCCAGAGGATGGGGAAGTTCCCGACCTGGTACCCGCCGGGACCGACGTCCCACGGCTCCGCGATCAGCTTCACCTGTGACAGGACGGGGTCCTGGTGGATCGTGTCGAAGAAGGCCGAGAGTCGGTCGACGTCGTAGAACTCGCGCGCGAGCGCCGACGCGAGGTCGAAGCGGAACCCGTCGACGTGGCATTCGATGACGAAGTAGCGAAGCGAGTCCATGATCAGCCGGAGGACGCTCGGGTGAACGGGGTTCAGGCTGTTGCCGGTGCCGGTGAAGTCCATGTAGAAGCGGCGCTGGTCCGGCACCAGCCGGTAGTAGGACGCGTTGTCGACACCTTTGAAGCCGAGCATCGGCCCGAGGTGGTTTCCCTCCGCGGTGTGGTTGTAGACGACGTCGAGGATCACCTCGATGCCGGCGCGGTGGAGCGCCTTGACCATGCCCTTGAACTCGCGCACCTGCTCGCCGCCGGTGCCGGTCGCCGCGTAGAGCGCGTGAGGGGCAAGGTACCCGATCGAGCTGTAGCCCCAGTAGTTCGTCAGGCCCCGCCCGATCAGATGGTGCTCGTCGGCTATGTGATGAACGGGCAGGAGCTCGACGGCCGTCACGCCCAGGGAGCGCAGGTGGGCGATCGCCTCGTCGGAGGCGAGACCGGCGTACGTGCCGCGCAGGTCCTCCCGCACCGCGGGGTGGAGCTCGGTGAAGCCCTTGACGTGTACCTCGTAGATCACGGTCTCGTGCCAGGGGCGGTTGAGCAGAGTGTCGCCCTCCCAGTCGAACGAGGGGTCGACGACGACGCACTTGGGGATCGCGGCGGCGTCGTCGGAGCCGTCCGCTCTCAGGTCCGCGTCGTCACCCCCGGGCACGTACGGGAGCGTGCGGGCGGCGTCGAAGCGGATCGGCCCTTCGATCGCCTTCGCGTAGGGGTCGATGAGCACCTTCGCGGGGTTGAAGCGGTGGCCTTCCTCGGGAGCCCAGCGTCCGTGCACACGGTAGGCGTACCGCTGTCCGGGGCCGACGTCCGGCAGGTACCCGTGCCAGTTGAACGCGGTGCGCTCGGTGATCGGCACGCGCGTCTCGTGGTCGTGCTCGTCGTAGAGGCAGAGCTCGACCCGCTCCGCGTTCTCCGAGAAGAGCGAGAAGTTCGTCCCGTGCCCGTCCCAGTTCGGCCCGAGCGGAAACGGATGGCCCGGCCAGACCTTCACGGTGTCAGCGTCACCGTCTTCTGGTCGAAGTCGGCGACGAGCCTCGCGTCGCCGCGCCGCATCGTCAGCCTCCCGCCCTCGACCTCCGTCAGCACCTCGCGCGGGAGCCTACGTCGCAGCGAGAGCAGCCTGCGGTAGTGCTCGCGCACGCCCGGTTGCTCCCGGCGCGAGAGCCGCGAGCGCCGAAAGGTGTCCTCGGACTCGGGGTCCGGGACCTCACCCGAGAAGCCGCTGTACGCGGCGAACTCGCGCCTCCGCCCTTCGCGGGTGGCCTCGGCGATCTCGGGATCCACGTGGTCGGTGAAGAACTGGAAGGGGCTGCGCTCTCCGTACTCCTCGCCCATGAACAGGAGCGGGGTCTGCGCCGAGAAGAGCACGACGGACGACGCGACGTGGAGCAGATCCGGAGCCAGCCGGTCGCCCAGGGCTCGATTGCCGACCTGGTCGTGGTTCTGCGCACAGACGACCTGACCCTGCGGCGGACGGCGCCCGAGCCGCCGGACGACGTCGTCGAGCGACCCGTAGTCGGCGTAGCACCCCTCGCGCTCGCCGGTCAGGAGCGCGTGGAGCGCATGGTGGAGGCCGTCGTCCCACTGCGCGTCGTGCCCCCAGGCCGCCGGACGCTCGTCCCCGGGGAAGGTCTCGGCGACGACGAGCGCCCTCGGCGACGCCGCGTGCACGCGGTCGGCGAGCTCCGCCAGCACGTGGCGCGGAGAATCGTCGCGCATCGCATGGACCGCGTCCAGGCGCAGCCCGTCGATCCCGTACTCGTCCGTCCACATCAACGCGTTCTGGATCGCCCACTCGCGGACGCCGGCCTGTCCGAAGTCGAGGCCGTCGCCCCAGAACGTCTCGATGCCCGAATCGAGGTACGGGCCGTACGCGGTCAGCGCCGCCGCGCCCGGCCCGATGTGGTTGTAGACCACGTCCAGGATCACGCCGAGCCCTTCCGCGTGCGCTGCTCCGACCAGCCGCCCGAGGCCGTCGGGGCCGCCGTACGCTGGATGCGGAGCGCCGATGTAGACCCCGTCGTATCCCCAGCCGCGGCTGCCTGGGAAGGTGCCGACCGGCATCAGCTCGATCGCGGTGACGCCGAGCTCCCGCAGCTCGGCCAGGTGCGGAACGACGCCGTCGAATGTGCCGGCATCCGAGAACGCGCCGACGTGGAGCTCGTAGACCACGAGCTCGTCGAGGCGCAGGCCGAGCCGCGGAGCGCACGGGACGTCGACCACCGCCGAGGGCCCGAGCAGACCGTCCGGCTGGGAGCGCGAACACGGGTCGGGCAGTTGCGACGATCCGTCGAGCACGAAGCGGTACAGGTCGCCCGGGGCGGCCCGGAGCGTCGCCGCGAAGAAGCCGTCCTCCTCGAGCGCGAGATCGCGCGCCTCGCCGCCGAGCCGCACGGCCACGCTCCGGGCGCGCGGCGCCCACACCCGGAACTCGACCGTTCCGTCCGAACGCGGGATTGCGCCGAGCCGTCCGGTCACGCCGCCAGCGGCTCGCCGCTCCGCGAGCCGGAAGCGAGGGAGACGGCCGGCACGGGCCGAAGCGCCCGCTCGACCTCGCTACCCCAGACGAGACGGAAGAGCCGGGCGGAGAGACGCACCATTGCGAGCGGGCCGCCGATTGCGTCTAGGTCGGCACGAGCCAGAGCACGGCCAGCGGCGGCAGGGTGAGCTCCGCGGAGTAGGGCTGGTCGTGCCACGGCCTCGCCTCGGCGGTGATCGGCTCCGCATTGGCGATGCCGCCGCCGCCGTACCGCGTCCCGTCCGTGTTGATCAGCTCCCGCCACCGGCCGTCCCGGGGAAGTCCGATGCGATACCCGGGTCGGGGGACCGGCGAGAAGTTGCACGCGCAGACCAGGACCCGCCTGCCGCCGGCTGCGAAGCGGACGAAGACGATGACGTTCGAGTCGGCGTCGTTGGCCTCGAGCCAGCGGAACCCCTCGGGGTCGAAGTCGATCTCCCAGAGCGCGGGCTCGTCGCGGTAGCGGAAGTTGAGGTCGCGGACGAGCTCCTGGATGCCGGCGTGCTCGGGCTGCTCGAGCAGGTGCCAGTCGATCGAATCGTCCGAGCGCCACTCCCGCACCTGGCCGAGCTCGCCACCCATGAACAGGAGCTTCTTGCCCGGGTGCGCCCACATGTAGCCGTAGAGCGCACGCAGGTTGGCACGCTTCTGCCACGGGTCGCCCGGCATCTTCGCGAGCAGCGACCCCTTGCCGTGGACGACCTCGTCGTGCGAGAGCGGCAGGACGAAGTTCTCCGAGAAGGCGTAGACCATGCTGAAGGTCAGCTGGCCGTGGTGGTAGCGGCGGTGGACGGGCTCATGCGCGAAGTAGACGAGCGTGTCGTGCATCCAGCCCATGTTCCACTTCAGGCCGAAACCCAGCCCGCCGTGGTCGACCGGACGCGAGACGCCGGGCCACGCGGTCGACTCCTCGGCGATCATCAGGACGCCCGCCTCGCGCCCGTGCGCGACCGTGTTCAGCTCTCTCAGGAACTCGATCGCATCGAGATCCTCGTTGCCGCCGTGCACGTTCGGAACCCATTCGCCCTCCTTGCGCGAGTAATCGAGGTAGAGCATCGAGGCGACCGCGTCGACGCGTAGGCCGTCCGCGTGGTAGTCGCGCAGCCAGAAGAGCGCGCTCGCGAGCAGGAAGTTGCGCACCTCGTTCCGGCCGTAGTTGAAGACGAGCGTCCCCCAATCCGGGTGCTCGCCGCGGCGCGGATCCTCGTGCTCGTACAGCGCGGTGCCGTCGAAGCGCGCCAGCGCCCAGTCGTCCTTCGGGAAGTGGGCCGGCACCCAGTCGAGGATCACGCCGATCCCCGCCTCGTGCATCGTGTCGACGAAGGCGCGGAAGTCGTCGGGCGACCCGAACCGGGAGGTCGGGGCGAAGTAGCCCGTGACCTGGTAGCCCCACGACGGCGCGTACGGGTGCTCCATCACCGGCAGGAGCTCCACGTGGGTGAAGCCCAGGTCGGTGACGTACTCGGCGAGCTCCGCGGCCAGCTCGGCGTAGGTCAGGGGCAAGGTGCCCTCCACCGGGTTCAGGCGCCACGAGCCCAAGTGCACCTCGTAGATGCTCAGCGGACGTGCGAACGTGTCCCCTGCCCGGCGCTGCTCGATCCAGTCGCCGTCACCCCACTCGTGGCGCGACTCGAAGACGACGGAGGCGTTCCGCGGCGGCACCTCGGTCGCGAAGGCCAGCGGGTCTGCCTTCAGCCGGAGAGACCCGGAGCGCGTCCGAATCTCGAACTTGTACCGGGAGTGCGCGGGCATCTCCGGCACGAACAGTTCCCAGATCCCGGAGGCGCCGAGCGAGCGCATCGGGTGGAGGCGACCGTCCCAGCCGTTGAAATCGCCGACCACGCTCACCGAGGCGGCGTTCGGCGCCCAGACCGAGAAGGCCACGCCCGCCACGCCGTTCTCGACTCGCGGCTGGGCCCCGACACGGGCGTAGAGCTCCTCGTGCCGCCCCTCGGCGGCGAGGTGGACGTCCAGCTCGCCGACGGTCGGCAGGAACGCGTAGGGGTCGTGGACGACGTACGAGTCTCCGGCCGGGTACCGCACCTCGAGCTCGTAGGCGAGCGGCAGCTCGGCACCCTCGACCGTCCCCTCGAAGAGGCCGTCCGCCTGCACCCGGTCGAGCTCCAGCCCCATCGGAAGGACGCGGATCGACTCCGCGTCCGGGCGGTAGGCGCGGATGAGGACGCCGCCCGCCGCGGGATGGGCGCCGAGGTAGGCGTGCGGGTCGGCGAGCTCGTACGGGGCGGGCCTCTCTGCGGTTCGCGCGGGCAAAGCCTGTGCGCGCGCATCGGAAGCTTGGGGCCGAGGTTGCCGGATCACGTGGTGACCGGCTCCTCCTCGAGGATCCGCAGGATTCCGGCGACCGGGATCGGGACCCAGTCCGGGCGCATGCTGAGCTCGTACCGCAGCTCGTAGACGGCCTTCTCCAGCTCGAACACGGACAGGAGCCGCTCGAAGGCCTCGGGCCCGGGCGGGACGATGGTCGCGTCCACCGTCTGCTGGTATCCGGCCAGGAACTCGGCGCGTGCGCGCTCGCCCCAGCCCGTCGGTGCCTCCGTGCCGCGGAGGAGCTCGAGCGCGTTCGCGGCGTAGGCGAAGGAGCGGAGCATGCCGGCGACGTCCCGCAGGGGCGAGCGCTTGCGCCGCCGCTCGGGCAACGATCGCGCCGGCTCCCCCTCGAAATCGAGGATCACCCACTCGTCCGACGGGGACAAGAGGGTCTGACCGAGGTGCAAATCGCCGTGGCAGCGGATGATCCGGCCGGCGGCGCCGGTGTGCGTGCGCTGGCGGAGCCGCTCGCGGATCTCCTCACCCCGTGCCCTGATCGGCTCGAGCGCGTCGATGTCGTCGGGAAGGTCGAGGAACACGCGCTGGATCTCCTCGTCGACCGTCGCCGTCAGCAGGCCTAGCGCCTCCAGGCTCGGCTCCTCGGCCGCGAAGTTCGGGTCGGACGGGTCGGAGGCGAGCGTCGTGTGCATCGCGCCGGTCACCTCGCCGAGGCGGCGGAGGCGCCCGAGGAAACGGTCGGGGACATCGGCCAGCTGGTCGAGCGCGAGCTCCCAGCCGTCGAGGCCGTCCGCGACGAACTCCTGGAGGATCCCGAGCGTCGATTCCGCAGGCCGTCCGTGGTACGCGTACCAGCCGTGGAGCGCGGGGACGTTCTCGAAGCCGTGCTCGCCCAGGAACCGGAGCATCTCCAGCTCCGGGTTGATCCCGGCCTCGAGGCGGCGGTAGACCTTGAGAATCAGCTGGTCGTCGAACACGACGGACGTGTTCGACTGCTCGCCCTCGATCACCCGCGGCGCGACGAGCTCGGCGCCCAGGCCGGCGAACCCCTCGACGGCCTGGAAGAAGATCGTCCCTCCGGCACGCGTCCGCTGGGCGACCCCGGCACGTATCCGCTGCACCAGCTCGCGGGCCACGGACGGCTCCTCGAGGCCGTCGAGCGTGTCCCCGGCGACGAGCTGGTAGGTGTCGTGGGTGCCCTCCGGAAAGCGCACCTCGACGAGCGCGATCACGGCGCCCGGGAGCTCCGCGCAGTCGACGACGGCGGCATGGGCCACCTCGCGGTCCTTCGAGCCGTACCAGCGCTGCGCCGCGATGTGCTCGACCAGGATCTCCTCGGTGAGGTCCGAAGCCTTCGTCACTCGTCTCTCCTGAGCAGGAACCAGAACCATCCTCGTGGAGCGAGGGTGAGCAGGTACGGCAGCTCGCCGATCGCGGGAAAGCGTGACCGGCCCAGCATCTCCTCCGGCACCCAGCCCTCGAACTCGGCGAGGTCGAGCTCGACCGCCTGTGCCGAGCGGGCGAGGTTGTGCACGCAGAGGACGACATCGTCCTCGTACCGGCGCACGTGGGCGAAGATCCGCGGGTTCTCGGGCCGGAGCGGCTCGTACGTTCCGAGTCCGAACACCGGGTGCTCCTTCCGGAGGGCGATGAAGCGGTGCAGCCAGCGGAGGAGCGAGGTGGGCGTACGGAGCTGCGCCTCCACGTTCACCGCACCGAAACCGTAGACGGGATCCATCAGCGGCGGCAGGTAGAGCTGAGCGAAGTCGGCGCGCGAGAACCCGCCGTTCCGGTCGCCGGTCCACTGCATCGGCGTGCGCACCCCGTCACGGTCGCCGAGGTAGACGTTGTCGCCCATGCCGATCTCGTCTCCGTAATAGAGCACGGGTGCCCCGGGGAGGGAAAACAGGATCGCGTGCATCAGCTCGATCTCGTCCCGGCCGTTGTCGAGCAGGGGCGCGAGCCGCCGGCGGATGCCGAGGTTGAGCTTCATCCGGGGATCCTTGGCGTACTCCGTGTACATGTAGTCCCGCTCCTCGTCGGTGACCATCTCGAGCGTCAGTTCGTCGTGGTTCCGGAGGAAGAGTCCCCACTGCGCGTTGTCGGGAATCGCCGGCGTGAGGTCGAGGATCTCGAGGATCGGCTTCGCCTCCTCGCGTCGCAGCGACATGAACATGCGCGGCATCACGGGGAAGTGGAACGCCATGTGGCACTCGTCGCCCGCGCCGAAGTAGTGGACGACGTCCTCCGGCCACTGGTTCGCCTCCGCGAGCAGGACGCGGTCCGGGTAGCGCGCGTCGACCTCGGCGCGGACGCGCCGCAGGTACTCGTGCGTCTCGGGGAGGTTCTCGCCGTTCGTCCCGTCGCGCTCGTACAGATAGGGCACCGCATCGAGCCGGAACCCGTCGATCCCCAGGTCGAGCCAGAAGCGCAACACGTTCAGCATCGCCTCCTGCACCTCGGGGTTGTCGAAGTTCAGGTCGGGCTGGTGCCAGAAGAACCGGTGCCAGTAGTACTGGCCGGCGCCCGGGTCCCACGTCCAGTTCGAGGGCTCCGAGTCGATGAAGATCACCCGCGCCTCGGGATAGCCGTCGTCGGCGTCCGACCAGACGTACCAGTCGCGCTTGGGCGAGTCGGGGCCCGACCGGGACTCCTGGAACCATGGATGGTCGACGGAGGTGTGGTTCATCACGAGGTCGGCGATCACGCGGATGCCGCGCTGGTGGGCGGCCTCGACGAACGAACGGAAGTCCTCGACCGTTCCGTAGTCGGGGTGGATCGAGAAGAAGTCGGCGATGTCGTAGCCGCCGTCGCGGAGCGGGCTGGCGTACATCGGCAGCAGCCAGATGCAGTCGATCCCCAGCCACTGGAGGTAGTCGAGCTTGTCGATCAGGCCGCGGAAGTCGCCGGCGCCGTCGTCGTTGCCGTCGAAGAATCCGCGGATGTGGATCTCGTAGAACACCGCGCGCTTGAACCACAGCGGGTCGGACTCGAACCAGGCGCCCGGTTCCGACATCAGCCGAACCGCCGCCGCCGGGCCGTTTTCCACAACCCGTGCCCGGCACCAGACGTGTGACAGAACCGTGTCTCTTCGCCCACAACCAGTGCCTGGCACCAGACGTGTGACAGAACCGTGTCTCTTCGCCCACAACCAATGCCTGACACCAGACGTGTGACAGAACCGTGCCTGTTCGCCCACAACCAGTGCCTGGCACTAGACGTGGGCCAGAACCGTGACAAGTTGTCCAGAGCGCTCATCTCGTCTCCACCCGAAGAATGTGCGATCGGCCGGGGCCGAGGCGAAGGAAGTTGCGCCCCGAGCGCCAGTGGAACTCCTCGCCGGAGAGGAGCTCGGAGGCGGCGAACGCCGGCGGCAGCCCGAGCGAAACGGGGACGACGGCCGTCCCTTCCTGCGGCCCGCGGGGGTCGAGGTTCACGCAGACGATCAGCACGTTTCCCTCCGCGCGTCGAACGTAGGCGATCAGCTGCTCGTTCTCGGTCTCGAGGAAGTCGAGGCCCTCCAGCCACCGGAGCGCCGCGTTCTCGCGCCGGATCGCGTTCAGCCGGGCGACCAGCGGCAGCAGCGGCCCGTCGAGGGCCCGGGCCTTGACCTCGTACTTCTCCGAGTCGAGGTACTCCTCGCTCCCCTCGCGGACCGGCGAGTTCTCGACGTGCTCGAAACCGGAGTAGATGCCGTAGCTCGGCGACAGCGTCGCCGCCAGGACGAGCCTCGCCTCGAAGGCCGCCCTCCCGCCACGCTGGAGGTACTCGTGGAGGATGTCAGGCGTGTTCGCGAAGAAGTTGGGCCGGAAGAACTCCGGGAGCTCGGATCGGGTCAGCTCGGTCATGTACTCGGTCAACTCGGCCTTCGTGTTCTTCCAGGTGAAGTAGGTGTACGACTGGCTGAAGCCCGCCTTGGCCAGCGCCGCCATCATCGCCGGACGCGTGAACGCCTCCGACAGGAACACGACGCCGGGGTCGACGGCGTGCACCTCCTGGATCAGCCACTCCCAGAACGGAAGCGGCTTCGTGTGCGGATTGTCGACGCGGAAGACCTGGACGCCGTGCGCCACCCAGTGCAGCACGACGTCGCGGAGCGCCGTCCAGAGCCCGCGCCAGTCGGGGCTGTCGAAGTTGACGTTGTAGATGTCCTGGTAGCGCTTCGGCGGGTTCTCGGCGTACTTGAGCGTCCCGTCGGGACGGCGGTGGAACCACTCCGGGTGCTCCTTCAGCCAGGGGTGGTCGGGTGAGCACTGGATGGCGAAGTCGAGCGCGACCTCGACGCCGTGGAGCCCGCCGGCGGCGACAAGCCGGTCGAAGTCCTCGATCGTCCCGAGCCCAGGGTCGACGGCGGTGTGGCCGCCCTCCCCGCGCCCGATCGCCCACGGGCTCCCCGGGTCGCCGGGCGCCGCCGTGAGGGCGTTGTTCCGCCCCTTGCGGTTGGTCGTGCCGATCGGGTGGATCGGCGGCAGGTAGACGACGTCGAACCCCAGCCGGGCCAGCTCCGGCAGCATCCGCTCGACCCCGGCGAAGCCGCCCCAGGAGCGCGGGAAGAGCTCGTACCACGCACCGAAGCGTGCACGCTCGCGGTCGACGAGGACGCCGAGAGGGCGGAGCAGGCCTGTCGCCTCCGTGCGGTCGGTCTCGGTGGAGGCGAGGGCGGTTTTGACGTCGAGCTCGCGCACGCCGAAGAGCAGCGCGCCCTCGTCGAGCTCGCTCGTGAGGTCGGTCTGGCCCGCCTCCACCTTCCGGCGCAGCTCCTCCCGGAACGACTCGAAACGGTCGACCCAGGCCTGGATCGTGTACTCCCAGCGACCGGGGGCGTCGACCGTGAACGAGCCCGTCCAGCGATCGTTGCCGACGGCGGCCAGAGGGGCTTCCTGCCAGGTGACGGCACCCGCCCGCCTGTGGAGGACCGACGCTCCGAGCGACTCGTGACCGTCGCGGAAGATCGTCGCCCGGACTTCCACGGTCTGGCCCACGGTCCGCTTGACCGGATAGCGGCCGCCGTCGATCTGCGGCCACACGCCCTCGATCTGGATTCGCGGTGGTGTGGTCGGCGGCAAAGGCATCGCGATACGGTCAGGGTTCGACGAGTCGGCGAAACTCAAACCGTATGCAGATCGAGCGATCGAGCGGCGTCCTGCTGCACGTGTCATCGTTGCCCGGCGGCAGGCTCGGACCCGAGGCGTACCGGTTCGTCGACTGGCTCGTCGACGCCGGGCAGTCATGGTGGGCGCTGCTCCCGCTGTCCCCGCCCGACTCGACCGGCTCGCCGTACGCCTCGCCCTCCGCGTTCGCCGCGCACCCGGGCTTCCTCGAGCGACCGACGGCAACGGTCACGGCGGACGAGCTCGAGGCCTTCGTCGCCCGGCAGCGGTACTGGATCGCCGACTGGGCGGCGTTCGCCGGGCGCGGCGCGATCGCCGACCAGGTGCGCTTCGAACGCGAGTGGAGCTCCCTCCACCGATACGCGGCCGAGGGCGGCGTGCGCCTCTTCGGCGACGTGCCGATCTACGTGGCCCAGCGCGGGGCCGACGTCGCCTCGCATACCGAGCTCTTCCAGACAGGATTCGTCGCGGCGGCGCCGCCCGACTCGCTGAGCGCGCTCGGCCAGCGCTGGGGGAACCCGCTCTACGACTGGCACGCGATGCGTGAGCAGGGCTACCGCTGGTGGATCGAGCGCTTCCGCCGGACATTCGAGTTCTTCGACGTCGTCCGAATCGACCACTTCCGCGGCTTCGTCGCCTACTGGGCGGTTCCGGAGCACCACGCGACCGCCGAGCACGGACGGTTCCGGCGCGGCCCCGGCGCAGACCTGTTCCGGGCGGCCGAGCGGGAGCTCGGACCGCTGCCGCTGGTCGCCGAGGACCTCGGGGTGATCACCCCACCGGTCGAGCGTCTCCGCGAGGAGCTCGGCATCCCCGGGATGGTCGTGATGCAGTTCGGCTACGACGGCCCGCCGACCAACCCGCATCGCCTCGAGAACCACGTGCGGCGGAGCGTGGTCTACGTCGCCACGCACGACTGCGACACGGCCGTCGGCTGGTGGCGCACCCTCCCGGGGCGCATCCGACAGGCGTCGGGGCTCCCGGGCACCGAGCCGAACTGGGAGCTCATCGGGGCGGCGCTGTCGTCGCGCGCCGAGCTGGCGATCATCCAGGCGCAGGACGTGCTCGGGCTCGGCAGCGAGGCAAGGATGAACATGCCCGGCACGACCGACGGGAACTGGTCGTGGCGCCTCCGCCGCGGGCAGCTGACGAAGGCGCTGGCCGCGCGGCTGCGGGAGGCGACGGCGGCGTGCGGCCGCCTGCCTACTTCGTGACCGGCTCGAACTTGTAGCCGACGCCGTAGCGCGTCTGGATGAACGTGTGGCGCGCGCCGGGCAGGTCGAGCTTCTCGCGGAGCTTCTTGACGAAGACGTCCACCGTGCGGTCACGGTGCGTCTCGCGGCGGCCCCAGAGCCGCTGGAGCAGCTCGTCGCGCGACACGACGCGTCCGTTCTCGAGCGCGAGCGCGTACAGCAGGCGGAACTCGGTCGGGGTCAGCCCGGCACTCTCGCCCGCCACGAACGCCTGCACCTCGCGCGGGTCGATCCGGAGCTCCTCCACCTCGATCGCCTCTCCGCGCGGAGCCTCCTGCGGCGTCACCCCTCGGCGGGCGGCGACCCGTACACGCGCGACGAGCTCCTTCATCGAGAACGGCTTGACGAGGTAGTCGTCCGCCCCGATCTCGAGCGCGTGCACCCGGTCGTGCTCGGTTCCCCGCGCGCTGACGAC
Organism: Verrucomicrobiota bacterium; assembly: GCA_050258035.1. Classification (GTDB taxonomy): domain Bacteria; phylum Actinomycetota; class Thermoleophilia; order Gaiellales; family Gaiellaceae; genus DATBLE01. The sequence goes on from JBLMYA010000039.1 coordinate 24,659, forward strand.
GACGATCGGCGTCCCGATTCCCTCCGCGCGGGCGGTCTCGATCAGGCTCCACCCGTCGCGCTCCGGCAACATCAGGTCGAGGACGCACACGTCCGGGTTCTCGTACCGGAGCCGCGCGAGCCCCTGCTCGCCACGGCTGACGATCAACGGATCGAAGCCCTCGGACGCGAGGTGGGCGGCCATCCCCTGCGCGATCACGTCGTCGTCCTCGACGATCAGAACCTTCGTCATCCGGGCGAGCTTAGCGGGGTGATCTGCGGGCCAATCGTCCGAGAACGCTTGCCGCCCGCAGGCGGCGGGCGGCCTGCGAAGGGGAGCCGTCGCCACGCCCGTACCGCGGGCCGAGACGCCGGTGGTCGCCGGGACGGTGAACGTCCGAGAAGAGACGGTGGAACGTCTCGGGCCGGGCTAGCATCAGCGCGCGATGGGCCGCACTCCCGAAAGAGCTCGATCGTGACCGTCGTGCGGGCCGCAGGCGGCGTCGTCGTCCGCGACGGCATCACGGCGACCGAGGTGGTGATCGTGCACCGCCCGAAGTACGACGACTGGACGCTCCCGAAGGGCAAGGCCGAGGAGTGGGAGAGCGACGAGGAGTGCGCGCTCCGCGAGGTCGAGGAGGAGACGGGCCTCGTCTGCGAGCTGGTCGAGGAGCTGGACGGCTCCTCCTACCGGGACTCGTCGGGCCGGCCCAAGGTCGTCCGCTACTGGCTGATGCGACCGCTGGCGGGGACGCTGGGCCCGGCGCGGGAGATCGACGACGCCTGCTGGCTTCCTCTCGACGTGGCCGTGGCGAAGCTGACGTACGACCGGGACGTCCGCGTGCTCCGCTCCGCCCGCGCCGTCGGAGCCTGAGCCGTGCGCGTGCTCCTCGTCCGCCACGCCCGCGCCGGCGACCGCCAGACCTGGGTCGGCGACGATGCGCTTAGGCCGCTCGACGAGAAGGGCCGGAAGCAGGCGAAGCGGCTCGCGAAGACGCTTGCCGGCCTCGGCACGACCAGGCTCGTCTCGAGTCCCCTCGTCAGGTGCGTGCAGACGTTCGAGCCCGCGGCGAAGCGGCTCGGCGTCCCGCTCGAGAAGCGGGAAGAGCTGGCGGAGGGATCGAGCCGCGGCCGCGTGGTCGCGCTCCTCGAGGAGCTGCGGGGATCGGTTCCCGCGCTCTCGACCCACGGCGACGTGATCGCCGATCTGGTCGGCTGGGACCGTCCGTGCAAGAAGGGCTCGATCTGGGTGCTGGAGGTCGACCGCCGGGAGATCCGGCCACAGGCCTACCTGCCGCCGGCCTGAACGGCCGGGAGCCGGTTCAGCAGGCGAAGCAGGGCACCCTCGCGCAGGCCGGCCTTCCCCACCTCGAGCGGGACCTGGAGGAGCGCCTGGATCTCGGCCAGGATCGCGGCGCCGGCGGGCAGGGCACGCGCGCGCCAGGCGTCGAGGTCGTGGCGCTCGCGGAGCTCCTCGGCGGAAAGGCGCCGGAGGACCCGAGCGACCTCCCGACCAGCTTCCGCAAGGCGCGTGCGCTCCCACCGACGGCGACCGCGCGGCGCGGCGTCGGCGGCGTCAGCACCGAGACCGCGGACCTGGCCTCGGCGCGAAGCGCGGCCTGCTCCGACTTCGTCGGCGGATCGCCGTGGCCGACCCGGGCGCTGAGCCTGAGTGACCCCAGGTCGATCGACCGCAGCCAGGCGGGTCCGCCGTCGACGGCGCCGACCGCGATCTGCGCGGACCCGCCGCCGACGTCGCACACCGCCACGGCTCCATCGGCGCCGACGTCGGCGAGCGCGCCCTCGAAGGCGAGGCGAGCCTCCTCCTCCTGCGTCAGGACCCGGGCGTGCGCCCCCGACGCCCGCGCGATCAGGCGTACGAGCTGGTCGGCGTTCCGGGCCTGCCGGCCCGGCGAGGCGACGACGCGCTTGCCCCGTGCGACCGCGACGAGCGTCCCACCCGCGCGCGTGCCGACCAGCACGCGAATGGTGTTCGAACCGACGTCGATGACGGCGACGTTCACCCCGGAGAGCTTCGCCTCAGCCCCGGCTGTGAAGCGGGAACGCTCTGGTAACGAGGTGGTGAAGGTCGAAGTCGAGGGCGAGATGCCGAGCGCTCAGCTGACGCGCCGCGGGCGCCGCCTCCGCCTCGCGGAGCGCATCAGGGCCGCCTGGCCCGAGCGCGGCTGGTCGGGCTTCTTCGCGACGTGCCGCTTCCACGTGCCGTCCGGCTGGAGCTCCCACGCGGTCTCGTCCTCGAGCAGGGCGTCGAGCACTCCGCCCACCCGCTGCTGGAGACGTGCGTCCTCCACGGGCACCACCGCCTCGAGCCGGTGGTCGAGGTTGCGGGGCAGGAGGTCGGCGCTGCCGACGAAGTAGCGCCGGCTGTGGCGCGCCTCGAAGTGGTAGACGCGGCTGTGCTCGAGGAACCTCCCGAGCACGCTGCGGACACGGATGTTCTCGCTCAGACCCTTCACCCCGGGCCGCAGCGCGCAGACGCTCCGGACGATCAGGTCGATCTTCGCCCCGGCCTCGGAGGCGAGGTAGAGCTCGTCGATGATCGCCGGGTCGCTGAGGTGATTCACCTTGATCCGGATGGCCGCATGCTTCTTCGCGGCTGCCGCCTGCGCGACCCGGCGGATCTCCTCGATCAGCCGGTCGCGGAGGTCGAACGGCGCGACCAGGAGCTTGCGGAACCGCTCGGGCTTGCCGAACCCGGTGACGTAGTTGAAGAGGTTGGCGATGTCGTCGGCGATGTCGGGATCGGCCGTGAAGAGGCCGAAGTCCTCGTACAGGCGCGCGGTGAGCGAGTGGTAGTTGCCGGTGCCGATGTGGACGTAGCGGCGCAGCCCGCCGGGCTCGCGACGGACGACGAGCACCGCCTTCGCGTGAACCTTCCGGTTGGGGAAGCCGTGGACGACGTGCACGCCCGCGCGCTCGAGCGCCTGCGACCACTCGATGTTCCTGCGCTCGTCGAACCGTGCCGTCAGCTCGACCAGGCAGACGGTCTGCTTGCCGTTCTCCGCCGCCTCGATCAGCGCGGGCACGAGCGGCGTCTCGTTGCTCGTCCGGTAGACGGTCGCCTTCAGTCCGATCACGTCGGGATCGCTCGCCGCTGTCCTGACGAAGGCCTCGAAGCTGGCGGCGAACGAGTCGTACGGCTGGTGGACGAGGACGTCCGACCTCGCGATCTCGGAGAACATCACGCCCGCCTCGGAGTCGAAGCGCGCCGGCGTCACCGGCGCCCACGGCTCCTCCTTCAGGTCGGGCCGGTCCATCTCGGTGAGCTGCATCGCGTCGGCGAGCGCGAGGGGCTCCGGCACGAGGTAGACCTGGTCGTCGTCGGCGCGCAACCCCCGCTTGATCCGGTCGAGCAGCTCCGGCGCCGCCGACTCGGCCACCTCGACCCGTACGATGTCCCCGAAGCGCCGTCGGCGGAGCTCGAGCTGAACCGCCTCGAGCAGGTCGTCCGCCTCGTCGGAGAGCTCGAAGTCGGCGTCGCGCGTCAGACGGAAGACCGCGCACGCCCCGATCTCCATCTGCGGGAACAGCGATCCCAGGAAGTGGGTGATCACGCTCTCGAGCCGGACGTACAGCCCGCGGGTGCCCACCTCGACGAACCGGGGCAGGCCCTCGGGAACCTTGACCCTGGCCAGGCGCTCCTCACCGCTCTCGGGGTCGCGGACGAAGACGCCGAGGCTCAGCGAGAGCGCCGAGATGTACGGAAACGGCTGCCCGGGACCGACCGCGAGCGGCGTCAGCACCGGGTAGATCTCGCGCCGGAAACGGACGGCGAGCTCCTCCAGCTCTTCCTCGGTGCAGTCCGCGATCTCGCCGATCCGGATCCCCTCGGCGGCGAGCGCGGGAACGAGGTCGTCGGCCCAGAGCCTCGCCTGTCGCTCGGTGAGGGATTCCACCCGCCGGCGGATCTCCGCGAGCGTCGCGCGCGGCGTGCGGCCGTCGGCCGAGCGCACGGGGAGACCTGAGGCAAGCTGGTCGAGGAGCCCGGCGACCCGGACGGCGAAGAACTCGTCCATGTGCGAGGAGAAGAACGCGGCGTACCTGACGCGCTCGAGCAGCGGCAGCCCGGTGTCGAACGCCTGCTCGAGCACCCGCGTCGACCAGTCGATGCTGGAGAGCTCGCGGTTGAGGAACCGGTCGGCAGCCTTCGACCAGCGCACCGCGGGCGTCCGCTTCGCCGAAGCGGTCTGCGTCTCGGAGGGGGTCACAGACTTACTTTGACTGAGCTTCGAGCTTGTAGCCAACCCCGTGCCGCGTGTGGATGAAGACGTGACTCGGTGTCCGCCGGTCGATCTTGTCGCGGAGCTTCCGGACGAACACGTCCACCGTACGGTCACGGTAGCGCTGCCGCCTCCCCCAGATGCGCTGCATCAGCTCCTCGCGGCTGACGACGCGGCCGTGCTCGAGCGCCAGCGCGTGCAGGAGGCGAAACTCCGTGAGCGTCAGCTCGGCGCTCTGCCCGTCGATGTACGCCTGGACGTCGGCCGGGTCGATGACCAGCTCTTCGATCTCGATCCGCTCGCCCCGGTCGGGGGACTGCGCCCTGACGCCGCGGCGGACCGCGGCTCGCACCCGGGCGACGAGCTCGCCCATCGAGAAGGGCTTGACCAGGTAGTCGTCCGCGCCGATCTCGAGCGCACGGATGCGGTCGCCCTCCGTTCCCCGGGCGCTGACGACCACGATCGGCGTTCCGATCCCTTCCCCCCGCACGGTCTCGATCAGCTCCCAGCCGTCCAGCCCCGGCAGCATCAGGTCGAGCACGCAGGCGTCGGGACGCTCGTACCGCAGCCGCGCGAGCCCGAGCTCGCCGCGCTCGACCGCCACCGCGTCGAATCCGCCCGCCTCGAGATGCCGCGCCATCCCGTCCGCAATGACGTCGTCGTCCTCGACGATCAGCACCCGAGGCATCGCACCTACGATAGACCCGCCCCCGATCAGAGCCGGTGACGATCTGGTGAGAATCTGGTGAAACGCCTTCGCAGCCGCACGGCCGTCTCTGTCCCGACGGCCGAGCCGCCCCGCGCCGACCTGGAGCGCGCACGGATCCTGATCGAGGAGAGCAGGGAGATCGTGGTCGTGCTCGACGAGTCCCGCCGCGTCGTCACCGCCAGCCGGCGCGCCCGCGAGTCACTCGACGGCCTCGTCGAGGGCTCCGTTCTACCGGAAGAGCTCCTCCACCTCGGCGGCCGCACGCCGCTCGAGATCCCGTACGAGCTCGGGGGCCGCCGGGAGACGATCGTCTACCTGAGCGCGCCCGGAGACCTGGCCGCATACCAGGAGCTTCGGGCCGGCTTCACCGCGGCCGTCTCCCACGAGCTGCGCACGCCGCTGGCACGGCTGCTCGCACTGCTCGAGAGCGCCCTGCTCCCCGGCGCCGACCAGGCCGAGCTGATCGGACGCGCCCGCGGCGAGGTCGAGCGGATCGGCGAGCTGATCGACGACGTCCTGTTCCTCAGCGAGCTCGAGAGCGGACGCGCGGTCGTCGCGCTCGGCTCGATCCGGGCCTTGCCCGTGATCGAGCGCGTCGCGGCCGAGGTCGCCGACCGCGCCGCCTCGGCCGGGGTCGAGCTCCGGGTCGACTGCACGGCCTCGTTCGAGCTTCCGCTCCGCGCACGCATGCTCCAGGTGGTGGTCGAGAACCTCGTCCTGAACGCGATCCGGCACTCCGGCCCGGACACGACGTGCACGATCTCCTGCTCCGAGGATGGGACGGAGCGACTGCTGCTCGTCTCCGACACCGGGGTGGGTGTGGCCGAGGAGGACCAGCCCCGCCTGTTCGAGCGCTTCTACCGGACCGATCGCGCCCGCTCCACCCGGGGAACGGGGCTCGGGCTGGCGATCGTCAAGCACGTCGTCGTCGCCGCCGCCGGCACGGTCGAGGCCTCGACGACGCCGGGCGGCGGGCTGACGATCACCTGCATCTTCCCGGCGCGCCTCTGATAGACAGACGCCGGCATGCGGATCCGGTTCGCTCCCGAACGCAAGGAGTTCTTCGTCCTCTTCTCCCGCGCGTCGTCGAACGCGGTCGACATCGCCCGACTCGGAAGCGAGTTGTTCCAGCGGTATCCGCAGGACGGCGCCGAGCTGATCGCGCGGATCAAGGAGCACGAGCACACAGGCGACGACCTCACGCACGCGATCGTCACGCAGATCAACAAGTCGTTCGTCACCCCGTTCGACCGCGACGACATCTACCGGCTGGCCGGGGCGATCGACGACGTCTGCGACTTCGTCGACGAGACCGCCGACAACCTGGGCTCGTGGGGCGTGTCCGAGGTGCCGCCGGCCGCGCGCGACCTCGCCGGCGTGATCCTCCGGCAGACGATCCTCCTCGACGAGGCGGTGCAGCGCCTGGAGGGGTTCAAGGACTCGAGCCGCCAGCTCATCGAGCTGCGCAGCCTCGAGGACGAGGGCGACCGTCTCTTCCGCGACGGCGTCGGCGCCCTCTTCCGGTCGGGCGCCGACCCGCTGATGGTGATCCGCTGGAAGGACATCTACGAGGGGCTCGAGGAGGCGGTCGACGCCTGCGAGAACGCGGCCGACGTGCTCGAGGCGATCGTGGTCCAGAACCGCTGACGGGACGCCGTGGAAGGTGACGTCCTCCTCGTCGTCGTGGTCGTCGCCGCGCTCGGCTTCGACTTCACCAACGGCTTCCACGACACGGCGAACGCGGTCGCGACCTCGATCTCGACGCGGGCGCTCCCGCCGCGCGTCGCGGTCGGCATCGCCTCGGTTGCCAACCTGGTCGGGGCCTTCGTGACGACGGCGGTCGCGAAGACGGTCGGGAGCGGGGTGCTCGACACCGACCTCGTCACCACGAAGACCGTCCTGGCCGCGCTCTTCGGCGCGATCGTGTGGAACCTGGCGACCTGGTGGCTCGGCCTGCCCTCGAGCTCGTCGCACGCCCTGATCGGCGGCCTCGTCGGGGCGGCCATCGCCCAGTCGGGAGTGAACGGCGTCCAGTGGCATAACCTGGCGCACAAGGTGGTGATCCCCGCGTTCGTCGCCCCGACGATCGCGTTCGCCGCTGCGTTCGTCCTGCTGATCGCGATCTTCTGGATCTTCCAGCGGATGCCGTCGAATCCGGCGAACCGGACGTTCCGGATCGGTCAGCTCTTCTCGGGCACGTTCATGGCGTACACGCACGGAGCGAACGACGCCCAGAAGACGATGGGCGTGATCGCGCTCGCCCTGTTCGCGAACGGCACGATCGACCACTTCTACATCCCGGACTGGGTGAAGATCACCGCCGGCCTGGCGATCGCCGCCGGGACCTACGTGGGAGGCTGGCGGATCATGCGGACGATCGGCCAGCGGCTCTACAAGATGGAGCCGGCGGCGGGATTCTCGGCGCAGGTGACGGCCGGTGCCGTGATCGATGTCGCCACGCGGCTCGGCTATCCGCTCTCGACCACCCACGTGATCTCCGGCGGCGTCCTCGGCTCCGGCTCGACGCGTCGCTTCCGCGCGGTGCGCTGGGGCATCGCCGGCAACATCGTCGTCGCCTGGTTCCTCACGCTGCCGGCGGCGGCGCTGGTCGCCGCCGCGTTCTACTGGCCGGTGCAGGGCATCTTCTAGCTGGACGAGACCGAGCGCGAGGTCCTGGAGCGGCTCGAGCAGCCCGCCGCGGAGCTCGTCCCCGCCGCCTGATTCCCTCCTGGAGAGCGCGGCCGAGGACCTACCGGGGGAGGGCCAGCGGCCGTGACACGGGCGCCTCGGTCGGGGCGCCCGTCGTCACCAGCACCGGGGCGGGAGGTGCTAGCTCGCCTGGATCTTCTTGATCGTCTTCTCCGTGTACACGAGCACCGACTTCGGCAGCGGGGCGAAGAGGAGCTTGGGGCCGAGCTTCTGGCCCTGCGACGGATTGACGGCGTAGAAGATGAAGCGCTTGAGCAGAGCCGACTTCGACGTCTGCCGCGGGACGATCACGTAGGTGAACGTGCAGATCGGGTATGCGAGGGGATCACCCTTCGGCGGGTTGACGATGTGCAGCTCGCCGGTCGCCGGAATGGACTTGACGTTGTCCGCTGCCGCCTGGATGCCGCGGAGACCGGGTGTGGTGAACTTGCCCGAGGCGTTCCTCACGGCCATGAACTTGAGGCGGTTCTTGAGCGCGTACGCCACGTCCGCGTAGCCGATCCCGCCCTGGGTGTTCGAGACGACGCCGGCGACGCCCGAGCTGCCCCGGCCGCCCTGGCCGGCCGGCCAGTTGGCATTCACACCGATGCCGATCTTGGACTTCCAGGCGGGGCTGACGGCCGAGAGGTAGTCGGTGAAGTTGTACGTCGTCCCCGAGTTGTCGCTGCGGTAGACCGGCGTGATGTTCAGCGACGGCAGGCCGACCTTCGGGTTGAGTGCCTTGATCGCAGGGTCGTCCCACTTCTTGATCTTGCCGAGGTAGATGTTGGCCAGAACGGGACCGGTCATGTGCAGGTTGTTCGGCACACCGGGCACGTTGTAGATGATCGAGGTGCTGGAGAGCGCCCAAGGAATCTGCAGACAGCCCTTGCACGCGCTGAACTGCTCGGGGGACAGGGGGGCGTCGGAGGCGCCGAAGTCGACCTGGCGGGCCGTGATCGCAGCGATGCCTGCACCCGAGCCGACCGGGCTGTAGGCGATCTTCACGCCGGTCTTCGTACCGTAGTCCGCCGCCCAGAGCGAGACGAGCGGGGCGACGAACGTGCTGCCGGCGCCCGTGACGGTGTCATCAGTGCTCTTCGCGCCTGCGCCGAGCGCAGCGATGAGCGCAACGCCCAGCGTTGCCGCAAGAGTCGTAACGGTGCGTTTCATGGATCTCCTTGTCTCCTCACTCCTCGGGGATGGATGCACCGGGAGTGTCCATCCGCGCTGCGGGGAGGTGGGCGGAGATGAGGTGAACGACCGGTGAAACCCTTGTGAACGCGGACTAGCGCTGCTGCAGTTTCTTCGCCCCGCGGTGCAACAGATAACGCGCGGTCAGGCTCGTCCCGAGGACGAACACGATCAGTATCAGAGCACCGGCCCATGCCTGCTGGTGAAGGTGCGGGTCGGGCGACTCCGAGTTGAAGAAGATCATGAACGGGATCGAGTTCACCGGGTGGCGCGGATCGAAGGTCGTGGTGTTGGTGAAGAGCGTGGTCGTGAAGATGATCGGCGCCGTCTCGCCCGCGGCTCGCGCGATTGCGAGAGTCGCGCCGGTTGCGATACCGCCGAGCGTTGTCGGCAGGACGACCTGGAGGACCGTTCGCCACTTCGACACGCCGAGTGCGTGGCTCGCCTCGCGCAGCGACGGCGGCACGAGTTTCAGGACCTCCTGAGCAGAGCGCGAGATGAGCGGCAGCATGATGATCGCCAGCGCCATCGAGGCGACGAGCGCACTCTGCTTGAAGCGGAGCACGAGCAGGCCGTAGATGAAGATCCCGATCACGATCGAGGGGACGCCGTTGAGGACGTCCAGCGCCGTTCGCACGACCATGGCGATCCGCGGGGACGCGAACTCGCTGACGTAGACGGCGATGAGAACGCCGAGCGGCAGCGCCATGGCAGCGGCCACCCCGACGAGCACCAAGGAGCCGACGATCGCGTTCTGGATGCCCCCGCCGGCCTCGCCGAACGTCGCCTGGTTGCGCGTGAAGAGATCCCAGTCGAGCGCCGGAAGCGCCTTCACGACGACGGAGCCGACCATGAGCACCAGGACCGCGACGGCGGCGAAGGACGCGAGGGTCGCCAGTACCTCGATCCCGCGGCTCACGCGCTTGCGCCGGCGCACGCGTCCGGTGGCGAGCAGGAGGCCTGACCTGGGAACGGCGCTCATTCAGCTGCCCTGCTTGAGCTCGAAGCGCTTGACGATGATCTGGGCCGAGACGTTCACGACCAGCGTGAAGATCAGGAGGATGGCGGCCAGGTAGAACAACGCGGACGGCTCGAGCCGGTAGTAGCCGGCGCCCTGGAACTTGTTCGCGATGTTGCTCGCCAGCGTGTTGCCGAAGTCGAACCAGGAGACGTTGATCACGTTCTGGTTGCCGATCACCTGCGTGACCGCGATCGCCTCGCCGAGCGCGCGTCCGAGCCCGAGCAGGATGGCGGCCACGACCCCGCCGCGCGTGTACGGGAGCACGACGCCGCGCACCATCTCCCAGCGGGTGAGGCCGAGCCCGAAGGCGCCCTCCTTGAGATCGGTCGGGACGGTCAGGAACAGCTCGCGGCAGACGGCCGAGCTGATCGGGATGATCATGATCGTCAGCACGATCATGGCCGGCAACAACCCGCCGGTGTGGTGGGCGCCGCGGAAGATCGGGAGCCAGCCCAGGAAGCTGCCGAGGAACGGCTCGAGGTCGTTCTGGACGAAGGGGCCGAGGACGAGGATCCCCCAGAGGCCGATGATCACGCTCGGGATCGCGGCGAGCATCTCGATCAACGCGCCGACGACGCCGCGCACGCCGCCGGGCGCGAGCTCGCTCAGGTAGAGGCCGATCGCGATCGACAGCGGCGCGGCGATGACGAGCGCGGCCGCCGAGGTGATTGCGGTTCCGTAGATCAGCGAGAGCGCGCCGTAGACCTCCGGATGGCCGTTCTCGTCCCACACCCCCTCCCACACGAACGAGATGCCGAAGTGGCTGATCGACGGCCAGGCCCCCTCGAAGATCTTGTAGATCAGCAGACCGATCAGCACGACCGCCACGAGCGAGGCGGCCGCGCTCAGCGCGTAGAGGGCGACGTCGCCGATGCGGTCGCGGCGCGACCGCCGCGAGGCGAGGGCACTCGCCGGCAGCCGCTCGGAGGCAGGTGCGTCCATGCGCTCTGAGCTTTGCAGTCGCGCATCCGGGCCGGAGGGGCGTTCACCACTCCGACACCAGCTCTTCACATCTCCTAGACCCGAGACCGGAACGGCATCGGCGAGACTCGAAGCATGTCCCCCGAGGTCGCGTCCATCGACGTCGCAGCCAGCCTGAAGCAGGAGTCCGGCTCCGTCGCCAAGGGCGACATCGTCTTCGGGATCGAGAACCTCAGCGTCGACTACGGGGCCAACCGGGCGCTGGCAGGCGTCAGCCTCGACGTCTACAAGAACCTGATCACGGCGATGATCGGGCCGTCGGGCTGCGGCAAGAGCACCTTCATCCGCTGCCTCAACCGGATGAACGACCTCGTCCCGGGCACCAAGGTCGGCGGGACGGTCCTCTACCACGGCGAGGACCTCTACGGACCGGACGCCGACCCGGTCGAGGTGCGTCGCCGGATCGGGATGGTCTTCCAGCGACCGAACCCCTTTCCGAAGTCGATCTACGACAACGTCGCCTTTGCCCCGCGGGTGCTCGGGATGAAGGACGACCTCGACGCCCGTGTCGAGGACGCGCTTCGCGGCGCGGCGCTCTGGGACGAGGTCAAGGACCGTTTGAAGCGCAGCGCGCTCGCGCTCTCCGGCGGGCAGCAGCAGCGGCTCTGCATCGCACGTGCGCTCGCGGTCGAGCCGGAGGTGATCCTCCTCGACGAGCCGGCCTCGGCGCTCGACCCGATCTCGACCGCCGCGATCGAGGACCTGATGCACGAGCTCAAGCGCGACTACACCCTCGTGATCGTCACCCACAACATGCAGCAGGCCGCACGCGTCGCCGACATGACCGCCTTCTTCAGCCTCGAGATCTCGGACGGCGGCCGCCACGGTGTGCTCGTCGAGTACGACGAGACCGCGAAGATCTTCACCCACCCGTCCGACAAGCGAACCGAGGACTACGTCACCGGGCGTTTCGGATGAGGACCGAGTTCCATCGGGAGCTCGAACGCCTCGAGGCGAGGCTTCAGCGCGAGAGCGACCTGGTCATGCGCTCACTTCGCCTCGTCCTCTCGGCGCTCGCCGACGCCGACGGCGACGCGGCCGATGAGGTGATCCAGTTCGACGACGAGGTCGACGCCGTCTACCTGGAGATCGAGCAGGGAGTCCAGGAACTGCTCGCGCGGCAGACGCCGGTCGCCTCCGATCTCCGGCTCGTGCTCTCCATCCTCCACGTCAACCTCCATCTGGAGCGGATGGCCGACTACTGCGTGACGATCGCCAAGCTCGTGAAGCTCACCGAGTACCTGCCGCAGGCCTCGAGCCTGATCGACGCGTTCGAGGAGATGGGCTCGCGGGCGGAGGAGATGATCCGGGTCGCCGTCGACTCCTTCGCCGCGCGCGACGCCGTGCGCGCCGAGACGCTGGTCGAGCTCGACGAGCTGATCGATCGCGCCAACCGCCACGCGGTGGAGCGGGTGTTCGCGATCGCCGACGACCTCGAAGCGCGGCGGTGGGGGCTGCGTATGCTGATCGTCTCCCGCTGTCTCGAGCGGATCGGCGACCACGCCGTCGACATCGGCGAGCAGACGGCCTACCTCGTCACCGGCGAGTTCCGCGAGTACACCGACGCGTCCCGTCCGAGCCTCGCGGGAGCATGAGCGCGTGGACGAGACGTCGGACGCGCTGCGGCGAACGCTGCTGGCGAGCGAGCGGACCTACCTCGCCTGGTGGCGGACCGGACTGACCGCGATCGCGGTCGGGATCGGCGCCGGCGGGATCGCGCCGAATCTCGTCGGCGAGCTCCGCTGGGCGTACATCCTGATCGGGACGGGATTCGCCGCGGTGGGCGTCGCCCTCCTCGGCTACGGGCTGCGGCGGCAGGCGGCCGTCGGCCGTGCGGTCGGCTCCGGCGGCTTCACGCCGCCCGACACGCGCTTCCTCATCGCGCTCACGGCTGCCGCGGCCTTCCTCGGCGCGGCCACCGTCGTCCTCCTGCTGTGGTCGCTCTGAGGCAGAGCTAGCATCGAGTCATGGAGCGGCCGCTCAGGGTCACCTTCCACGAGGAGCTGAACGACCTCGAGGCCGCACTCCAGGAGGAGGGCGACCTGGTGGTGCGGTCGGTGCAGGCGGCGACGAGGGCCGTGGTCGAGCAGGACCTCGAACTGGCCGACGAGGTCATCGCCTTCGACGACGAGGTCGACAATGCCTACTTCGCGATCCAGGAGGGGATCCAGTCGCTCCTCGCCCGGCAGACGCCGGTCGCCTCGGACCTGCGTCTCGTGCTCGCGATGCTGCACGTGAACCTCCACCTCGAGCGGATGGCCGACTACTGCGTGACGGTCGCCAAGCTGACGAAGCTGGCCGGGGAGATTCCACCCGAACCGAGGATCGCGGCTGCGCTGACCGAGATGGGCGTCCGCGCCGAGGAGATGACGCGCGTCGCGCTTCGCTCCTTCCAGCACCGCGACCTCGCACGCGCGGAGGCGCTCGTCGACCTGGACGAGCTGATCGACCGGACGAACCGCAGGCTCGCCGAGCGCGTGCTCGGGCTCAGCGCCGAGCATCGTGAATGGGGCCTGCGGATGCTCGTCGTCTCGCGTTGCCTCGAGCGGATCGGTGACCACGCCGTCGACATCGGCGAGCAGACGGCGTACCTCGTCACCGGCGAGTTCCGCGAGTTCACGGACGCGTCCCATCCTGAAGAGCTGGCGTAACCTCGCGACGCTTCCGCTCCTGGCGGTCGTCGTCTTCGGCGCGGCACCGGTCCATGCATCAGGCTCGAGCGGGAGTGACGTCCGCTTCGCCTTCACCGGCGACCTCGCGCTCACCACCGGACCCGCCGAGTCGTACTTCCGCTCGGTGAAGCGCGACCTCAGAGGCGACGTCGTCCTGGGCAACCTCGAGGGAACACTGACCGGGCACGGGACGGCGAAGTGTGCGGCCGGGAGCACGGACTGCTTCGCCTTCCACGCACCCCCGTCGTACGCGCGCCTGCTGCGGAAAGCGGGGTTCACGGTGATGAACCTCGCGAACAACCACGCGCTCGACTACGGCACCGCCGGCCAGGACGACACCGTCGCCGCCGTGCGGGCGGCCGGGATGCTGACCACGGGGCGGCCGGGCGAGATCGCCTACACGAAGGTGCGCGGCACACGCGTCGCGGTGCTCGGGTTCGCGCCGTATCCCTGGGCGCAGAGCCTGCTCGACCTCCCGGCCGCGCAGCAGCTGGTCCGCAAGGCAGGCGGATGGGCCGACATCGTCGTCGTGACCATGCACGCCGGTGCCGAGGGCGCGGACCACCGGCACGTGCGGCCGGGGCCGGAGCGGTTCCTCGGCGAGGACCGCGGCAACGCCGTCGCGTTCGCGCACGCCGTCGTCCGGGCGGGCGCCGACCTCGTGGTCGGGAGCGGCCCGCACGTCCTGCGCGGGATGGAGTGGTACCGGGGCCGCCTCATCGCGTACTCACTCGGCAACTTCGTCGGCTACCGCACGCTGAACACGTCCGGCGTCTCGGGCGTCACGGGAATCCTCCGGCTCACGCTGCGCAGCGACGGGTCGTGGAGAGCGGGCGAACTCGTCCCGTTCACGATCGCCGGCGACGGCATCCCGCGTCCCGACCGGGACGCGACCGCACCGAGGCTCGTCCGCGAGCTGTCGCGCCAGGACTTTGCCGACGACGCGATGCACGTGTCGCGACGCGGGGCGCTGCGTCCTCCGAACCGGCCGTGAACGTCCTGTTCGTCTGCATCGGCAACAGCGGCCGGAGCGTGCTGGCGGAGCAGCTCTTCCGCCGCGCGGCCGGGAACCGTCACGCCGCGCGGTCCGCCGGAGCCGCTCCGCACCGCGAGACCGCCGAGCCGGTCGTCGTCGAGGCCCTCCGCGAGGTCGGCCTCGACGCCTCCGGCCACCGCGCCCGCAGGCTCGAGCAGTCGGACGTCGAGTGGGCGGACGTCGTGATCGCGGCGTGCGACGGTGCGTGCCCCGTCGTCGCCGGGAAGCGCTACGAGAACTGGGCCCTGCCCGATCCGTACGGGCTGCCCATCGAGCACGTGCGCCCGATCCGGGACGAGATCGCCAGGCGGATCGACGGCCTCATCGTCGAGCTGACCTGAGCATCGTCTCGGCTCCGACGCCTCGGAGCGACGCGTCGAGCAGCTCGACCGGATGGAGCGCCGGCAGCGCCCCACCTGCGCGGCGCAGGTGCGTCGAGACCTGCACGAGGCAGCCGGGGTTCCCGGCGGCGTAGACGTCGGCGCCCGTGGCCGCCACGTTCGCGGCTTTCCGCCTGCCCAGCTCCCGCGCCGCCTTCGGCTGCGTCAGGTTGTAGATCCCGGCGCTGCCGCAGCAGATCGCCTGCTCTGCCGGCTCCGCCAGCTCGAGCCCGGGAATCGAGCGGAGCACCTCCCGCGGTGCGTCGCGAATCCCCTGCGCGTGCCCCAGGTGGCATGCGTCCTGGTAGGCGACCCGAACGGGCAGCTCGTGCCGTTCTGCCCGGGGGTCGAGCTCGGCGAGCAGCTCGCCGATGTCGACGACCCGGACCGGCAGGTCGGACTCCTTCAGATGCGAGCCGCAGCCGGCGGCGTTGACGACGATCACGTCGACGTCGGGAAACGCGTCGGCCAGCCGGGCGGCGCGGTGCCGGCCCTCCTCGAACCGCCCGGCGTGGAGATGGAGCGCGCCGCAGCACCCCTGGCCGCGCGGAGCGACCACCTCGCACCCCTCGGCGGCAAGCACCCGGGCCGTCGCCACGTTGACGTCGCCGAAGACGACCCGCTGCACGCAGCCGAGCAGGAGCCCGACGCGCATCCGTCGGAGGCCGGTCGCCGGCGTCACCTCCGGCGGCAGCTCCGCCGACCGCCGCGGCGGCTTCAGGTCGGCGAACGGGGCGAGCGGTCCCGGCAGCCGGGGCGGTGTCAGCGCGAGCGCGAGCCTCAGTCGCCGCGGGTGCGGCACCGTCGCGAAGATCAGCGCCCTCCGGAGGGTGTCGTCGTCACCGCGCTCGTAGTGCTCTTCGACGTACGCGCGGGTCTGCTCGATCAGGCGGTCGTAGCGCACGCCCGAGGGGCACGAGGTGACGCACGCCATGCAACCGAGGCACCGGTCGAAGTGCTGGACGATCGTCGAGGAAAGGTCAAGGGTTCCGTCGACGAGCCCACTCATCAGCAGGATGCGCCCTCGCGGCGAGTCCGTCTCCTCCTGCCAGAGCGGCCCGTAGGTCGGGCAGGTCGGCAGGCAGAAGCCGCAGTGGACGCAGTCGTCGATCAGGTCCCGGTCGATCACGCGAGCACCCCGGCCGGGTCGAACTGCGCCCGGACGCGCTCGGCGAGCGCGATCTCCACCGGGTCGCGCGAGTCGGCCACCGGCTCCGCGACGTGCGCCACCCCGGCGGAGACCCGCACCACCGCCTCGTCCAGGCCGTCGAGCGTCTCCGCGAGCCCGCCGGGAGGGAACAGCAGGCGGCCACGGGACGAAGCCTGGCGGGCCGTGATCTCCTCCCACACGGAACCGTCGTCCTCGGCGCCGCCGACGAGGTCTCGGGCGAGCCCGAACTGCTCGTCCACACCGCGCCGGCCGCCCTCGAACAGGACCGCCAGACGGCCCGGCCAGGCGAGATCGACCGCCGACGCCGCGAGTGGCGCCCTCAGGATCGCCTGCGCCTTCTCCTCGGAGTCGGCGGCCGAGGACACGGGGACGACGAGCGTCCGCGTCGCTTCCGGACCAGGGTGCAGCCTCAGCGCCACGCGGGCGATCAGCCCCAGGCGGCCCCTCGAACCGCAGAACAGCTTCGCGAGGTCGTAGCCGGCGACGTTCTTCACCACCTTGCCGCCGGAGCTCGCGATCGTCCCGTCGGCGAGAACGACGGTCATGCCGATGACGAGGTCGCGCGCCGTCCCGTAGCGATGGCGGCGCGGGCCGGAGAGGTTGGCCGCGATGCAGGCGCCGACCGTCGGGTTCCCCGGCGGGTCGAGCGCGAGCATCTGGCCGCTGGCGGCGAGCCGCTCGGCCAGGTCGCGCAGGCGGATGCCGGCCTCGACAATCGCGGTCAGGTCGCCGGCCTCGTGCTCGAGCATCCGGTCGAGCCGCCTCGTCGAGAGGACGACGTCGCCACCGTCCCGCTCGATCGACACGCGCTCGCCACGCTCGGAGGCTCCGGCCAGGACCGCGGCCGCCTCGTGGACGCTCGCGACCTCAGAGACGCTCGGCAAGACCCGCCTGCTCGAGTGGGTGGACACGGTACGGCCCGGGCACCTCGCCGCACAAACGGGGGGTGGGGAACACCTTCCCGGGGTTGCACAGGCCGGCGGGATCGAATGCCCGGCGGACGCGCTGCATCGCCTCCAGGTCGTCGGCGCCGAAGAGGAGCGGCATCGAGCACGCCTTGTCGACGCCGATGCCGTGCTCGCCCGTCAGCGACCCGCCTGCGTCGATGCACGCCTCCAGGATCGCCTCCGCCAGCGCCCGCGCGCGCTCCGGCTCGCCCTCGTTGCGGGCGTCGTACAGCACCAGCGGATGCAGATTGCCGTCGCCGGCGTGGAAGACGTTGCCGACGCGAAGGCCGTACTCCGCCTCGAGCTCGGCGATCCGGCGCAGCACTTCCGGCAGCCTCGTCCGGGGGACGACACCGTCCTGGACGTAGTAGTCGCTCGAGACGCGTCCCATCGCGGCGAACGCCGACTTCCGCCCCTTCCAGAGCAGCGCCCGTTCGTGGTCGCTCGCGGCGGTGCGGATCTCCCAGGCGCCGGAGTCGCGGCAGATCGTCTCGACGGCGACGAGGTCCTCCTCGACCTGCGGCGCCGGCCCGTCCAGCTCGACGAGCAGGACCGCGTCCGCGTCGGGATAGCCGGGGTGCACCGCCGCCTCGGCCGCCTCGATCGTCAGGCGATCCATGATCTCCATCGCCGAGGCCAGGATCCCCGCCCCGACGACGCCGGAGACCGCAGCGCCCGCGTGGTCGGTCGAGTGGAAGGCGGCGAGCACCGTCCGCACGGCCTCCGGGCGGCGCAGCAGCCGGAGAGTGATCTCGGCGGCGATCCCGAGCGTCCCCTCCGAGCCGACGAACACGCCGAGGAGGTCGGGGCCGGACGACTCGAGCGAGCGGCTCCCGAGCCGGACCAGCTCACCGTCGGGGAGGACGACCGTCAGCCCCGCGACGTGGTTGACGGTGAAGCCGTACTTGAGGCAGTGCGCACCGCCCGAGTTCTCGGCGACGTTCCCGCCGATCGTGCACACCTGCTGGCTCGACGGGTCGGGCGCGTAGTACCATCCCTCGGCCGCGACCGCCTCCGTCACCTGCAGGTTCGTCACGCCCGGCTGGACGACGATTCGGGCGCCGGCGAGGTCGACGTCGAGGATCCTGTTCATCCGGGCGAGCGACACGACGACGCCGTCGGCGACCGGCAGCGCGCCCCCGGAGAGGCCGGTTCCCGCGCCGCGCGCGACGAACGGCACGCCCGCCGCATGGCAGGCGCGCACGATCGCCTGGACCTGCTCCGTCGTCTCGGGCAGCACGACGAGCGAGGGCACGACCCGGTGGCCCGTGAGCCCGTCGCACTCGTAGGTCCGCAGCTGCTCCGGGCGGTCGACCACGGCGTCGGCCGGAAGCGATGCTGCGACGGCGGCGAGGAAATCGGACCCCAGGGCCATCGTCGGAGACTCTAGTCCCGCTTCGGCCGTAGGATGCCGTCATGAGCGGCGTCGACGTTCGCGCGCCGGTGCCGGCGGGCTGCGAGGGGATCGTGTCTGGGGAGGCGCTCGACTTCGTCGCCGGTCTCCAGCGCACGTTCGGCGACAGGCGCGAGGAGCTGCTCACGGCCCGGTCGGCGCGTCAGGAACGCCTGCTCGCAGGGGAGCTGCCCGCGTTCCTCGAGGAGACGCGAGCTGTTCGGGAGGACGGGTCGTGGCGGGTTTCGGAGGCACCGCCGGACCTGCAGGACCGGCGGGTGGAGATCACGGGCCCGACCGATCGGAAGATGGTGATCAACGCGCTCAACTCGGGCGCGCGCGTCTTCATGGCGGACTTCGAGGACGCCAACTCGCCGACGTGGGCGAATCTCGTCGAGGGCCAGCAGAACCTGATCGAGGCGAACGACCGGACGATCTCCCTCGACACCGGGGAGAAGAGCTACCGGCTGAACGAGCAGGTGGCGACGCTGCTCGTCCGGCCGCGCGGCTGGCATTTGCCCGAGCGGCACCTGCTCGTCGACGGCGAGCCGGTCTCCGGGAGCCTGTTCGACCTCGGGCTGTACATGTTCCACTCGGCGAAGCGGGCGCTCGCGCGGGGAAGTGGCCCGTACTTCTACCTTCCCAAGCTCGAGAGCCACCTCGAGGCGAGACTCTGGAACGACGTCTTCCTCCACGCGCAGGACGCGCTCGGGATCCCCCGGGGGACGATCCGCGCGACCGTCCTGATCGAGACGATCCTGGCCGCGTTCGAGATGGACGAGATCCTGTACGAGCTGCGCGAGCACTCGGCCGGGCTGAACGCGGGCCGCTGGGACTACATCTTCAGCGTGATCAAGAAGTTCCGCAACCGATCGGACTTCGTGCTCCCCGACCGCTCGGCGGTGAAGATGACCGTCCCCTTCATGCGCGCCTACACCGAGCTCCTGGTCAAGACCTGCCACCGGCGCGGCGCCTTCGCGATGGGCGGGATGGCCGCGTTCATCCCGAACCGCCGCGATCCCGAGGTGACCGAGGCGGCGCTGGCAAAGGTGCGCGAGGACAAGGCACGCGAGGCGGGCGACGGCTTCGACGGGACCTGGGTCGCGCATCCCGACCTCGTCGAGACGGCGACGAGGGAGTTCGACGCGGTGCTCGGCAAGCGGCCCAACCAGATCGGACGACAGCGGCCCGACGTCTCCGTCGACGCAGCGCAGCTGCTCGCGGTCCCGGAGACGCCCGGCGAGATCACCGAGGCGGGGATCCGGGAGAACGTGTCCGTCGGCATCCGCTACCTGACCGCCTGGCTGAACGGCACCGGCGCCGCCGCCATCGACAACCTGATGGAGGACGTCGCCACCGCCGAGATCTCGCGCTCCCAGATCTGGCAATGGATCCACCACGACCGAATCGACCGCGACCACGTCCTCACCGTCGTCCGCGAGCAAGCCGACGCCGCCCCGGCCCAGCCCCGCCTCGGCGAGGCGACCAAGACCTTCGAGCACGTCGCCCTCACCGACGAGTTCGTCGAGTTCCTGACGCTGCCTGCGTACGAGCTGCTCTGAGCGTCACACCCCGACGGCGTGCCACATCCAGACGTTCGGCTCGACGTACGTGCCCGTGCCGCCCTCGAAGCGCACCGGCACCAGAGCCCCGGGCACGACGTACTCCCCGTCGTCCGGGAACTCGAGGCCGGTCCACCCCTCCCACTCGCCGCGCGAGCCGGTGACCGTCATCGACGTCGGGCAGACCTCGACCGGCTCCGCGCCCAGGCGCGCGTGGAGCCGGATCCACGGATCCCAGGCGAGCCCGTCCCCGCGAGTCCAGCCGATGTAACGCTCCATGTCGATCAAGGGGAACTCGGCCTTCCGCGTCGGCCGCACCGGTGCGATCAGGGCCGGGAAGCCCGCCCCGCGTGCGACCCGGCGCATGCCTTCGATCAGCAGCGCGCTCAGCCCTTCTCCCTGCCGGCGCGGATCGACGATCGCGACCGCGGCGGAGAGAACGTCGGGCTCCGCCCGCGGGCCGGCACCGAAGTTCCGCTCGAGCATGTCGTCGATTCCGCCGGGGAGGCCGTCGCGCGTCGAGGTGGGCATGGTCTGCCCACGCCCGATGACGGCGTCCCGCTCGTCGTCGTAGAGGACGAGCTGGAACCCGGGGAGCTCGTCCCGCAGCTTCGCCCAGTGGAGCCGGGGCACGTCCGCGTGGTGGAGGAATTCCGGCCACACCTCGCCGATCTCCGAGATGCGCTCGACCAGGTCGGGGCGGTCCAGATAGGTGCAGACCTGCACCGACCGAGTCTAGGGAGAACGACTAGGCTTCGGCCGACCCCAAAAAAGGAGAGACCATGGAAGTCGGCCCCGTCGACGTCTACATCATCGGCTTCCCCGGCAACAAGTTCAGCGGCAAGATCGCGCCCGCGATCCAGGAGCTCGTGGACAACGGGACGATCCGCATCCTCGACCTGCTCTTCGTGATGAAGGACGAGGACGGCACCGTGTCGACACTCGCGATCGAGGATCTCGACCAGGAGGGCGCGGCGTTCGCCGAGCTCGACGTCACCGAGCCCGGATCCCTGAACGACGAGGACGCGGACGAGGTCAGCGAGGACTTGCCCCCGAACAGCGCGGCGCTGCTGGTCGCGTTCGAGAACCTGTGGGCGACGAAGGTCGTCTCGGCGCTGGCCGACGCGGACGCCGTGCTGATCGACTCGATCCGAATCCCCGCCGAGGTCGTCGCCCAGGCACGGGCGGAGGCCGGGGCGGCCGGGTAACCGTCCACCACCGAACGAGAGGAACGACATGGGACTTTTGCGGATGGCAGCGAGAACGGCCGTCGTGGCCGGGACCGCGACGGCCGTTTCCGGCCGCGTGGCGCACCGGCAGAACGAGAAGTGGGCGGCACAGGACCAGGCCCAGTACGACCAGCAGATGGCCCAGCAGCCGGCCTACGAGGCGCAGCAGGCTCCGGCGCAGCCCGACCCGAATGCCGAGCTCCAGAACCTGGCGAACCTGCACTCGCAGGGCGTGCTGACGGACGAGGAGTTCGCGGCCGCGAAGGCCAAGATCCTCGGCATCTAGCCCGGTCCGGCGATCCGCGTGCGCCGGCTGGAGGCGTACACGCAGCTGGCGGGGGTCTACGACGAGATCGTCGTCGACCCCTGCCACGGCGCCTGGGCCGCGTTCCTGGACGGGCTCTTCGCCGCCGACGAGGAAGGCGTCACCGACGTCCTCGACGTCTGCAGCGGCACCGGCCTCCTGGCGGCCGAGCTGGCCGCCCGGGGCTACCGGGTCACCGGGGTCGATGCGTCCGAGGCGATGCTCGCGCGCGCCCGGCGCCTGCTCGGCCCGGACGTCCCGCTGATCCACGCGGCGCTTCCCGACCTTCCCGTCGAGACGACCTTCGACGCCGCCACCTGCACGCTGGACGGATTCACCTACCTCCCGCCGGAAACGCTCCGTCCGACCGCGGAAGCGCTCGCCCGGGTGCTGCGTCCGGCCGGCTGGCTCGTCTTCGACGTGCACACGGACGCGATGATGGCCCTCACCTCCTCGCGACCCGTCGTGTCCGGCGAGAAGGAGGGGCATCGCTTCGTGATCCGTGCCGCGGTCGATCCGGGCGCGCGCCGCTGCGACACCCGGATCCACGTCACGCCTGAGGGCACGGCGTCACCCTTCAGCGAATGCCATCGGCAGTACTTCCACCGGGCGGCCGACATCCGGTCGGCGCTCGTCGACAGTGGGTTCGAGGTGATCGCCGTCAGGGACGAGTACTCGGACCGGCCGGCCGACGAGTCCACGCTCAGCGCGACCTGGATCGCCCGTCTCCGGCGCTGACGCACATACCATTCGTCCGTGGACACCTGGCCGGCGATCGCCTCTCGCCGCGAGACCCGCGACTACGCCGCTCGCCCGATCCCGGACGGGGTCGCCCGCCGGATCCTCGATGCGGGCCGTCTCACCGGTAGCGCCCGCAACCGGCAGCCGTGGCGGTTCGTGGTCGTCGACAGCGAGTCGGCCAGGGGGCGGCTCGCGGAGGCGGTCTACGAGCCCGGGAACGTCCGCGGCGCGCAACTCGTCGTCGCGATCGTCGGGCGGAGCGGGTTCGACACCGGCCGCTGCGCGCAGAACATGCTGCTCGCGGCCTGGGACGCCGGCGTCGGCTCGTGCCCGAACGGGCTCGCGGATCCGGACGGGGCGCGCGCCGCCCTCGGTCTCACCGCAGACGACGACATCGCGATCGTGCTGACGTTCGGCTATCCGGCCCGCGAGCGCGACCCCGACCGACGGACGCCGGAGGAGTGGAGCGCCCGCGCCGCGCGCAAGCCGCTCGACGAGCTCGTCGAACGCCTGTAACCCTACGAGCCTGTGGAGAGGTCGCGATGGTTCGGTAGGGGGTCTGACCCCGGGTGGGCGACGTCGGGGGGCCGCAGTTCGGCCTGTGGGGACAGTCCCTTCGGGACCGTTCCCGGCCTAGGTCGACAGGACGAGTTTGCCGAAGTGCTCGCCTGCCTTCATGCGGTCGTGGGCGGCCTCGGCCTCCGCGAGCGGACGCACACTGTCGATCACGGGCCGCCAGGAACCAGCGTCGACCATGCGCATCAGTCCCGCGAAGTCGCGGTGCGAGCCCATCGTCGTCCCGCGGATCGACTGCCAGTTGAGGTAGAGCGCCCGGACGTCGAGCGTCACCTCCGGCCCACCGGTTCCGCCGAAGACGACGAGCCGACCGCCTCGCCGGAGCGCCTTGAGGGACTCACGCCAGGTCGTGCCCACCGAGTCGAGCACGACATCGACTGGCCCGGCCGCCTCGGCCCACCCCTCCTCGGTGTAGAGGACGCCGCCCTCGGCGCCCAGCTCCTTCGCACGGTCGATCTTCTCCTGCGACGACGAGGTGACGAGAACTCGACACCCGGCCTGCGCCGCGAGCGACACGGCCGTCGTCGAGACGCCGCTCCCCGCCCCGAGGATGAGCACGCTCTCCTCGCGGGTGAGGCCTCCGACCTCGAACAGCGCCCGGTACGCGGTCAGGGCGGCGAGCGGGAAGGCGGCCGCCTCCTCCCACGACAGCCGCGCGGGCTTCGCGAAGACGTTCTCCGCCGGAACCTTGACCAGCTCGGCGTAGGTGCCGTCGTCCGGCCCGCCGAGGATCCGCCAGTCCGGCCCCGCGGCGTCCTCGCGCGGGCCCCAGCCGATCCCGGGGTAGATCACGACTTCCTCTCCGGTGTCCCGCCGCACCCCCGCGCCGTCGGAGCCGGGGATCAGCGGCAGCTCGAACTCGTACGCCGGCCCCGGCGGGTTGCGGACGAGGAGGTCGCGCCGGTTGACCGCGGCGGCACGCAGCTCGACGACCACCTCGCCCGGCCCGGCGACCGGATCGGGAACGTCCTCGTACGAGAGGACGCCGCCTTCGCGAACGAGGACGGCCTTCATCTCAGCGCCGCCCACGGCTCCTCGGCGGACACGTCCACCGCGACGTAGCCGCCGTCTCCGACCGCGGGCGCGAGGACGACGCTGAGCTGCGCCGGCTCGTCGAAGTCGTTGTACGAGCCGTGCACGACGTCCTTGTCGATGTACACGGAGTCGCCCGGGCCGAGAACGGTGGACTCGCCCTCGATGTACTGCGTGACGCGCCCCGCCGTGATCGTGATCATCTCGTCCTGGCCGGGGTGCTTGTGGAACGCGTGGAAGAAACCCGGGTCGAGCCGGACGTCCATCACCACGAACGACGTGCAGCCCGTTCCGAGCGGCGCGCAGCGCATGCCGGCACTGCCCCATTCGAACCCCTCGACCGGAACCTCGTCCTTCAGCACGAATTTGCTCACGCCTGTCCTCCTCCGAGCTCGATCGCCTTGAACCGTTTCATGTTCTCCGTCATCGCCGTCTCGGTCGGGAGCCGCTCCATGCTGGACGCACCGAAGAAGCCGACCACGCCGCTCGTCCGCTCGAGCACGTAGGCGGCGTCGTCGGGCTCGGCGATCGGCCCGCCGTGGCAGAGGACGATCACGTCGTCGCGGACCGCCACCGCCGCGTCGCGCATGGCCTGGACCAGCTCGACCGACTCGTCGAGTGTCTTCGCCGTCGAGGCTCCGATCGCCCCGCCCGTGGTCAGCCCCATGTGCGGGACGAGGACGTCAGCTCCGGCCTCCGTCATCGCCACCGCCTCCTCCGGCGTGAACACGTACGGCGCGGTCAGGAGGTCGGCCTCGTGCGCGGCGCGAATCATCTCCACCTCGACGCCGTAGCCCATTCCGGTCTCCTCCAGCCCGATCCGGTGGTTGCCGTCGATCAGCCCCACGGTGGGGAAGTTCTGGACACCTGAGAAGCCGATCCGCTTCAGCTCCTCCAGGAAGACCGGCATCAACCGGAACGGGTCGGTCCCGCAGACGCCGGCAAGCACAGGGGTCTCCTTCACGACGGGGAGCACCTCGGCGGCCATCTCCACCACGATCGCGTTCGCGTCGCCGTACGGCATCAGCCCGGCGAGCGATCCGCGCCCGGCCATCCGGTAGCGGCCCGAGTTATAGATGATGATCAGGTCGCACCCGCCGGCCTCGGCGCACTTGGCCGAGAGCCCGGTGCCCGCGCCGGCACCGATGATCGGCTTGCCGGCGTCGATCTGCGCCCGCAGCCGGGCAAGCGCCTCCTGCCTGGTCATTTCCTCTCCTCCTGGATCAGCTCGTGCAGTCGATCGGCCATCGCGTCGGCGAACGCCGGGTCGTTCACGTCCAGATCGAGCTCGTGCAGCTCGACGTTCGGGCCGAGGCCCCCGCGCAGCGCCGCGAACAGGGCCTCGTCCGCGGCCGCGTCGTGGAATGGCCCGCCTTCCGTGGCGATCATCGACACGCCCTCGAGCGGGACGAAGAGCGCGGTCGGCCCCTTCGCCGAGGAGAGCTTGCGCGCGATCCGGCGCCCCAGCTCTGCACACTCCTCGGGTGTCGTCCGCATGAGCGTGACGGTCGGGTTGTGGACGTAGATGTTGCGGCCCTCGAACTGCGGCGGCAGCGTCTCCCGCGGGCCGAAGTTGACCATGTCGAGCGCCCCGAGCGAGACCACCTGCGGCAGCCCGAGCTCCCCCGCCGCCTCGAGCCGGTCGGGGCCCGCCGACAGCACGCCGCCGACGAGGTCGTCCGCGAGCTCGGTCGTGGTGAGGTCGAGGACCCCCGCGAGGAAGCCGCCGCGCGCCAGCGCCTCCATCGACTGGCCGCCCGTGCCGGTGGCGTGGAAGACGAGCACCTCGTAGCCCAGCTCCTCCAGCCGCTCGCGCGCGCGCGTGACGGCGGGAGTCGTCACCCCGAACATCGTCGCCCCGATCAACGGCCGTGCGTCACCGCTCTCGGGGACCGACATCTCGGCCATCCCGGCAATCGCGCCGGCGGCGTTCGAGAGGATCCGCTCCGAGATCCGGTTCAGCCCGGAGATGTCGACGACCGAGTAGGTCATCGACACGTCGCTTGCGCCGACGTACGGCCGGGTGTCGCCGGAGGCGACCGTCGACACGATCAGCTTCGGGACGCCGACCGGAAGCACGCGCATCGCGGCCGCGCCGATCGACGAGTTGCCCGAGCCGCCGACACAGAGGATCCCGTCGAGCCGGCCCTCCTCGTGCAGCCGCGCGGCGACGGCGGCGGCACCGCGGCACATCGCCTCGACGGCGGCGCCCCGGTCGCCTCCCGCGCGGAGCGCGGCCACGTCTGCGCCAGCCGCAGCGGCGACCTCACCCTGCGTCACGTCGGCGTCGATCTGCGGCTCGAAGACCCCCGCATCGACGACGACGACGTCGACGCCCTGCTCCCGCAGCCGGTCGCGGAGGTACCCGTACTCCTTCCCCTTCGTGTCGAGCGTGCCGAGGAGGACGACGGTCGTCATGCCGAGTCGATCCTACTGCGGTTGAGAGGGGCGCCAGACGGGGTTCGTGTCGTCGTCCTTGCCCGAGGTGAGCTGCGTCTCCGTCTTCCCCTCGTCGACCCAGATCGCGCCGTCGCGGGAGAACCCGATCGACCCGTCGGGAGCGAACGCCGGCTGGATCGCGTCGATGCTGGAGGTGGTGACCCGGTGCGCGCGCGTTCCGTTCGCGGCGACTCTGAAGATTTCGTAGTGGGCGAGGTTCGCGTTGCTCTGGAACGCCAGCGTCCTGCCGTCGGGTGACCACGCGGGCAGACCGCTCGATCCTCCGAGCCTTGTCACGGCGCGGATCCCCGTGCCGTCGGCGTTCATCACGAAGATCTCACGGTTCTGGAAGCCCGGCTTGCGGTAGTCGTAGGCGATCAGCTTGCCGTCCGGCGAGTACGCGGGGTCCTGAGCGCTGCCCAGCCCGCGGCCGACCCGGTGCGCCTTCCCGCCTGCAGCCGGAGCGGCGAAAAGCGCGCCCTCCCGCGAGAAGACGATCCGCCTGCCGTCCGCCGACCAGGAGGGGTGCTCGTCGCCCTGCTCGGTGTCCGTCAGCCGGCGGGTGCCGGTGCCGTCGGCATTCATGACGTAGATATGCGCGATCCCGTCGCGAGCGCTCGAGAACGCGAGCTCCGCACCGTCTGGCGACCAGGCCGGCTGCAACTGGAAGAAGAGCCCGGCCGGCGTCGATGGATCGCCTTTCTGCCTCGTCAGCCGCCGCGCGTGCTTGCCGTCGGCATCGGCGCCGAAGATCGCGTAGTCGCCGTCCTTGACGCTGACGAACACCATCGCCCGGGGCCCCGTCGGCGACGATCCGCCGCAGCCGGCGAGGACGAGCGCGGCGAGCGCGGCAACGGCAAGTGCACGCCGCATGTCAGTGCGAAACGGGCTCGACGCCGAGGTACCGCCGCTGGAGCTCCGGATCGCCCGAGAGCTCGGTCGCGGTCGTCTCGGCTGCGATCTCGCCGCCCATCATGACCAGCTGGCGGTCGGCGATCGCGGTCGCCATCCCCAGGTTCTGCTCGATCAGCAGGATACGGAGGCCCTCCTGCTCGAGTCTCTTGAACGTCTCGATCAGCATCTCGATGATCGTCGGCGCAAGTCCCTCCGAGGGCTCGTCCATGATCAGGAGCGTCGGGTTGGTGACGAGCGCACGCCCGATCGCAAGCATCTGCTGCTCGCCACCCGACAGCTGCGCGCCGCCGTTGCGCTTCCGCTCGGCCAGCCGCGGAAAGAGCTGGTACACGCTTTCGATCGTCCAGCGACGGGAGCCGTTTCCGCGCGCCGACATCCGCAGGTGCTCGTCGACGGTCAGCGACGGGAAGAGACGGCGGCCCTGGGGGACGTAGCCGATCCCGAGGTTCGCGATCCTGTGGGAGCTCATGCCGACGAGCTCCCGCCCGCCGAAACGTACGGATCCCGACACTCTTGGCGGGCTGATGCCCATGATCGACGAGCAGAGCGTGGTCTTGCCCATGCCGTTCCGGCCGACGATCGCGACCGCCTGCTCGCCGAGCTCGAAGGAGATGTCCTGGAGCACGTGCGCGCTGCCGTAGTGCGCGTGCAAACCCTCGACGGCGAGTACGGCGTCACTCATTGCGGTACCCCCGGCCGAGGTAGAGATCGTGGACGAGCTGGTTTGCGCGGATCTCGTCGGGCGTGCCCTCGACGATCACGCGCCCGTCGTGCATCATCGTCACCCGCTCGGCGACGCGGAGGGCCACGTCCATGTCGTGCTCGATCACGATCAGAGTGATGTCCCGTCCCAGCGCGAGCAGGAGCTCGGTGAGGAGCTGCCGCTCCCCACGTGACAGACCGGAGCAGGGCTCGTCGAGCATCAGCATCCGTGGTTCGGCGGCGAGCGCGATTGCCAGCGCTACCTGCCGGTGCTCTCCATGCGAGAGCGGCCCGCAGATCTCGGAGAGCTTGTGGTCGATCGCGGCGCGCCGCGCCGCCTCCCGGGCGCGCTCGCGGTACTCGGAATCTCTGCGCATCTTCACGGGGCGCAGATGCCCACCGTGGACGCCGAGCACGGAGAGGTAGATGTTGTCCTCGACCGTCAGCCCCGCGAGAAGGCGGGACTGCTGGTAGGTCCGCGCGAGCCCCATCGGCGTCCGCGCGCGCGCCGGGAGCGCGGTCACGTCACGGCCGAAGAGCTCGACCGTCCCCGCCGTGGCGGGAAAGTCGCCGCAGATCACGTTGAAGAGCGTGGTCTTTCCGGCGCCGTTCGGGCCGAGGATCGCGCGACGCTCGCCGTGTGCGACCTCGAGATCGACGTCGCGAACCGCGTGGAGACCGCCGAACCGCCGGCCGACCCCCCGCAGGCGGAGGGTCGGCTCGGCGTGCTCGGCTGCTGGTGCTTCGGTCAAGCGGCTACTTGATCACCTGGTTCGTGACCTTGCCCCCGGAGACGACCTTGATCTTGCCCTGCCAGGGTGTCTTCACCTTCTTGCACGGAGGCTGCGTGCGCCCGGGCGGAGGGCTCGACGGCGTGAAGAGGCCGCCGAACGACTGATCCACCGTAGGCACGTACGCAACCACCTGCGGGGCAAC
The DNA here is from genome assembly GCA_050258035.1 of Verrucomicrobiota bacterium. Taxonomy (GTDB): domain Bacteria; phylum Actinomycetota; class Thermoleophilia; order Gaiellales; family Gaiellaceae; genus DATBLE01. The sequence continues at coordinate 53,506 of JBLMYA010000039.1, forward strand.
CGACCCGTCCTTCTGTCTGACGAGCTGGAGCTGATACTCGTCCTGGATCGCCTGCCGCCGCGAGTCGAGGTGGAGTACGCCTCCGCCGGAGAGCTGGAACGGCGCGCCCTTGATCGCCCTCGGCAACGCGTTGTCGAGCTTGGCGCCGGTGGCACCGGGCGCCTTCTGCAGCCCCTGGACCAGGGCCCACGCGGCCATGTAGTAGTTGTAGACGAAGCCGTCGTCGGCCGGCAGCTTCGGGTACAGCTTGTTCATGAACGCGCGATACGCGTCAATGGTCGGAGTGTGCACGCCGGGAGCGTTGCCGAAACCGCCGACGTACGCGCCGACGAGCTTCGGGGCAACGACCTTGTCGGCGCCGAGGAAGCCGAAGAACAGGTTGCCGATCCACTGCTTCGGATTCAGCTTGCCGTACGCCTGCTCGAACGCCTTCAGCATGGCCGACGTCCCGGTTCCGCCGATGGTCGAGAAGTACCCGTCCACCTGGTTCGGGTTCGGCAGCTGGCGGACGAACGGCGCGTAGTCCGTGGTGTTCAGCGGCGGGAAGACGCGCTTGACGATGTCGCCGCCGACCGCGCAGAAGTCGGCGATCATGCCGGCCGCGGACGTCCAGCCGAAGCTGTAGTCGTCCTCGATGATCGCAGCCTTCCTCCAGCCGAGCTTCTTGTAGGCGATCTCGCCGATACCCGCATTCCACTGGGCGCCGTCGCCGTGGTAGCGGAACATGTTCTTCGGCGCGATCTGCATCGTCGGATCCTGGGACCCGGCGGTGCCGATGATGAACGTCTTCGTCGGATGTGACTTCGCGTAGTTCGCGATCGAGACCGCCTCGTCGCCGGACAGCGGGCCGATCATGACGTCCGCGTTCAGCTTCTCCATCAGGCGCTTGGTCTCGCTGATCGCCAGCGGCACGGTGTCGTTCCCGCAGCCGTAGCCGACGATCTGGATCGGCGTGCTGCCCGCCTTGATGCCGGTCATGCCGGCAGACGGCTTGGCATGGCTCTTGGTCTTGCCGCCGGCAAACCGCGCGAACGCGCCCTGCGCCCCGCCGATGTCGTAGTCGTAGCCGAACGCGAAGGCCCCCTTGCAGTCGGTCATGATCGCGACCTTCACGGTCTTGACGTGCGACGCGGCGAGCGACGTCGTCGTCCAGACGGCAAGCGCGGCGACGGCGACGGCTAGGACCGCCGCCGTCTTCCAGCTACGCAGCTTGTAGCTCGTCACTGGTAGTGCCCTCCTCCCTCTCGTGTTCCGAAGGTGCGCGCGATTCTCGCGCAGTGCTGACACAACTTTCAAGCTGGTCGGTAGATGCCTTTGTCATTTCGCCGGCTCGGTCGCCGGGACGGAAGTCGAGTCGCCGCTCTTCGATCCGCGTCGCTCCTCGAACAACTTTCCCCAGAGGCCCATGAGCCCATCTGGTGAGACGACGACGATCGCCAAAAAGATAACCCCGATGATCGTGTTGAAGCTGCCGCCGAAGAGCGTGCCGCCGAGGCCGAGCCCCGGGATGTGCGTGTTCGAGGTGATGTAGTTCTGCATCAGGATGAAGGCGAAGGCGCCGACCCAGGCTCCCTCGATCCGGATCAGGCCTCCGATCACGGCCATGATCAGCAGGCTGATCGTCTGAGGGAGGTCGACGTCTCCCGGCGAGACCTGGCCGGCCCACCAGCCGTAGAGCACGCCGCCGAGCGCAGCGACGAACGCCGCGAACGTGAATGCGAGCGTCCGGTGCAGAGGCACCGCATAGCCGAGCGAACTCATCCGGATCGGCTCGTCCCGGACGCCCTGCAGGCTGAGGCCGAACGGGGTGCGGATCAGGTATCGGCTGAGGAGATAGACGAAGATCGCCGTTCCGAGCGCGATGTAGTAGAGCCGGTTCGGATGCGCCAGGATGCTGCCGACCCATCCCGGTGTGTACCGGTTGATGCCGCCGATGCCCGAGAAACCGGAGATCTTGGTCACCTGCCCGAGCGTGTAGGTGGCGATCACGGAGTAGGTGAGCGTGATCATCAGGAAGTAGATGCCCGTGCTCCGCGAGGCGACGGCGCCCCCGATCAGGCCGATGACGGTGGTCGCCCCGATGGCGACCACCAGTGCCAGCGTCGGGTCCCAGCCGAGATGAAGGCCCTTCGAGGTCCCGCCCGGGCCTCCCTTCGTCGCGAGGTTGCCGAGGATGATCCCGGCGATGCCGAAGAGCGCGGTCTGCGCGAGGGACACCATCCCGCCGTAGGCGGACAGGAAGATCAGGCTCGACGCGGCGATGCCGAAGATGAAGGTCTCGATGAGGATCTGGTGGGCCCAGTACTGGCTGAACCCGGCAGCCGGCCAGATGATCACGAAGACGAGGGCCGCGGCCGCGATCGTCCGCTCGACCTGCTGCTGGCGCGTCCAGGTGGACGGATTCACGCATCCCTCCCGAACAGTCCGCGCGGACGGAACGAGAGGACGAGCGCGATCAAGACGAACGTGACGATCGTCGAATACTGGGTGCAGCAGTCGGACCCGGTGGTCGGCAGGTACGACGCGGCGAAGTTGGCGACGAACGCGTAGAGGAGCGCCCCTGCGGCGGCGCCGAAGATCGAGCCCATGCCGCCGACGATCACGACGACGAGCGAGTTGAGCAGCCACTGACCGTCCTGCCCGGAGGAGATGTTCGACTGCGACGCCCAGACGACGGCGCCGAGCGCGGCGAGGCCACAGCCGACCGCGAACGTGATCGCGAACGTGACCTGGATGTTGATCCCGAGCGCCGAGGTCATCTTCTCGTCGTCGACACCAGCCCGGATCTTCATGCCGGTCTTCGTCCGGTAGAGCCACAGCCACAGACCCACACCGACGGCGACGCCGATCGCGAGCATGACGAGGCGGGCGACCGAGTACTGCACGCCGGCCACATGGAGGTTGACGAACCTGTCGGTCCAGCCCGGCCACGTCAGATCGACGGCATTGCCTCCGAACCGCTGACCCTGGGAGACGTTCCGCGGGAAGTGGGCGATGATCTGGTCGGCGACGATCACCGAGACCGCAATCGTGATGAGCGCCTGGCGAAGCTCCTGCCCTTGTGTCCAGCGGAGGAATGCCTGCTGGACGAGGAGCCCCACGACCATGATGCACGGCGCCGCCACCAGCAGCGGAACGAGCCACTCCCAGGTGTTCACCTGGCTCGAGTCGAGCGAGAAGCCCTGGCCGGTCATCCCCTGCTGGATCTCGTAGGCGATGTACCCGGCCAGGAGGTAGAAGGCGCCGTGAGCCATGTTCACTGTCCGCATCAACCCGAAGATCAAGGCGAAGCCGCTCGCGACGATGAAGAGCGCCGAGGCGAAGGTGAGCGAGTCGAGCACGACCTTGAGGAAGTCCTTCGGGTCGTGCCAGGCGGAGCCGAACGTGGTCGTGCGCCAGTTGCCGCCGCCGAACGGCTGCACCTTGGTGAGGAAGAGGACGTACGTGAGCGCGAACGCGATCAGCGCGATCACGATGTACACGGGCCATCTGCGCCAGGTCAGCCACGAGCTGACCTGCTCCCGATCGGGGACTCGTGCCGACAGCGCGCTCAACCGGAGCCGACCGTACCAGGCAACCCGGCCCGCTTTCAAACGAGTGCGCGTGTGTGCTACGAGTGGTACAAGGTGGCGACCGCCGCCTCGCCCTCCTGCGGGGCGGAGTCCTCGAGCGGAACGATGTCCGCCTGCGTCGAGGGGGCGAGCGTGCTCCGGTCGGGCCAGTCGACCTCGAGCAGGTTCCCGGCGGGGTCGCGCAGGTAGAGCTGCACCCACCCCAGCGGATGGGCCCGCATCGGAGTTCCGAACGCCGCCGAGTCGAGGACGCCCATCGCCTTCGCCCGCTCGTACAGCGCGTCGAAGTCGTCCACGTCGATGCCGAAGTGGTGGTGGACGGTCGGATCGTCGCCCCCATCGCGCTCGAACAGGTGCAGCTGCGTCGACCCGAGACGGAGCCAGACGACGTTCCCGATCGGAAACTTCGCGGTCGGGATCCGCTCGGCACCGAGGAGCTCCTCGTAGAAACGGATCGACTCGGCCATGTCGTTCACGACGATCGAGACGTGGTTGATCCTGGTGGCGCTCATGATCCTTGACGCTACACGAGGCCGGTCATAGCCTCCAAGGTGGTTTCGACGAGGAGGGAAGATGCCGCGCCTGAAGATCCCGTACGAGTCGCTCGACCCGCTGACGATCGGCGCCTCCGGCGACGAGTCGAAGGTGTACCGAACGGAGCTCGCGCTGGACGTCCCCGACGCGAATCTGCTCGCTGCGATCTACCCCGACGAGCCGGCCCCGGTCGGCGATGCAACCGAGGCGGCGCGGACGGCGCTGGAGTCGCCCGTCTCGGGGCCGTCGTTCTCCGAACTGCTCGCGGGGGCGACGAAAGTGGCGGTGATCATCGACAACCAGTTCCGGCCGACGCCCCAGTCGCGGCTCCTGCCGGCCGTCTTCGACGCGATCGAGGCGGCGGCGAAGCCGGCGGTGGTCGCCTGCGCCAACGGGAAGGTCTTCCCGATGTCCGAGTCGGACATCGAGCAGAAGATCGGCCGCGAGAACCTCGACCGGATGGAGCGGCTCGGGATCGCGTTCCACCAGAACGAGCCCCGGAACGCCGACGCCTACACCTACGTCGGCGTCTCCTCGCGCGGGACGCCAGTGTGGCTGATGACGGCGGTCGCCGAGTGCGACGTGAAGATCACGATCGGCCAGGCGCAGTCGAACCACTGGGGCGCGGGCGGCGGCGGGAAGCTGATCCTCCCGGGCGTCGTCTCGGACGAGACGATCGAGTCGAACCACTGCGCGTTCGTCCCCTCCCCCCAGACTCACTACGGCGCCTACGCCGGGCCGATGCGCTCCGACATCGACGAGGTCGCGACCATGTGCGAGCTCCAGTGCACGATGAACGTGGTGCTCGACACGCGCGGCCGGGTGATCGAGTGCATCTTCGGCTCGCATCCGGAGGCACACCGGCGTGCGATCGAGCGCTTCAACGAGATCTACGCCTACGATCACCCCGGCGCGCAGGCGGACATCGCGGTCTGCGGCGTGTTCGCGCCGACCGACCACCTCTTCTTCCACACGGGCTGGGGCTGCATGTCGGCGGACTTCGTCCTCAGAGACGGCGGCACGCTGATCTACACCTCCCCCTCGCCGGGCGTCTCGACCGCCGTCGGCGACTTCCCCGGGCTGGCGCTGATGGACCTGATGAAGCCGTACATGCCGGCGACCCCCGAGAACTACCAGCAGGTGCTCCGCGACATCCACGGTCGCGTGATCCAGATGTGGGCCGGCTGCATCTGGGTCCCGATCTACGAGGTCATGACCCGCAAGCACCTGAAGCTCGTCACGCTTGAGGAGAACCTGGAGATGGCGGCGGACATCGGCATCGACGCGACCACGTCGCTCGACGAGGCGTTCGCCGAGGCGATGGAGAAGCACGGACCCGACGCGAAGGTGGTCGTCCTGCCGTTCGCCCGCTACCAGCTGCCGCGCAGCTCGGTCCGCATGGACGCGGAGCCCCTCCGCTTTCCGCAGGAGGCACTGCAGGGACGGGCTTGAGCCTGTCGTCGCCTCAGCGCTCGACCGCGTACAGCCGCCATTCGCCGGGTACGCCCTTCAGCTCGGCGACGCCGCGCTCCTGAAAGGACATCCCCGAGCCGGCGACCAGGTCCTTCACCGTCTGCGAGACGAGCACCTCGCCCGGCGCCGCGGAGGACGCAACGCGGGCGCCGATGTGGACGGCGATGCCGCCGACCTTCCCGTTCATCACCTCGCACTCACCGGTGTGCAACCCTGCGCGCACCTCCAGTCCGACGTCGCGCACACCCTCGGTGATGGCGCAGGCGCAGCAGATGGCCCGAGCCGGACCGTCGAACGAGGCGAAGAAGCCGTCGCCGGCCGTATCCAGCTCCGTCCCCTGGAAGCGGACGAGCTGCCAGCGGATCAGGGCGTGATGGCGCTCGAGCAGCTCCCGCCAGCTGCGGTCGCCGAGCTCGGCCGCCTTCGCGGTCGACCCCACGATGTCGGTGAAGAGGACGGTCGCGAGCACGCGATCCTGCTCGACCGCGTCCCACTCGCCGCGGCCCCAGATGCCCCGGAAGAAGCGCTCGGCTTCGTCGGTGAGCTGACCGGGGTTCCAGAACCAGCTGTGGTCCCGCCCCTCCAGCTCGACGAACTCGGCGCCCGGGATGCGCTCGGCGATGTACCGTCCAGACTCGATCTCCGGGCTGTCGTCGTCCCGACGATGCAGGACCAGCGTCGGGACACGGATCGAGGGCAGGACGTGGCGGACGTCCAGGTCGACGTTCATCCGGCTGAGCTGGTTCAGCGCGCCCGGGCTGGAGCTGGTCAGCAGAAGCCGACGCCACCAGCGGCTGGTCTCCTCGTCGCCGGCGAAGCTCGGCCCGAATCCTTCGGTCAGGTAACGCTCCAGACACCCTTCCTCGTTCCAGCGTCGCGTGCGCTCACGGATCGCCTCGTCGATCTCCTCGCGGGTCGCTCCCCACGCGAAGTCGTCCCGGGAAAGTGTTGACGGGTAGGTCCCGTAGAGGACAGCGGCGGCGGTTCGCTCGGGGTACGTGGCCGCGAACAGCGCCGTCATCATCCCCCCTCGGAAACGCCCATGACCCGGCCCGCTCCGAGCCGATTGCTCCATGACCGCCCGGACGTCGTCCATCCGCGTCTCGAGGTCAGGAATGTCGGACACGCGGTCGGAGAGTCCGGTGCCGCGCTTGTCGAAGAGGATCGGACGGCAGAACGACGCCATCCGCTCGTAGAACTCCCGCGGCGGCCCGTCCCGAGCCAGCTCGAGCGCGGAGATCACCCAGCCGGCGATGAAGACGACGTCGAAGGGCCACCTCGCCGACGACCGAGTAGGCGATGTTCACATCGCCGCTCTGTGCGTAACGAACCTCGGGCGCTTCCACAGGCAGAGCGTCGACGGCGCCAGGCGCATTCGCAAGCTGCTCCCTAGACTTCCTCGCATGACGCAGCAGCGTGTCCACGGGCTCGAGGCCCGCGGCACCGCGCCCGAGTGGACGGCCGAACGCGAGGTCAAGGGCTCGACCACGATCGTCGAGCTGCTGCGCATGTACCCGGACGGCGAGGCGTCCCGGCTGATGTCCGAGCTCACGCTGCCCTGCGCGCACTGCGGGGGCGCGTTCCACGAGCCGCTCACCCTCGCGGCGAAGCGCCACCGGCGCGACCCCCGTGCGGTGCTCGAGGCCTTCCGTGCGCTCGAGCGCGGGGGACCGACGGACGAGCAGGTGGAGGCGGCGAGACGGAGGGTGGCCTGAGCTACCGCCTCGCGGCGGGCTCGCCGCGTGCGAGCGCCGTGGCCCTCGCGGCATGGGGCTCCATCCCGAGCTCGCCGTAGGTCGTCACCGCTCGGTCGAGGAGCTCACGGGCCCGTTCCGGATCGCCAGGATCGCCGCGCTGGAGCAGCATCCGCGCGAAGTCCTCCTGTGTGTGACCCAGCCACGGACGAGCACCGATTCGCCGGTTCACATCGAGTGCGGTCGTGAAGTGCTCCTGCGCCTCTCCCCATCGAGCTCCCGTCGCCGACAGAAGTCCCAGGTAACGCGCAACGGCCCCCACGCTGATCTCCGGATACGACGTCCCGACACGATCTGCATAGGGAGAAAGCAGCTCGGACAAGACGCGGACACGCCGGAGATCGCCGAGAGATGCTGCGGTTTCTGCGAGCAGGCAGATGCTTGCAAGCCATTCCTCGTCGAACGGAACGCCGGCGAAGTCGTTCTCGGCCAACTCTTCGAACGTCGCGCGTGCTTCGTCGCGCCTGCCCAGCTCGTCGTAGATCCTCGACAGCACGCAACCGAAGATCCGGTACGTCCGGTACTCGAATGCGCTCGGCTGCTCCTCGTAGATGCCGACGACCTCCGCGAGCCGACCCTCGGACTTCCGGAGCATGTAGAGCTGCAGCCGGTACGTGATCCGCGCATTCCAACGCTGCGCCCGATGCCCGAGGTCGAGCCCCTCCTCGACGAGCTGCGCGGCCTCCTGGAAGTCGCCCGCGAGCAGCGCAAGGTGCGCACGGAAGTTCGCGGCATAGAGCAGCTGTGAGGGCTGGCAAAGCTCCTTCGCAAGCTTCGTCATCTCCACGGCGTCCTCCCTGGCACGATCGACCTCGCCCAACTCCAGCAACGCGCAGGCCCGACACAGGTATCCCTCGACAGCTCGTTCGAGCTCTCCCGTGTCGGTCGCGATAGTGATGAGCTCCGTCGCGAGCTCGACGATTTGGTGGGTACGAGCCGGCGACATGTGGGCCGGAAGGTACCCCGCAAGGGCATAGGCGAGGGTCGAACGATCCCGCATCCGCCGAGCCATGGCCAGCGCCTGATCCGCAATTGCGTGCCTTCGTTCTGCCGGAAAGCGCGCGTCTCGAAGAGGACCTGCCAGACGCGCGAGGAGACGGACCCGGAGTGGGCTGTCTTCTGTCGGAAGTGTCTCGAACGCGCGTTCCAGGAGCGGGATCAGACGGTCGTCGTCGCGCGATACCTCCCATACGATTCGCCCGCCGTAGCCGAGAGCCGCGTGGGCGAGCCGCTCCGCGAGACCACGTTTCTCGGCCAGCTGTGCTGCCTCCGTGAAGCGCCGCTTCGAGGCCGGGGTGTCACCTGCACGCGCAAGCGCGTCGCCGAGCCCGAGCAGTATGTCGCACCGCGACACCTCATCTGCCGAAAGCGTCAATGCCAACTCGTAGAAGCGTACGGCCTCTTCGTAGGCGAGCAGTTGTGCAGCCAGGCCGGCAGCCCGCGTTGCGTACTCGACGGCCTTCTCCGGCGGTGCGGCCGGGACGGCCAGCGAGAAGTGGTGGGCGAGCTCGGCGAGGTGCGGATCGGGGTTGCCTGCGTACAGCGCTTCCAGGACCTCGGCGACGCGCCGATGGAGACGGGTGCGATGCGTGGCCGGGATTGCCTCGTAGAGCGTCTCGCGGGTCAGGGCGTGCCCGAAGCGCAGGCGGCCGAGGGAGCCGGGAACCTGCTCGACGACCCGCGCGGTGATCGCCTCGTCGAGCACGCTCAGCAGCGTGTCGATCCCGGTGTAGTCCGCGACCCGCTCGAGCGCCACGAGTCCGAACTCGCGCCCGAAGACAGATCCGAGCGACAGCACACGCCGGCACTCGTCGGAGAGGATGCGCAACCGGCGGCCGATCGCCTCGCGGATCGTCTCCGGGATCGGGATCCGGCCCTCCGCGCCGTCGAGCCGTCCCTCCGCCGCCAGCAAGCGGACGATCTCCGAGACGAACAGCGGATTGCCCTCGGTCTCGGAGTAGAGCTCGGCGACGAGCCGCTCCGACGGTACGGCGCTCGCCGTGAGCTCCGCCAGGCGTCCCACCTCCTGGCGGCTCAGCCCCTCCAGCCGGATGCGCCGGGTCACGGGCTCCCGACCCAGCTCGGCGACCGTCGTCTCGAGCGGGTCCCGGACGGTCGGATCGAGATCACGGAAGGTGCCGACGACCAGGATCCGGCTGTCCTCGAGCACCGACGCGACGTATCGCAGGAGCAGCAGCGACGGCTCGTCCGCGGCGTGGAGGTCGTCGAAGACGAGCACCAGCGGTCGCTGGGCGGAGGCGGCTCGCAAGAACATCGCCGTCGAGTCGAAGAGACGGAAGCGGGCCGCATCGGACTCGAACGGCTCGGAGCCGGGCTCGGGCAGGTCCGGAAAGAGCTCCCGCAGCTCGAGGACGATCTGGGCGACGTCCGCGCCGTGCGCGCCGAGCTGCCGGCGAACGACATCCGGATCTGCTCCCCGCACATAGGCACGCAGGGACTGCGTCCAGGGCCAGTACGGGGGCGCGCCTCCGGCCTCCCAGCACCGGCCGACGAGGACAGTCGTCCCGCGTGCCTTCGCCCTGCTGATCAGCTCGTCCGCCAGCCGGCTCTTGCCGATCCCCGGTTCGCCCTGGAGCAGGAAGAGTCGGCCGCGGCCGCCCAGGACCTCACCGAGCCCGGCCGTCAACTCGGCGAGCTCGGGCTCCCGTCCGACGAACCCCCCGCCCTGCTCGCCGCCCACGGGCTCGGCGGTCGGTCGCCCGTCGAGATCGAGCGCGGGGTCCTGGTTGAGGATCCGCTGGTGCAGGTCGCGCAGCGCCCGGCCCGGTTCGATCCCGAGCTCGTCGACGAGCGCACGCCGTGCCGCCCGGTACGCGTCGAGCGCCTCCGCCTGCCGACCGCTCCGGTAGAGGGCGAGCATCAGCTGGCCCCACAGGCGCTCGCGCAGCGGATGCTCCGCGACGAGCACCTCGAGCTCGGACACGAGACCGGCGTGCCGGCAGAGCGCCAGGTCGGCTTCGATCCGATCCTCGACCACGGCCAACCGCCGCTCGTCGAGACGGCCGATCTCGGACAGCGCGAAGCGCGTCTGCGCGAAATCGGCGAGCGGCGGGCCGCGCCACAGCGCGAGCGCCTCGGCCAGCTGAGGTGGGTCGCCGTCCGCGGCGAGACGTTCGAAACGCTCGAGATCCAGCTCACCCGGCTCGACCCGGATCGCGTACCCCGGTGCCTTCGTCACGATCCGGTCCCGGCCGAGCTGCTTTCTGAGGTTCGACACGTAGACCTGGAGTGCCTTCAGCGCCGTTTCCGGCGGGTCGTCTTCCCAGAGCGCGTCGATCAGCCGGTCACGCGAGACGACGCTGTTGGCGTCCAGCAGGAGCAGGGCGAGAAGGGCGCGTTGCTTCTGCCCCCCGACCTCGACGGGCCGTCCGTCCTCGACCACCTCCAGCGGCCCGAGGATCCGAAACTCCATGGCACCTGTCTCCGGCTCCGTTCGGCGTTGCCCCGGAACACGACGTTAGCGCCTTCCGCCCCGTCCGCCTAGGGGCCCTTTACCGCACCGTTACCGGCCCTTAGCCGCACCAGCGTCTTCTACGCGAAAGGCCGCATCGGGCGGCTCCGCACCAAAGGAGACAAGACATGCAGCACGCGTCCTCCCTCCTCCGGCTCAGGCGACTGATCGTCCTCGGCTCGGTGATCGCCTGCTCGGCGGCCGCGGTCGCCGGCGCATCCGGGACGCGCGGCACCGCCGCCCCGGACGTCTTCGAGCGGTACGCAGCGACGCACTCCACCGACTCGGCCACGCGACCCGACGTGCTGGAGCGGTACGTGGCCACCCACCCGCTCGGCGCGGGCACCCCGGTGCCGGCCACGGGTGCAGAGCGCATCGCCGAACCACCGGGCCCGCGACCCCAGGCCCGTCGCGACGCCGCGAGGTACGTGCCCTCGGCGCCGAGCAGCAACGGCGGTATCGACTGGGGAGACTTCGGGATCGGCGCAGGCGCGATGCTCGGGCTCACGTTGATCGTGACCGGACTGGGCCTGGGCGCACTCGCCCTGCGCCATCGCAGCGGGAGGCTCGGGACCTCCTGACAGCCGGTGTTCGCCCGAGCCGGAGCCGAACGGGCCCTGCGGGGCCCGTTCGGCTTTTACCGATCCTTAAGCGGTCTCTCGTCTGGTGTTCAAAGGGCAGCAGGAAGCGGCCCAGGGCGATAGGAGGCGACACGATGAAACGCTCCAACTACCTCATCTGGTTCAGACGACTGGCGGTTCTCGGTGCGGTCGTGGCCGGCATGACGGCTTCGGCGGCCGGGGCGGTTCCCATGCTCGATCCCCAGGACACGCCCGCAAACCCGGTGGTCGGCCACACGACTCCCCAGGGCCTGCGCGCGGACGGGTTGCGCTGGCAGGCGATCGCGAAGACGTACCAGCAGAGCCGGCAAGCACCGGTTCCCGACGTGTTCGAGCGCTACGCCGCGACTCATCCCTACGTTGCTGCTGGCGTGCAGACGCTGCAGCGTCGCGGCGTCGGCGACTTCCAGCCGGTCACGCCGGTGCTCGAAACCCCCAAGGTCGTGGCCTCGCCGACCGACGGCAACGGCCTCGACTGGGGGGCCTTCGGGATCGGCGCCGGCGCGATGCTCGGCCTTGCGGTGCTCGTCGCGAGCCTGGGCGTGGGCACGGTCGCCTTCCGCCATCGGGCAGGCAAGCTCGGTACGTCCTGAAAGTCCGGTGTCGCCCGAGCCGGCCGACCGGGCCCCCTGACGGGGGCCCGGTCATTTTTGCGGCCGGTGAGGCCCCCACATAGGGTTCCCGCGTGAGCATCGAGCGTTACCGCGAGCTCCGGGACTATCTGGCCGAGGTCTGGGATCTCGCCAAGGTGGGCGGGCTCGCGGCCTGGGACCAGCAGACGATGATGCCGCCGCAGGGGGCCGCCGTCCGCGCGCGGCAGCTGGCCACCGTCTCCAGGCTCGTGCACGAGCGCATCGTCTCGGACGATCTCGGCGAGCTCTTGGAGGAGCTCCGCCCGTTCGAGGAGTCGCTCGACTACGACTCCGACGAGGCGAGCCTGATCCGCGTCACGCGCCGCGACCGCGACAAGGAGCTACGTGTCCCCGCCGAGCTCCGCGAGGAGCAGACGCGCGCCGGATCCGAGGCCTTCCCGATCTGGGTCGAGGCGAGGCGCACGAACGACTTCGAGCTCTTCCGGCCGTGCCTCGAGCGCAACGTCGCCCTTCGGCGCGAGTACGCGGCCTGCTTCGAGGTGGACGAGCCGTACGACGCGCTCCTCGACGACTTCGAGGAGGGGATGAAGACGGCAGAGGTGCGCGACGTCTTCGCGCGGCTGCGAGACGGGCTCGTGCCCCTCGTGACCGAGGCCTCCGCCCAGGAGATCGACGACTCGTGCCTCCGCGGGCGCTTCCCGATCGAGACCCAGAGGGAGATGCAGCGCGTGCTCCTGTCCCGCTACGGCTTCCGGGACGGCACCTGGCGGATCGACCCGGTGGAGCACCCGTTCGCCACCTCGTTCGGCACGTCCGACATCCGGATGACGACGTACTACCCCGAGCACGAGATGCGCGGCATCTTCGCGGCGATGCACGAGGGCGGGCACGCGATCTACGAGCACAACGTCGACCCCGCCCTCGAGCGGACGCCGCTGTGCCGCGGCACGTCCCTCGCACTCCACGAGTCGCAGAGCCGCATGTTCGAGAACCTCGTCGGACGCAGCATCCAGTGGTGGCGTTGGGCCTATCCGGAGCTCCAGCGGCTGTTCCCGGAGCGGTACGAAGGCGTCGCCCTGGAGACCTTCCACCGGGCGATCAACAGGGTGCAGCCCTCGCTGATCCGGATCGAGGCGGACGAGGCGACGTACAGCCTCCACATCATCCTCCGCTTCGAGCTGGAGCAGGACCTGATCAGCGGCACCGTCGACGTCGCCGATCTGCCGAGCGTCTGGAACGAGCGGATGAAGGACTACCTCGGGGTCGACGTGCCGGACGACTCCCGCGGGGTCCTCCAGGACGTCCACTGGTCGCGCGGCACGATCGGCTACTTCTCGACGTACGCGCTCGGGAACGTGATCTCGGTGCAGATCTGGGACAAGGTGCTCGCCGACGTGCCGGACCTCTACGAGCACATCGAGCGGGGCGACCTCGAGCCGCTGACGAACTGGCTCCGCGAGAAGCTGTGGCGGCACGGCCGCAAGTTCACGCCGCAGGAGACCCTCGAGCGGGTCGTCGGCGGCGGCCTGGATCCCGAGCCCTACCTTCGGTACCTGAACGACAAGCTCGGCGTTCTCGCCTCGTAGCCGGGCCCAGCCTCCGGGGCACGAGCCGGCTTAACGGAATATTCACGGGTTCCTCCTTCCCAGCGAACACCTCCTATGGCACTGTGAGCTGGTGGAGACGCTCGAACGGGAGATGCGGGAACTCGACCATCGCGTCGGCGACGGGTTCGAAGTCACGCTGCTCTGGGGCGAGGACGACGGCGAGCTGAAGGTGGTCGTCGACGACTGGCGCACCGAAGAGCACTTCGAGATCCCCGCGCGCGCGGACAACGCGCTCGACGTCTTCCGTCATCCGTTCGCGTACCGCCCAGCCTAGTTTCCGGCGCGGTCTCGTTTTCGACCGGTGTAACCTCGCCGCAAGATGGCGGTGCGCTTCGTCGCGGTCGGCGAGCTGCTCGTCGACGTGATCGCCGCGGGCGCCGGTCACGGCGCCCGCATCCGCGTCCGCCCCGCAGGCTCGGCGTTCAACGCCGCCGTCGCCGCCGTCGCGGCGGGCGCCGACACGATCGTGGTCGGCACGGTCGGTGACGATCCCGCCGGGCGGATGATCCTCGCGGAGCTGGACGCACGTGGCGTCCGGACCGACGTGACCGTCGCTGAAGGGCCGACCGGGACCTTCCTCCTCGCCGACGGCGAGGTCCGGGTCGACGGCGGCGTCGGCCACGACCTCGTGCTCCCGGAGCGGATCGCCGCCGACGCCGTCCTCGTCTCCGGCTACGTGCCGGCCGCCGCCGACGCGCTCGCTCGCGCCGACGCCGCCTGGGTCGCCCTGGACGCCGCCCGGCTCTCGACGCTCCCTCCCGGCGGCAACGCCGTGATCGCGAACGAGGAGGCGGCGCAGAGGCTCACCGGAGAGGCGGCGGAACGGGCGGTCGGAGCGCTCGCCGAGGGCAGGCGGCTCGCCTGCGTCACGTCGGGCGCCCGGGGCGCGGTCGCCGTGCTGGACGGTCGCACCGAATACGCGCGCCCCGGGGCCGTGGCCGGCGACGGCCCCGGCTCCGGCGATTTCTTCGGCGCGACGCTCCTCGTCGCGCTGGCGCAGGGAGACGATCTGTCGGTCGCTCTCCCTCGGGCCGCGCGGGCCGCTCTAGACTCGCTCGCGTGAACCTGGCGGTCAGCCTCCTCTCCTCGGCCGAGCGCACGCCGGACGCCGAGGCGGTCGTCGAGGGAGACACGCGGTTCTCCTACGCGGAGCTGCGGGAGCGTGCCGCCCGGCTCGCCACCGGCCTCGAGCGGGAGGGTCTGCGGCGCGGCGCACGGCTCGCGGCCGTCGTCCGCTCTCGCAGCGAGTCCGTCCAGCTGTACTGGGCGTGCCAGTGGCTGGGAGCGACGTTCGTTCCGCTCTCGCCCCGCGCCTCGCCTGTCGACCTGGCCTACTGCCGGGAGGATTCGGGAGCAACGCTCTTCCTCGACGCCGAGGTCGAGCTCGAACCGCTGCTGGGCGAGCCTCACCCGGGGGCGCTCGATGCCGACGAGGGGGACGAGAGCCTGATGCTGTACACGTCCGGCACCACGGGCCGGCCGAAAGGAGTGCCCCGCTCGCACCGCGCCGACCGCGCGGGTGGGCTCTCTCAGGTGATCCACCAGAGCTCGCGGTGGAGCGACCGCACGCTCGGCGCGATGCCGCTCTACCACACGATGGGCATGCACTCCCTCCTCGCGATGCACCTGGTCGGCGGCTGCTACGTCTGCCAGCCGGAGTGGAGCTCCGACGCGGCGCTCGACCTGATCGAGCGGGAGCGCATCACCTCGCTCTACCTCGCCCCGACCCTGTTCCACGACCTGGTCACCCATCCCCGCCGCCGCGACTTCGACCTCTCGTCGGTGGAGACAGTCGCCTATGCCGGAGCCGCGATGACGAGCACGCTGGTCGACCGGTGCGTCGAGGCGTTCTCGCCGCGGCTCTTCGTCAACCACTACGGCTCGACCGAGATCTACACGTACTCGATCCACCGCGACCAGGCGGCGAAGCCGGGCTGTGCAGGCCGCCCCGCCCTGAACGCCCGGCTGCGGCTGGGCGAGAACGGCGAGATCCTCTGCCACATGTCCTCCGACGAGGCGTTCGGCGGCTACTGGAACCGGCCCGACGCCGACGAGAAGGCGATCCGGGACGGCTGGTACCGCACCGGCGACGTCGGTCGGCTCGACGAGGACGGCGACCTCTGGCTGGAGGGGCGGCTCGACGACATGATCGTCTCCGGCGGCGAGAACATCCACCCGCTCGAGGTCGAGGACGTCCTCGCGGGCCATCCGGCGGTCCGGGAGGTCGCGGTCGTCGGCGCCCCGGACGAACGGCTCGGCCACCACGTCGTCGCCGTCGTGGTCGCGGAGGGGGTGACCGCGGAGGAGCTCGACGCGCACTGCCTCGCCTCGGAGACGCTGGCCCGCTTCAAGCGGCCGCGGGAGTACCGCTTCGTCGTCGAGCTGCCGAAGAGCCCGTCTGGGAAGATCCTGCGCAGGATGCTGCGCGAGGACGAGGTCGGCGCATGACCTATGAGGGGTTCCGTGTCGACCGGGACGAACGGGGCGTGGTCACGATCACCCTCGACGACCCGCCGAAGATGAATCGCCTGCCGCTCGCGGCCCGGGGGCAGCTCGCGCACCTGTTCGCCGAGACGGCCGAGGACGACGCCGTCCGTTTCGTCGTCATCACAGGGGCGGGTGAGAACTTCACCGCCGGCGGCGACATCGCCGCGTTCATGACGGCGAGCCCCGAGCAGCTGTCCCGGCTCGCCTGGAACGTAGCCGCGCCCGAGCGGTTCCCGAAACCGGTGATCGCGCGCGTCCGGGGCTACTGCCTCGGCGTCGGCCTCGAGCTCGCCCTCGCCTGCGACTTCCGCGTCGCGGCCGACGATGTCCAGCTCGGCTTGCCCGAGGTCGGCCTCGGGATGATCCCGGGCTCCGGGGGCACCCAGCGCCTCGCCCGGCTCGTCGGGCTCGGCCGCGCGAAGGACGTCGTCATGCGGCGCCGCCGGATCTCGGCGGCCGAGGCGCTCGAATGGGGCCTGGTCTCCGAGGTCGTGCCCGCCGGGGAGCTCGACGCCTCAGTCGGCCGCGTGATCGCCGATCTCGACCAGCTCTCTCCGCTCGCCCTGCGGACGGCGAAGCGCGTGCTCAACCACGTCTACGACGCGCCGCTCTCGATCGGGCTCGAGCTGGAAGGCCTCGCCTACGGCCTGCTCCGCTCGACGCACGACTTCCGCGAGGGCGTCGAGGCCTTCGGCGAGAAGCGCCCACCGAGCTTCGAAGGGCGGTAGGTGTCGATCTCGCCCTCGACCGTTCGTCGTCCCCACGACACCACGAACGAAGGAGGCGACATGCAGTACATGTG
Organism: Verrucomicrobiota bacterium; assembly: GCA_050258035.1. Taxonomy (GTDB): domain Bacteria; phylum Actinomycetota; class Thermoleophilia; order Gaiellales; family Gaiellaceae; genus DATBLE01. The sequence continues at coordinate 70,420 of JBLMYA010000039.1, forward strand.
TCTGATCTACGACGACGAGAGCCTGTGGGAGAGGCTGCCGGAGGACGAGCGGAAGAGCGTCTACGCCGAGTACGGGGCGTTCACGCAGGCGATCCGCGACAACGGCAGCTACGTGGCCGGAGACCAGCTCCAACCGACCTCGACTGCGACGACCGTGCGGATCCGCGACGGGAAGACGATGGTCACGGACGGCCCGTTCGCAGAGACGAAGGAGCAACTCGGCGGCTACTACCTGATCGAGGCCAAGGACGCGGACGAGGCCCTGAAGGTCGCGCAGCGGATCCCGTCCGCCCGCTACGGCTCGATCGAGGTCCGGCCGGTGGTCGTCTGGGAGGACTAGACCCGGTCACCGAGGCGTTTCGGGAGGAGTTCGGGCGCGCCGTCTCGATCCTGATCGGCGCGCTCGGCGACTTCGACCTCGCCGAGGACGCCGTCCAGGAGGCGTTCGCGATCGCAGCGGAGCGCTGGCCCCGCGACTGCGTCCCGGCGAACCCGGGCGCCTGGATCGTGACGACGGCGCGGAACCGGGCGATCGACCGCCTGCGCCGCCGCCGGACGCTCGAGACCAAGCAGGCGGAGCTCGCCCGGCTCGCGGAGCTCACGGGGAACGCCGAGGACGAGGAGGTGAACACGATCCCCGACGAGCGGCTGGCGCTGATCTTCACCTGCTGCCATCCGGCGCTCGCGGTCGAGGGGCAGGTCGCCCTCACCCTCCGGATGCTGGGCGGCCTGACGACGCCGGAGATCGCCCGCGCCTTCCTCACGAGCGAGGCGGCGATGGCTCAGCGGCTGGTCCGGGCGAAGAACAAGATCCGGGCCGCCGGCATCCCCTTCCGGGTGCCGCCCGACGATGCGCTCCCTGCGCGGCTCGACGCGGTGCTGGCCACGCTCTACCTGATCTTCAACACCGGCTACTCCGACGTCCGCGGCGGGCTCAGCCGCGAAGCGATCCGGCTCGGCCGGACGCTCGCAGAGCTGATGCCGGACGAGCCGGAGGTGTTGGGCCTCCTGGCTCTGATGCTCCTCCAGGACTCGCGCCGCGACGCGCGCCTGGACGAGGAGGGCGTCATCGTCCTGCTGGAAGACCAGGACCGCTCCCGGTGGGACGCCGACGAGATCGACGAGGGTCGCGCACTCGTCGAGGCCGCGCTGCGCCGTCGTCCGCCGGGGCCGTACCAGCTCCAGGCGGCGATCGCCGCCTGCCACACCGGCGCCGAGAGCGACTGGCGGCAGATCGTTCTCCTCTACGACGAGCTGCTCCGGCTGCAGCCCTCGCCGGTGATCGAGCTGAACCGGGCAGTCGCACTCGCGATGGCCGAGGGGCCCGAGACGGGGTTGGCCGCGATCGACGCCATCCCCGGCCTCGACGGCTACGTCCACTACCACTCGGCGCGAGGAGGGCTGCTCCGCCGCGCGGGCCGCGACGCGGAGGCGCGGGCGGCGTACCGGCGGGCGCTCGACCTCGGTCCAGGTGAGGCCGAGCGCCGCTTCCTGGAGCAGCAACTCCGATGAGCCCGCCCGTGCCCCGAGCGGGGCGCGGCCGGCGCCTGTTGCGGGCTGCCGGCTAATCCGGAATAGCTGCGACGGCCTCGATCTCCAGCAATGCCCCCGGCACCGCGAGCGCGGACACCTGGACGAGCGTGCTCGCCGGCCGGGCCTCGCCGAAGAACTCCATTCGCACGGGGTTGATCTTCGGCCGGTCGTCGACGTCCAGTAGGAAGTGGACGACCTTGACGACGTCGTCGAAGCCGCATCCAGCCGCCTTCAGGCAGAGCTCCATGTTCCGGAAGACCTGGCGGGCCTGCTCGGCGACGTCGCCCTCGCCGACCAGCTTCCCCTCGGCGTCGAGCGGCACGATGCCCGAGACGAAGAGCAGGCCGCCCGCCTGCACCGCGTCGGTGTAGTGGCTCAGCGGCTCCGCCATTCCCTCGACGCGGAACTCCTCCCGGTGGTGGCTCATCCGGCGAGGTGCGCCTTCAGCGCGTCGAAGCCGCCCTGGAAGATCTGGGTCGCGAAGAACTCCTCCCAGTAGCCGACCTTGTCGCGGTCGCAGTCGAAGGTCGTCCACCACTCGACGAAGCTCTGGTTGCCGTCGGTCACCGGCGTGACGCGGATGGTCGCACAGTAGTTGTCGACGTCGAAGGGGGTCTTCTGGAAGTTGTACGTGTACGAGCGCTCGAGGTCGGAGTGCGAGAGCAGCCGCTCGCGGAGATGCGTGCCGTCGGTGAGCGTGAAGCTGCGCACGCCCCCGGTCTGGTCGCCCGCCTTGCCCTCCTCGATCTCGCTCGTCGCCACCATCCCGCTGTGCCACGTGGACAGGCCGTTGAAGTCCCGGATCTGCGCCCACACCTCGTCGGCAGGCGCGTCGATCACCGTGCTCGCGTACGAACGTGCCACCAGTCCTCCTCTCGTCGGGTCGCCCGATCGTACAATCGGCGCGTGGAGCCGCGGTTCGTCCACTTCCCCGACGTGAAGGACTTCGAGCTCGCCGCCGGCGTCTCCGGCAGGCCGCTGTTCGGCGAGGGCGCGATGCTCAACCTGATCGAGTTCGAGCCCGGCTCGACCGTTCCGCTGCACAGCCACGAGCACGAGCAGCTCGGGATCGTCCTGCAGGGGATGCAGGCACTCGTCGTCGGCGGAGTCCCGCACGAGCTCGGCCCCATGGACGGCTACGTGATCCCGGGCGGTGTCGAGCACTCCGCCTACTGCGGCCCCGACGGGGCGCTCGTCCTCGACATCTTCCGGCCGGTTCGCGAGGACTACCGGGAGCGCTGGAGCGCGCAGGCCTAGGCGTCGAGCGCGGCCCGGAGCACGTCGTCGATCGGTTCCGGCTTGCCCTCGGCGTCGACGTGCACGATCGTGTGACGACCCTTGATGTGCGCCTCGCCGCCCTTGGCGATCGTCCAGGCGTAGGTGACCGAGGTGCGGCCGACGTTGTCGACCCGAAGCCGGACCTCGATCTCGTCGTCGAAGCGCAGGACCTTCAGGTACTCCGCCTCGACCTTGCGGCGGGGGAAGCTGCCCCAGCGCTCGCGCGGCAGGGCGAGCCGCCTCATCAGCTCCGTCTCGGCCTCCTCCGCCCACCGGAAGGCCGCCGTGAAGTGGATGCGCCCACCGGCGTCGGTGTCGACCCACTGGACTCGCGTCTGGAGCGCCTGCTCGACCACGCGGCAAGGATACGCAGCCCTAGGCGGGCTCGGTCTCGATGATCCAGACCGTGCCGTCCCCCGCCTCGACCGGGCGTCCTCCAGGCCCGTCGAGCGCAGCCCGCAGGACCCTGACCCGTCGGCCGTCGAGCTCCGTGAGCGCCCCTGCCTCGGCGCCGACGGAGAAGCCGAACCGCCACGCGCGCACCTGCCGGACGACCTCCTCCGCCGGGCGGCTCCAGTCGATCTCGGCGTACCCGGGCTCGAAGAACGACTGGTACTCCGCCGCTGCCTCGTCCTGCGGATCGCCCGGGTCTCCCCGCTCGACGCGTTCGAGCACGGTCGGCAGGAGCCGCGCGACGGCGCCGGCGAGTCGGGGGCCGAGCTCGTCCCACGACCACTCGTCCGCCAGCTCGAGCGGTGCCTGCGCGAGGATCGGGCCCGCGTCGAGGTCGGGCGCCATCCGATGGAAGGTGACGCCGATCTCCCTCTCGCCGTTCCGGATCGCCCAGCCGACCGGGATCGGACCGCGGTAGCGAGGCAGCAGGGACGGGTGCGAGTTGACCACACCCAGCGGCGGGACCGCCAGCGCATCCGGCGGAACCCTCCACGGGAAACCCAGACACAGGACGACGTCCGGCTCGAGCGACCGGAGCAGCGGCGCGATCCGGTCTCGCGCCGACGGCATCACGATGTCCATCTCGGCGGGCGCGTCCATGACGTGCGTCCCCGTGTCGATGCCGTAGCGGGAGGCCCGCCGGATGCAGAGCAGCCCGACCGGCTCGTGGCCGAGCGCCCGGAGCCCGTTCGTATAGCTCTCGACCGCCCGCGGGATCTGCGAGATCAGCGCGACCCGCACTCCCTCAGGCCCCGGGCAGGATCAGCATCCGTCCCGGCTCTCCGGCCAGGGCAGCGTCGATCGCCTCGTTCACCTGCTCGAGCGGGAACGTCCGGCCGAGCAACTCGCGCAGCTTCAGCCGGCCGCCGCGCACGTGCTCGAGCAGGAGGGGAAGCGAGACCGCCGGATCCTCGGAGCCGTACATCGTCCCGGTGAGCTGCTTCTCGCGGCGGTTGAACTCGGCGGGGTCGAGGTCGAGCCGGGCACCCGCGGCCGGCAACCCGACGATCACGCACGTCCCGCTCGAGCGTGTGTAGCGGAGCGCCAGCGCCGTCGTGTCGGGGTTGCCGACGGCGTCGAACGCGTAGTCGGCGCCGTCCGGGAGCAGCCCCCGCATCAGCTCCTTGACCCCGTCCGGCGCCGCCGTGTGCGTGGCGCCGAGCTCCCTGACGAGCGCGAGCCGCGACTCGACCGGGTCGACGCAGACGATCGTCCCCGCGCCGGCGATCCGGGCGCCCTGGACGCAGAACTGGCCGACGCCGCCGGCGCCGACGACGAACGCCGTCCCACCCGGCTGCATGCCCGCCGCGAACAGCACCGCGCCGACGCCGGTCAGGGCCGCGCACCCGAGCAGCGCCGCCTCCTCGACCGGGATCCCGCCGCCGGTCGGAAGGGCGGCTCGTTCCGTGACGACCAGGCGCTCGCTCATCGCGCCGGTGGCCGTGCCGCGGAAGAGCGTCTCGCCGTCGAGCGTCATACCGGTCGTCCCGTCGACGAGCGTTCCCGCCCCGATCGCCCGGTGCAGGTTCACGCAGGCAGCCGGGCGGCCGCGGCGGCAGTCGGCGCACTCGCCGCAGGCGGGCGCCCAGGAGAGGACGACGTCGTCGCCCGGGGCCACGGTCGTCACTTCGTCGCCGACGGCCTCCACCACGCCCGCGCCCTCGTGGCCGAGCACCATCGGCGTCGGCCGCTCCCATTCGCCCTTGATCGAGTGGAGATCGGTGCCGCAGATCCCGACCGCGGCCATGCGGACGAGCACGTCCCGGGGGCCGGGCTCGTCGAGGTCGATCTCCCGGACCTCGAGCGGATGCCCGGCCCCGCGGAAGACCGCGGCGCGTGACCTCACGCGCCGAGCGCGGCTGCGACCGTCTTGCAGTCGGTGACGGTCGAGACGTTCTGCAGCGCGTAGTTGATCGAGGCGTTGTGCCAGTCGGCGTTCATCGTCGAGCAGCCGTCCTCGGGCACGATCATGAAGTAGCCCTTGTCGGCGCCCGTGCGGGCGGTGTGCTCGATCGACATGTTCGTCCAGGCGCCGCTGACGACGATCGTGTCGACGCCGAGGCCGCGCAGCAGCGTCTCGAGCTTCGTGTCCTGCCAGCCGGACATCCGCATCTTCTCGACGATGTGGTCGCCACGCTTCGGCTCGAGGCCGGCGGCGGGTTTCGCGCCCCACGTCCCCCGGACGAGGGCGTTGGTGCCCTTCACGCCCTCGAAGAGCGGTGCGTTCAGCTTCAGCCCGGGCGCGCCCTTCTCGACGATGTACCACACGTGGATCACCGGCGCGCCGGCCTTACGGAAGGCGGCCGCCAGCTTCTTCACGTTGGCGACGACGTTCTGCTCCTTCGCGTGCTGCGGCGAGCCGGAGTCGGCGAACGCGCCCTTCTCGATGATCACGTCGTTCTGCATGTCCTGGATCAGGAGCGCAGTGCGCTTCGGGTCCAGCTTGAGCTTGGCCATCGGTCTCGTCTCCTTAGTCCATGTAGGGCTCGCGGTGCGGCCCGACCTTCGTCGTGAACGCGTACAGCGACGTCGAGCTCGGCACGAACAGGGTGTGCCAGTCCGGCCCGCCCCAGGTCAGGTTGCCGACGTTCTCGGGGATCCTGACCGTCCCGAGGTGCTCGCCGCCGGCGCTGATCACCCAGACGCCGCCCGGCCCGGTGACCCAGATGTTTCCCTGCTCGTCGCACTTCATCCCGTCCGGGATGCCCTCCTCGATCACGCCCGAGCCGATGCCCTCGAAGAACATCCGACCGTTGGAGAGCGTCCCGTCGGAGCCGACGTCGTAGACCTTGATCCAGGCCTTCGGCGTGTCGTTGACGTAGAGCAGCGACTCGTCGGGCGAGAAGCAGAGGCCGTTCGGCTGCTCGTACTCGTCCCGCTCGACGACGAGCTGCGGGTCGCCCCCGCCCGGAGGGAGCCGGAAGACGCCCTGCCAGCCGAGTACGCGCTCGCGTTCGACCCCGAAGCCGGGCATGCGGCCGTACCAGGGGTCGGAGAACCAGATCGAGCCGTCCGACTTGACGCACACGTCGTTCGGGCTGTTCAGCTCCTGGCCGTCGTAGTGCGACGCCAGCACCTCGCGGTTCGTGTTCTTGCCGTCGGGATCCATGCGCACGAGCGAGCTCGTCGAGTGCTCGCACACGATCAACCTGCCGTCGGCGTCCAGCGTCATCCCGTTGCCCTTGTTGCTCGGGCTGAGCACCTCCGCGACGCCGTCCGCCTCGTCCCACCGCCGGCGCGTGTCGCCGGGCATGTCCGAGAAGAGCAGGAACTGCTCCTTCGGGTTCCAGATCGGCCCCTCGGTGAAGGTGAAGCCGGTGCCGAGCTGCTTCACCTCGACGTTCTCGTCGACGAGGCTCGCGAGCTTGTCTGACCTCACGTCAACGCTCACGCTCTCCTCCCTCTCTCGCTTCGAAAGACGGCCCGAACCTAACAGAGAAGCGTCGGGGTCGGGCTCCGGCCCGACCCGATGTCCCGTTCAGTCCTCGTCGTTCGCGTCGAAGTCGAGCGCGAGCGAGTTGATGCAGTAGCGCTGCCCGGTCGGGTGCGGTCCGTCCGGGAACACGTGCCCGAGGTGCGAGTCGCAGGCGGCGCAGCGGACCTCGATCCGCCGCATCCCGTGGCTCGTGTCGAGCTCGGCCTCGACCGCGTCCTCGTCTGCCGGCTGGAAGAAGCTCGGCCACCCCGAGCCGGAGTCGAACTTCGCGTCCGAGCGAAAGAGCTCGGCGCCGCACGCGCCGCAGCGGAACACGCCGTCCTCCTTCACGTGGTTGAGGTCGCCCGACCAGGGCGGCTCGGTCGCGGCGCACCGGAGAATCGCATAGCGGTCGGGGTCGAGCTCCTGCCGCCACTGCTCGTCGGTCTTGCGGATCTTCTCCATACCTCTCAGTCCACTTCGGCGTGGATTCGTTTCTTCGCGGCCTTCAACGGGCCGCCCTCGCGGCCGGCGCGGACGGCGAGCATCTCGGCGAGGATCGAGAGCGCCGTCTCCGCCTGCGAGTCGGCGCCGATGTCGAGGCCGCAAGGGCCGGAGATGCGCTCGAGCGCCTCCTCGGAGACACCGGCCTCGAGCAGCCGCTCCCGGCGGCGCTCCTGGTTGCGCCTGGAGCCGAGGGCGCCGATGTAGAACGCCTCGGTCTCGAGCGCACGCTTCAGCGCCGGCTCGTCGAACTTGTCGTCGTGGGTGAGGACGACCACCGCGGTCTGGTGGTCGGGGCCGATCTCGTCGAGCGCTTCCTCCGGCCACTCGACGATCAGCCGGTCGGCGCTCGGGATGCGCTCGGGCGTCGCGAACCTGGCGCGTGCGTCCGCGACGATCGCCGTCCAGCCGAGCAGCTTCGCCCCGCGGCAGAGCGCCTCGGCGGTGTCGACCGCGCCGTAGACGAAGAGCCGCGGCGGAGGCCCGTACCACTCCGCGAACACCTTCGAGCCGTCACGAAGCTCGAGCAGCCGGTTGCCCCCACCGCGGATGAGCTCGTCGAACTGGCCGAGCGCCTCCTCCGGGACGGTGTCGCCGACCTGGTCGCCCCCCTCGACGACGAGGCGCTTCGAACCGGCTCCCGGCCCCTCGACGACGGTGAAGAGCACCGCGCGCTCGCCCGAGCGCGCCAGCTGGGTGAGCCGCTCGATCACTCGACGCACTCCACGAACACGTCGATCTCGCCGCCGCAGGGCAGCCCGACCTCCCAGGCCTCCTCGTCTGCGATCCCGTAGCTGAGCAGCTTCGGCTCGCCCGTCTCCATCACCTCGCGGGCGTTCTGGTAGACGTCCGACTCGACGCAGCCGCCCGAGACCGAGCCGCACATCTGCCCCGACTCGGACACGGCGAGGCTGGTCCCGACCGGCCGAGGGGCGGAACGGCGGGTGGCGACGACGGTCGCGACCACCACCTTCTCGCCCTGCTCCCGCCAGCGCTCGACCTCTTCCAGGATCTCCTTCATGCCGCGTGCCTCCTCTCGATGCCGGCGAGAACGCCGGCCAGGTCTTCCAGGCTTTCCAGGTTGTGACCGGGCAGGAACCGGTCGACGTAGGGCAGCGCGGCCCGCATCCCCCCGGCGAGCGGCTCGTAGTCCGGGTGGCCCTTCAGCGGGTTCACCCAGACCACGGAATACGCACTGCGGGCGAGCCGGGCCATCTCCCGCGCGACCGTATGCGTGTCCTCCCGCTCCCAGCCGTCGGAGACGATCACGACCACTGCGCCGCGCGAGAGCGCCCGCCTCCCCCACCGGTCGTTGAACGCCTTCAGCGACGCGCCGATCCGCGTCCCGCCGGACCAGTCGACGACCCGCTTCGACGCCTCGTCGAGCGCACGTTCGGGGTCGACTCCCGCGAGCTCCTCGGTCAGGCGGGTCAGCCGCGTGCCGAACGCGAACGCCTCGACGCCGCGGCCGCTCTCGAGCAGCGCGTGGACGAAGAGCAGGATCGCCCGTGAATAGGGCTCCATCGAGCCGGACACGTCGCAGAGCACGATCAGCTTCCGGTTGGTCTCGACGCGCCGGCGGAACGCCCGGTCGACGGGGTCGCCGCCGGTCGCGAGCGAGGCGCGGACGAGACGCCGCAGGTCGAGCGTCGATCCCTGTGGGTGCCGGCGCAACCTGCGGGATCGCCGCTGGGGACGCGCTTGGGCGAGCTCGGCGATCATCGACCGGATCCTCGCCAACTCCTCGGGCGCCAGTTCCGAGAAGTCCTTCTGGCGCAGGAGCTCTTGCGCGCTCCAGCCCGAGGCGCGCTCCTCCCCCTCGGAGCTCGCCTCGGCCTCCTCGGTGCCGTTCCTGGACGAGACTCTCGCCGTCTTCAGGCGCTCGACCTGCGGCGAGCGCGGCGGCGCCAGCTCCGGCGCCCGCAGGAACCACGCGGCGAAGGCGCGGTCGAAGGCGTCGATGTCGTCGGCGCGCGAGACGAGCGTCTGGCGCAGCGTCCAGTAGACGTCGTCGCGCCGGGACAGGTCGATCGTGTCGAGACCGGTCATTGCGTCGCAGATGCGGCCGGGTCCGACCTCGAGCCCGGCCTCGCGCAGCACGCGGCCGAAGGTGACGACCTGGCGGACGATCGGCTCAGCCAGCGCGCGCCTCCGCGACGAGCGATGCGAGCGCATCGTCCCGCACCGTCTCGAGGTCCTCGTGGTACTTCAGGACCGAGCCGAGCGTCTGCTCGACGATCTCGGCGTCGAGCTCCTCGCGGCCGAGCGCCGCGAGCGCCTGCGCCCAGTCGATCGTCTCCGCGACACCCGGCGGCTTCGCCAGGTCGAGTCCCCTCAGCCCCCGGACGAACCGGGCCGCCTGCGCAGCGAGCCGCTCCGGGATCCCCGGCACGCGCAGCACGACGATCTCGATCTCCCGCTCCAGCGCCGGGTGCCCGATCCAGTGGAACAGACACCGGCGCTTCAGGGCGTCGTGCAGCTCCCGCGTGCGGTTGGAGGTGAGGATCACGCTCGGCCGGCGCGTCGCGGCGATCGTGCCGATCTCGGGGATCGTGATCTGGAAGTCGGAGAGCACCTCCAGCAGGAACGCCTCGAACTCCTCGTCCGCCCTGTCGATCTCGTCGATCAGGAGCACGACCGGCTCCGGGCTCTCGATCGCCTCCAGCAGAGGGCGACGGATCAGGAACTCCGGGCCGAAGAGCTCTTCCTCGTGGACCGTGCCCTCCTGGGCCGCGCGGATGTGCAGCAGCTGCCGCGAGTAGTTCCACTCGTACACGGCGTGGGCGACGTCGAGGCCCTCGTAGCACTGCAGGCGGATCAGGCGCGCCGGCAACGTCCGTGCCAGCGCCTTTGCCGCCTCCGTCTTGCCGACGCCCGCCTCGCCCTCGAGCAGCAGCGGCTTCTGCAACCGGAGCGACAGGAACAACGCCGTCGCCAGCCCGCGGTCGGGCAGGTAGTCCGCGTCGCGCAGGGCGAACTCGAGATCGTCGATCGTCGCGAAGGCCATCGAACTAACTCTAGTGCCGCGTTGACTTGCGGGGCTTCAGGGCGTACAAACGGCGCATGGCGACGCACGAGCTGCGCCTGCTGTCGCTGATCGACGTCTTCGTCGAATCGAGCTTCCTCGTGCTCGCGCGCAACATGGGCACCCCCGTCTGGGCCCACACCTGGGGCATCCTGATCCTGGGCAGCCCCGCGGGCCCGATCCTCGTCGACACCGGCGCGCTGGAGCCCGGGATCATGAGCCGGCTGGGCATGCAGGGCCGCGTCGCCGAGGGGATGGAGCTGGAGAACGCGCTCGGCGCACACGGCGTCGGGATCGGCGACGTCGCCGCCGTCCTCCACACGCACTGCCACATCGACCATGCGGGACAGGACAACCGCTTCCCGATGACGACGCCGGTGGTGATGAACCGGCGCGAGCTCGAGCACTCCGTGTCCGGCCTGATGGGCGCGCAGTACCCGCCCGAGTACGTGAAGCACCACGTCGACCGCCTGCACACGCCGGGCGCGCTGCGCCTGCTCGACCTCGAGCTGTCCGGGCCGGACGAGATCTACGACGGGATCGTCTGCGAGGCGGCAGGCGGACACACGGAAGGCTCGATGAACATCTTCGTCGAGACCGCCCAGGGAACGGCCTGCATCTGCGGCGACATCATCTACGACATCCACAACCAGGTCGTCGAGCCGTGGCACATCGGGCTCGCCGACGAGCCGCAGACGACCGGGAACCACACGATGCGCAAGCGCGAGGAGAAGGCGGCGATCAAGAAGGCGCTGAACCGCGACTTCGTGCTCCCGCTCCACGACTTCCCGGCCCGCGTCGTTGGGGGCCGGGTCGTCGCCCGCCTGAAGCACGAGGTGCCGGGCCCCGAATACGACGTCGGCGAGTTCGCGGCCGAGGTCGCCGAGCCGGTCGCCGCCGTCTAGGCATCCGCGCGGAACGGGCAGACCGGTGCCGGGGATGCCGCATCGCCCCGGTTCCCGTTGTCGACGTTCGGCACCTCGAACCGACGAGGATGCATGGCAGAGCTCGACGAGCGCCCGCGGCGCGCTGGAGGGCAAGAACCTCTGGAGCCTCGCGACCGTCAATCCCGACGGCTCGCACGGTCATGTGGATGAGCCTCCGCGACGGGAAGATGCTCGTCGACACCGCGCTCGGCCGAAAGAAGCCGCGCAACCTCGCATCGAACCCGGCGTGGCGCTTTCGTGGTACGGCCCGGGGCAGCCTACGGGACGATCGCGATCGAGGGGCGCGTGGTCGAGAGCTATACCGGCGCCCAGGCCGAGGCAGACATCGACTCACTGGCCAAGAAGTACATCGACGAGGACGTCTACCCTGACGCGAGGAGGGCGAGCGCCGCATCTCGTACCCGATCGAGCCGGTGCACGTCCAGACCGGCTAGCCGGACAGCCGGTAGAACCGCCAGAAGTCGTTCTTGATCGCCAGCACCTCGAACCCGGCGAAGCCGGCCTCCTCCGCATACCCGCGCACGGTGCTCTCGCGCATGACGGTGCCGGTACCGGCCGGATCCTCTCCGACCATGCCCACGGGCAGGCAGTGGAGGACGCTGAAGCCGTAGTAGAGACGCTCGACCGGGCCGGCGTCGAGCGAGAAGCGCTCGGCGGTGCGCTCGTCGCCGACGATCACCGAGCCGCCCTCGGCGAGCAGGCCGCGCAGGGTCCGCAGCACCTCGACCGGACGCGACATGTCGTGCAGCGCCTCGAACACGGTCACGAGGTCGTAGTGCCGGGCGAACCCCGGGTCGGCCGCGTCCGCGTGGTGAAAGGTCACGCGGTCTTCCACGCCGCTTCCCGGTAGCAACTCCCGTGCGCGGTCGATCGACGCTCCGTCCAGGTCGATCCCGTCGACCGTCACCTTGGGATAGCCGCGGGCGATCTCGATCGAGGATCTGCCCAGCCCACAGGCGACGTCCGCGACCCGCGCGGGCGGGTCGTCCCGAAGACGCTCGTGGACGTCGGGGACGGCGGGCAGCCATTCGGTCGCGAGCAGGTTCTCGAACAGCGGCCGGGTGAAGCGCGCCTGGCCCTCGTGGAGGTCTGCGCCGTAGTCGGCATAGGGCACGCCGTCGCCCGACCTGAAGGCGTCGAGCAGCGCGTCGATCGGACGGACGCAGGCGACGACGGCCTGGGCGATCGGAGCGATGTAGCTCAGGCTCGTCTCGCCGAGGAGAGGCTCCTCGTGCCCTTCCGGCAGCGAGTACCTCCGATCGCCGGGGTCGGCGTCCGGGTCGTCCACCTCGACGATCCCGCTCATCGCCTGCTGCTCGAGCCACTCCCTGGCGTACCGCTCGTGGATGCCGGCCGCCCCGGCGAGCTCGCCGGGCGTGCGGCCGTCCTCGGCGAGCGCCCGATACAGGCCGAGCCGGTCGCCGAGGTACACGGTGAGGAGATCGAACGTCCCGAGCGTCGCCTCGAAGAGGCGCTCGACGAGCGCGTCGCGACGCTCCTCGGTGGTCGCGAGAGATGCCATGCCTGCCTCCTTGACCTCGATTCTCGTCCGTGCGCAGCGTACGACCGTTCCTGGTTTGACAGCAAGGCCGGTATGACTGGAGAATCGGGACCCGTGGGCCCGAACGACGTTACGGTGCTGGTCCCGTCCTCGGCGGACGAGGCGGTCGAGGCGTTCGGCGACGGCGCGGACGTGACCGTCGTCGGAGGCGGCACGATCGTCATGCCCGAGCTGACGTCCGGCCGGCTGCGCCCGAAGAGCGCGCTCCTGCTGGGACGCGCCGGGCTCGCGGGCATCACCCGCGCGGGCGGCACGGTGACGATCGGGGCGGCGACGCCGGTTTCGGAGCTTGCGGACGCGGACGAGCCGCTCGCCCAGGCCGCCGAGCACGTCGGCGACATCGAGGTCCGTTCGCAGGCGACCGTCGGCGGCAACGTCTGCACCCACTCGTCCGACGACGCGCCGCGCGGTGACCTCCAGGCCTCGCTCCTCGCGCTCGGCGCAACCGTCCGCTCGGCGGGCAAGGGCGGAGAACGGAGCGAGCCGCTCGAGGACTTCCTCGCCGACGGCGCCGGGAGGCTCGTGCTCGACGTCTCCTACGACGACGTTCCACGCCGGGCGGGCTACGCCGCCGTCTGGCGTCCCCACTCGCACCACTACACGATCCTCGCCGTGTGTGCGACGCGAACAGCTGACGCTGTTCGCGTCGGGATCACGGGCGCTGGCCCGCGGGGAATGCGCGCACCCTTGGTCGAGCAGGCGTTCCAGGACGGAGCGGACCCGGCTGATGCATCCCAGCGCGTGCTCGACGATGTCGAGCACGCGCTCAGAGACGACGCGCTGGGCTCGGCCTGGTACCGCACCCAGCTCCTGCCACGCCTGGTCGCCCGCGCCCTGGCCCAACTGGAGGAGGCCGGATGAACCTGACCGTCAACGGCGTCGCCCACGACGTCGAGAGCCACGGCCTGCGGCCGCTGCTCCACGTCCTCCGCGAGGAGCTGGGGATCACGAGCCCGAAGGCCGGATGCCAGCAGGGAGGCTGCGGCACCTGCACCGTGCTCGTCGACGGCGAGCCGCGCCGGTCCTGCCTCCTGCCCCTCGCCGCCGTCGACGGCGCGGCGATCACGACGGTCGAGGGCCTCGGGACGCCCGAGCATCTCGCGCCGGTGCAGGCGGCCTTCCACGAGCACTACGGCTCCCAGTGCGGCTTCTGTACGCCCGGCTTCCTGCTCGCGACCCATGCGCTGATCGAGCGTTCGCCCGAGGCGGATCGCGCCCAGATCGAGGAGGCCCTGGCCGGGCACGTCTGCCGCTGCACGGGTTATGTCAAGATCCTGGAGGCGATCGAGTCGGCGGTCGGAGGCGCGGCATGAAGGCGGTCGGCGCACGGCTCCCGCGCTACGACGGCGTCGCGCACGTCACCGGGCGCACGCAGTTCGTCGACGACGTCCGCGTCCCGAACATGCTGTGGGCGAAGGCGCTTCGGTCGCCGGTGCACAGCGCGGTGATCAAGGGGCTGGACACCACGAAGGCCGCGTCGGTGCCCGGCGTGCACGCGGTCGTCACCTGGGAGGACGTTCCCCGCCTGGTCTACGGCCACCTCGAGGCGCTCGGCATTCCCGGCGACGAGCCGCTGCTCGCGAAGGACGAGGTGCGCTACAAGGGCCAGCCGATCGCCCTGGTCGCGGCGGAGGACGAGGAGACGGCGCAGGCCGCTGTCGAGGCGATCGGTCTCGACCTGGAGGAGCGGTCGCCGCTCTTCGACGTCCGCAAGGCCGGAGACCCCGGCGCGCCGCAGGTCCACGAGTGGGGGAACTGGTACCCGCACTTCGAGGCCGAGATGGACGTGCGTCAGATCCGGAAAGGCGACATCGACCGCGCCTTCGACGAGGCGGACACGATCGTCTCCGGCGTCTACCGGCCGGCGGCGATCGAGCACTGCCCCCTGGAGCCGCAGACCGCGCTCGTCGTCCCGGAGCCGAGCGGCAGGCTGACGATCTACTCGTGCACGCAGGCGCTCTACTTCTCGATGGGGGTCGTCGCGGCGCACCTGGAGTGGCCGCTGAACCGGCTCAAGTTCGTCGGCGGAACCGTCGGCGGCGGCTTCGGAGGCAAGGTCGACACGGCGACCGAGACGATCTCGGCGCTGGCCGCACTGAAGTCGGGCCGGCCGGTGAAGTGGCGCTGGACGCGCGAGGAGGAGTTCCTCTGCTCGTCGACGCGCGCGCCCTGGCACATGGAGATCGCCGACGCGGTCACGAAGGACGGCTGGATCCTCGGGCGGAGGATGCTGACCCTGCACGACTCGGGCGCGTACGCCCGGTTCTCGCCCTACGGCGTGACGAAGCACAGCTTCCACCACACCGGCGCCTACACGATCCCGAATCTCCATTTCGACGGGTTCGTCGTCTTCACGAATCGCGTGCCGACGACGGCGATGCGGGGCTTCGGCGTCACCTCGGTCTCGTTCGCGACCGAGCTGCACGTCAGCCGGGTCGCGGAGCTGCTGGGCATCGACCCGTTCGAGCTCCGCCTGAAGAACGCGAACCGGATCGGCGACACCTCGCCGAACGGCATCGCGTACTCCGACCCGTCGACGGTTCCGACGATCCACGCGATCGCGGATGCGGTGGGCCACGAGCTCCCGGCGGACTACCGGACGATGAGCCGCGACCCGCGCGAGGGCGGGATGCTGCCCGAGCACCTGGTCGCACAGGTCGGGGAGGTGACTCACTGATGGCGAGGCATCGCGGACGCGGGATCTCGGCGATCGAGTACCCGACCGGGATGAACCAGAACGGCGACCCGTCGCAGGCGTGGATCAAGATCAAGCCCGACGGGCGCGTCGACGTCTTCTCCGGCACCTCCGACATCGGCAACGGCTCGAAGACGATCCAGAGCCAGATCGTCGCCGAGACGCTCGGGGTCCCGTACGACTGGATCACCTACGACAACTCGAACACCGACTCGTCGCCCGTCTGCACCGGGACCTTCGCCTCGCGCGCGACCTTCGTGGCCGGCAACGCCGTGCTCAAGGCGGCCGCCAACGCGAAGCAGAAGCTGCTCGAGATCGCGGCGAAGGAGCTCGAGATCGCGCCGGACGACCTCGAGGTCGTCGACGGCGAGGTGATCGCGAAGGGAGCGCCTCAGAAGAAGATCGGCGTCCCCGACGTCGCCGCGGCGGCGACGTGGACGCACGGGGAGCTGATCACCGGCACGGGGGCGCAGCTGAACCCCTACGCCGCGATCGTCGAGCCGGAGACCGGCAAGGTCGACCTGCCGCCGCACGCCGCCATCTCCTACGCGGCCTGCGCCGCGGAGGTGGAGGTCGACGACGAGACCGGCGAGGTCAGGGTCGAGCGTCTCTGGCAGTGCTTCGACGTCGGCCGCGCGATCAACCCGACTCTCGTCGAGGGCCAGATCCAGGGCGGCGCGCTGATGGGCCTCGGCCTCGGCGTGCTGGAGGAGTGCTACCCGTACTATCCGAGCCCCGAGCACCGCGGCTCGGAGTTCGGGGCGTACCTCGCCCCCGGGATCAAGGGGCTTCCGAAGATCGACACGATCATCCTCGAGAACCCGTCCGCGCACGGCCCGTACGGGGCGAAGGGGATCAGCGAGATGGCGAACAACCCGCAGCCGCCCGCGATCGCCGCGGCGGTCTACGACGCGGTCGGCGTCTGGGTGACCGAGCTGCCCGTCACGCCGGAGCGGGTCCTGCGCGCGCTGGAGAAGAAGGATCAAGGCCCGCGCCGGGACGGCAAATGGGTCGTATTCGACGAGGACCTCTCCGTCAACACGGTCGCCGCCGAGGGATCGCGGTTCCGCTTCCCCGTCGGCTCAGGTGCCTGACTCCCCCTCCTCCTTCGGCAGCTGGAACGGCGTCGAGCTCTTCGAGTTCGCCGCCGGCGTGCGCATCCACGCCGCGGGCGGGGAGCAGGTGCTCGTCTGCCGCGTCGACTACGAGCCGGGCTTCGGCGTCGGCACGCACGCGCACGAGCACACCGAGCAGGTGATGGTCGTCACCGAGGGCGAGCTCGAGCTGACCGTCGACGGCGACACGCGTACCCTCCGGCCCGGCGACTGGGCCGTGATCAACCGCGGTGTCGAGCACTCCGTGCGGACGCAGGACGGCGCACAGTTCTTCGAGGCGCTCTCCCCCGTCCCGCTCGACCACGTCCCGGACCGCGAGCGGGACCTCGTGCTCGGGCCGGACGGCGGCTCGGGTCACGTTGAGCGCTAGAGTCGCCCTACCCGACGAGAGGAGGAGCAGTGCCCTGGATCGACGTCAAGCTGTACGACACGCGTGTGACCGAGGAATCGGTTCCGAAGATCATCGAGGCGCTGACGGCCGCGCTCGCCGAATCGAGCGGCGCGTCGCCCGACCACATCCAGGTCGTGGTGCAGGGCATCCCGGCGAAGCACTGGGGAGTCGCCGGCAAGCCGGGTGGCTGAGACAGCTCCGGTCTTCCTGATCACCGGCGCCTCGAGCGGGATCGGCGAGGCCACGGCGCGGCGGGCGGCCGGGGCCGGCTACCGGCTCGTCCTCGCGGCCCGCTCGACCGCGAGGCTCGAAGCGCTGGCGGAGGAGCTGGGCGGCCTGGCCGTCACGTGCGACGTCACCGAGTGGGAGCAGCAGGAGGCGATGGTCGAGCGCGCGCTCGCCGAGCTCGGCCGGATCGACGTCGCCTTCGCCAACGCCGGCTTCGGCCTGGCCCGGGGCTTGAGGAACGAGACGCCCGAGCGCTGGCGCGAGATGGTGCTCACCAACGTCTACGGCGCCGCGCTCACGATCCGGGCGTGCATGGACGCGCTCGTCCAGACGAAGGGCCACCTGCTGCTGACGAGCTCGCTCGCGGGCCGGCGGCCGGTCCCCGGATCCCTCTACTCGGCGACGAAGTGGGCGGTGACGGCGATGGGCGAGGGAGCCCGGCTGGAGCTGAACGGCACCGGCGTGCGCGTCACGCTGATCGAGCCCGGGATGGTCGACACGCCGTTCTTCGACGAGCCGCCGGTCGGGATGCTCCAGGCGGACGACGTCGCGCGCGCGGTGATGTTCGCCGTCTCCCAGCCGCCGCACGTGGACGTGAACGAGATCCTCGTCCGCGGCACGGCGCAGGAGACCTAGGCTGAGCCCGACGTCCCCGGATCGATCCGCACGAGCAGCTGTTTGCTTCCGCGCGCCCAGACCCAGCCGCCGCCGGCGGTCAGGAGCAGCAGCGAGACGACCGCGAGACCGACGAGCATCCGGGCGCCTGTCAGCACGTCGGCGATCGTCATCGGTCGTTGTCGCGCAGTCGACCGGAGCCCGGCGCAGGCGGCCAGCCGCAGAGCGATACAGTCCGAACGCCGTGGCTCCCGCCCGCTTCAACTTCACCCGGGACGTCGTCGAGGCCCAGGATCCGGCGCGTCTCGCGCTCAGATTCTGCGGTCGCAGCGGCGACGTGCGCGATCTCACCTTCGGGGAGGTCGGCGACCGCGCGGCGCGGTGGGCCGGACGGCTGCGCTCCCGCGGCGTCTCCCCCGGAGACCGCGTCCCCGTCCTGGTCGGCAAGACGCCCGAGTGGCACGCGGTGATGCTCGCCGCCCTGAAGGTGGGCGCGGTCGCGATCCCCTGCTCGGAGATGCTGCGCGCCAAGGACCTCGACTTCCGTGTCCGCCACTCCGGCGCGGAACTTCTCGTCGCCGAGCCGGCCTCACGCGGCGAGGTGGAAGCGATGGCCGAGCGCCCCGAGGTCGTGTACGTGGGCGAGAGCGAGCCCGGTGAGCCGGATCGGGTCACGGCCGACACCGCCGCGGGGGAACCTGCGTTCATCCTCTACACCTCGGGGACGACGAAGGACCCGAAGGGCGTCGTACACACGCACCGCTACACCTGGGCGAAGCGCGCCCAGGCGGAGCGCTGGCTGGACGCGAAACCCGACGACCTCGTCTGGTGCACGGCCGGCACGGGCTGGGCGAAGTCGATCTGGAACGTCCTCCTCGGGCCGTGGAGCTGCGGCTCGGCGATCGTGCTCCACGAGGGCGGGTTCGACCCGGAGGAGCGTTGCCGGCTGATCGGCGAGCTCGGCGCAACCGTGCTCTGCCAGGCACCGACCGAGTACCGGCTGATGGCGAAGCTCGACGGTCTGGACGGATACGACCTGTCCCGCGTGCGGCACATGGTCTCTGCGGGCGAGCCGTTGAACCCCGAGGTGATCCGGGCGTTCGAGGAGGCGTTCGGGCGGACGATCCACGACGGCTACGGGCAGACGGAGAACACCCTCCTCGTCGGGAACTTCCCCGGCGCCGAGATCCGGCCAGGCTCAATGGGCCTGCCGGCGCCCGGCTACGACGTTCGCGTGATCGACTTCGACGGGCGGGAAGCGCCGGCCGGCGAGGAGGGCGACGTCGCGCTCCGCGGAGACGCGCCTGCGCTGTTCGCCGGCTACTGGAACGCCCCCGAGGAGACGTCGGCCGTCTACCGGGGTGAGTGGTACGTGACCGGTGACCGCGCGGTGCGCGACGAGGACGGCTACCTCTGGTTCACCGGACGGGCCGACGACGTGATCCTGTCCGCGGCGTACCGGATCGGTCCGTTCGAGGTCGAGAGCGCCCTGCTCGAGCACCCCGCGGTGGCGGAGAGCGCCGTCGTCGGCAAGCCTGACGCGGACCGCGGGCAGATCGTCAAGGCGTTCGTGGTGCTCCGACCGGGCCTGAGCGCCGATGCCGGGCTTGCCTCGGAGCTCCAGGAGCACTGCAAGCGCGTCACCGCGCCGTACAAGTACCCGCGTGAGATCGAGTTCGTCGACGAGCTCCCGAAGACACGCAGCGGGAAGATCAGGCGGGTGGAGCTGCGCAAGCTGGAGGAGGAGCGGGCGGCGGGCTAGGAGGAATTGCTGTTCCGCCGTGTCAGCGCCAGCTCTCGAGCACGGCCTGCGCCTCGTCGAGCGACGTCACGATCGTCCCGGCCGCCTCGATGCAGCCGACCACGAACAGGTTCAGCCCGCGCACCTCGCCCTCGCGGCTCGAGTCGCGGCTCGCCCGCAGGTCGGTGGCGAGGCCGACGATCCCCTTCTTCTCCGGGTCGCCCTGCATCAGCGCGGAGAAGATGCCGATCTCGCAGGCGGTGCCGTCGTCGATCGACGGCCCGTCGAGGAGAGCGAGCACGGCGTTCGCCTCCGAGAGGCCGGCGCAGTCCTTCGCGAAGATCTGCGTCGCCGTGACGGTGCCGTCGAGGGCGAGCTCGTGCTCGTGCGGGACGAAGACGTCGAACCCTGCGGCACGAAGGTGCGCCGCGCACTCGTCGATGAACCCGCGCTCGTAGGGCGTGAACAGCGGGCCTGCGAAGTAGACCCTCACGCAGGCTCGAGCTCGACCTCGACCGGCTCGGCACCGGGGACGACCGCCGCGGTCTCCCTCGCGTGCAGCAGCGTCGTCCGGACGATCAGCTTGGCGCGCGCGAAGTTGTCCAGCTCGGTCGGTACCGGCCCGACCGCCTCTCCGCGCACGTACGCCGCCGCGTTCCTGCCGATCGCGCGGTAGGAGTCGAGGGAGTACAGCGGCGACATCCCGAACAGCTCGAGGTTGTCGAGCGGCTGGAGGTCGGCGCGGTGGATGACGGCGGTCCCCTTGGACTGGAGCCCTATCGCGATCCCGGAGCCCGAGAGCTTCGCGCCGTCGTGCCCGATGAAGGCTACGTCCGACACCCGGCGGACGCGAACGAGCCGAGGTTCGGCGCCTCCCTCGCGGATCCCGTCTGCAACCGCCCGCAGAACGTCCGCGTGCGCCAGGCCGCTGATCGTCTCCCGCAACGCGTCGCCGAATGCCGGCCCGACGGCGACGACGACCTCGTCCGGATCGTCGTCGATCGCGGCCACGTGGGTTTCCCGTACGGGGGACGGGACGCCGTTCGGCGAGATCTCCTCGCGAGGGTCCAGCACGTACGGCAGCTGCTGGAGCAGCTGCCAGCGCTCGCCCTCCAGGCGGTAGCCCGTGCCCGGGCCTTCGTACCGGTTCGGGTCGCTGACCGCCGAGCGTACGGTTCCGTCCGGCTCGATCACCGCCGACGTCTGGAGGTAGTCGCCCGAGACCCGTTGACGCTGCATCCCGAGGACCGCCTCCGCGACGTCCGTGAACCCCGCTGCGTGCAGCTCGCGCACGACGTCGAGCGCCGAGACCGCACCCTGCAGAACCCGGTCGGCGGCGGCGACGTCGGCGGCACGGTCGCGGTCGGGAACGTCGCGGCTGGTGTAGCAGTGGGTCGCCGCCTCGACCTCGGCATCTGTCACCGGCGGGAAGCCGAGGCCTGAGAAGACCGCCTGCACCGCCCGTGCCGCCTTCTCCCGTACCACCAGGACGTCGTCCTCCGCAACCGGCTCGATCCCCGCATCGACCTGCCAGTCGCGCTGGATCGTCAGCCACTCGTCCAGGTCGTCGGCGTCGTAGTTGCCCCCGCCGAAGGTGTTGTCCTCACGCGGCATCACCGAGTAGCCGGAGGTGACGAAGTCCGTTCCGGGCAGGAACTGGCCCATCAGCTTCGCCGTCTTGCGGATCTCGGAATGCGAGGCGATCGCGTCGTTCCCCGAGGCGACCTCGAGGTCGAGCCAGGCGGCGAGCACGTTCTCGGCGAGGATCTCGCGGACGCCGCCCGGCACCGACAGCACGAGCGCCACGCACGAGATCGACCCGTTCTGCACGCCCTGCGACCCCGCTGCTCTGATCGCCGCCAGGCAGCGCGCTTCCAGGTAGAGCATCGAGCAGCCCTGCGCGTGCCCCATCAGCGCCTCCGAGCCGCCGCCGGAGGTGAAGCGCACCTTGACCCCGCGCGAGGCGTAGGCCGAGGCGAGGAACGCCTTCGACCAGGGCGTGTCGTCGCCGTCCACGAATACGGGCTCGGTGCCGTAGACGGACAGCGTCTCGGCATAGGTGACGAGACCCTGGATCGCGAGCTCGAGGTTGCGGCGCTCCTCGACCGCACACTGGGTCATCACTCCCGGCCGGCCGGCCTGGGAGCCGACGAGGATCGCGATCGCGTTCAGCGGCGCGTAGCGGGAGACGCCGACGGTCGTCTCGATCTCGGCGAAGCCCCGCGCCGCCGCCTCGGCCGCGTCGGCCGCGAGCAGGGCCGGGTTCTCCTTCAGATTCGTCACGTGCGCCTGGTTGGCGGGGGCCCGCCGCGCCCGGAGCTTCTTCAGCGCGAACATAAGCTCGACCGGGTCGAGCCTCGAGGCGACACGGGCGAGACGCGCCGGGGTCAGACCGCGGGACAGGCGGACGAGGTCGGCACGCGGGACGTCCACGTCCACGAGCCGGCGGGCGATCTCCTCGTCGTCGAGCGAAGCCGCCTCTGCGGCCACCTCCAGGTCGAGGCCGTAACGGGCGACGAAACGGTCGATGACGTCGAAGTCTGGGGCCCGGCGGCCGTCCATCGCGACCACGCTGCCGTCCTCGACCACGAGCCCGGGCTCGGGATCGTTCGGGCCGTTCATCGCCACGAGCCCCAGCTCCGGATACGGCGAGATCAGGAGCTCTCGGCGGAGCTCCCGCTGCTCGCGCGAGCGAAACCGGTCAGACCCGCGCGCGCTCACCGGTCTCCAGCAGGCCCCGCTCCGCATAGGCGGCGGCTGCCTCCCGCACGAACGCCGCGGCGAAGGGCGCGTCGTGCTCCGACTCCAGCCGGGCCGCCCAGGCGTCGAGCTCCGCCGCGGTCGAGCGGTGCGGGCGGAGCGCGGTGTAGATCTCGAGGATCGTCTCGCTCGGGACGCCCGCGAGCTCGGCGGCACGCGCCAGGTTGTCCGCGAGCTGGCTGCGTCCCGCCGCGCGGGCGACCGCCGACTGGCGACGAAGCGTCTCGGGCGTCGCCCGGACGTCCTCCGGCCCGATCCGGCCGTCGAGGACCGCCTCGAGCGTGACCTCGTCGAGCCGTAGGCCGGAGGCTGTGCGGACGAGATCCGGCCTGCGCGAGCCGAGCGGGTAGTCCGAGACCGGGTCGAAGCCCACGGCCGACAGCTTAGAGTTGGGCCTGGAACCGCGACAAGGAGGGCCCGACACGGTGGGAAGCCCGCAGACGAAGACGATCGCGTTCGCGACGGCCGCGATCCTCACGAAACACTTCACGCGCGTCCTCTAGCGTCCGATGCCCAATACCTACGACTTCGAGGGACGGGTCGCGCTCGTCACCGGCGGCGCCAGCGGGATCGGCGCGGCGACGGCGGCACGTCTCAGGGGAAGCGGCGCCGAGGTCGCCGTCTTCGACCGCGAGCCGGTCGAAGGCTTCGTCTCGCTCACGGGCGACATCGCCTCCTCGGCCGACGTGAACGCAGCGGTCGCAAAGGTCGAGCAGGAGCTCGGACGGATCGACGTCCTCGTCAACTCGGCGGGGGTACCGGGCGCCTCGGTGCGGACGACCGATGTGACCGACGAGGAGTGGCAACGCGTCATGGCGATCAACGCGAACGGGAGCTTCTACATGTGTCGAGCCGTGCTCCCCGGCATGGTCGAGCGCGGGTACGGCCGGATCGTCCTCGTCGCGTCGATCGCCGGCAAGGAGGGGAATCCGATGGCCGCGGCCTACTCGGCCAGCAAGGCCGCGGTGATCGCCATGACGAAGGCGATCGGCAAGGACGTCGCCGGCACCGGGGTGCTCGTCAACTGCATCGCGCCCGCCGTGATCGAGACACCGATCCTGAGGGGGCTCTCCCAGCACCACGTCGACTACATGGTCGAGCGGATCCCGCTCGGGCGGATGGGACGCGCCGACGAGGTGGCTGCGCTGGCCTGCTTCCTGGCGAGCGAGGAGCTCTCCTTCTCGACGGGCGCCGCGTACGACATCTCGGGCGGGCGGGCCGTCTACTGATGCTCCGCTTCCGCCATCGCACCGACGGCAGGATCGTCGACGGAACCGCAGAGTCGCCCGACGAGCTGAGGGCGTACGACCTCGTGATCCCCGTCGAGGCGCCGGAGATCTGGTGCGCCGGTGTCACGTACGCGCGCAGCCGCGACGCGCGGGTCGAGGAGAGCACGGTCAGGGACGTGTACACGATGGTCTACGACGCCGACCGCCCGGAGCTCTTCATGAAGGACGCCGGCTGCCGGCGCACCGTCGGGCCGGGCGAGCCGATCGGCGTTCGCGGGGATTCCACCTGGGACGTGCCGGAGCCCGAGGTCGGCGTCGTGCTCGGGCCGGATGGAGCCCTGGCCGGCCTGACGATCGGCAACGACGTCTCGTCTCGCTCGATCGAGGGCGAGAACCCGCTGTACATCGCCCAGGCGAAGACGTTCGCCGGCGCTTGCGCGATCGGCCCGGCGATCCTCGTCCCCGAGGACTGGGAGGCCCCGCTCGAGATCTGCATGCGGGTCGTCGCGGACGACGGCCGCGAGATCTTCGCCGGGGAGACGTCGACCGTGAAGATGCGCCGCTCCTTCGCGGAGCTGGTCCAGTGGCTGACGCGCGACAATCCGGTCCCCGAGGGGAGCGTCCTCCTCACGGGCACCGGCCTCGTCCCACCCGATGACTTCACGCTGGAGCCGGGCCACACTGTCGAGATCACGGTCCCCGAGATCGGGACGCTGACGAACCCCGTGGCGTCCGCAACCGACGTGACGAACAGAAGGAGCAAGAGCCCATGACCGAGATCCTGGAAGCACCGCCCCGGCCGGCGTTCGCCAACTTCGTCGGCGGCCAATGGCAGCCGAGCCGGTCCGGACGAACCTACGAGAAGCACGGTCCCTGGCGCCCCTCGGAGACGATCGGCGAGTTTCCCGCGTCGGACGCCGAGGACGTCGATGCCGCCGCCGAGGCGGCGGCCGCCGCGTTCCCGGAGTGGTCGCGGAGGCCTGCGGCGCAGCGTGGAGCGATCCTGGTCGCCGCCGCCGACGCGATCGAGCGGCGAGTCGAGCAGATCGCCCGCGACATGACGCTCGAGATGGGCAAGCCGCTCCGCGAGGCGCGGATGGAGGCGGCGCGCGGGGCGGCGATCCTCCGCTACTTCGCCGGCGAGGCGTGGCGGCCGAAAGGGGAGGTCTTCGAGCAGTCGGCCACGGGCAGCTCGGTCTACACGATTCGACGGCCGATCGGCGTCGTCGGCCTGATCACACCCTGGAACTTCCCCGCGGCGATCCCGGTCTGGAAGACGGCACCGGCGCTGATCTACGGCAACACCGTCGTGATGAAGCTCGCGCAGGAGGCGCCGCTGACCGGGCTTCACCTCGCAGCGTGCCTCGAGGAGGCCGGCATTCCCGCCGGCGTCTTCAACATCGTGATCGGGCGCGGCTCCGAGGTCGGCACGCCTCTCGTCCGTCACCCGAAGGTGAAGGCGATCTCCTTCACAGGCTCGGTCGCGATCGGCTCCCAGGTCCGCGACGAGGCGACGGCGCTCGGCAAGCGCGTCCAGCTCGAGCTCGGCGGACACAACCCGCTGATCGTGATGGCCGACGCCGATCTCGGCCGCGCGGTCGAGGCCGCCTACGCCGGCGCGTTCTGGTCGGCCGGCCAGAAGTGCACCGCCACGCGCCGGATCTACGTCCAGGATGCCGCCTACGACGACTTCCGCGCCCGGCTGCTGGAGCGGATCGGCAGCGGCGCCGTCGGCGATCCCGCGGACCCGGTGACCGAGGTCGGCCCGATCGTGAACGAGCGTCAGCTCGATGAGGTCCTCGCCGGGATCGACCGCGGCAAAGCGGAGGGCGGAGCGGTGATCGCCGGCGGCGAGCGCGCCGACGAGGAGGCGTACCTCCTCGCCCCGACCGTCTTCGAGGGCGTGGCCGACGAGGCCTTCCTCTCCTGCGAGGAAGTATTCGGCCCGGTGGCCTCGCTCTACCGCTTCGCGGACGTCGACGACGCGCTCAGTCGGGCGAACGCGGTCGAGTTCGGCCTCTCCGCGTCGATCTTCACGAGCAACCTCGCGACCGCACAGCGGTTCGTGGACGAGCTCGAGGCCGGGATCCTGCACGTCAACTCGCAGACCGCCGGCGCCGATGTCCACGTCCCGTTCGGCGGGATCAAGGGCTCCGGCTACGGCCCGCACGAGCAGGGCCGCGCGGCGATGGACTTCTACACGGAGGTCGTCACCGTCTACCACGATGTCTGAGTCGTGGCTCGTGACCGGAGCGCTCGGCTGCATCGGCGCGTGGACCGCGATCACGCTCGTCCGCGAGGAGGTCCGCGTGGTCTCCTTCGACCTGGGCGACGACCTGCGCCGGCTCCGCCTGATCGGCTCGTCGCAGGAGCTCGACGCGATCGAGTTCGTCCGCGGCGACATCACCGAGCCGGCGACCGTCGAGCGCGTCCTCGCCGAGCACGAGATCACCCACGTCGTCCACCTCGCCGCGTTGCAGGTCCCGTTCGTGCGCGAGAACCCGGTGCTCGGCTCGCGGGTGAACGTGACCGGCACGGTCAACGTCTTCGAGGCGGCACGGCGGCTCGGCCTCGGAACGCCGATCGCGTACGCCAGCTCGGCAGCCGTGTACGACCGCGGCGGAACCGTCGCTCCGAGCACGCTGTACGGCGTCTTCAAGCTTGCGAACGAGGGAACGGCGGCGGTCTACGCGGCCGACCACGGGGTCGCCAGCATCGGGCTGAGACCCTTCACCGTGTACGGGCCGGGCCGCGACCAGGGCCTGACCGCCGGCCCGACGCTGGCGATCGCGGCGGCCGTCCGCGGCGAGCCCTTCCGGATCGCCTTCGGCGGCGCGACGCAGCTCCACTACGCCGCCGACGTCGCCCGTGCGTTCGTCCAGGCCGCCCGGTCGGCGCCGGCCGGCGCGGAGACGTTCTGCATCGGCGGCCCGGCCACGTCGATGGCGGACTTCGCCGCGGTGGTGGAGGGCGCCGTACCGGGTGCCCGGGTCTCGTACGACGACGCCGTCCTGCCGTTCCCGGACCAGCTTCCGGAGCCGTGGTTCGACGTCGGGCTGACGCCGCTCGAGGAGGGCGTCCGCGAGACCGCAGGGATCTTGCGCAGCGTCATATAGTCGGACCTACTCAGACCGAAAGGGGAGAACCATGGCCGAGATCCGCGGTTGCGACCTCGTCGTCGAGTACCTGATCAAGGAGAAGGTCCCGTACATGTTCGGCTACGCCGGGCACGGCGCGGTCGGGCTTCTCGACGGCGTCTACAACCACCAGGACGAGATCAAGATCATCTTCCCGCGGATCGAGTCCGCGGCCGGGTACATGGCCGATGCGTACTTTCGCGCCTCCGGCCAGGTGATCCCGGTCTACACGTCGACCGGACCCGGCCCGATGCTCCTGACCGTGGCGATGGGCAACGCGTTCTACGACTCGTCCGCCTTCATCGCGATCACGGGCCAGGTGGCGACCAACCAGTACGACTCGGGCGCGCTGCAGGAGGAGTACCGCCACTATCAGGCCGACTTCCCGAGCGTGGCCAAGGTGATCACGAAGCGGAGCTTCCAGGCACAGAGCGTCGAGGATCTCGGGAAGTTCCTCCCGAAGGCCTTCAAGCTCGCCCGCACGGGGCGTCCGGGCCCCGTGCACATCGACGTCCCGTACGACCTCTGGATCAGGAGCGCCGATGTCGAGGTACCCGAGCCGGAGGAGCGCTCGCTGAGTCTCGAGTGGCGCACGCCCGGCTCGCCGGAGGCGGTTGCCCGCGCCCTCGAGCTGCTGCTCGAGGCGAAGCGGCCGCTGATCCTGGCCGGCGGGGGCGTGATCTCGTCGGAGGCGACCGAGGAGCTGCGGCGGTTCGCCGAGCACGTGAACGTCCCGGTCTACTCGACCTTCATGGGCAAGGGCGCGCTGTCGGCGAGGCACCCGCTGCACCTGGGAATCGCCGGCTGCTGGGGCGAGTACCCCGCAACCGAGGCGGCGAAGAACGCCGACGTGATCCTCGCGATCGGCTGCCGCTTCTCCGACATCCACTGCTCGTCGTGGGTGCCCGGCTACACGTACAACATCCCGCCCACCAAGCTGATCCACGTCGACCTCGATCCGCAGGAGATCGGCCGTAACTACCCGACCGAGCTCGGGATCGTCGGCGACGCGCGCGAGGTCCTGCGCCAGCTGAACGAGCTCGCCGGCCGCGAGCCGAAGCGCGAGCGCTCGCCCTGGATCGACCAGGTGGAGGCGTGGAAGGAGGAATGGTCGAACTTCATCGAGCCGGAGAAGGCGAGCGAGGGGACGCCGATCGACCCGCGGCGGGTGATCGCCGAGCTGCGCAGGGCGGCGCCGGACGACACCCTGATGATCACCGACACCGGCAACCACCAGACGTGGGTGGAGCAGTACTGGGACGCGTACGAGCCGCGGTCGGTGTTCACGCCGGGCGGTTTCGCCGGCATGGGCTTCGGCACGTGCGGCGTCCTCGGCGTCAAGCTCGCGCGGCCGGACCGGCCCGCGATCTGCGTCACCAGCGACGGCAGCTTCATGATGTTCCCCGGCGCCGTCGCGACCGCCGTCGAGCACGACATCCCGGCGGTCTGGGTGATCTTCAACAACTACACGATCGGCGTGATCCGCGACCTCCAGCGCTTCTACATGGACAACCGCGAGATCGGGACGAGCTTCGTCAAGCAGTCGACCGGCGAGTTCTGGAACCCCGACTTCGCGGCGATGGCGCAGGCGATGGGGGCGGGCGCCGTCTCCGTCGACCGGCCCGGCGACCTCGCCGACGCCTTCGACACGGCGCTGAAGGCCGGCGGGCCGTATGTCGTCGACGTGAAGATCAACCGCGACACGGCCGTCCCGCTGATCGGAACCTGGCAGTTCCCGCCGATCGTCCAGGCGGAGCCGACGTTCGGAAAGCGGCTGGTGATCACGTAGACGAGCTCCGGTACTTCCCGTTCTCCGCGATCGTCGAGCAGGAGCGCCTCAAGCAGGCGCTCCTGCTCAACGCGGTCAACCCGGCGGTCGGCGGCGTCCTGATCAAGGGGACGAGCGGCACCGGGAAGTCGACCGCGGTCCGCGGCCTGGCCGAGCTGCTGCCGGAGATCGCGGTGGTCGCCGACTGCCCGTTCTCCTGTGACCCGGACCGGCCGCTCTGCGCCACCTGCCGGGAGCGGCAGCGCACGGAGCTGCCGGTCGTCCGCCGACGGCGCCGGATCGTCGACCTCCCATTGAACGCGACCGAGGACCGCGTCTCGGGAAGCGTCGACGTCGCCCGTGCGCTGAAGGACGGCGAGCGGGCGCTCGAGCCCGGGCTGCTCGCGGAGGCGAACCGCGGAATCCTCTACGTCGACGAGATCAACCTGCTCGACGACCACCTCACGGACGTCCTGCTCGATGCGGCCGCTCTCGGCGTCAACGTCGTCGAGCGCGAGGGCGTCTCCGTGTCCCACCCCGCACGGTTCCTGCTCGTCGGCACGATGAACGAGGAGGAGGGCGAGCTCCGCCCGCAGATCGCCGACCGGATCGGGCTCGAGGTGGAGGTCGAGGCGCTCGCCGATCCGGAGTCGCGGGCGGAGATCGTGCGACGCCGCGAGGCGTTCGCAAACGATCCGGCGGCGTTCCGGGAGGCGTGGGCGTCGGCCCAGGCCGAGCTTGCCGGCTCGGTTGCCGAGGCGGAGGCCCGGCTCGGCTCGGTGCGCGTGCCGGATCCGCTCTACGGCGCGGTCGGGCGGCTCGTCGTCGGCTCCGGGGTCGACAGCCACCGTGCCGACATTGCGATCGTCGAGTGCGCGAAGGCGATCGCGACGCTCGCCGGGCGCGACGAGGTCGAGGCGGATGACGTGCTCGAGGCGGCGCAGCTCGCGCTCGACCACCGTCTCGAGGGCGACCCGTTCGGCCCCGCACCGCGCGCAGAGCCGCATGTCCTCCGCCGGCTCCTCGAGGATGCGCTCGAGAGCGAGGTGTCCCCAAAAAAAGTGCAGGGGAGGTCGAGCTAGCGCTCGACGCGAACGCGGCCCCGGACGGCGCTCCGTCCGCCGAGCCCGTGACCGTCGACCCGTCCCGGGTCTTCGACCACCGCCGCCGCGTCGACCGGGTGGAGCGGGCGCGGCTCGGACGGCGGGCGAGGTCGTTCGTCGGCCGCCGCCGCGGAAAGTACACGCGTCACCGGCTCGCACGGCCCGGCGACCACGACCTCGCGTTCGACGCGACCGTGCGGGCGGCGCTCGTGCGGTCGTCGCGCGCGCCGGTCGAGGTGCGAGGCGAGGACCTCCGCCGGAAGGTTCGCGAGCACCGGTCGCCGTTCTGCGTGTGCTTCGTCGTCGACAACAGCTGGTCGGTGCACGCCGAGCGGATGATCGAGACGGTCAAGGGCGTGGTCTTCGAGCTGCTCCAGGATGCGACCCGGCGCGGCGACAAGGTGTCGCTGGTCGCGTTCAAGGGCGGCCTGCCCGAGGCGACGGTCGCGTTGCCGCCGACGTCGAGCCGCGCGCGGGCCCGGCTCCGACTCGAGGCGATTCCGCTCAGCGGGCAGACGCCCCTGGGCGACGCCGTCCGACGCGCGCGCCTGCTGCTGCGCGGCGAGCTCCTCCGCCATCCGAACGCCGTTCCTCTCGTCGTGGTCGTCAGCGACGGACTGCCGACGGTGCCCGTCCGGCGCGGCGCCGACCCCGTCGCCGACCTGCTCGCGGAGGGGAGAGCGCTTCGCCGCAACCGGATCGGCTGCGTGATCGCGGAGGTCGCCGAGCCGGAGCACGGGTGTGCCGCCGCCCTCGCGCAGGCCAGCGGCGGCACGCGGCTGCCGCTCTCAGCCCTGGCGGCGGACGTGCTCCTCGAGACCCTCGAGGAGTCGGCGTGAACGCAGTCGCCGCCGAGGCCCTGGCCGATCCACGGACAGGTGCCGTTCCCGGCGGAGAGCTCGAGGCCGAGCTCGCGCGGTGGGACCCGGCCTCGGAGGAGCCGGACGACGCCGATCTGGACGATCTGCGCCGCGGCCGCACGATCGAGTGGGCGACCCGGACGCTGACCCAGGGGGAGATCCTGGACGCGTTCGCCGCCTACTGCCGTGACGAGCTCGACGAAGTGGACGTGCTCGAGTCGACGGGGAGCCGGCTCGCGCTCGGCTGGCGGCGCGAGCGGAGCGCGATCGAGCTCCGCCTGGGCTACGCGTTCTGCGAGCGGCTCGCCGAGGACGGTCCGGTGATGCTGCTCGGCCCGATCGGCCCGAAGGCGGTCGAGCGTTTCCTGGAGGACGAGGGCCTACGCTCGCGGATCGCGCTGCTGGATCTCGCGCGGCTGGAGAAGATCGCCGCCGTCCGCTCGAGCATCTTCGTGTACCTCGAGTGGTTCCTCCGCGACGCCTACGGGGTCAAGATCCTGCCCGAATCCGGGTTCACCACCGGCCTCGTCGAGCGCGGGATCATCTCGCTCGGCATGGGGTGAGCCGCCGCTCGGGCCGGGGGTGCGTCCGCGACCGCCCCGCCCGAGCAGCCGCCGCGCTCCGCAGTACACCCCCGCCCAGGGTGGGGGTTGCACCCCCCTTTCCCTCGAGGCCAGCCTACCCGGTCGATCGTCGCGCATCTGGAGATTCTCAGCGCCGAATCGCCCCTCGGCGACGTCCGTGACTGTCAGGTCACGAGTCGGGCGAGTGCGGCCGCAGCAGCCGCGACCACCACCACGACGAGGATCGGCGCCCGCAGCCCGACCGCGATCGCGCCCGCGCCGACCCCGACCAGGCGTGCGTCCGCGACGATCGACCGGTCTCCGCCGACCGACTCCGTGACCACGAAGGCGGCCAGGACCGCCGGCGCCAGGAGCGACACCGGCCCGGCCAGCCACGACGGAAGCGGCCGCTGTCCGAGCAGCACCGGGCCGACCGCCTTCAGCGCGACGGTGGCCGCCCCCACTCCGACCACCGAGATCCAGACCGGGCTCACCGGGGGCCCCATCCCCATCCGATCAGCGCAGCCGTCGCCCCGGCGACGATCGGGACACCCGCCGGGGAGAACGGGATCAGCACGAGGGCGATTCCGCCGCCGAGCAGCGCCGCCGACACCGCCCGGCGGCCGCGGAGCTGTGGGACGAGCAGCGCGAGGAAGAGCGCGGGGAACGCCGCGTCGAGACCGAGCCGGTCCGGGTCACCGACGACGTTGCCGAGGAGGAGACCCATCACCGTGCCGGCGATCCAGCAGACGTAGAGAAGTGCGCCGGCGCCGAGCATCACGTGGACGTCGAAGCCGCCCTTCCTTCGCAACGTCATCGCCCACGATTCGTCGACGATCAGCTGTGACTGCACCAGCCGCCTCGACGCCGGTCCATGGAACGCCGACGCGATCGAGATCCCGATCGGTGCGTAGCGGGCGTTCAGCATCACGGCCGCGGCGACGGCCGCCGCCGCCGATCCGGCACCGGTGAGGACGGAGACGACTGCGAACTGCGCGGAGCCGGCGAACGTCGTCGCCGACATGACGAGCGGTGCGACCCAACCCATGCCTCCCGACCGGGCGAGGACGCCGAAGGAGAGCGAGAATGCGGCGGCCGCGACCGCGATCGGAGCGATCATCCGGGCACCCTCCAGATAACGCTCCCTCACGCTGCTTCCGATGCCGCGACCCCCCGCGTGATCCGGTCCGTCGTCATCGACATGCAGAGCGAGAGCAGGATCGTGCCCGAGCCGGCGATCAGCCAGAGAGTCGTCGTGTACGTCCCGGTGACGTCCCGGGCTGCGCCGAGCAGGAGCGGCGCGAGGGCGCCGATGATGTAGCCGACGCCGAGCATCAATCCCGTGACCGACACCACGTCGCTCGGCCGCCGGCCCACGTCCACCGGGAGCGTCATCACCAGCGGGAACATCGCTCCGGTCGAGAGCCCCACCACCGCGGCCCATGCCCACGCTCCGCCGGGCACGGCCGCGAAGCCGACGACGCTCGCCGCCAGCGCGGCGCTGAACCCGACCAGGTACGTACGACGGGACCCCTTGCGGTCCGCGAGCCACGGGATAGTCAGCGTCGTCACCAGAGCCGTGATGTTGAGAACGGCGAGCAGCGCGCCGGCCTTCCCGTCGCTCCAGCCTCGTTCGACATAGGCATCGGGCAGCCAGCTGTTCAGGCCGTAGAAGACGCAGGCCATCGAGCCGAAGATCCCGACCAGGGTCCAGGCCGTGCCGCTGTGGAAGGGGAGACGGACACGCTCGGCTCCCCCGCGGCGATGCGGTGCCTCGTCTCGCGTCAGCCAGAGCCAGGCGGGGACGAGGGCAACGGTGACCGCGGAGAAGACGAACAGGGACCAGCGCCAGCTCCCCGACGCGTCGGCGATCGGCACGGCGAGGGCTGACGACAGCGCGGAGCCGATGTTGAACCCGAGCACGTAGATGCCGGTCGCGAACGCCGGGCGCGCGGCGAACCGCTCCTTGACCGCGACCGGCATCAGCGCCTGGGCGAGACCGAGACCGATGCCGACGCCGAAGGTCAGCAGGATCACGCCGGCCGCCCCCGGAGCGACCGCCCTGGCGGTTCCGAACCCACCGATCAGCGCGAGGCAGATCGCGATCGCGAGACGCGTGCCGTAGCGGCGCGAGACCTGCGGCGCCGGCAGCGCGAACAGGCCCATGCAGAGCACGGGAATCGTGGTCAGGAGACCGGCGGCCGCATGCGAGACGTCGAGGTCGTCCTTGATCTCGGGGATCAGCGGGCCGACCCCGACGATCTGCGGCCGGAGCGCGAGCCCGGCGAGGAACAGGCCGGCGAGCAGGCCGAGCCGGCGGTGCACGCTACCCGGCGACGACCGGGTTGGTCAGCGAGCCGAGGCGTTCGATCTCGATCGTGATCTCGTCGCCGGGCTGCATGAAGAGCGGCGGCTTGCGGAAGGCGCCGACGCCTGCGGGCGTGCCGGTGGCGATCAGGTCGCCCGGCTCGAGGGTGATCGTCCGCGTGACGTACGCGATCACGTCGGCCACGCCGAAGACCATGTTCGACGTGTTCGAGTCCTGGACCGTCTCGCCGTTCAGGACCGCGCGGATCGCGAGCGCCTGCGGGTCCGGGATCTCGTCCCGCGGGACGAGCCTCGGCCCGACCGGGCAGAACGTGTCCGGCGACTTGCCCCGCGTCCACTGACCGTCCGCGAACTGGAGGTCACGCGCCGAGACGTCGTTCACGCAGATGTAGCCCGCGACCGCCTCCAGCGCGTTCTCGACCGATACGTCCCGCGATCGCTCGCCGATCACGACGCCCAGCTCTGCCTCGAAGTCGCATTTGGTCACGATCGGTGGGACGACGATCGGCTCCCCCGGCCCGATCAGGGCGTTCTGCCACTTCGCGAAGAGCAAGGGCGCCTCGGGGAGCGCCGTCCCCTGCTCCTCCGCGTGGTCGCGGTAGTTCAGACCGACGCAGATGATCTTTCCGGGCCGCTCGATCGGGAGCATGGGCTGAGCCTAACCGGCGCAGCGGGTTTCCCGCCGGCCCTACTCTGCGGAAGCCTCGGTCAGGCCGTGGGCGGCAGGAGCACCACGTGCACTTCGCGCGGGCCGTGGACACCGACGGCCAGCTTCTGCTCGATGTCGGCACTTCGGCTCGGGCCGGTGACGATCGCGAGCGCGCTCGGGAGGTCGTCGCCGAGCGCGGCGAACAGCTCGTCGAGGCCCGGCAGGATCAGATCCTCGTGGAGCAGCGTCACGTGGACGTCGGGGAGCAGGGACTGCGCCCGCGGCTCCGTCGAGGACGAGAGCACCACCGAGCCCGTGTCGGCGAGGCCGTAGATCGCCGTCGAGACACCTGCGCCCTCGATCGGCGGGGCCTCGCGGCGGTGCACGTGGCAGCCGACCGCCTCGGCGGCGGCGGCGAACTCCTCGACCAGGCCGACCGCCTCGTCTCTCACCCGCGCCGGTCCCGGTAGCGGGGGCCGAAGCGCGGCCGTGTGCGGCCGGCGGACCACGCCCGGCCCGGTCCGAGCAGGCCGCCGAGCGACTGTCCGAGCCTCGCGAGCAGCGTCGTCGCCCGATACCCGATTCGCGACGACCACGCCCACGACCAGAGCGTGAACCCGAGCCGCTCCCAGCGCGACGCCACTTCCCCCTCGACCAGGTCCCGGCGGAGATCGAGAAGCAGCTCGTGCAGCGGGATCTTCACCGGGCAGGCGTCGGTGCAGGCCCCGCAGAGCGACGACGCGTGCGGAAGCGAGGGAGCCTCCCCGAGCCCGACCAAGAGCGGCAGGAGCACCGCGCCCATCGGCCCGGAGTAGACCGGCCCGTACGCCGCGCCGCCGGTCTTGCGGTAGACGGGGCAGACGTTCAGGCAGGCGCCGCACCGGATGCACGCGAGCATCTCGCGGTAGCGGCCGCGGAGCAGGTTCGAGCGCCCGTTGTCGAGGACGACGACGTGCAGCTCCTCCGGCCCGTCCTGCTCCCCTGCCCGCCGCGGTCCGGTGAGCAGCGTCGAGTACACGGTCAGCTTCTGACCCGTGCCCGATCGGGCGAGCAGCTTCAGCAGGACGGCGAGTTCCGCGGTCGTCGGCACCAGCCGCTCCATCCCCATCAGCGCAACGTGCACGCGCGGCATCGAGCTGACCATCCGCCCGTTGCCCTCGTTCGTGACCAGACAGACCGATCCGGTCGACGAGACGCCGAAGTTCGCCCCGGTGATCCCCACGTCCGCGTTCAGGAACGTCTCGCGCAACTGCCGCCGCGCGGCGTTCGTCAGCGCCTCGAGCTCCGCCGGAATCGGTTGCCCCTCGACTGTGCCGAGGAGCTCGGCGACCTGCTCGGCGGTCTTCTCGATCGCCGGGGCGACGATGTGCACCGGGTGCTCGCCGGCGAGCTGGAGGATGTACTCGCCGAGATCGGTCTCCACGGGCGTCACCCCGGCCGCGCTCAACGCCTCGTTCAACCCGATCTCCTCGCTGACCATCGACTTCGACTTCGCCGCCAGCTTCGCGCCGGCCCGCCTGCAGACGTCCGCGACGTACGCGCTCGCCTCGTCCGCGGTCCGGGCGAAGAACACGCGGCCGCCGCGCGCCTCCAGCGCCTCCGTGAACCGCGCGACGTGCCCGTCCAGGTCGTCGATCACGGACATCCGGATCTCGTGCGCGCGTTCCCGCAGCGCCTCGACGTCCTCCAGTTCGGCCCACGCTGCGACACGGTGCGTGCGCAGCCGGTCGGTCGACTGGTCGAGGGCCCCCTGCGTGTGCGCGTCGCCGATCTTCCCGCGCGCGATCACCCGGAACCGGCCGGCCGGCTGCGCGAGCTCAGGCATGCACGCCCCGCGCGAGCGCGGTCGCCAGATGGACGACCCGGACCGGCGAGCCGACCTTCTCCGCCCGGCCGCGCAGGTGCATCAGGCACCCGGGATCGGCGGTGACGATCGCCCCGGCCTCGGCGCCACCGCTGAGCTTGTCGTCGGCCATCGCGACCGAGACCTCGGGCTGGCGCACCGAGAACGTGCCGCCGAAGCCGCAGCAGAGGTCGGCCCGGGGCAACGGCACGACGTCGGCGCCGGAGGCCCCGAGCAGCCGCCGAGGCTCCGCCGAGATCCGGAGCTCACGCAGCATGTGACACGAGTCGTGGTAGGAAACCCGCCGGCCGACGTTCCGCGGCAGCGGGCGAAAGCCGGTCGAGCCGAGAAAAGCCGAGAGCTCCCACACGTCGTAGCCGTCGACCCCGAGCAGCTCCGGCAGGTGGCGGGACGCCATCGTCGCGCACGAGCCGGAGGGGACGACGACGGGCAGCTCTCGCGAGAACGCACGCGCGAACGACCGCGCCACCCGCGCGGCGGCCGCCCGGTGCCCGGAGTTGAACGCCGGCTGCCCGCAGCAGACCTGCCGCTCCGGGAACTCCACCTCGTACCCCGCCTGCCGCAGCAGCGTCTCCGCGTCGGCGACCGCCTGGGGGAAGACGAGATCGCCCAGGCAGGTCGCGAACAGCTGGACCCTCGGCATGAGGAGACTCTAGATATCCCGCCTCGGCGCGTTGTGGACGCGGCTGATGGGTGATTGGCCGCCAAGCGAGCTGCGTGGTCTGCGCTCGTTGCCATCGATGTGCAACAGGCCTTCGTCCACCGCCGCGCTGTCACACTGGCTCAGCCACTACCAGGTCGCCGGGGCACGGCCATCCCCACTTCGTCTGGAGCGTGCCCGTGCCCGCGCATCAGACGTCGTTCCGAAGCCGCCGGAAGGTCATACTTTGCCGGTGGATGCAGGACAAATCGACGAGCTCCGCCTTTGGGGGCGACAGCTCGCGGACGGCGAGTCGCACCCCGAGCTGCAGCCGGCGGGTCGCGCGATCCTGCTCCTGATCGACGAGATCGAGCGCCTGCAGGCCGAGCAGCCGAACGAGCCCCCGTCCGGCGACGGAGGCACTCCACGGCAAGGAGCGGAGATCGCAGCCGGACCGCACGCACCCTCGCCGAAGCGCCGCCTCTTCCACCGCTTCCACCGCTTCCACCGGCTCGGAATCGCCGCCGTCGCCGTCGGCGCGCTCGTCTTCGCCACCTTCGCGCTCGGTGCAAAGCTGTCCGCGCCGGGCCTCGACCCGCAGGGGCCCCGCGCCCACGCCGCGATCGGCCCGGCGACGCTGCCGTCCCTGAAGTTCTCGGTCGGGGCGGACCAGTCCGTGCTCGACCGCGTCCGCTGGAGAATCGACGGCGCCGACGTCACCGGCCGTGCGTACATGCAGGGCGGCCGATTCGTCCTCGACGGCAACCACCTCCGGGACGGGTCGCATCGCGTCCAGGCGACCGCGCCCGGCGGGTTCCCCGGTTCCCGGTCGACGAAGACCTGGAGCATCCGCGTCGATACCGTCGGGCCGAAGATCGCCTTCGATCCGCCGGGCGTGATGATCCCGTGGGGACGCCCCGTCGCCCTCGCCGGAACCCTCGAGCCGGGAGCGACGCTGACCGCCGACGGGCGCCCGGTGCTCGTCGCGAACGGCCGGTTCCGGCTTGCATGGGCGCACCGCCCGGCGAAGGCGGTCACGCTCGTCGCGACCGACCCGCTGCGGAACGCGACCACCCGGCGCGTCTGGATCTCGATGCAGCCGCGCCGCCCCCCGCATCCAGTCCGCGCGGTTCACGTCACCTTCAACGCCTGGGCGGATCCGGCGCTGCGAAAGGGTGTGCTGGATCTGATCGATCAGGGGCGGATCAACGCCGTCGAGCTCGACCTGAAGGACGAATCGGGGACCGTCGGGTGGAACGCACCGGTGCCGCTCGCACACCGGATCGGAGCGGTCAAGCCGATCGTCGACCTCCCGCGAGCGATCGCGTTGCTCCATCGCAAGGGTATGCGGGTGATCGGACGCCTCGTGTGCTTCCGCGACCCGGTCCTGGCCGCCGCCGCCTGGTCCGCCGGCCGGCACGACGAGGTGATCCAGACGCCGGAGGGCCAGAAGTACGGCGGGTACGGCGGCTTCACGAACTTCGCGAACCCGGCCGTGCGGCAGTACCAGATCGCCATCGCCGTGGCGGCGGCGAAGGCCGGGATCGACGACGTCCTCTACGACTACGTCCGCCGCCCCGACGGGCCGCTCTCCACGATGGCCTTCCCGGGCCTGAAGGGAACGCCAGAGCAGGCGATCGCGTCGTTCCTGGCCCAGACGCGCGCTGCGCTGAAGCCGTACGGCACGTACCTCGGCGCGTCCGTCTTCGGGGTCGCCGCGACGCGGCCGACGGAGGTCGCACAGAACATCCCGATGATGGCGTCGCACGTCGACTACATCTCGGCGATGGTCTACCCGTCGCACTGGGCGCCGGGCGAATACGGCATCCCGGATCCGAACGGGCAGCCCTACGAGATCGTCCAGCGCTCGCTCGAGGACTTCCAGCGCGACGTCCGCGGCACGGGCGCACGGCTGGTGCCCTGGCTCCAGGACTTCACGCTCGGCAGCCCCGCCTACGGTCCGCGGCAGGTCCAGGACGAGATCCGCGGAGCCCGCGACGCGGGCATCGACGAGTACCTGCTCTGGGACCCGGCGGTCACGTACACGGCGACGGCTCTCCCGACGGACGCGATGACCGCCGTGTTCCGGAAGCGACAGTCGCCGGCTGAGGCGGCGAAGTCGCTGAAGCCGAACGAGCTCGGTGTCGTCCCGGTGCTGATGCACCACCAGATCAGGCCGGACGGCAGCTCCTACGACCTGACCGCCGGGCAGTTCCGCGGCGAGCTGGCCCGTCTGTGGGCCGACGGCTTCTACCCCGTACGGGCATCCGATCTGGTCTCCGGGCGTCTGAACGTGCCGAAGGGCCGCTCACCGGTCGTGCTCACCTTCGACGACGCGACGAACAACCAGATCGCGTTCACGGCCGCCGGAATGCTCGACCCGAGCTCGGCGGTCGGGATCCTCGAGGGCTTCGCGGCGCGGCATCCGGACTTCCCGGCCACCGGCACGTTCTACGTACCGCGAAACGCCTTCGACGGGAACGGCAGCACCGCCGGGCAGACGTTCCGCTGGCTGCTCGAGCACGGCTTCGAGCTCGGCAACCACACCAAGGATCACATCCCCCTGAACACGCTCGACGCGGCCGGGGTGCAGCGCCAACTCGTCCTCGGCGACCGGCTGCTCTCCGAGCGCTTGCCCGGCTACCGGCCGCAGACGATGGCGCTCCCGCTCGGCGCGCTGCCAGATCCGGCGTCGCTCGCGGTCGACGGCCGCTGGGGCGGCGACTCGTACCGGTTCGCAGGTGTCTTCCTCTCAGGCGCCGAGCCTGCCCCGTCGCCGTTCTCGACGAAGTGGAACCCGCGGGAGATCCCGCGGATCGTCACCAATCCGCGCTGGCGCGGCGCGCGCGACTTCACCTGGGGGATGTGGCTCGACCTCCTCGAGCGGAATCCCGGCCTGCGCTACGTCTCGGACGGGAACCCCGAGACGATCAGCTTCCCGCGCGCGAAGCAGGCGGATCTCGCGGCCGAGTACAGCGCCCGCGCCCGTCCCTACTAGGGGCGGACCCCGAGGGGGTCAGATCGTGAAGCGAGCCGCACGTACGCCCGCTGCGAGAGCTCCGCCGGGTGCTCCTCCTCGACGACCCGGCGGACGCCTTCGCGCCCGGTCGCGTGCAGGATGCGGCCGTCGCCGAGCCAGAACGCGACGTGGTCGCCGTAGCGGACGAGATCGCCGCGGAGAAGGTCGTCCGGCCGCACCGGGTCGCCTGCGGCCTCCTGCTGGTCGACGTCGCGCGGTACGAGCCGCCCGAGCCGCCGGAAGGCGACGTGCACGAGCCTCCTCGACCGGGTCGCCGGCCCGCACCACCAGCCAGCCGTCGTCCACGCTGCCGTCCAGCGCCTCGGCGCGCACCCAGCCCGCGTAGTCGTACGCCGTCCGGATCCTCGCCCAGCGGCCCTGCTCGTGCTCGACCCGGAGCGGTTCGCCCGGGAGTGCCTGGGTCACCTGCTCGGAGGTGTCGCTCGGCTCGGCCCGCACGGCGGAGGAGCGCGAAGGGCGACCGGATGACCGGGTCAGCCGTAGAGATGGCACTCCACCTCGACAGGCCCAGACGGGACCAGCCGCGGCTCCCGCCGCTCGTTCCACTCGATCTCGACTCCGTCGGCGTCGGGGGTCATCGTCTTCACCCCCGTCCAGAAGGGCTCGTCCGGATCCGCCTTCCGCACCCGCTCGAGAATCGCGTGCAGGTCGCCGCCGGTCGCTCCACCGTGCGCCTCGACCCGCACGCGCGAGTTGGAGCCCGCCGCGGCGAGCGCCTCGAGGTCGCCGAACAGCGGCCGCTCGGCCTCGTACTCCTCGGCTCCGGCACGCGCCCAGTGCGCCTCGAGCAGGTCGCGCAGATCGCGGGTCTCCCAGCCGCAGATCTCGAACGCGCGCGGGCAGCGGGGATGGAAGGAACAGCCCTGCGGCGGCCGGGCTGCGTCGGGGACCTCGCCGCGGGGCAGGTCGCGCGCGACCGCCCGCCGCGGGTCGGGCTCGGGGATCGCCCGGAGCAGCGCCTGCGTGTAGGGGTGCTTCGGATCCTCGTAGATCGCCTCGGACGGGCCGATCTCGACGATCCGGCCCAGATACATGATCGCGATTCGGTCGCAGAAGAACTTCGCCGTCGCGAGGTCGTGGGTGATGTAGAGGTAGGTCAGGTCGAAGTCCTGCTTGAGCAAGAGCATCAGCTCGAGGATCTTGGCCCGGACGCTCATGTCGAGCATCGACACCGGCTCGTCCGCGACCAGCAGCACCGGGTTCAGGATGACCGCGCGCGCGATCACGGCGCGCTGCTTCTGGCCCCCCGACAGATCGGAGGGGTACTTGTCGAGGAACTGCTCCGGGGGCGAGAGACCGACGACCTCGAGCACCTCGGCCACCCGCCGGCGGGCCTCGTCGCGCCCGGCGACGAGGCCGTGGATCTCGAGTGGATGCCCCACCGCCTGGCCGATCGTCATCGCCGGGTTGAGCGACGCATGCGGATCCTGGAAGACGATCTGCATGCGCCGCCGGTGCTCGCGCAACTGACGCTCGCTCAGCTTCGTGATGTCGCGTCCTTCGAACAGGACGCTGCCCGACGTGGCGCGCACGAGGCCGAGCAGCGTACGGCCGAGCGTGGTCTTGCCGCTGCCCGACTCCCCCACGAGCCCGAGTACCTCCCCCTCCCAGAGGTCGAACGAGACGTCGTTCACGGCCCGCACCGACCCGGCCTCCCGGCCGATCAGTCGGTCGGCGAAGCTCCCGCGAATCGAGTAGTAGGTCTTGAGGTCGCGGACGGAGACGAGCGGCCCGTCAGGCTTCGTCGGCAACGGCCAGTTCCTCGCGCTCGAGCTCGACGGTCTCGCCGGGCGGGATCTCCGACTCCGGACCGTGCAGCCAGCACTGCACCCGTCTGCCATCGGGCGCGCCCGAGACGCGCCCGACCCTCGGCAGGGCGTCGGCGGCTTCCCGGCCGGCGTGTCCAGCCTTTTCAGGCTCGACGTCGATCGGCTGCTTCCGGGCGCAGACCCGCATCGCGTCGGGGCAGCGCGGGTGGAAGCGGCAGCCGGGGGGCGGGTCGATGAGGTTCGGAGGGGCGCCCGGGATCGAGTGCAGCTCGCTGGTCTCGAGCGAGATCGTCGAGCGGAGCAGCTCGCGTGTGTACGGGTGCGCGGGATCGCCGAAGACGTCGCGCGCAGGCCCGTTCTCCACGATCTTCCCCGCGTACATGACCGCGACCCGGTCGCAGGCCTCGGCGACGATCCCGAGGTTGTGGGTGATCAGGAGAAGGGCCGTTCCGAAGTTCTGCTTCAGGTCGGCCAGGATCCGCAGGATCTGCGCCTCCACGATCACGTCCAGCGAGGTCGTCGGCTCGTCGGCGACCAGCAGCCTGGGCCGCAGGACGAGCGCGAGCGCGATCATGATCCGCTGACGCATCCCGCCCGAGAACTCGTGCGGATACTGCCGGAAGCGGGTCGGGGGAATCCCCATCTTCCCGAGCGTCTCGAGCGAGCGGGCACGGATCTCGCGCTCGGTCAGGCTCGGCTCGTGCTGCTCGAGCGTCTCCTTGAAGTGGTCCTCGATCCGCTGGAGCGGGTCGAGGCGGGTCATCGGCTCCTGGAAGATCAGTCCCAGCTCCGGTCCGCGCAGCCGCCTGAGCTCCCTCGGCGCGAGTCCGACGAGGTTCCGGCCGCCGTAGAGCACCTGGCCCTCCGGGAAGGCGCCCTCGGGGAGGAGGCCGAGGACGCCGCGGCCGAGCGTCGACTTCCCACAGCCGGACTCGCCCACCAGGCCGAGCACCTCCGCCGCGCCGATGTCGAACGAGACCCGGTCGACGGCGCGGACCGGGCCCCGCGCCGTGCCGTAGTAGACCCGCAGGTCGCGGACGGAGAGAACCGGCCCGTCGGTCATGTTCCCTCGACCGCGTCGACGATCGGCGGCTCCGGCTCCTGGTCGAAGCTCGGTTTCGCGACGCGGCGCCGTCGGAGCACCGGGTTCATCGTCTCGTTCAGCCCCTCGCCGACCAGGGTCAGCCCGGTGACGAGCAGCACGATGGCGAGGCCCGGAAAGACCGCCGTCCACCAGATCCCCGAGGAGGCATCCGAGACCGCCCGCGAGATGTCGTAGCCCCACTCTGCTGCGTCGGTCGGCTGGATGCCGTAGCCGAGGAACCCGAGCGCGGTCAGCAGGAGGATCGCGTCGGCGGCGTTCAGGGTCGCGATCGGCGGGACGTTCTGGACGACGTTGTAGAAGACGTACTTGCGGATGATCGTGAACGGCTTCGCCCCGAGTGCGCGCGCCGCCTCGACGTAGTTCTCCTCGCGCAACGCGATCACCTGGTTGCGGACCACGCGGAAGTAGAGCGGTACGTACGCCGCCGTGATCGCGATCGCGGCCGTGAGCACCCCCTTGCCGATGCTGCTCGAGAGCAGGAAGGCGATCACGATCGCCAGCAGGAGATACGGAAAGGCGTACAGCGCGTCCATGAACAGCACGAGCACACGGTCGAGCTTGC
>JBLMYA010000040.1:0-19666 GCA_050258035.1 Verrucomicrobiota bacterium
GGCAGCGACGGCCGGCTCCTCCACGGTGACGTGGTGGGCCAGCACCTGGTCGTCGCTGAACGACCTCACCGGCGGCGATGCTCCGGCGTCGTTCAAGGGCTTCGCCGGCGTCATCACGCTGCCGACCACGAGCCCGCCGGTGGGTTGCGGCAGCTCGTGGACGACCACGGGCGGCAACAGCCCGCCGCCGACGAAGGCCGTGCCCGCGTACATGGGCGTCGTCGTCGCGGGCAACGTGACGAAGTCCGGAAGCACGATTTCCGGCGACTCCGTGCACATCGTCGTGGTGCAGACCAACCCCGGCTACGGGCCGGCCCCGGGGAAGCACGGCACCGGGAAGATCATCGCGACGTTCTGCTAGCGAGCGAGGTGGAGGGGCGCCGTCGGCGGCGCCCCTCCAGGCTCCCCGTTCGCTTCCCGGCGGTCTCGCTCGCCGCGCCGGCGCACCCGCCGGCGCCCGAGCGAAAGAGCCTACTCCGCCGCCGCGCCGGCGACGGCTGTCTCGAGGCAGCGCTCGACGAGCACGCGTACGAGCTGCTGCTTGTACTCCACGGAGCCGTTCGCGTCCTCGACGGCCTCCGACACCTCCGCGGCGAGTCTTGCGGCTTCGGCGAACGCCTCGCGGTCGTCCGCCGGCCTCCCGACCACCGCAGCGGCGGCGGCATCGGCGAGAACAGCTCGCGCGCCGACCGAGCCGACCGCGATCCGGGCCCGGGCGACGCGTCCGCCCTCCACGACGACGGCGGCTGTGACCGTCGCCGCCGGGCGCTCGTGGAAGGAGAGCTTGCGGTGGGCGATGCCCGTCCCGGCCGGCGGCAGCG
This sequence comes from Verrucomicrobiota bacterium, assembly GCA_050258035.1. Classification (GTDB taxonomy): domain Bacteria; phylum Actinomycetota; class Thermoleophilia; order Gaiellales; family Gaiellaceae; genus DATBLE01. The sequence continues at coordinate 822 of JBLMYA010000040.1, forward strand.
GGATACGCACCGCGTGCAGGAGCTGACCGTGCCGGAGGACGGTCTCGTACGGGCCGACCAGGAACCTGGAGAGCGGGGTGCGACCCCCGTCGTGGTCGACCTCGGCGTCGAGCGCGAGGAGGAACGTGGCCGGGTCGGAGTGGGGGTCGGAGAAGCAGAGGTTGCCCCCCAGCGTTCCGACGTTGCGGATCCGGATGTTCGCGACGTCGCGCTCCATCGCCGCCAGCGCCGGCAGCCGCTCGAGCACGATGGGCGAGCGTTCGATCTCCCGATGCGTCGCCGTGGCGCCGATCACGAGCGCCCCGTTCTCGGCTCGCACGCCGCCGAGCTCCTCGATCCCCTTGACGTCGACGAGGTGTCCGTACGCGGCGAAACCGAGCTTCAGCAGGAGGAGCAGCTCGGTCCCGCCGCAGTACACGGCGGCGTCCTCACCGTACCGCTGGAGCAGCTCGTGGGCCTCTTCCAACGATCGGGCTCGGTGGAGGTCGAACGGCGGTAGCGTCACGCCGCCACCGGTGCGGTCGCGTCCTCGTCGCCGAAGAAGAGAAGCCGGCCGTTCCTGCTGAGCACACGGTCGATTCCCTCCGGGGGCAGGCCGCTGACGCGCACCTTCGCTATCTCGACGACGGGATGGTGGAACGGCACGTCCGTCCCGAACAGCACGCGCGTCTCGCCCACGCGGTCGTAGGCCTCCCGGATCTTCGTGTGCATCGGCATCCCGGAGGTCTCCAGGTACACGTTCGGGTTGCGGAGCGCGACGTCGATCGAGCCGTTGATGTAGACGACGTTGCCGTGGCCCATGTGGCCGATGACGATCTTCGCTGTGGGGAAGCTGACCGCGAGCTCCTCGATGCTCCACGGCAGCGTGAAGATCGGATGGCCGCAGTGGATCAGCACAGGCTGGTCGCGCTCGAGGATCAGCTCGATGAGCGGGTGGACGGAAGGGTCGTTCGGGAGGAACCCGTCGATCAGGGGGTGCAGCTTCAGGCCGAGGAACCTCGGGTGGTCGAGCAGTTCGGCCACCTCCTCGAAATTGCCCGGCACTCGCGGGTTCCCCCAGGCCAGCGCGTACAGACCCGGGATCGACTCGACCACCTCGCGAACGTAGTCGTTGTCCGGATAGAAGACGACGCCGTTCGAGATCTCGTTCTCTCGCATCAGCCGGTCGATCCCGTCTCGGTCGAGAGAGACCCCGAACATCGCCTCGAACGACCCGACGTGCATGTGCGAGTCGAAGATCATGACGGAATGGGATATGCCGAAGGCTTCGCCTCGGAGAGCTCGGCCAGGGCCGCCTCGACGCCGGCGCCGATCTCGACGTGTGCCCCGAGGTCGGCGAGCGTGCGGCCGAGCGCGGCGAGGCCGACGACCGGGTGGAGCCCGCGGGCTGACGTGGCCATGTGCCCGATGCGGACGAGGTTCCCGGCGCCCTGGCCGCCGGAGATCATCACGCCGTAGCGTTCGCGGCAGTGCGCCCGCACCTGGACGTCGGTCAACCCTTCCGGCACGGCCACCGCGGTGACGCAGGCGGCGGCGATCTCCTCGCTGCGGGGCCAGAGCTCGAGACCCATCGCGCGGATGCCCGTCCGGCAGGCCGCCGCCGACCGCTCGTGGCGCGCGATCGAGGCTTCGAGGCCCTCCTCGAGCAGCTCGTCGATCGCGGCCTCGACGCCGTTCAGGTCGGAGACGGACGGCGTGAACGGGAACTTGTCGCCGTCGATCCACTGCTCCTTCCAGTCGAGCATCGAGAGGAACGAGGCGCGGGGCGCCGCAGGGTTGGCGCGGATGCGCTCCCAGGCCGCCTCACTGACCGTCATCAGGGACATCCCGGGAGGCCCCCCGAGGCACTTCTGCGGACCGGCGACGCAGACGTCGAGTTGCCACGCGTCGGTCTCGAAGGTGATCCCGCCGAGCGAGGAGACGCAGTCCACCAGGGTCAGGGCGCCACGCGCGCGCGCAATTGGCCCGATCGCCGAGACGTCGCAGACCGTCCCGGACGGCGTTTCGGAGTGCACGACGGTGACGAGCGCGATTCCCGGATGCTCGTCGAGGTACCGCTCGACGTCGGCGGGATCGACCGCGTCGTTGTACGGAACCTCGAGCTCGTGGAGCTCGGCGCCGAAGTCCTTCAGCCAGTAGCCCATCCCCTTGCCGAAGACGCCCTGCACGAGGTTGAGCACCTTGGTCCCGGGCTGGACGAGGCCACGGGCCGCTGCCTCGAGCCCGAGGACGGCCTCGCCCTGCATCAGCAGGACGTCGTTCCTGGTCAGGAAGACGTCCGCGAGCTTGCGCTCCGTCGCCCGAAAGCGCTCGAGGAAGGCCGGGTCGTAGTGGTAGACGAGCGGCGAGCCGAGCGCCGCGAGGACGCGCGAGGTCGCGGTGACGGGGCCGGCGGAGAGGGTGAAGTCGGGGTCACGCATGGGTCTCCTTTCAGCGCGCACCGCGGACGTACGGCAGCGCAAGGGCGGGCGGGAGGTACGAGCGCCGAGCGACCAGCATCAGCGCGATGATGATCGTCGCGAACGGGATCATGTTGACGACGTCCGTGGAGATGTCGATCCCCGCGAGCTGGAGCGAGTCCGAGAGCGAGAGGGCGATCCCGAACAGGAAGGAGCCGAGCAGCACCCAGAGCGGCCGGCCTCGCCCGAGCATGGCGATCACGATCGCCATGAAACCCTGCCCCTGGGTGATGAACGGGGTGAAGATCCCGGCCACGACCACGGAGAGGTAGGCGCCGCCGAGCCCGGCGAGCGCGCCCGTCGAGAGCACGGCCCAGCTGCGTGTGGCGACGACACTGACGCCGGCCGCGTCTAGCGCCTCGGGCTTCTCGCCCGCCGCGCGCAGGTTCAGGCCGACGTTCGTCCGCCGGAACATCCACGTCAGCGCGCCGACGAAGACGAACGCGAGATACAGGAGGGGTGGCTGCTCGAAGAGGCTGGTGCCGAGCACCGGCATCCGGTGCAGCAGCGGGACCGAGATCGTCGGTGCCGCATCGAGGCGCGGGTACGTGGAGCCGAACTCCGCCTGTTGGAGGACGCTCGTGATCCCCCCGCCGAGGAGCGTGATCGCGATCCCGACCACGATCTGGTCGAGTCCGAGCCAGACGCACAGCACGATCATCACGACCGAGGCGACCATTCCGGCCCCGATCCCGCTGAGGAAGCCGACCCAGACGGATCCCGTGTAGTACGCGCCGATGAAGCCGGCGTACGCGCCGAACAGCATCATCCCCTCGAGACCGATGTTCAGCACGCCGGCCCGCTCGGAGATGGTCTCGCCGAGCGCGGTGAACATCAGCGGCACGCCGGCGAGCAGTCCACCGGCAACGACGCTCGTCCAGAAGACGTTCGTCCAGATCTGGCCGGCGAGGATCATGCCTTGCGCCTCCGGAAGAACGGTGCGCGCAGCGACTCGCGCAGGCCGGGCGGGAGGTAGCTGCCGCCGAGGTCGCGCCGCCGGCCGACGTATTCGATCACCGTCATGAAGAGCAGGATCAGCCCGACGAGGACGAGCAGGAAGTCGGTCGAGAGGTTTGCGTTCGTCGCTGCGAGGTCGCCGCCGACGGACAGCACCGAGAAGAAGGCGATGAAGGGGACGACCGCGAGCGGGTTCAGCCGGGCGAGGAAGATGAACGGGATCACGGTATCGCCGTAGGCGGGGTTCTGGCCGCCGCGGATGTATCCCCACAGCCCGAGGAAGTCGACGGCGGCGGCGAGGCCGATGAGGAAGCCGGAGGCAAGGAATGCCGTGATGATCAGCCGGGGGAGGTTGACGCCGAAGTGTCTCGCCGCCCGCGGGTTTGCCCCCATGATCCGTAGCCGTAGGCCCCATGCCGTCCGCGTCATCAGAAAGTGCACGACGAAGATCGCGCCGAACGCGACGAGCAGCCCTGAGTGGATCCTGGTGCCGGGGATGGCCGGAAGCATCTTGTCGAAGTCGATCACCCTCGTCTGCGGGATCGTCACGGCGGGATCCTGGAACGGCCCCTTGATCAGCAGGCTGGCGAGGTCGACGCCGATGAAGGACATCATCAGCGTCGTGATGATCTCGTTCGTCCCGTAGCGCGCTTTCAGCACCGCGGGGGGGATCGTCCACACGGCCCCGGTCGCCCCGGCCATGAGGAAGAGGATCAGCATCGCGAGCCACAGCGGCAGGTCGTTCGTCAGCGTCGGCCCGTAGCCCGTGACCATCGCCGCGGCAAGCAGGAACTGGCCGTTGTAGCCGAGGTTCCAGATGTTCGCCCTGAAGACCACGGTCAGGCCGGCGGCGATCAACAGCAGCGGAGCCATCCTGATCGCGCTGTCCTGCCAGGCGTCCCAGCCGCCGCCGCTGACCCCGCCCTGCCAGACATCGCCGTAGAAGCGGATCGGGTTCCGGCCGAGGGCGAGCAGGAGAAGGGCGCCGGCGCCGAGGGCGAGGACGACGGGGAAGAGCGAGCGCACGCCGATGTCCACGGCGCGGTCGGCGAGACGCGAGCGCTGGTGCTGCCCGGCAGTCGCCAACGGCACTTCCCTGGAGACCGTCTCGGCGGTCATGCGACCTCTGCCTCCTCGCTGCCGACCATCAGTCGGCCGACCTCCTCGGTCACGCCCGGGCCGTTCGGCAGCACTCCGACGAGGCGCCCGCGCGAGAGCACCGCAATCCGATCGGCGATGTCGAGCAGCTCGTCGAGGTCGGTCGAGATCACGAGTGCGGCGCCGCCCCCGGCGGCCAGGCGGCGGATCAGGTCGCGCACGGTCGCGGTCGTCTTCACGTCGAGGCCGTAGGTCGGCTTGCTGAAGACGACCACCTTGGGGTCGAAGCTCAGCTCGCGGGCGAGCAGGACCTTCTGCACGTTCCCGCCCGAAAGCGTGCCCGCGCGCGTTCCGACGCCGGGTGTGCGAACGTCGAAGTCCCGCACGAGCTCGCCGGCCCGCTCGTCGACCGCCGCCCGCTGGATCCGGCCGTGCCTCCAGAACGGCCGTTCGCCGATCCGCTTCAGGAACAGGTTGAGCCCGACCGGCAGCGAGCCCACGATTCCCTCGCCCAGGCGGTCGTCGGTCACATAGCGGAGACCGAGCTTCTGACGGGCCGAGACCGGCATGCGCGTGACCGACCCACCGTAGAGCAAGACCTCGCCGTGTGAGGGCCCGCGCTGGCCGGCGATCACCTCCGCCAGCGGACGCTGGCCGTTTCCGTCGACGCCCGCGACGCCGAGGATCTCTCCCTGACGTAGCTCGAGCGAGACGTCCTCGATCCCGAGCTCTGCGCCCTCTCCCGGCGCGCTCACGTTCCGCAGCTCGAGGACGACCTCGCCCTCGACGTGGATCTGGCTCGACGCCTCGGCCTCGGACAGCTCGTCCCGCAGCTCGGCGACGTCCGCCACCGCTCTCGCCTCGTCGCCGAACATGATCCGGACGATCTCGGCGCGCAGCTCCTCGTGATCTGCCTCGCGCAGTTGCCGGCGATCGATCGTCCCCGCGAGCCGGCCCTGGCGGAGAATCGAGATGTAGTCGCCCAGGGAGAGTGCCTCGTGGAGCTTGTGCGTGATGAAGATCACCGCCTGACCCTGCTCCTTCAGGCGCGCGAGCACCTTGGACAGCTCGGCGACCCCCTGCGGGGTGAGCATCGAGGTCGGCTCGTCGAGGATCAGCACCTTCGACCCGCGCCAGAGCGCCTTGATGATCTCCACCTGCTGCTGATGACCCAGAGCGAGGTCGACCGCCCTGGAGTCCGGGTCGACCTCGACGCCGAGCAGCTGGGCGAGTTCGCGCAGGCGCTCGCGTGCGCCCGCCTCGTCCAGTCGCACCTTCCGCGAGTCGCCCAGCATCAGGTTCTCGATAACGGTCAGAGCGGGGATCAGCGCCGAGTGCTGGGGGACGGTCCCGATTCCGAGGTCGAGTGCGGCCCGCGGCGAGGTGATCGCCGTCTCGACCCCCTCGATGCGGATCGTGCCTGCGTCCGGGCGGTTGAGGCCGGAGAGGATGCCGATGAGGGTGGACTTGCCGGCCCCGTTCTCGCCGAGCAGGCAGTGCACCTCGCCGCGGTGGAGGGCCAGGTCGATGCGGTCGTTCGCGAGCACGCCCGGGAACGACTTCGTGATCCCGACGAGCTCGACGATCGGCGTGTCGTTCCGGTCGTTCACCTGGTCGGCTCAGTGTGCTGAAAGAGCGCGCCGCCCGCGGTGGTTCTTTCCACACCGCGGGCGGCACGACATCGCGGGACTACTTGATCAGCTGCTGGACCTGGCCGGCCTTGCTGGCGGCCGGGACCTTCGTGGAGCCGCTCAGGATCTTCGCCCTCGCGGCCGTGATCTCGGCCCAGACCTTGGCCGGGATGTACTTCGTCTTCAGCAGCGAGATGCCGCCGTTCTTGAGGTTCAGGTCGTATCCGTGCGTGCCGTACGTGCCCGCCTTGACGTCCTTGAGCGCCTGGGTGAACGTGGGCGCGAAGGTCCAGAGCACCGAGGACAGGAAGACGTGGTTCTTGTCGATCGGCGTCATGTTGCCGATGTCGCCGATGAACCAGACCTTGTGGCCGACCTTCGCCGTCTCGATCGCCTGGAGGTAGCCGAACGAGGCGTTGTCGCCCATCGCGAAGATCACGTCGGCCCCCTGCGCGATCACGCTGTTCGCGACGCGCTTTCCGCCCGCCGCGTCGTCGTAGCCGGTCGGGCTGATGGTCGCGAAGAAGATCTTCGAGTTCTTGTCGACGCTGCGGAACCCGGCTGCGAAGCCGCCGCTCATCTTGTACCAGTTGGAATCCGAGGCCGAGATGATGATCCCGACCTTGTGGGTCTTGGTCATCCGGGCGGCCAGGATCCCGGCGAGGTAGGAGCCTTGCTGGCTCGACGTGGTGATGTAGGAGACGAGCCCCTTGGACAGGTTCGTCGGGACGTCGTACGTCATCACCGGCACCTTGTACTGCTTGGCGATGCGGGTCGCGACGGTGTCGTAGCCGCTCGCGTGGGCGACGATGAAGCTCGCCCCACCCTGCGCGAGCTGCCGCAGGACGACATCCGTCTTGTCGTAGCCGATGTTGGTCACCGCCTGGAACTTCGCGCCGACCGCGGCGGCCGCGGCCTTCGCGCCGAGGTAGCCCTGCTGGTTCCAGCCGTAGTCGCTCTGCTTCGCGGGCGACGCGAAGGCGACCTTGGTCACATTCGCGGTGCGGAATGCTCCGGCCGCGTACGCCGTGCCGGTCCCGACCAGAGCGAGGGCGGTAACCGCGACGAGGATTCGCACTCCAGGTAGACGCTTCTGCATCGCGTGACTCTCCTTCCTCCCGGGGGAACCGGTCTGATTCCGCCGCGTTTCGAACGATGCTTGCTCCGTGCCGGACACGGTGCTAGGGTCGCCTTGCAAACTGTTAACAAGGGTGGTCGAGGCGGTCTACCCTAACCCGTCTGGAGAGTGAATGCAATGGCCTCCGAGGCCGCTCGTAGCCGCCCCACGCCGGTCGAGAACCTGACGCTGTGGCAGCGCGTCTACGATCACCTGCGCGCCGAGATCCTCTCGGGCGGCCTGAAGCCGGGTGCGGAGCTCGCCGAGGTGGCGCTCGCCGAGCAGCTCGGGGTCAGCCGCGGGCCGATCCGCGAGGCGATCGGGCGGCTGGCGTCGGAAGGGCTGGTCACCGTGCGGCCGCGCCGGGGCGCGGTCGTCCGCCCACTGTCGAAGGAGGAGTTCCTCGAGCTGTACCAGGTGCGGGAGGCGCTCGAGCGGATGGCCGTGAAGCTCGCCGTGCCCAGGCTGCAGCCCGAGGACACCGCCGCCCTCCAGGCGCTGATCGACGACATGACGTCGCGGGCCGAGCAGGGGCAGGTCGGCGAGTTCTTCGAGGCGAACGCCGAGTTCCATCAACGTCTCGTCGACGCATCCGGGAACGCGAAGCTCGCCGAGCTGTACCGCCAGCTCCTCGACCAGATCGGCCGTTACAGGACACGGTCGCTCTTCCTGCGCGGGAACCTGCAACGCTCGATCGCGGAGCACGCCGCGATCCTCCGGGCGGCCCGGCGACGAAATGCGGAGCGGGCGGCGCACCTGATGTCGGAGCACATCCGCGTGCCGCAGCGCCGGCTGAAAGGGCTGACCGACGACCAGCTCTCGTCGGTCGAGGGCGACCGCTCGTGATCGAGTTCGGGGTCAACCTGAACAACCGGGAGCCGCTGATCGCGCCCGACTACGACCTGTCGATGCTGCTCGACCTGTCCGAAACGGTCGAGCAGGCCGGCTTCGAGTCGGTCTGGGTCGGCGACTCGCTCTTCTCCAAGCCGCGCTACGAGCCGATCGCGCTTCTGTCGGCGATCTCCCAGCGCACGTCCCGCGTGAAGCTCGGCACCGCGTGCATGGTCTCGTCGACGCGGAATCCGCTCTATCTCGCGCTCGAATGGGCCACGCTGGACGTCATCTCGGGTGGTCGGACGATCCTCGGCACCGGAATGGGCAACCCGGAGGAGGGCGTGCGGCGGGAATTCGAGGCGCTCGGGCTCGACTACGCCAGGCGGGGGACGCTCTTCGAGGAAGGGCTCGCGGTGATCCGGCAGCTCTGGACGGAAGGCAAGGCCGACTTCCACGGCCGGTTCCTCGACTACGACGGCGTCTCCTTCTTCTCCGGCACCGAGATGGCACCGCTGATGCCGGTCCAGACGCCCCCGCCGATCTGGGTCGTCTCCAACCCCCGCCTGAAGGGAGACGCGCCGCCGGACGTGATCGCGCGGCGTCTCGAAGCCGCATGTCGGCGGATCGTCGAGTACGGGGACGGCTGGATGACGTGCTGCCGGGCGCAGCACCCCGAGGAGCTGGTCGAGCAGCTCGCCGCGATCGAGGGCTACGCGGACGCGCACGGGGCCGACTTCTCCAGGCTCGTGATCTCGTACCAGGTGACGATGAACATCGGCGACTCGGAGGAGGAGGCCCGGAGCGCGTTCGACGACTACATCTCCAGGTACTACCCCGAGCTCTCCAAGGCGATGGACCTTTCGAACTGGGGCCCGGTCGGCACGCCCGAGCAGATCGCCGGCTGGATTCGAACGTTCGCCGACGCCGGCGTCGGCCACTTCATCTGCCGGTTCGGCGCCATCGACCAGTTCGCACAGGTCGAGCGCTTTGCCAGGGAAGTGCTACCCGTGTTCTCCGCAGAGAGGGTGAGGTGACGCAATGGCAACCGTTGTCGATACGAGCAACCTGCTCGAGGACGCTGCGCTGATCGTGGACGTCTGCTTCTCGGTCGAGGAGGGCGACGTCGTGACGATCATCTGCGACGACGAGCACACCGTCGAGGCCGCCGCCGTCGCCGAGGTGGTCGCCGACCGCGGCGGATCGCCGGTGGTGATGAACAACGAACAGCAGGTGCGTCGCGGGCGGGCGGACGTCCGCTTCCCGATGGCGCCGCCGGCGAACCTGCACCGGGCGATGGTCGGCTCCGACGAGGTGATCATCATCGCGAACCTCGAGTGGGCGAACCGCTTCGCCCACGTGAACGCCGTGCGCGAGACGTGCGAGGCGAACGGGAAGATCGCCTCGATCGAGCCCGGGATGGGCGAGTGGGGCCTGACCGTCGAGGATCTCGAGAAGTCGGCCCAACGGACGAAGGACGCCGTCGCGGCGCTGGCCGGGAAGACACAGTGCCACGTCACGACTCCGCTCGGCACGGACTTCCACGTCTCCATCGAGGGCCGGCCGCCGCTCTGCCTGACGCCGTACAAGGCCCGCGGGCAGATGATGAGCCCGATCCCGCTCTGGACCGAGGTCGCCTTCGCCGCGATCGAGGACTTCACCCACGGCACCGCCGTCGTCGACGGCGTGATGCTCGGCCTCGGCCTCGAAGGCCAGGTGAAGGAGCCGATCAGGTGGACGCTCGAGGGTGGGAAGTGCGTGAACATCGAGGGCGGCGAGGAGGCGGAGCGCCTCCGCAAGGCGATCGACGGCGTGGAGAACGCGACCGTGGTCGGCGAGTTCGCCTTCGGGACGAGCGAGAAGGCGCCGTTCGGGACGCCGTCCGAGAAGGGGCGCATCGGCACCGTCCATCTCGCGCTCGGCGACAACCACAACGCCTACCCCGGTGGGCAGAACCACTGCTCGCTCCACCTGGACGGCGTCTTCCTGAACGCGACCCTGCAGATCGTCGACGACGGCACCTACATCGTGAAGGACGGAGAGTGGGCGCTGTAACGACCGTCGGCCTCGACGACGTCGAGCCGATCGAGCTCCCGCAGGGCAGCTGGAGCCGGATGCTCGTCACTGCCGCCCGCGTCGGCGGGAACGCGTCGTCGCTCGGCTACTCCGTCTTCACGCCGGGGACGGTGCTCGCGCCGGTCAAGCACGAGACCGAGGAAGTCGCGTACGTCGTCTCGGGGGCCGGCGAGCTCCAGCTCGACGAGGAGGCGGTGCCGTTCGGCGCGGGCGACGCACTGCACATCCCGGCCGGCGTGTGGCACGCGGTCGCGAACACCGGAGACACCGACGTGGTCATGGTCTTCGGGTTTCCGCACCCGGACTACCCGCCCACCGAGCGGCGGCCGGGATAGCCGTGGTCGCGGTCGTGCAGAGCCTCCGCGAGCAGGTCGCGTGGGCATGCCGGATCCTCGCCGCCGAGGGGTACGCCGACCTCACGCTCGGACACATCAGCGCCCGCGGGCCCGAGGGCGAGATCTGGATCAAGCGGAAGGGCGTGTCGCTCGACGAGGTCGAGCCGGAAGACGTGGTCGCCCTCGACGACGCGGACGTCGTCCTCCACCTCGAGACGGTTTTGCACACGGGCGTCTACCGCGCACGGACCGACGTCGGCGCAGTCGTCCACGGCCACCCGCCGCACGCCACCGCTCTGGGCGCGACCTCGGCGGACCTCGCGCTGCTGACGCACGACGGCATCCTCTTCGCGGACGGCGTGGGCCGGTTCGACGACCCCGACCTGATCGTCGACGACGACCAGGGCGATCGGGTGGCGGCGGCGCTCGGGTCGCGGCGGGCGGTGCTGATGCAGAACCACGGCGTGCTCGTCGTCGGCAAGGACGTCCCGTGGGCTGTCCTCACGGCCGTCACGCTCGAGCGGGCGGCGAGGCTCCAGTCGATCGCCTCGACGCTCGGCGAGCTGCGACCGATCGTCCCGGAGCTCGCGCTCGAGCTCCAGCCGGTCAAGTACCGCGACGAGTTCGTGCAGGAGTACTGGGCTGCGTGGCAGCGGCAGGCCCGACGAGACGGCGGAGGCCCGGGTGGAAGTCGCCTTTAGGGTCAACGGTCGGGAATTCGTCCGCGATCTCCCGCCGCAGGAGCTGCTGCTCGACGTGCTCCGGGACTCGCTCGGGCTCACCGGCGCCAAGCGCTCGTGCGACGTCCAGGTCTGCGGAGCCTGCACGGTGCTCGTCGACGGGCTGCCGGTCAGCTCGTGCTGCTTCCTCGCCGCGGACGCCGCCGGCAGGGAGGTGACGACGATCGAAGGGCTTGCCGAGCGGCCGGAGTTCGAGCGCCTGGAGGAAGTGTTCACCCGCCATGCCGCGCTTCAGTGCGGCTTCTGCACGCCGGGGATGATGCTGACCGTCTCGGCGCTGCTCGAGCAGGGCGAGCTCGGCGACGAGGAGCAGATCAAGCACAACCTCGCCGGCAGCCTCTGCCGCTGCACGGGATACCGAGGGATTCTCGAGGCGGTGGCCGAGCTCGCGGCCGCATGACGACGACCGTCCCCGAGACCCGGTCCTACGTCGGCCGCTCGCAGCCGCGGCGCGACGCACGCGAGAAGCTTCGCGGCGAGGCGCAGTTCGTCGGCGACCTGATCGTCCCGCGGATGCTGCACGGGAAGGTGCTGCGCAGCCCGATCGCCCACGGCCGGATCGTCTCCGTCGATACCTCGGCCGCCGAGCGTGTCCCCGGCGTCGTCTGCGTCCTCACCGGAGCCGACCTCCACGACATCGACCCCTACTACGGCCACGCGATCAAGGACCGCCCGATTCTGGCGATCGACAAGGTGCGGTTCCACGGGGAGCAGGTGGCGGCGGTGGCGGCCGAGACGGTGGCGGCCGCGGCCGCGGCGGTCGAGTTGATCGAGGTCGAGTACGAGGAGCTGCCGGTCGTCGCGAACGTCGTGGACGCGACCGCTCCGGGCGCGCCGCTCGTCACTGAGCGGGAGTCGAAGCCCGGCCTCTTCCACGGCCTCGGCGAGATTCCGCCCCGCGACGGGAACGTCTGCTACCGGTACCGGATCGACCGCGGTGAGCTCGAGTCGGTTTTCGCGCGCGCGGACATCGTCGTCGAGGGCGAGTACGCCTTCCCCTCCGTCTACCAGTACGCGATGGAGACGCACACCGTGATCGCCCAGGTCGAGGGCGACGAGATCACGCTCTGGGCAACCTGCCAGCACCCGTTCCTGGTCCGTGCCGAGATCGCCGACCTGTTCCAGGTGCCGGTCGCGAACGTCCGGATCCAGGTGCCGTACCTGGGCGGCGGCTTCGGCTCCAAGTCGTACACGAAGATGGAGCCGCTCACGGTCGCGCTCGCTCGGAAGGCCGGGCGCCCGGTGCGGGTTCAGAACCGGGTGGGCGAGTCGATGGTGACGACCCGCCGCCACAACATGACCTGCCGGATGCGTACCGCGGCGACCGCGGACGGAAGACTGCTCGCCCGGGACGTCGAGTGCCTGTTCGACACCGGTGCCTATGCGGACAACGGGCCGCGCGTGGTCGCGACCGCAGGCGATGCCGCACCCGGCCCCTACCGCTGGGCTGCCTACCGTGTCGACGCAGCGTGCGTCTACACGAACCTCGCGCCCGCCGGCTCGTACCGCGCCTTCGGCGCGACGCACCTGCAGTGGATCGGCGAGTCGCAGGTCGACGAGGTCGCACGGCGCGCCGGGCTGGACCCGCTGGATGTCCGCCGCGAGAACCTGTGCACTCCGGGCGAGGAGGTGCGTTCCGGCGGGAAGCCGCTCGACGCCGACCTCGTCGGCGACGTCGAGAAAGTGGCGGCGGCGGTCGGGTGGGGCGGGGAGAAGGAACGCCATGTCGGGCGCGGCGTCTCGGTCGGGCTGCTCGCGGCAGGGGCGCACCCGGTCTCGAGCGCGATCTGCCGCCTCGAGGCGGACGGGCGTGTGGTCGTCCTCGTCAGCACCACCGAGATGGGGCAGGGGCCACGGACGGCGTTCGCGCAGATCGCGGCGGAGGAGATCGGCGTCGACCCCGAGCAGGTGACGGTCCGGGGCGCGGACACGCGCTTCAGCCCGTACGACCGCTCGACCGGGGCGAGCCGCTCGACGACGGTCGCCGGCCTCGCGGTGCAGCGGGCTGCGGCGGACGTGCGTGCCCAGCTGGATGCGATCGCAGGCACCTCGGACATCTCCCCGGACGATCACCTGGCGCTGATGCGGAGGCACTTCGGGTTCGCCGGCGGCGAGCTGATCGGCCGGGGGGAGGTCGCGCCGGTCGGCACGGGGTCGTACGCGGAGGGACCCGTCTTCTGGGAGGTCTGCGTCGGCGCCGCCGAGGTCGAGGTCGACCCGGACACGGGCTTCGTCAAGGTCCGGCGGACGGCCACCGCCGCCGACGTCGGGCGGGCGATCAACCCGCAGCTCGTCGAGCGGCAGGACGAGGGCGCAACGCTGCAGGGGATCGGAAACGCGCTCTTCGAGGAGATGGTCTACGAGGACGGTCTCCTCCTGAACGACACGCTGCTCGACTACCGCGTGCCGAGCTTCGAGGACCTGCCCGCCGAGATGACGTGCGTGATCGTCGAGAACGGCGACGGCCCCGGCCCGTACGGCGCGAAGGGTTGCGGTGAAGGGGCGCTGGCTGCGGTCCCGGCGGCGATCGTCAACGCGCTCGCGGACGCGGGCGTCCCCATGAACGAGCTGCCTCTGACGCCGGAGCGCGTCTGGCGGCGTATCCACGAGCTGAAGGAGGAGGGCCTGTGGCAACAGTGAGACGCGCAGCGGTGATCGGAACCGGGACGATGGGCCCGGGGATGGGGGCGGTGCTCGCCCGGGCGGGAATCGAGACCGCGCTCTACGACGTCAGTCCGGAGGCGCTCGAGCGGGCGAAGGCGGGCGTCGAGCTCGCGTCGGGCGTGCTCGAGCGGCTCGACGCCGCGCAGGAGGACAACGGCTCGGTCCGCTTCGAGAGCGACCTGGACGCGGCCCTCGAGGGCGCCGACATCGTGCTCGAGGCAGTGCCGGAGAAGCTCGAGCTGAAGCACGAGGTGTTCCCGAAGTTCGAGCAGGTGGTCGCGCCCGACGCGATCCTCGCCTCCAACACCTCGGGGATCCCGATCACCAAGATCGCGACCGTGACCGAGCATCCGGAGCGCGTCGTCGGGATGCACTGGTCGAACCCGCCGCACCTGATCCCGATGATCGAGGTGATCCCCGGCGAGCGGACCTCCCAGGAGACGGTCGACGCGACGTCGGAGCTCGTGCGGCGGATCGGCTACCACCCGGTGGTCGAGCGGGAGGTTCCCGGCTTCGTCGAGAACCGGATCCTCTACGCGATCCTCCGCGAGTGTCTCGACCTCGTCGACCGCGGGATCATCGACCCCGAAGGGCTCGATCTGAACGTGCGCTGGGGGATCGGGTACAAGCTCGCGGTGATCGGGCCGATGGAGCTCCTCGACATGGCCGGGCTCGACATCTACAACGCGGTCGGCTCGTACCTGAACCAGGATCTGTCCACCTCCGGCGACGTGTCGTCCACGATCCGCGACCTGATCGAGAAGGGCCGGCTGGGGATGAAGACGGGCGGCGGCATCTACGACTACACGCCGGAGCAGATCGACGAGCTGCGCGCAAAGCGGGCCGGGAAGCTCGTCGCGGTCCGCAAGGCACTCGAGGCATAGCCGTGAAGGTCTGGCTGCTCGACGGCGGATCGATCGTCATCGAGCACACCCAGCTGATGTGGAACGTCCCGGGCCCGCAGGCGCGGATCCCCGTGTACAGCGTCCTCGTCGAGCACGACGACGGGCTCTTCCTGATCGACACCGGGATCGACCTCGACCACATGAACCGCGTGCTCCCCTTCGAGCTGCCCGAGCAGACGGAGGAGCAGACGATCCCCGCCCAGCTCGCCCGGGCCGGTTTCGAGCTGGGCGAGGTCACGACCGTCGTCAACTCGCACCTCCACATCGACCACGTCGGCGGCAACCAGCTCTTCAAGGGCACCGGCGTCAGCCACGTGCTCCACGAGAAGGAGCTGGCCCAGGGGCGGGACCACGAGCCGTTCGAGTTCTTCGGCTACTCCGACAAGTCGTGGGACTACGACGGCGCGCGCTTCGAGACCGTGTCGGGGGACGTCGAGCTCGCGAAAGGACTCTGGCTGTACGAGACGCCGGGGCACACGGTCGGCCACTACTCCGTGCTCCTGGCGCCGGCCGGGTCGAAGCCGATGCTCTTCGCGATGGACGTCGCCTACACGGCGGCGGCGCTCGAGAAGGGCATCCAGCCCGGGTTCCACAACGACCCGGTGGCAGGTGTTCGCTCGATCGCACGGGTGAAGACCCTCGCCGAGGAGTACGGCGCCGACGTCTTCTACTCGCACGACGCAGAGGCCTGGCAGGGCTACAAGCACGCACCCGACTTC
The DNA here is from genome assembly GCA_050258035.1 of Verrucomicrobiota bacterium. GTDB lineage: Bacteria > Actinomycetota > Thermoleophilia > Gaiellales > Gaiellaceae > DATBLE01. Next base: position 16,354 of record JBLMYA010000040.1, read on the forward strand.
TACGAGCTCTAGGGAGGAACCCGATGGGGAAGCTGGACAACCGGGTCGCGGTCGTCACCGGCGCCGCGCAGGGCATCGGCAAGGCGGTCGCCGACAAGCTCGCGGACGAAGGCGCGACCGTGGTCGGCGCCGACCTGCAGGACGGCGTTGCGATGCAGGTGGACATCTCCAGGGAGGAAGACGTCCGCAGGATGGTCGAGGACACGGTCGGCGAGCACGGCAAGCTCGACGTGCTCGTCAACGTCGCCGCGATCGTCCCGTTCACGCCGTGGGACGAGGTCGACTTCGCGGAGTGGCGGCGCGTCATGTCCGTCAACCTCGACGGCACCTTCCTGACCAACTACTACGCGCAGAAGGCGATGCGCGAAAACGGGTACGGGCGGATCGTCAACATCGCCTCGAACGTGATCCTCGCGGGGACGCCGAACCTGGCGCACTATGTCGCGTCGAAGGGGGGCGTCTGGGCGTTCACGCGCGCACTCGCCCGTGAGCTGGGCCCGTACGGGATCACCGTCAACTCGGTCGCGCCCGGCCTGACCGAGACCGAGGGCGTGCTGGCGGGCAAGCACGCCGAGGCGTTCGACTTCGTCCAGACACTCCAGGCGATCCCGCGCCGCGCGGTCGCGGCCGACATCGCGCCCGCCGTCGCGTTCCTCGCATCCGAGGAGGCCGGCTGGGTGACCGGCCAGCTGATCGTCGCCGACGGTGGGCACACCCACAACTGACACGTGAAGGCGGTCGTCCTCAGAGCGCCCGGGGACGTCGGTGTCGACGACGTCCCGGATCCGGCCATCCTCGACCCGGGCGACGCGATCGTCCGGGTCAACGCAACCGCGATCTGCGGCGCCGACCTCTTCCCGTTCCACGGCATGACCCCGGGGTTCGAGGCGGGGACGATCCTCGGGCACGAGTTCGCCGGCGAGGTGGTGGAAGTCGGCGCGGACGTGCGGACGCTGCAGAAGGGCGAGCGCGTCGTCAACGCGAGCATGATCTCCGACGGCACGTGTCCCTCCTGCCGCGCCGGGCGGGTGACTCAGTGCGAGGGACGGTCGCTGTTCGGCTACTCCGGCGTCTACCCGCGCCTCGACGGCGGCCAGGCCGAGCTCGTCCGCGTGCCCCGGGCGGACCGGGTGCTCCGGCCGCTGCCCGACGAGGTGACCGACGAGGCGGCCGTCTTCCTCGCCGACATCCTGCCGACCGGCTACGGGGCCGTCGTTCGCGGAGGCGTTGCGGCCGGAGACACGGTCGTCGTCGTCGGCTGCGGCCCGGTCGGGCTGATGGCGGTGCTCTGCGCTGCGGGACTCGCCGGCAGGCTGCTCGCGGTGGACGGGGTGCCGGAGCGGAGGGCGCTCGCGGAGGCGCTCGGGGCGGAGGCGGTCGAGCCCGGGCAGGCTGCCGACGCGGTCGCCCGGGCGACCGAGGGCCTCGGCGCCGACGTCGTGGTCGAGGCGGCCGGGTCACCCGGAGGCCTCGACGCCTCGCTCCGGCTCGCGCGCGGGCGCGGCGTCGTCTCCGTCGTCGGCGCGCACTTCGAGCCGGACTACCCGCTCGACAACGCGCTGATGTTCGAGCGCGAGCTCACCCTGCGCTTCTCGATCGGCGATCCGACCGCCGACGCGGGGCTGCTGCTCCGGAAGATGGCGGTCGGCGAGCTCGACCCGACCCCCGTGATCACGCACCGCATGCCGCTCACCGACGCGGCCGAGGCCTACCGCCTGTTCGACTCGCGCGAGGCGACCAAGGTGGTGCTCGGCCCGTGAGGCTCGCGGCAGGCGCGGGCTCGGTCCTCACAGCCCTCCTCCTGGCGGCCTGCGGCAGCAGCAGTCACTCGACGTACGAGGCGACGACGCCCGCGAACGCCAGGCAGCTGATGATCGAGTACCTGAACGGGAAGCATCTGACCTACCACTGGGTCGCCTGCCTCCGCTCCGGAAGGTCGTTCCACGGCACCGCGATCGTCCGCTGCAACGTGAACTTCGGCGACCCGCACATCGAGGCGTACTGCATCGTTCTCAAAGACGGAAGGCTCTACAGCGACCACGACGACCCCGCGATCCCCTGCCGGCGCGACAACCGCGCTCCCCCCGCGACGATCGTCACCTCCTGATGCTGCTCGAGAACGCGTTCGACGTCCCCGCCTCGCGCGACGACGCCTGGCGGCTCCTGAACGACGTCCCGAACGTCGTACCCTGCATGCCGGGTGCGGAGCTCGTCGAGGTCGTGGGAGAGAACGCGTGGAAGGCGAAGCTACACGTCAGGCTCGGACCGATCGCGCTCCAGTTTCTGGCGGATGTCGCGCGGGAGGAGGCGGACGAGGCCGCCGGGCGGGTGACGCTCGCCGTCAAGGCCCGCGAGGCGAAGGGGCGTGGGAGCGCCGACGCCACGATCGAGTCCCGCCTCGCCGCGGCGGGTGCCGGCACACATGTGGACATCGCGACCGAGCTCGCGCTGCGCGGGGCGGTCGCGCAGTACGGGCGCGGTGTCGTCGCCGATGTCGCGAGCCGCCTGACCGAACAGTTCGCGCAGTGCATCGCGGCCAAGCTCGCCGAGACGCCCTCCACGCCGGCGGCGCCGGCCGTCGCGCCCGAGCCGGTCGGCGGCCTCCGCCTGGTGTTCGGGGCGTTCTGGCGGTCCCTGTTCCGGCGATCGAGGAGGTAGGCGGTGGACGACCAGCTGATCCTGGCGGCGGTCGAGTCGAAGCGGGACGCCGCCCTCGCGGCGCATCGGTTCGTGCACCGGCACGCCGAGCTGTCCCACGAGGAGCGCGAGTGCGCGCGCTACCTCTGTGAGGTGCTGGAGGAGGCGGGTCTCGAGGTCGAGCGCGGGATCGCCGGGATCGAGACGGCCTTCCGTGCGACGCTTCGCGGAGCGCGGGACGGCCGCACCGTCGGTCTCGTCGCCCTCTACGACGCCGTTCCCGTCTTCCGGCCCGACGGGACGATCGAGCCGGTCCACTCCTGCGGCCACGACGCGATCTCGGGAGGCGTGGTCGCGGCCGTCCTCGCGCTTTCGGACCTGCGGCAGGACCTGCCCGGCTCTCTGGTCGTCTTCGGCTGCCCCGGCGACGAGATCCCGGCGCCTCTGACGGTCGAGCGAGGCGGCGGCAAGGCCGTGACGGCGGCGGCGGGACTCTGGGACGGGGTCGACGCCGCGCTTTACGCCCATCCGGAGTTCGAGGACACCGTCTTCCTCAGCTCGCGCTGGATGCGGCGCGACCGGGCAATGGTCACCGGCACGAGATCGCTGGCCGGCGAGCCGGAGGCTCCAGTCGACGCGGTGCTCGCCGCGGTCGAGGCGGTGAAGTCGCTCCCCC
>JBLMYA010000041.1:0-3136 GCA_050258035.1 Verrucomicrobiota bacterium
CGGAGATCCGAGTACGCACGCCGCGGCCGACCGGCTCATGCCACCAGTGCTGCACGTCCCCCTCCACGAATTGACGCGAGGCGGCCTTCAAAATCTGGCCACGGGCCAGGTCGGGTCTCGATATGGCGAGCGCCATCACGTCCTGCAGCTGGTCGCGGAAGCCGTAGGCGCCGCTGGCCTGGTAGAAGGCCGTCCGCGCCCACAGCCGGCAACCGAGGGTCTGGTAGAGGAGCCAGCGATTGAGGAGCAGGTCGAGCGAGCGATCGGGCGTCTTCACCTGCACGGTGCCGAGGACTTCATCCCAGCGGTCGGTGACCGTCTTCAGGTGGCTCTCGAGGTTTTCGGAGCGATATCGCTGCACGAGGGCCCTCGCCCGTTCACGCGTTTCGGCCTGGCCGAGGAGGAAGACGACGGCGGCGCGTCCGCCGGAGGGGATCTCGACGGTCGTCCGGAAAGCGCAGCAGGGATCCAGCGCCGCGCCGACCCGTCCCGACAGCGCGTCGCGGCGGCCGAGCGCCGCCGGGCGGTCGAGTGTCCCGTTGCGTCCCAGGAACTCGGTCCGGTCGCCGGTCCAGTCCCTCTGCGCGCCGCCGAGGTCGGCAAAGGCGATCCGGTTGGCAAAGTCGCGGCTCCAGGAATTCCGGGCAAACATCGCGCCCGTCGCGGAGTCGGTCTCGGTGATCACGAACGGCGCCGAGCCGCCCCGCGACACCCCGAGAATCCATTCGAGGTATGCCGTCACCGACAGGCGGCGGGCCCGCGGAGAATGGTTGGTCAGCGTCAGCCGGGAGACCTTGATCGGGTCATCGGCGGCCACGAATTGGAGCAGGTCGAGCGCGATACCGCGGGAGTCGTACTCGTAGCGCGTGTATCCCTGGCCATGGCGCACGACGTATTCGCCATCCTCGTCGCGAATCGGCAGCGGCGTCGGGCTCCAGAGCTCGCCGGAGTGGTCGTCGCGAACGTAGAACATCTCGCTCGCCGGGTCGCTCACCGGATCGTTGGACCAGGGGGTGAGCTGGTTTTCCTGGCTGTTGACCGACCACGTGCACCCCGGACCGGCCGCCGACGCCAGGAATCCGAAGTCCGGGTTGGCGACGACGTTGATCCAGGGGGCCGGAGTCCACTGCCCCGAGGAAAGAACGATCACGTACTCGCGGCCGTTCTCGGCGAATCCGCCGAGGCCGTTGAAAAACTCGAGGTCCGATCGCGGCCCGCGAGGTTCCTCCGCGTTCGTCGCCGGCGCCGCGATCCGGCGCGCGGCGGCGGGCGGCGCCGCACCGGGCCGCTGCGCCCGCCCGACCTGCTCGGCGAGGGTGCCGCGCCGGCTGGAAAGCACGGCACGCGCGGCGGTCTCGAGCGCGTCGCGCTGCGCGGCCGTCACGCGGTCCGCTCGCAGGATGAACACGCTCCCCCGCGACTCCTCCTCGGGACGAGGCATCGATTGACTGGTACGGACGAGGGTCTCCAGCAACGCCTGCAGGTCTTGCTGGTACGAAGGGGCGCGGTCGTTGATGATCACCAGATCGACCGCGAGACGCTTCATGCGCCAGTACTCGTGCGCGCGGAGAAGCTGCCGGACGATGCCGACGTCTTCGGCCTCGTCGATCTCGACGAGCACGATCGGCAGGTCTCCTGAGATCCGATGCGCCCAGAGCGCCGCGCGCCCTTCCGTCTGCCGCACGAGCACGTCCACGGGGGCACGCAGCGCGCGATCGGCATACAGGATCGACCCGCCCAGCGTCTGGAACAGGTGGGCCTCGTCCGGGTCGATGCGCAGATGGTGGAGCTGCACCTGTGCTCGGGACCAGGCGAGCGTCGCGACCCGCTCGAATGTCCTGAGGTCGTGGTACTTGTCCGCAAGGTCGAGAACGCCGCTCCGGGAAGAGGCCACGAGCGTCGAGAACGCCATTCGGACGGTTCTTCCTGGAGGAATGCGGACCCGGCGGCGGAGGCTGACGATCGGGTCGAGCACCGGCCCGACCGTGTTGGACAGGGGGCGTCCCGTCATCGCCTGCGGCGAGCGCACTCCGCGCCCGCTTCCGAGGAACTGCGCGCGATCGGTTTCCCATTCCGGGTCGCCGACCGTCTCGCCCTCCACGGCGAGCACGTGCGCGAGCCAGATCTCGGTCTCATCGGGCGACCTCGGGCGGCGCGTGGCGAGCAGGGTCTCGCCCCCGGCAACGCTCTCCGTGTGGACGAACAGTTTGGAGAAGGCGGGATGCGCGGCGTCCGACGCCGGCGGTGCGAGGACGATCTCCGCGTACGACGTCACCTCGATCTCGCGCGGCCGCATTCCGAAGTTCGTCATCGAGACGCGCCGGACCTCCGCGTCGTCTTCCGACGACACGATCACCTCCAGGTGGGTTGCGATGGCGCCGTCGCGGCGCTCGATCTCCGCGCGATCCTCGCAGAACGACGCCTGATACCTCTCCGGCTCCACTCCGCTCGGTTGGAAGCCCGCCGACCAGCGTTCGCCGCTGGCAACGTCGCGCAGGAAGACATAGGAGCCGGTGTCGTCGCGGGTCGGATCCTCCCGCCAGCGTGTGATCGCCAGGTCCCGCCAGCGGCTGTAACCCGAGCCTGCGGCGGTGATCATCACCGCGTATCGGCCGTTGGACAGCAGGTGGGCTCGAGGCGTGGCCCCGTGCGGAGACGAGAAGCGGCGTGTGTTCGGTGGGACCAGCTCGCGGACTCCCGTCGCCGGGATCGGTTCCAGACGCGGCCGGGCGACGGCAACGTCCCGGGGCGTGCGCTCCTGCAACAGGAGCTCGGACGCGCGAACGGCCGGCTCGGCGTGAAAGCGCGCCCGCATCCTGCCGTTGCCGAGCACGTCGGCGAGGGCAACGATCGCCATCCCCTGGTGGTGCGCCATGTACATGCGAACGACCGAGTGTGACGCCGCCGTCGGAAGCCGCGAGGCGGTGTAGTCGAGCGACTCGTAGAACCCGTACTGGCCGTAGGCGCCGGCCCTCTCGAGGCGCTCGAAATTCCGCACCGCCTCGACCGGATCGACCATCGCCGCCAGAGCCGTCGCGTACGGCGCCACCACGACGTCCTCCGCCAGACCGCGTCGCAGGCCGAGCCCCGGGACGCCGAAGTTCGAGTACTGGTAGGTCATCGAGAGGTCGCGCGC
>JBLMYA010000042.1:0-17054 GCA_050258035.1 Verrucomicrobiota bacterium
GCCGTCGTCCCCCGTAAGGGACGACGGGGTCAGCCGACGGGGTCGAGGATCGACTCGCGATGAGCACGCCGAAAGCGAGCGAACGGCTGTGCAACCCTGACGCGCTGCTCTCACGCACCGACCTGCGCGAGCTCGGCCTCGAACGCCGCGCCGTCGACGCCGTCTTCCGCGCGCTCCCGGTCGTCGTCCTACCCGGCTACAGCCGGCCGCTCGTCAAGGTCTCCGACTACCTCGGACTCGTCGAGCGTTCAACGTATCGCGGCGATCGCGTGAGGCCGTGACCCCTCCGGGGGATAGGGGGTAAGCGTTTACACCGATGAATCCGCGTCGCCAACGGCCGACGATCCAGTCGTCACGAGAACCGGACGGGAGGTCGCGAACGATGACGGACGAGCCGGTACACCCGGAAGAACTGGACGTTGCCTGGACCTACGCAAGCGTCGCCGACGCGGCTGATCAGCTTCGGGAGTTCAGTGAGTTTCGCGACAGGGGCCTCGTCTCTACCGAGGAGTTCGACACGATGACGGCCGAGCTGTTCGCCAGGACGCGCCTGCTCTAATCGCCGCCGGGCATGGTACGGCGGGTCCGCCAGCCGGCCCCGTCCCGTCGATCCGGACGCCGTATCACCGCTGGTCCCGGTCTTGCTTTCAATTCCACGCAAGCAGGAGGACAGTCTCGATCGCGCCAATGCCGATCAGCCCGATAGCTGCCGTCACGAACAGGGCGAGCCGCCGCTGACCAGGCGGCAGGGCACCCGGAGAGCCGACGCTGTCCGTCGCGAGACATTCACTTCATTCGTCGGTCGCTCGGACGAATCACGTAACGCCAGATCGAGCGACCGGGGCAGTTTTTCTCGCCGCTCACTAGCCGGGTGGCCAGGCGCGCCCATGCCCGCGGTCACGACCTGCCCCGGGGTAGAGACCGCCGGCGTTGCCAAGCTTGGCGCCTCGACGGCCGTTGCAGCTTCGATGCGCGGGTCTCAAGTTGGCGAGCTCGTCGCTGCCTCCCAAGCCGCGCGGGACGACGTGGTCGGCGACGGGCGGATCATCCGCGGTGAAGCCCTTGCGGCACAGGTGGCAGACGATCGCGCTCGCACGCACCCGGGCAGCGTTCCTCGAGTAGCTGCCGGTGCGGGCCGGGATTGCGTGGAGATCGCAACCGGCGGCGGTGAGCTCGCGGCTGGTGCGCTCGGCGGGTGGGCGTCCGGTCGCCGTCGAGATCACCACGCCGCTGCCGCTGCTCGAGGTCGGCTTCCGCTTCCGCGTGCTCGGCGACGAGCTCCGCCGTCCGCACGGCTTCGGCTGGACAGGCCACACTGACGCCCGTCCGCCAACCCCGCAGGAGGCGCAGGAGGCGCTCCGCCCGGTCGGCAGCCACCGTGCGCGGCAGGAGCATCCACCCGAAGTGAAAGAGCGGGCACTGCTGCTCGTCGACGCCGGCCTGTCGCAGCATGAGGTCAGCCGCGAGGTCGGCGTGCCCAGGCCGACGATCGGGATGTGGGTGCAGCGGCGGAACGCTGTTGCCTGAGCGGGCGATTTCCGAGGTATGCACCGGGGTATGCACGCGGTGAGCATTTCCGGCGTTCCCGGCACGTCTGACCCACGCAACCATACGGTTTCCGCATAGCTACGAGGGTTGATTTGGCCCCGGGAGGAGTCGAACCTCCGCACGCAGCTTCGAAGGCTGCCGCTCTGTCCGCTGAGCTACGGGGCCACGCGGGGAACCGAGGGGTGACCGATGGGACTCGAACCCACAACCACCGGGACCACAACCCGGGGCTCTACCAATTGAGCTACGGCCACCGCGGTGCGGACAGTCTAGCCGCGGCCGGGGCGACGTCTTTGCGCCTGGGAGGATTCGAACCCCGACCCGCGGCTTAGAAGAGCGCGGCAATGGCAGGTCGTGTAGGTCGTGTCAGCGAGGTTGGCTTGTCTTGGCGATCGCCGTCTGGTCGGGGTGACCGGGAGTGACAGCAGGTGACACTCGGGTCAAGTCCCAGGACGTGGTGTAACTCATCGGCATGGTAGGCACGTCATCTAGTGGCGGAGTCGGCCATGGCCGAGAGGGCGCCACCGCCGCGTCGCGCGAGGAACGACCCGGTTGGTAAGTCGATCGCGGAAGGCGCCAACGAACGCATCGATGATGAAGAGGATCGCGATGCCGACCCGCCAGGCGAGACAGATCCAGCCGAGCGCAATGAGAAACATGGCCTGCTCGGTCGCCGGCCCGCCGAGCGCCGCGAGCGCGGAAGTCGCCAACGCCGCCTCCTCACGGGTCAGGCCGTCGTGCTCCTCGAGCAGCCGGCGCAGCCACCGCACCGCGTACCGCGGGTGCCGAGCTGGATCCTTGACGGCGACGAGCGCGACCAGGGCGAGCGACTCGTCGAGCGTGACGCGTCCGAGCTCGCGCATCACAGTCTCCGCGGCGACCAGGTTTGGGTTCTCGATCGCCCTTCTTGAAGATCGCCCTCGGATGCCCTGGCGCTGTCACGGCCCTCCCGGTGGGGCCGGACGGCAGGAGGAGGCTATCTACGAGACAGGCGTGCCCCGCGACGGCGCGCCTGCCTCGCCGTCTATCTCCGAACCGTGATGACGAAGCGCGCCCCGCGAAGGTTGCCGCTTGTGTCGGTCGCAGTACAAGCGACCGTAGTGCGGCCAATCTTGAAGAAGGAACCTGAACGGGGTTTACAGGTTGTGCCGACCGCTCCATCGACGGCGTCGCGTGCCGTGACCCTGTACGTCACCCGCGCCCGCTTCGCACCAGCTGGAGCGCGCACCGTCTTCGAGACCGCGCCGACGATCTCCGGTGGCCTGATGTCGAACTCCAGCCCCGGAACGACGAGAGTTCCGCTCCACCGCTCCACGCCATGCCCTCCGCCGAGCGAGCGTTCGACCGTGCCGTTCCCGGACGCTCCTTGATACGCGCCCGTGCCCCCTGTGATCGTGAAGGTCTGTGGCTCGTTCCGTACCGGCTCTTGTTCGACGCACCGGGCTCCGGCCGCGAGCACGAAGTCGATCCGCCCCTTGTTCGCAACGACAAACTGACCGGTCGTCGCAAGCGGCATCACCAGAGGCGAGGAACAGTCCCCCGTTCCGAAGAGCCAGGTGTATTTCGCGACGACGACCCCGAGTCCTGACACAGAGCCGGTACCGGTACGTGGGTGACAGTCGGCGCCTGCCGGTGCTTCTGGAGGGCACACGCTTGCGGGAGAGGAAGTTCCCAGAGTCGCGCGCAGATCGAGCGTCCCGGTTGTGGACGTGGCCGACAGCGACGCAGTGACGAGAACGACCACTGCGGCTCCCGCAGCCGCCACCACTCCGACGACCGTGCGCCTGCCCGCCGCCATGGCCGACAACCCTATGCCGAAGTGCGTCCGAAGATCAAGAGCCGCGCCGTGAGCTCGCGTCTCCTCTTCTGCCTGGCGTGCCAAAGGGCATCACGGGGCGATTTCCTTTGTGAGGTGGGCCCGCTCAAACCGCTATTTCTCGCGGATAGAGGGCGCGGGTCGCCGTTTGTGCATGGCGCCTCGTGGTGAGGGTGCTCCCCTACCCCGCGGGCGGTGGCTGGACCCAGGAGCCGATCGTTGCGCCCTTCCGGCCTTGCAGCTTCGGCGTGCCGGCTTGAGGTTGCCCTCGTCGTGTGTGCCGCCGAACGCGCGCAGCCGGGCGCCGCTGCGCTGATTGCGCCACGCTCGGAGCATCCACCCTCCGTTCAACATGCTCTAGTTTTTGCATATCTTACAATTTGATATAGCATGGCTACTAGAAAGAGCGAGCAGCGGAACTTGAGCCTCTGGGTCGACCTAGCGGCAGCAGCCGGACGTCCAGCGGGAGACGGGGCGTCGAGACGACCGCGCCGCGGTGGAAGGTGCCCGTCGGCGACGATCGCGAAAGGTTGCGCGGCCTGCCTTGCCTGTCGCGTGGCGGGTGGGTTCGGCGATCCCGCGCACCGATCTCTCGCCGCGTTGCTCAGCAGGGAACGCCGGCGACGTCCAACCTGACTAGAACCTGACTCAGCCGCCCAACTCGAAGCACCCGCTCGACCGGATATGGCTTGACTAAGCCATGCGCCTGGGAGGATTCGAACCCCCGACCCGCGGCTTAGAAGGCCGCCGCTCTGTCCCCTGAGCTACAGGCGCGCAGGTGAAGGGTAGCGCCGTGATCTCACGACGACCCCGGCGCCGGAGAGGGCGGGGACGACTCCTGGGGCGACGCCGCCTCGGCCGCGGGCGAGGCCCGAGGCTTCCTGTGCTGCTGCCAGTCGATCACGAGGACCTGGATCGCCCCTGCGACCGGGATCGCGCCCAGCGCACCAAGGATCCCCGCCACCTTCGCGCCGACGAGGATCGCGACCAGCACGACGAGCGGCGAGAGCTGCACGGTCCGCGAGTACACCACCGGCTGCAGGAAGTGATTCTCGATCTGCTGGTAGACGACGAAGAAGACGACGACCACGATGCCGGCCGTGATCGAGTGGATGAAAGCGACCACGCCGATGATGATCCCCGCGATCGTCGCGCCCGCGAGCGGGATCAGGTCGAGGATCGCGACGATCACTCCGAGCGCGACCGCAAACGGCACACCGAGGGCGAGCAGCACGATCGTCGTCAGCGTGCCGGCGATCAGGCTGATCGCCAGGTTCCCGGTGACGTAGCCGCCGACCGTCCGGTAGACGTCGTACCCGACCTTCCGCCAGCGCGGCCGGGACTCCTCGGGGAGCAGGCCGTAGATGCGCTCCATCCACACCGGCCCCTCGAGGAGCATGAAGAACGTCAGGAACGCGATCGTGATCGTCGCGAGGACGAGCGAGATCACGCTCTTCGTGATCGTGATCGCCGCGCCTGTGAGCCCGAGAACCTTCGAGGCGCCGCCCTTGTTGACCTGCTCCCGGATCTTCTCCACGATGTGGTACTTCGTCTCCAGGAAGCCGAACCGGCCCTTCCCCTTGGTGATGTCGTGCACGTAGCCCGGCACCGCCTGCACGAAGTCGTTGACCTGGCTGACCAGCGTCGGGATGAAGGCGTAGCCGATGGCTGCGATCCCGATCAGGGCGAGCGCGTACGTGAGCCCGGCGGCGTATCCGCGCCTCTTGATCCCGTGGCGCATGAACCATTCGACCGCCGGGTTGAGCGCCATCGCGAGGAAGAGCGACACGAGCAGCCAGGTGATCACCTGTCGGGTGACGGAGAGCAGCGTCAGGAGCGCCCAGGCGGCGATCACGAGCGCGATCACCGCCAGCACCGTCCGCACGCTGAAGCGCACCACGCGTTCCCGGCCCATCGGCGAAGGATCGCGACCTTGCCGGACGTCCTCCGCGTAGGCTCTCGGAATGGCCACCGCAACGCTCCACACCAACCACGGCGCGATCGAGCTCGAGCTCTTCCCGGGCGACGCGCCGAGGACCGTCGAGAACTTCGAGACGCTCGCCGGCGAGGGCTTCTACGACGGCGTCGTCTTCCACCGCGTGATCCCGGACTTCATGATCCAGGGCGGCGACCCGACCGGCACCGGCTCGGGCGGCCCCGGTTACCAGTTCGAGGACGAGCCCAACCAGCACCGCGTCGAGCGCGGGGCGCTGGCGATGGCGAACGCGGGCCCGAACACGAACGGGAGCCAGTTCTTCATCGTCACCGCGGACGCGTGCCCGTGGCTGGACGGGAAGCACACCGTCTTCGGCCGGGTCGCGTCGGGGATGGAGGTGGTCGACGCGATCTCGATGGTGGAGACGGACCCGTCCGACCGTCCCCGCGAGCCGGTCACGATCCAGCGAGTGGAGCTGGAATCGGACTGACCCCGGCCGGCACGCCGACCGGCGAGCGGCGCAGTAGCCAGAACCCGCCTTCGAGGGCCGGGCCGATCGTCAGGGCGAAGACGACGGTGCCGATCCCGACCGTGCCGCCGAGCGCGAACCCGGCGGCGAGCGCGAGCAACTCGATCGCCGCGCGGACAACACCCAGCCGCACGTGGGTGCGCGCGCCGACGACGACCATCAGCGAGTCCCGCGGGCCGGCGCCCATCCACGCGCCGAGGTACAGCGCCGACGCGATCCCGTAGATCGGCATCGCGACCACGAGCAACGCGATCCGGACACCGAGCGGGTCGTCGGCGAGGCGTTCGACGGCGCCGATCGCGGTCAGGCTCTGGACGAACGCCCCAACGAGCAGCGAGTTCGCGACCGTGGCCACGCCGATCGTCGCGCCCAGCGACCAGGCGACCGCGAGCACGACCAGCCCGACGACGATGTTGGCGGCGCCGAACGAGAGCGGCGTGTGCTCCGCGATGCCCTGGTGGAGCACGTCCCACGGGGACAACCCAAGCCCCGACTCGAGCTGGCAGACGATCCCGACCGCGAAGAGGAAGAGCCCGACGACGAGCGCGACCGACCGCGCGACCAGCCCGCCGCGCACGCGAGGAGGAACGTGCATCGGCCTACGCTAGTGGTTGGACGGGCCGGCTCGTCCCGTCGCGTCGGCCAGAGCGCCCGACCGGGGTCGAACCGGTGATTAGAGCTTGGAAGGCTCTCGTGTTACCGCTACACCACGGGCGCGCACGACTAGCGTACCGCCGGTGGATCCGTACCGCTGGTCGTGGGACGCCGACGCGCTGGTCGTCATCCCGGGAATGGCCGCCGCGTACGCGATCGCGCTGACGCGCTTCCCCGCTCCCCGCTGGCGGATTGTCTGCTTCGGATCGGGCTGCGCGCTCATGCTCGCGGTCCAGATCACGCCGCTCGACACGCTCGCCCTCCACTACCTGCTCGTCATGCACCTGCTGCAGAACGTCGTCCTCGCCGAGTGGGGCCCACTGCTCGTCGTGATCGGGCTCACCCCCGCGATGGCGGGCGAGCTCGAGCGGATCCCCGGCGCCCGGATCCTGACGCACCCGCTCGTCGCGCTGCCCCTCTGGCTCGGTGCCTACTACGCCTGGCACCTGCCCTGGGCATACGACGCGGCGCTCCGGCACCAGTGGACGATCCTGCATCTGGAGCACGCGACCTATTTCTTCGCCGGGTGCTTGCTCTGGTGGCCCGTCGTGCAGGGCCGCCGCTCGAACGGGGAGAAGGCGGTCTACCTCTTCGCCGCGTTCGTGGCCGGGAGCCCGCTCGGCCTCCTGTTGGCGCTCCTCCCCCACCCCGTCTACCACTTCTACGACCACGTCCCGCGCCTCTGGGGCCTCTCACCGCTCACCGACCAGCAGATCGCCGGCGTGACGATGGCCTCGGAGCAGGCAATCGTGCTCTTCGCCGCGCTCGCGTTCGTTCTCCTCCGGTTCCTCGACGAGGAGAGCAGGGCAGACACCTACCGCACGCCGACCGTCAGGAGAGACAGTCCTCGATCGCCCTGACGTGCTGGTCGAGCGGGTGGATCGCCCAGAGGACCACCGCATTCCGGTTCGCGTGCAGCACGTCGAGGAGGCCGATGTTCTTGCCGCGGAAGCGCTCGTACGCGCGCACCACCCGTTCGGCGCCGTTCCGGTCGTTTCCGAACGAGACGATCGCCGTGTTCGTCCCGAAATGGACGGCGAACGAGCCGCCCTCCGCCGCCGAGGCCACGAGATCCGACGCGGGCACGTCGGTCACAACACGCCCGTGCTGGACGAGGCAGGCCCGCGTCTTGGCGGCCGAGTACGTCTTCGTGCCTCCGCCGCATCCCGCGACGGCGAGGCCGAGGAGGACCAGGGGCAGGACGAAGCGCAGCGGGGGCATCGGGCGATTCTCGCACGCGGGCGTGACCGCGCTACGCCTCCTTCGGCCGTGTCGCAATTTGCGAGAAGTTCTGTGGCGGGGGCCCTTGCCCGAGGAGGTCAGCCGTCATACAGTGCAGATGCGCCGAGCACGGGGCGCGAGTAGGTCGAAGCCGAGCCGAGCAGCAGGTACGCGCAAGCGGAAGGTTGGTCGGGCCGGTGGACGAAAGCGACACCCGGCTCGGCGAATTCTTGGTCCAGGGATGCTGTCGGCCCTCAGGCCTCGAGCGCGCTCCGGAGGAAGAACAGGAGGTTCGCCGGGCGCTCGGCCAGCCGCCGCATCAGATACGGGTACCAGTCGGGGCCGAAGGGCGTCGCGACCAGGACTCGCCGGCCCTGCCGGACCAGCTCGAGCTGGAGCTGGGACCCGACCCCGTAGAGCATCTGCAGCTCGAGCCGGTCGGAGCCCGCACCGAGCGCCAGCGCCTTCTCGATCCGACGCTCGTCGTGCGTCGCGACCGCCGTGAACGAAGCCTCCGCCACGCAACGCTCGACCAGCCGATCGAAGGCCGCGTCCACGTCGGCCTTCTTCGGGTACGCGATGGACGCTGCCTCCTTGTAGGCGCCCTTGACGATCCGAAGGTTCGGCCGCAGTGGAAGCAGCGCGTCCAGATCGCCGGGTGTGCGGTACAGGTAGGCCTGGAGGACGGTGCCGACGTTGTCGTGACCCGCCTCGCGAAGGCGCGCGTAGATGCGAAGCGTCGCGTCGACGAGAGCCGAGTCCTCCATGTCGATGCGGACGAAGTTCCCGTGGCGGGCGGCCTCGACGACGAGCCGCTCGATGTTCGCGTAGACGAGCTCCTCGTCGAGCACGGCGCCGAGGTGGGACGGCTTGACAGAGATGTTCGTCTGGAGCTTCTCCGCCGCTATGCGCCGGAGCACCTCCTCGTACGTCGCGGTGACACTCGCGGCCGCCGCCCGGTCGGCCACATGCTCCCCGAGCAGCGTCGTGTTCGTCAGGAGCCCCTGCTCGTTCAGGCCGCGCAGCGTGACCACGACCTGGTCGAGGGTCTCGCCGCCGACGAAGCGGGCGGCACCGAGCCGCATCCCGTACCGGTCCACGAAGCGGCGAAGCCGTGGGCTGTCCGCGGCAGCCAGGATCAGGCTGCGGAACATCTCAGACTGCCTGGAGGATGGGGTCGAGCACGGCGTCGAACTCGGCCCGCTCTCCTGCGGTGAGCGCTCGGAGGGGCGGGCGCACGTCCTCCCCGATCGCCACGCCCCGCCGGACGAGGACGTGCTTGAGTGCCGCGTGACGGGGGAAGCGGTCGACCTCCCCCCGCAACGAGCCCGGGTTCACATCCTCGCCGCGAACGGCGGCGGCAACGATCTCCGGGAAGGCGGAGGCGAGCGCCGACACCGCCCCGACCGCGCCTGCCTCCATTCCGGGCCGGACGAGACCCTCGTACCCCACGAACACGTCGAGACCGAGTTCGAGGTAGGGGTCGAGCTGCTCCAGGGTCCGGTCGGACACCTTCATCCCGGCGAGGTTCGACGCCCGTTCTCGCAGGCGTGCGACGACGGCCGGCGGAATCGCGTACCCACTCGTGATCGCGAACTCGTAAACGTAGAAGGGCAGGGGCGCACAGGCGGTCGCCGCCGCGGCGAAATGCTCGAGCTGCGACGCCTCGTCGAGCGCGAAGTACGGCGGCGCGATCACCGCGACCGCGTCGGCACCGATCTCGGCTGCGTGCCGGGCGAGCGAGACGGTGTCGGCCGTCGACTGGGCGCCGGCATGGACGGCGACCTGGAGCCGCCCGGCCGATGCTTCGACGAACAGCTCAGCCGCCCGCCTGCGCTCGGGAACGGAGAGCAGGATTCCCTCCCCGTTCGTGCCGAGCGCGAGCAAGCCGTTCAGACCGCCGGCGGCGAGGAAGTCGACGATCGAGCCGAACCCCGGCTCGTCGAGTGCGGCGCCGCCGTCCCCGAGCGGGGTGACCGAGGCTGCGAGCGCTCCCTTCAGCACGCGCGCGACTCTATCGGCCGTCGACGGAGAAGTGCTGGTAATCCTTGACCGACCCGCTCCAAACCCCGCCCCAGCCCCAGCCGACCGACCGGAAGGCATCCACCAGCGCGCCGCCCTCGTACGCCGTGCCCCGTTGGTGCCGAGAGCGGTCGAGGTAGGCCGTGCTCGCGCGGTGCGAGCTCGTCCCGCCGCTCACGTACGGGTTCTCGATCGGATTGACGTCGATCGCCCGCCCGTAGGCGTGGTTGGACCAGCGCGTCGCCCCTGTCGCCGGACGGCAGTTGAACGCCGACGTGTTGTCGGCCTCGATCGACCGGAAGTCGTCCCCGCCGTAGCGGTCGACAGGTTCCATCCGTCGGATCGGGAACCGCGCCGAATAGAGCTTCCGAAAGACCGTGACGAGCGCGGGCGCGGCGTCGCGGTTCGCGATCAGCCTCCCCGTGTGGTCCCGGCCGTCGAACCCTCGGTACGTGAGCGTGATCAGCCGCAGGTCGGAGAGGGCGACCGGACAGCCGCGATGCCAGGAGGCGCCGATCATCTGGGCGCGCATCGGCGGCGGGATCGGCTGGATGCGGGCCCGGTATCCGGTCGAGAGCAGAGCGACGGCGAACGCGGCGAGGAGCAACGAGTCGGGACGGGCAGACTCGAACTGCCGGCCTCTTGCTCCCAAAGCAAGCGCTCTACCAGGCTGAGCTACGTCCCGCTCCGATCAAGTGTAGGCGGATAACGTGCCGACTCCGTGACGGACGTCGCCTACATCCGGGCCGAGAGCATCGTGCGGGAGCGGCAGCCGGCGGTCGGGTACACGATGGCGCTCGGCGCCGGGACCCTGTTCGCGATCAACGGCACCGTCTCGAAGGTGATCCTCGAGTCGGGGATGTCCTCTCTCCGCCTCACCCAGGTACGGTCGACCGGGGCCCTGATCGGCCTGGCCCTGATCATCCTCGCGACCCGCCCGCGCGACCTGCGGACGAATCGGCGCGAACTCGTCTTCCTCGCCGTCTTCGGCGTCTTCGGCGTCGCTCTCGTCCAGCTCTTCTACTTCCTCGCGATCCACCGGCTGGAGATCGGCGTGTCGCTCCTGATCCAGTACCTGGGCCCGCTCCTCGTCGCACTGTTCGCGTTCTTCGTCCTGAAGGAGCACGTCCGGACACGGCTCTGGATCGCGCTCGCACTCGCGCTCGGTGGGCTGACCCTCGTCGTCGACCTGTGGCACGGGATCTCCCTCGACGGCCCGGGAGTGCTCTTCGCCCTGTGCTCCGCGGTGACGTTCGCGGGCTACATGCTGCTCGCCGAAAGAGCGGTGGGGCGGCGCGACCCGATCTCGCTGCTGTGCTTCGGCTTTCTCTTCGCGACGATCTTCTGGGCGATCGCCCAGCCCTGGTGGAGCTTTCCCTTCGATCTGCCCGGACGATCGGTCTCGCTCCTCGGACGGCTGTCGGACGTGCACCTGCCGATCTGGCTGCTGATGGCCTGGATGATCCTGCTCGGGACGATCGTCCCGTTCTTCCTGATCGTCGGCTCGATGCGGCACATCACAGCCACGCGTGCGGGGATCGTGGCGATGATCGAGCCGGTGGTCGCCAGCATCGTCGCCTACGCCTGGCTGGGCGAGACCCTGAGCGGAACGACGCTGATCGGCGGTGCCGTCGTCCTCTGCGCGATCATGCTCGCCCAGACGGCCCGCTGACCGGCCGAAGAACGGCCGCGCCCGGCTACCCGGCCCGCAAAGATGGGCCGAACGGCCTATTGGCTCAGGCGGGGGCTAGGAATACGCTGGTTGTACTGGGCGATGCGAACTGCGGTACGGCCTCCGGCCGTTCATCCACCGCGGGGAGCACTCGGAGAAGCCCGCTGCGCCGACCCCCCCGAGCAGCGGGCTTCTCCACTTCTACGAGCGGGCTCGTGCATGCCTGTCTCCCGTTCGGCCGTGGTTCGGTTGGACACCCGGGTGTCCCGCGGGGCGGGCTACCATCAATCTCCGTGGTTGCGCGGCTGCTCCTTGCCTCGCCCCGCGGCTACTGCGCGGGAGTCGAGCGAGCCGTCGAGACCGTGGAGCGAGCCCTGGAATTGCACGGTGCGCCGGTCTACGTCCGCCGTCAGATCGTCCACAACACACATGTCGTCCGGGAGCTCGAGCAACGCGGGGCTGTGTTCGTCGACAGCGAGGACGACGTGCCGGCGGGATCGCTGCTCGTCCTCTCGGCCCACGGTGTCTCGCCGATCGTGCACGAGCGGGCGGCGAAGCGACGGTTGAGGACGATCGACGCGGTCTGCCCGCTCGTCACCCGTGTCCATGCGGCGGTCCGGCGGTATGCCTCCGCCGGATACACGGTCCTGCTCGTCGGCCACGCCGACCACGACGAGGTCGTCGGTACCCGCGGAGAGGCGCCCGAGCGCACGATCGTCGTCGAGACCGTGGTCGACGCCGAACGGGTGCGGATAGCCGACCCGACCCGGGTGGCATACGCCACGCAGACCACGCTGTCGGTCGACGAAACGGCCGAGATCGTCGGTGTGCTGCGCCGCCGCTTCCCCGAGATCGCCGGGCCGGACGAGGGGGACATCTGCTACGCGACCACGAACCGGCAGCAGGCGGTGAAGCAACTCGCGGCCGACGTCGACGTCGTGCTCGTGATCGGCTCCAGGAACAGCTCCAACTCGAACCGCCTGGTCGAGACCGCACGCGCGGCCGGAGTCGAGGCGCACCTGATCGAGGACGAGACCACGATCGACGAGCGCTGGTTCACCGGCGCGGAGACCGCGGGGCTGACCGCCGGCGCGTCGGCGCCGGAGTACCTGGTCCGCCGGGTCTGCGACTGGTTCCGCGCCCGCGAGGTCGAGATCATCGGCGAGGAAGGGCCGCCCGCAGAAGACGTCGTCTTCCGGCTTCCCGCCCCGGTTCGCCGCATCGTTCCCGCCGCCTGAGGACGAACCGTTGCACTCTCGTCGGGGGTCTGACCCCCTACACCAGTGCGCCGTTTGATCCACAGCGGCCTCCGGCTACTCGACGAAGTCCTTCAGTCGGGCCGCTGCGACCTTCCGGTCCCGGCCGAAGAGGCCAAGCACCTCGTCCTCGACAACGAGAGGCCAACGTCTTCCGGCGCCGACGAGGCCGGGGTAGCTCGACCAGCGCCAGTCTCCGGGCGACGCACAGAGGCCGGCCTCGACAGGGTTCCTCGCGACGTAGCGGATGCACCAGAGAAGATGGCCGGGCTCCTCGACGACCACCGAGCCGTAGCGCGCCCGGAAGAGATGACCGAGCCGGACATGGCGCCGGTTGAACGCCGCCGCGTATCGGCTGTTCAACTCCTGCATGCCGCCTGCGATGTTTGCGTGCTTCGTGCGGAACATCAGGTGGTCGTGGCTGCCCAGGAGCGCGAAGCCGAGACATGTCCACTCGTATTTCCGTAGCACCTCGGCGAACAGCGACAGAAAGTGCGTCCGGTCGTGATCGTCGACGAAGAGATGCCATCGGTCGGTCGCGTTGCCCGTGACGTGGTAGAGCGTGTCCGGCGCCTGGATCCGCAGCGGGCGGGGCATTCCGATGACCGTAGCCGCCGACCCGGTGAGCTTCGAGCCGCGCGCACGCTTCGACTCACTCTCGGCGCGCTCGTGTACGGGGTCTGACCCCGAGGTCGAGTCGCCGCGACCGCCTGCCGGGTCTAGACCTTCTGGATGTCGAGTGCAGCGCCGTCGACCTGGAGGTCGACGGCCAACGTCTCCGCCTTGATCCAGTCGCCGTGCTGCTTGGCGAGATCGGCGTCGGACCGCGGCAGCGTGACGACGATCCGGTCGGTCAGCTCGAGGCCCCGCTCCTTGCGCAGCGCGTTGAGCGCGTGGATCAGGTCGTACACACGGCCCTCCTGCTCGAGCTCCGCGTCGAGCTCGAGGTCGAGGCAGACCGAGATGCGTTCGGAGTGTGCCCAGCCGCGCTCCCGCTGTCGCTCGACGAGCAGCTCCTCCGGGGCGAGCTCCTGGCCGGCGGCGCGGATCCTGCCGTCCCCGAGCTCCTCGAACTCACCCGTCACGAGCGCGGCCTTCACGTCCCGGAGACGCGGACCGAGCTTCGGGCCGAGAACGCGAAGGTTCGGCTTGTAGCTGAACCGCACCGGTGCCTCGTCGAGGAGAACCACCTCCTTCACGCGCAACTCCTCCTTGATCTCGTCGAGGTGCCGACCCGCCGCCTCCGACCCGTAGATGGAAGCCCGCCGGAGCGGTTGGCGCAGCTTGATGTTCTCCTCGGCGCGGGCCTGCCGGCCGAGCTCGACCACCTCTCGGAGCTCCGCGACCTCGGCGAGTAGTTGACCGTCGGGCTCCGCCACGTCGGGCCACCCTGCGAGGTGGACCGAGTCCGGTGCGCCGTCGCACGCCCCGGCGACGAGGTTCCGCCACAGGCCGTCCGCGAGAAACGGCATCACCGGCGCGATCACGCGCAGTCCCTGGACGAGCGCGAACCACAGTGTCCGGAACCCCGCCTCGTCGAAGGAGTAGAACCGCCGCCGCGACCGGCGAATGTACCAGTTCGACAGGTCGTCGACGAACTCGTCGAAGGCGCGGATGACGGCGGGGGTCCAGTAGCGGTCGTAGCCGTCGGTGGCGGCGCGGACGAGCCGGCGCGTCCGGGCAACGAGCCAGGCGTCGAGCGGCTGGCCGGTCGGCGGACCCGCCGCAAGGTCATCGTACGAGGGTGCGAAACCCTCGATGTTGGCGTAGGTGACGAAGAACGAGACCGAGTTCCAGAGCGTTAGCAGCCGGCGCTTGACCTCTCCCGCAGGCCCGTAGCCGAACTTCAGGTTCTGGGCGGGCGGCGTCTCGCAGAACTGCCAGCGCATGACGTCGGCGCCCATCCGGCCGAACGCGTCGTTGGCGTCGATCGCATTGCCCCATGAGCGGTGCATCTCGCGGCCGGTTTCGTCGAGCAGCTTCTCGTAGGTGAGCACGCGCCGGTAGGGGGAGCGGCCGACCAGCGTCACCGACATGAAGAACTGCGAGTAGAACCAGAGCCGGATCTGCTCGCGCATCTCGGAGATCCAGTCCGCCGGAAACCACTCCTCCCAGTACGCATGGTCAGGCAGGTCGGCCCCGGTCAGACCGCTGGCTGCGCCGGTCGCGTATCCGCCCGGCACGTACTGCGGGCTCTCCCAGCCGAGCGTCGAGAGGGGAACGATCCCGGCGTCGAGCCAGGCGTCGCCGACCTCGGGGATCCGTCCCACCTCGGCCCCGCACGCGTCGCAGCGGACCGGCACCTCGTCGATCCAGGGGCGGTGCAGTTCCTGGAGCTGCCCGAGTCCTCGTACGGCCCGCTGCTCGAGCTCCGCGCGCGAGCCGATCACGTTCAGGTGGCCGCACCCGCAGGGGTAGAAGGGCAGCGGCAGGCCGAAGTAGCGCTTCCGCGAGATGTTCCAGTCCCCCATGTTCTGCAGCCAGTCGTCCATGCGCTTGCCGTACTGCGGCGGCGTCCATTCGACCGAGCGGTTCTCTTCGCGCAGCTGCTCCCGCACCTCGTCGACGCCGATGAACCAGTCGTCGACGACGCGGAAGACGAGCGGGGTACGGCAACGCCAGCAGATCGGATAGCGGTGGGTGATCCGCCCGGCCTCGACGAGGAGGTCACGCTCCCGCAACGCCTCTACCACCGGCCCCTCGGCGTCGGCCGTCGACAGCCCGGCGAGGTAGCCGAACGTCCCGTAGAAGCGGCCGTCCTCGTCGATGGGCTGGATCACCGGCAGGTCGTGGACGCGCGAGAGCTCGAAGTCCTCGGCACCGGCGCCGGGGGCGATGTGCACGATGCCCGTCCCCTCGTCCAGCGCGACCTCGTCCCAGGGGATGACGCGGTGGATCACGCCGTTCTGGGGTTCGAGCTCGTCGAACGGCCCCGTGTACTCGAGCCCGACCAGCTCCTCGCCGCGGGCGAGGCGGTCGTACTCGCCGCCCGTCTCGGCCAGCCGCCAGCCGCCGTCGCGCAGCCCGTACTCCGCATCGGGCGTGACCGCGGCGGCGACGTTCGCCGGCAGCGTCCAGGGGGTCGTCGTCCACACCACGAGTGACTCGCCGTCGCGGTACTTCAGCGGAAGCCGCACGTAGAGCGACGGGTGCTCGAGCTCCTCGTAGTTGCCCTCGCCCGCCTGTTCGTGCTGCGAGAGCGACGTCCCGCAGCGCGGGCACCACTGGGTCGAGCGGTGCCCCTGGAAGAGCCACCCGCGGCGGTGCACCTCCTTCAGGAACCGCCAGATGTACTCGATGTTCGTGTCCGAGAACGTGTAGTAGTCGTTGTCCCAGTCCATCCACATGCCGAGCCGCCTGGATTGCTGCGTGATCACCTCCGCGTACTCGGCGACCCGCTCGCGACACCGCGCCGCGAACTCGGCCAGGCCGTACGCCTCGATGTCGCGCTTCGAGTTGAGGCCGAGCGACTTCTCCACCTCGACCTCGACCCACAGGCCCTGGCAGTCGAAGCCGTTCTGGTAGCGCTGATCGCGGCCGCGGAGTGCCTGGTACCGCTGGAAGACGTCCTTGAGCGTCCGACCCCAGGCGTGATGCACACCCATCGGGTTGTTCGCCGTGATCGGGCCGTCGACGAAGCTGAACCGGTCGTTGCCGCGGTTCAGCTCACGCAGGCGGTCGAACGTACGCTCGTCGTCCCACCGTGAGAGGACTTCCGCCTCGATTGCCGGGTGGTCCGGGACAGGCGGGAGCTGCGCGAACCTGCGTGCCATGGGATCGATTCTAGAGCGGGCCCGAACCGATTCGATTGCGTCACGCCGGGGAAGGGTTCAGCCGGTACGCTCGTTACGACTTGGTGATCCCAGAAATCAGGCAAGACCCGAAAGGAAACGAATGTCCACCGCTGTGACCACGCAGACCTTCGAGCAGGAGGTCCTGCAGAGCGAGAAGCCTGTGATCGTCGACTTCTGGGCCGAGTGGTGTGGCCCGTGCCACGCCGTCTCTCCCGTCCTCGACAAGATCGCCGAGGAGCGCGCCGGCGAGTTGAAGCTCGTGAAGATCAACGTCGACGAGGAGCAGGAGCTGATGATCCGCTACGGGGTCCAGTCGATCCCGACGATCGTCCTGTTCAAGGACGGCGCTCCGGCGGCGGCCGTGATCGGCGCGCAGCCGAAGGGTGCGATCGAGCGCGGCCTCGGTCTCGTCGAGGCGGCCGTCTAGCCGGCGTAGGCTCGACGGAGCCGGCCAATGAGCGGAGGTGCCGGCTCGTGCCGGCGCCGAGAGCGGGCCTCAGCCCAGCCAGCGCTCGAGCGGCTCCGCCATCGCGATCTCGCAGAGCGGCGGGAGCTCGTCGGGCGCGAACCATCCGAGCTCGATGACGTCGTGGGGGGGCCCCGGGG
>JBLMYA010000043.1:0-31379 GCA_050258035.1 Verrucomicrobiota bacterium
GACGACCTCGCGGCCGCAGGGGTCGACGTCGACGACGTCACCCGCGTGCTCGAGGAGGAGGGTGTGCAGAAGTTCTCCGACTCGTTCGAGGAGCTGCTCGCCGGGATCCGCGCCAAGCGCGGCGAGCTCGTCGGAGCCAGCTGAGGCTCCGGGGCGACGATGAGCCTGCTCACGCCCGCGCGGGGCCTGGTCTCGGCTCCACCCGAGCAAGTAACACAGTGTTACGAGCTCCCGAGGCGCTCCGATGATCGAGCCCGCCGAGCTGGTCGAGCGGATCTGGGAGCGAGACCCGACCGTCTGGACGGGCCGCGACGAGGCCCAGTGGCTCGGTTGGCTCGACGAGCCGCTCCGCATGCGCGAGCGCCTCGGCGAGCTGGCCGAGGTCGCGGAGGCGGCCGCGGGCGCCGAGGACGTCGTCCTGCTCGGCATGGGTGGGTCGAGCCTCGCCCCCGAGGTACTTCGGCGGGCCTTCGAGCGGGACCGGTTCCACGTCCTCGACACCACGCATCCGAAGGCGATCCGCCGGCTGGCCGACGCCCTCGACCTGGACCGGACGCTGTTCGTGGTTTCGTCGAAGTCGGGGAGCACGCTCGAGACCCGCAGCCATTTCGACTTCTTCTGGGAGAAGGGCGGCCGGCACGGCGACCGCTTCGTCACGATCACCGACCCCGGCTCTCCGCTCGAGCAGCTGGCGAAGACGCGCGGCGTCCGCGTCGTCGCGGGCGAGCCGACGATCGGCGGCCGCTACTCGGCGCTGTCTCCCTTCGGGCTCGTTCCGGCGGCGCTGATGGGGGTCGACCTCGTACGGCTCCTCGACCGCGCCGAGGAGACGCTGAACGCCTGCCGGGTGGTCGAGGACAACCCGGGGCTCGCGCTCGGGCTCGCGCTCGGGGACGCGTGGCGGGAGGGCCGTGACAAGGTGGTTCCGGAGCCCAACCCGTTCGGCTTCGGCCTCTGGGTCGAGCAGCTGCTCGCCGAGTCGACCGGGAAGAACGGACGGGGGCTGGTGCCGGCTCCCGGCGAGTCGCCGGACGGCCCCGACCGCCAGGCACGCGCGGTCGAGCTCGCAGACCCGCACGACCTCGGCGCGGAGTTCTTCCGGTGGGAGTTCGCGACCGCGGTCGCCGGCGCGATGCTCGAGATCAACCCGTTCGACCAGCCCAACGTCCAGGAGGCGAAGGACCGGACCAGCCAGATCCTCTCCGGACGGGACCAGGGGGCCGTCCCCGACGGAAGCGCGGAGGAGCTCTTCGCCCAGGTGCGCTCCGGAGACTACGTCGCCGTCCAGGCGTTCGTCGATCCCGCCGAGGAGGAACGCCTCCGGCCGCTCGTCGCGCGCGCGCGGGAGGCGACGGGCTGCGTCGTCACGCTCGGGCTCGGTCCGCGCTACCTGCACTCGACCGGCCAGCTGCACAAGGGTGGGGCGCCGATCGGCTGCTTCCTCCAGGTCGTCGACGACACCGGCGCGGAGCTGCCGATCCCCGGCCAGAAGTTCGGCTTCGGCCGGCTCATCAGGGCGCAGGCTGAAGGAGACTACGCGGCGTTGAAGGAGCGCGGCCGTCCGGTCGCGCGCATACCACTGGAGGACATCCAATGAACCTCGGAATGGTCGGCCTCGGCCGGATGGGCGCGAACATGGTCGAGCGGCTGCGCGAGCACGGCCACACCGTCGAGACGTACGCGCGGACGAATCCCGAGCGCACGGCCGAGTCCCTGGTCGAGCTCGCCACCAAGCTCCCGCAGCCCCGCGTCGTGTGGCTGATGATCCCGGCAGGCGACCCGACCGAGAACGCCTTCCAGACGATCCTCGGCCTGCTCGAGGACGGCGACGTCATCGTCGACGGCGGCAACTCGAACTTCCGCGACTCGCAGCGCCGCGCCGCCGAGGCGTCGAAGAAGCAGGTCGCCTTTCTCGACGCCGGCGTCTCGGGTGGCATCTGGGGCCTGAAGGAGGGCTACTGCATCATGGTCGGCGGTGACGCGGCCGCCTACCGGCACGTCGAGCCGTTCCTGAAGGACCTGACCGAGCCGGGTGGCCACCTCCACGTCGGTCCGTCGGGCTCGGGGCACTTCGTGAAGATGGTCCACAACGGGATCGAATACGGGATGATGCAGTCGATCGCCGAGGGCTTCGAGATCATGCGCTCCTCGGAGTTCAAGATCGCCCTCGACAGGGTCGCGAAGCTCTGGCAGCACGGCTCCGTCGTGCGGAGCTGGCTGCTCGACCTGCTCGTGCTCGCGCTCGAGCAGGATCCCGGACTGGAGCAGATCCGCGGCTACGTGGACGACTCGGGCGAGGGCCGCTGGACGGTGTTCGAGGCGATCAACGAGTCCGTCCCGGCGCCGGCGATCACGCTGGCGCTCTTCGGCCGGTTCGCGTCGCGCCAGGACGAGTCGTTCGCGGCGAAGGTGAACGCCGCGCTCCGCCAGCAGTTCGGCGGGCACGCCGTGAAGGCCGTCGACGAGACCACGTGAGCAACCCGCTCGCCGAGGGTCTCAGGCTTCCCCGCACGCCGGATGCGTGCGCGCTCGTCGTCTTCGGCGCGTCCGGTGACCTGACCAAGCGCAAGCTCGTTCCCGCGATCTGGTCGCTGGCCGTCCGCAACCTGTTGCCCGACGATTTCGCGATCGTCGGAGTTGCGCGCACCGAGGAGACGGACGCTCGGTTCAAGGCGCGGATGAAGGACACCGTCCGCGAGTTCGGTCGGGACCCGATCGACGAGAAGGTCTGGAAGCGGCTGGCAGCCGGGATGCACTACGTGGCCACCGACTTCGCGTCCGACGGCGGCGAGAACGAGCTCGTCGACCTGCTCGCGAAGCTGGACGAGGAGCGCGGCACGCGCGGCAACCGGGTCTTCTACCTCGCCGTCCCGCCGAGCGCGATCGGGACGCTGGTGGAGAAGGTCGGCTCGCGTCGTTCCGAATGGACGGGTTGGACGCGTGTGATCGTCGAGAAGCCGTTCGGCACCGACCGTGCGACCGCACATCGCCTGAACGACGAGATCCAACGCTACTTCGACGAGCGCGAGATCTACCGGATCGACCACTACCTCGGGAAGGAGACGGTTCAGAACCTGCTCGCGCTGCGCTTCGCGAACGGGATCTTCGAGCCGATCTGGAACCGGCAGTTCGTCGAGCACGTCGAGATCACCGTGGCCGAGTCGATCGGGATCGAGGGGCGCGCGGCGTTCTACGAGTCCGCCGGCGCGATTCGCGACGTGTTCCAGAACCACCTGCTCCAGCTCGTCGCCCTCACCGCGATGGAGCCTCCGGTCGACTTCAGCTCCGAGTCGGTGCGGAACGAGAAGGTGAAGGTGTTGCGCGCGATGCTGACGCCGGGAGCGAAGCACGTCGTTCGCGGCCAGTACGGGCGCGGCCATGTCGAGGGCACGGCGGTTCAGGCCTACCGCGAAGAGCCGGGCGTGGCCGACGACTCGATCACCGACACGTACGTCGCCGCCAAGCTCTACGTGGACAACTGGCGCTGGGCGGACACCCCCTTCTACGTCCGGATCGGCAAGCGGCTGCCGAAGCGCGAGACGACGATCGCGATCCAGTTCAAGCCGGCCCCGCACCCTCCGTTCGCGAAGGAGACGGCCGAGGGTCTGCGCCCGAACGTGCTGCTCGTCAACGTGCAGCCCGACGAGGGCGTGTCGCTGGCGATCGGCGCAAAGGTGCCGGGCCAGGGAATGACGATCCGTACCGTGCACATGGACTTCTTCTACGGCGGCGCATTCCGCACCGAGCTCCCGGAGGCCTACGAACGGCTGATCCTCGACTGCCTGCTCGGCGACCCGACGCTGTTCACCCGCGCCGACGAGGTCGACGAGCAGTGGGCGATCGTCGACTCGATCGTCGCCGGCTGGAAGCGCGACCGACCGTCGTTCCCGAACTACGCGGCCGGCACGTGGGGGCCGGTCGAGGCCGACGAGCTCATTCGCCGGGACGGACGCGAATGGCGCAGACGCTGAGGAACACGTCGGTCGAGGAGATCGAAGCCCTCCTCGACCGGCGGCGCGACCACGAGGACGCGGCGCAACGTACGAGCGTCGCGACGCACATGGCGTGGGTGCCCGAGGAGTGGACCCGGGCAGCCGACCGCGTCGTCCACGGCCTCGGCTCGCGGGTTCCGTCGCGGACGCTGCTCCTTCACCCCGATGCCGACGCCGAGAAGGACGGGATCGACGCGACGATCGACTACGAGCACTTCCCGCACGGTCCCACCGGCGTCTGCGCAGAGATCGTCCGCATCCGGCTGCGCGGCCGCACTGCACGCTGGCCCGCGAGCGTGGTCGTCCCGCTCCAGCTGCCGGATCTGCCCGTGTTCCTGCGCTGGCGCGGCCGCCCGCCTTTCGGCAAGCCGCAGTTCGAGGACCTGGCCGGCGCCGCCGACCGCCTGATCGTCGACACGGTCGAGTGGGACCGCTTGCCGAGCGGGCTGGCGAAGCTGGCCGAGGAGTTCGACCGCGTTGCCGTCTCCGACCTCGCGTGGGCTCGGACCCTCCGCTGGCGCGCGTCGCTCGCGGGCCTCTGGCCGGGAATCAGGCAGGCGAAGGTGCTGCGCGTCGTCGGGCCGCGGGCCGAGGCGGTGCTCCTCCGTGCGTGGCTCCGCTCTCGGCTCCGGCGCGAGTTCCGGCTCGGTCACGAGGACGCCGACAAGCTGATGCACGTGGAGATCGACGGGGAGGCGCTCGTTCCTGCCCGCGGCCTCCCGGAGACGCCGGCCGACCTGCTCTCGGCCGAGCTCGAGTCCTTCGCGCGGGATTCCGTCTACGAGGCAGCCGTTCGAGCCGTGTGACGCGCGGTGCGGCGGCGGCGTATATCGGACGTGCGCGTCGTCGCGGAGGTGCCCAGCTTCGAGTCGGTCGCCGAGCGCCATCTCGACGACGTCCACGCCTACCTCGTCTACCTGACCCGCAACCGCGAGGTGGCGGAGGATCTCACCGCGGAGACGTTCGAGCGCGCGCTGCGCCGGTGGCGTCGTTTCGACCCTCGCCGGGGAAGCGCACGGACCTGGCTCTGCCAGCTCGCCCGGACGACGGCGCTCGACCACTTTCGGACCGAGGAGCGCCGCCGCCGCCGTGAGGGTGCGTACGCGGCCGACCGGCCTGCCGAGGTGGATGACGCGCTCTTCGGCGGCCTCTCCCCCGAGCTCGAGCGCGCTCTCGCGACGCTTTCCGCGGGCGAGCGCGAGGTGATCGCGCTGCGCGTGCTCCTCGACCTCGACATCGAGACCGCGGCCCGAGTGCTCGGAGTGTCCCCGACCGCCTGTACGACCCGGCTCAGCCGGGCGCTGAAGAAGCTCGAAGAGAGGATGGACGCCGATGTCGCAGCCTGACCACGAGGCTATTCTCGACCAGATCCGCTCCTCCCGGATCGAGGCGTCGCCCGAGCTCAGGGCCCGGGTGCGGGCGATCGCGTCCACGCCTCTGCCCTCGAAGCCCGCTCGCCGCGGGCTGCCGTGGCGACGGGTCGCCCTCGTCGCCGTCCCGGCCTGCCTGGCCGTTGCGGCGGCGGCGACGCTGTCGGCGGGCCTCCTCGACTCCGGGCAGCAGAGTGGATCGCGGGCGGTCGGTCGCGAGCTGGCGCCGCTCTCGGCGAAGGGAGGTGCCGCTCGGGACTCGGCGGTACCCGGCGCGCAACCGGGCGGATCGGGCTCCGCCGCCGGGCTGCCGGCCACCTCCGGTCGCGCGCAGCTCTACGGCGCCGGGCTGACGCTGAAGGTCGGTGACCTCTCGGCGGCTACCAAGCGCGCGCTCCGGCTGACGCGCGGCTTCCACGGCTACGTGCGCAGCGTCGAGTACGGCTCCGGCCCCGAGAGCGGATCCGCGTCCATCGTCGTGCGCGTTCCCGTCGGGAGCGTCCAGCAGGCGATCGTCGAGTACTCCGCGATCGGCCGGATCCTCGGCCAGCACGTGTCGATCCAGGACGTCCAGCCGCAGGTCGCCGAGCGGTTCCGTCGGATGCAGGCACAGCGGGATGCGATCGCCGAGCTCCAGGCGAGGCTCGAGAGCCCGTCGCTCTCGTCCGCCGAGCGCGCCGCGCTGGAGAACCGGCTCGTCGCCGCCCGCCGGCAGCTCGTCGCGCTCCAGCGCGCGCAGGCCGCGCTCCGGCGGCAGACGTCCTACGCGACCGTCTCGCTCGATCTGCGCTCGGGCGCGAAGGCCGTCGCCGCCCCGAGCGAGCCCGGGCGGATCGGCCGCGCCCTGCACCGCTCGGGCGAGATCCTCGCGGACGAGGCGAAGGTGCTGGTCTACGTGCTGATCGTCGGCGCGCCGTTCTTCGTCCTCGCCGCGCTCGGCCTCGCGGGCCTGCGCGCGCGCCGCCGCCAGAACGAGGCGCGGCTGCTCTCTACTTCTTGACCCGGCGCGTCGTCACGCCGCTCTGCACGAGGAACTTCGGCCTGGCGATCGTGACCTTCACCGGCGTGGACCACGTCATCTGCTTCACGGGCCCGCGGACATATGGGTCGATGCCGCGCACGCGGTAGTACCAGGTGCCAGGGGTGAGCTGATCCAGGAGCGTGGCGGTGGAGGCGGTGAAGAGCGCCGTCTTCGCCCGCCACGGCGATCGCGTCCGGCTCCACTGCACCTCGTAGCCGGTCGCACCCTTCGCCGGCTGCCACGCGATGAGCGTCGCCCGGTAGAACGACGGCGCCATGCTCTGGGCGGCGACGAGGTCGCCGAAGCGCGAGAGTCCCGAGGCGAACGGACTCGCCGAGGACGTCGTCGCCGGCTGGCTCGTCCGGACGAACTGCATGACGTCGCCGGCGGCGCAGGCGTCCTGCGGCGACTCCGCGTCCTGGTATTTGGAGCCTGTCCGTACGTTGACCGGCACGACCGTCCACCAGTAGCGCGCGTTCGTCCGGCCGAGGTCCCACAGGTCGACGAAGGGGCCGTTGCTCGTGAACTCCGTCGGGACGGACGCCGCCCCGGGGTTCGTGATCGATCCGGCCGTCGTGGTCGTCGAGCCGCCGGTGGAGGTCGAGCCTCCCTGCTCGTCGGTCGTGACCGGCAGCGACTCGGCGTTGAAGGTGTTGCCCTGCGACTTGTCTGCGGGGTAGGTGGTCCAGTCCGACTCAGTCGGAGGGAGCTCGACGGGCCCGCTCGTCCGCGGCGCGTAGGCGGGGCTGCCGACGACCGAGCCGGTGAAGACGACGTTCACGCACTGGCGGTCGGTCGCGACGTACACGCGGTAGAGGTGACCGGTGGTCCCGTTGTGTGCCGTATCGCCGACGAAGGAGAAGCCGGGCGTGAGCTGGTGGGCATCGGCGCCGGTGTTGCTCGTCACGGCGTCGGAGACGGTCTGGAGCGGCGTGAGCCAACTGCCTGTGGTCACCGGCGGGTTGACGGAGACGAACGTCTCGCTCCAGGGCCCGTAAGAGACCGCCGGGAGCGCGTTCGGCAGGTCGCCGTAGACCTTTCTCACGGCGCGCACGCGCCAGATCACGGTTCCGCTCCAGCTCGGATCCTGGTGGCCGGTGTAGTACTCACGCTCGTCGGCGACGTTGGTGGTGGTCGTGACCACCTTTCCGCGCAGGCCGTCCACGACGACGTTGTCGAACCACACCTCGTAGGAGGTCGCGCCGTCGACCGGCGTCCAGCGCACCAGCCCCGGGATGTCGGGCAGCTTCGCGGGCGCCTCGCCGGCCGTGTTGAAGCCGAACGGGCTGCTCCAGCGCGTGACGCTCTTCCCGACACGGGCGCGTACCCGGACGTAGAGCGCATCCGGGTGCCCGGTCATCCACGGTAGAGCGAGCGGCATCGAGACCGCCGGGACCCGGACCGGCTGGCTCGTCGACCAGGCGAGCGTGCGGTCGTCGAACTTCGTGCTGGTGGCGAGCTGGAAGTCGTAGCCACTCGCAGCCTCGTACGGGTCCCAGGCGAAGGACGGTGTTCGCGGGAACGAGGCCGGAAGCGGGTCGTCGACGCGGAGGTAGAACGGATGCACGCCGGTGGGCGCGGCGAGTGATGCGGAGCCCGCCGCCGGGATGTAGACCAGTCCGGCGAGGGCGACCAGGGTGAGCAGGCGGGCGAGCATACTCGTTCCCTGCCGTTGTCGGCATGCCGGAGCTACACCTTGAGCGCTCGTTCCAGCAGTTCTCCCGCTGCGAGCACGAGGGCGTCGCTCCCGGGAGGACCGGCGATCTGCACCGAGGCGGGCAATCCGTCCTCGGCGGGGCCGCACGGCAGCGCCAGCGCGGGCGCGCCGAGGACGTTGAACGGCCAGGTGAGCAGCGTGAGCTTGCCGCGCAGGTCGCACTCGTCCTGTCCCACGGCCGGGGCGACGAAGGGGAGCGTGGGGGTGACGATCAGGTCGACCCCGTCGAACAGCTCGGCCATCTGCTCGCGGTAGGCCTCGCGGGCGCGGAGCCCTGCCTCGTACTCGCCGTCGGTGACGGCCAGGCAGGTCTCGAGCTTGGCCGCGACGTTCGCGCCGTACAGGTCGGCGTGCTCGGCGTAGAGCTCACGATGGACGTCGGCTACCTCGCGCATGAAGACCGTTCGGGAGCTCTCCCCGAGGGGCGGGGGATCCACGTAGCGGCGGTCGGTAAAGCCGGAGGCCGCCTCCTCGACCCGGCGAGCGACGAGGGGATCGGCATGCTCGGTCCAGGCGACGCCAACCCGCACGTCTCCGAGCGACTCGAGGGTCGGGCGCTCGAACCCGGGCACGAGCGCCGCCATCATCGCCGCGCACTCGGCGACGGACCGGGCCATCGGCCCGGCGTGGTCGAGGCTCGGCGCCAGCGGGAAGCAGCCGTCGAGCGGGACCGCTCCCCAGGTCGGCTTGAAGCCGACGACGCCGCAACAGGCGGCCGGGATCCGGATCGAGCCGCCGGTGTCCGAGCCGAGCGCGGCGTCGGCGAGCCCGGCGGCCAGCGCCGCCGCGGAGCCGCCGCTCGAGCCTCCTGCGATCCGCCCCGGCGCGATCGGGTTCGGCACGGTGCCGAAGTGCGGGTTCTCGGAGGTCGTGCCGTACGCGAACTCGTGCAGGTTCGTCTTGCCGACGTCGGCGTAGCCGTGCGCCTCGAGCCGGACGACGGCCTCGGCCGTCTCGGTCGGAACGTGGTCGGCGAAGATCGCCGAGCCGTAGGTCGTCGTCAGTCCGGCCGTGTCGAACAGATCCTTGACGGCGAGCGGGATGCCGCCCGTCGGCCGGTCGGGCCGGGCGAGGAAGATCCCGGCGGGCGCGCTCGCGTCGTCAACAGTGCCTGGCACCGTGAGGTCGCCCCGACTGGCCCGGCCGCCGTTCCGCGCCAGGCACGCCCGCGACCTCTAGTCGACCGCGAGGTAGATGAACCCGACCGCGATCGTCCCGGCCGCGATCAGGCAGAAGACGACGAACAGGCCCCAGGCCCAGAGGAGGTTCTTGCGCTCGATCTCGGGATCCAGCATCAGACGACGACGTCCACGGCGGCGGCGACGAACACCAGCGCCAGATAGAGGAGGGAGGCGTGGAAGAGGAGTGAGGCCTGCCGCGGCGCAGTATGCCGAGCCAGCTGCACCGCGAGCCAGACGAACCCGGTTCCGAGCACGAGGACGGCGACCAGGTAGGCGATGCCGAGCGTCCCCCAGACGAAGGGGATCGCCGTGACCGCGACCATGACGAACGAGTACAGCAGGATCTGCTTCACGGTCTCGCGCTCGCCCCGAACGACGGGCAGCATCGGGATCCCGGCGGCTGCGTAGTTCCGCCTGATCAGGAGCGCCAGCGCCCAGAAGTGCGGCGGCGTCCAGAAGAAGACGATCAGGAACAGCGAGATCGCCGGCAGGGTCAGATTCCCGGTCGCCGCGGCCCAGCCGACGAGCGGGGGCACCGCGCCTGCCGCGCCGCCGATCACGATGTTCTGCGGCGTCGTCCGCTTCAGCCAGCGCGTGTAGACGAGGACGTAGAACAGGTTCCCGACCAGGGCCAGCGCCGCGGTCAGCAGGTTGACCAGGCCGGCCAGCAGGACGAACGACAGCGCCGACAGCGCGAGCCCGAACTCGAACGCGTACGACGGGAGCACCCGGCCGGCGGTCACCGGCCTCGCCCGCGTGCGCTCGCCCATCAGCGAGTCGATGTCGCGGTCGAGCACGTGGTTGAGCGCGCTGGCGCCGCCGCAGGCGAGGGCGAGCCCGACGATCAGCACCGTCAGGGCGCCGAGCGCCGGGACGCCCTGCGCGCCGACGAACATGCCGCAGACGCCGGTGAGGAGGAGCAGGGACATGATCCGCGGCTTGGTCAGCGTGACGTAGTCGCGCCACGCGCCGACGGGCGCCGTCCCCCCGCGGAAGACCAGCGCGGTCAGCACCAGCGTGGAGGCGAACGCGGCGGCTGCTGCGGCAAGGTGGAGACCCTCCACCGTGATCAGCGCCGCCACGCCGAACAGCCCGATCGAGACGAGGGCCGGCACGACCAGGCGTCGATGCCCGAGCCTGGCCGCGACCAGCACGGCCACGAGCGGCGGCAACGCCAACGCCGAGAGGAGCTGGTGTGCAGCCCCGAGCGAGGCGGCGCCGCTGATCACGGCGACGAGGGTGGCGGCCGAGGCGCCGACCGCAGCCAGCCGAAGCCACGGACTAGGCGCCGGCTCGCGCATCACGCTCCTTCAGCTTCAACCGCAGATCCCGGAGCGGCCGCGCGCTGCCGACGTACGGCACCGGCTGCGGGAAGTTCTCCGGGGGAGGCGGCGAGGGGGCATACCACTCGAGCGTGTCCGCCATCCACGGATCATTGCCGACGCGCACGCCACGGCGGCGCGTCCGGAAGGCGTTGACGAAGAAGAGCAGCACCCCGAACGCCATCACGCCCGCGCCGACCGTCGAGATCAGGTTGTAGGTCTCCCAGAGCCCGCCCTGGCTGTACGTATAGACCCGGCGCGGCATGCCCAGCAACCCGAGGAAGTGCTGCGGGAAGAAGGTGAGGTTGAAGCCGATGAACATCAGCCAGAAGGTCCACTTCCCGAGCTTCTCGTCCAGCTTGCGCCCGAACATCTTCGGCCACCAGTAGTGCAGGCCGCCGAAGATCGCGAACACCGCCCCGCCGAACATGGTGTAGTGGAAGTGCGCGACCACGAAGTAGGAGTCGTGCACCTGCCAGTCGAGCGGGAACGCGGCAAGGTAGATCCCGGTCAGGCCGCCGATCGTGAAGATCGCGATGAACCCGAGCGCGAACAGCATGGGCGTGTCGAAGATCAGGTTGCCGCGCCACGTGGTCGCGAGCCAGTTGAGGATCTTCACCCCGGTCGGGATCGCGACGAGCATGGTCACGATCATGAAGTAGCTCTGGAGTCCCCAGCCGAGACCGACCGTGAACATGTGATGGGCCCAGACGAGCATCGAGACGAACGCGATACCGACGCTCGAGAACGCCACCGCCTTGTAGCCGAAGATCGGTTTGCGCGCGAACACCGGGACGATCTCGGACACCATCCCCATCGCCGGCAGGATGATCACGTACACCTCGGGGTGGCCGAAGAACCAGAAGATGTGCTGGTAGAGAAGCGCGCTCCCTCCCTGGCCGGGGATGAAGAAATGGGTGCCGACCTGCCGGTCGAGCAGGAGCATCAGGAGTCCGGCACCGATCACCGGCAGGATGATGACCAGCATCCAGGCGTAGACGACGATCGACCAGATGAAGAGCGGCATGCGCGTCCAGGTCATGCCGGGTGTCCGCATGTTGTGGATCGTGGCGATGAAGTTGATCGCGCCGGCCAGCGACGAGAGCGCCAGGATGTGCAGCGAGAGGATCCAGAGGTCCTGGCCGTGCCCCGGGCTGAACTGCTCCTCCGACAGCGGCACGTACGCGGTCCAGCCGGTCTTCGCCGGGCCGCCCTTGGCGAAGAAGCTCGAGTAGAGGACGACGCCGCCGAGCAGGAACAGCCAGTAGGAGAGCGCGTTCAGCCGCGGGAAGGCGACGTCCCGTGCGCCGATCATCAGCGGGACGAGGAAGTTGCCGAACCCGGCGAGGATCGGGACGGCGACCAGGAACACCATCGTCGTGCCGTGGATGGTGAAGAGCTCGTTGTACCGGTCCCGGGTGACGAAGTGCTCGTTGGGCGTCGCCAGCTGGGCGCGCATGAACAGCGAGAGCAGGCCGCCGAGGAGGAGGAAGAAGAGGCTGGTACCGATGTAGAGGATCCCGATCCGCTTGTGGTCGACGGTCGTGATCCAGCTCGTGACGCCGCCGCGCTTCCAGTCCGCGCGGTACGGCTGGGCCTCCGCTCTAGCCGCCACCGAAGCGCCCCTTCAGGTAGCTCGTCGCGGAGTCCATCGTCTCCCGGTTCCAGGTCGCGCCGACCGCGGGCATCTTGATGCCGCCGTTCCGGAGCAGCGGCTCGAGCGCCTTCGGGTCGATGACGACGGCGCTCCGGGTGAGCGCCGGCCCGTAGTCGCCCTGTCCCAACGAGCCGTGGCAGGTGGCGCACACCCCGTCGAAGATCTCCTTGCCGACGACCGGGTTCGTGCCGGTGTGGTCGGCGAGGAACTTCGAGTACGCCGAGGGCGTGACGACGTCGACCCACCCGGTCATGTGCGCATGCTCCAGACCGCAGAGCTCCGCGCACCGAACCTCGTAGTGGCCGAGCTTCTCTGCCTTGAACCAGGTGTGGTTCGTGCGTCCGGGGATCGCGTCGATCTTTCCGCCCAGAGCGGGTACCCACCAGCTGTGGATGACGTCCGACGATACGACGGTGAGCTCGACGACGCGGTCGAGCGGCACTACCATCGTTCTGAACGCGACCTGCCCCTGCGGGTACTCGAACTGCCAGTAGTACTGTTGGGCGCCGACCCTGATCTGCAGCGCGCCGCCCTCGGCCTTGGCCGGAGGGACGTCCTTGATCGTGGGCAGCTTCACGAAGACGAAGGCGGCGATGCCCGCGAGGATCAGCACGGGGACGATCGTCGAGGCGGTCTCGAGCTTCGTCGCACCGTGGAGCTGCGGCCCCTCCTGCTCCCTGTTGCGCCTGCCGCGGCGGAATCGCACGGCGAAGAGGATCAGTGCGCCCTCGACGAGGACGAAGATGACCCCGGTGACGATCAGGATCAGCCAGTACGTCTGGCTGATCGCGTCGGCGTTCGGCGAGACCGGAGGAACCGGCGCGAGCCCGCCGTTGCCCGCG
Source organism: Verrucomicrobiota bacterium (assembly GCA_050258035.1). GTDB lineage: Bacteria > Actinomycetota > Thermoleophilia > Gaiellales > Gaiellaceae > DATBLE01. Next base: position 13,103 of record JBLMYA010000043.1, read on the forward strand.
GCTGCCGTCGCCGCCGCGGCGAGCGCAAGCGAGAGTGCGGCGGGCAAGGCCAGGAACAGGCGGCTCACGTCGCGGGCATTCTATGGAGGTGGCCGGGACGAGGGTGCAACTTCCCCCTGGAGTGGAGGGAGGCTTCGAGGTCTACGTGAACGGCGTGCGGCAGCTCAAGGACTCCGACTACGTCCGGGATGGCGATACGCTGGTGTTCGGTCGCAGGCTCGCCAACGAGGGACGCCTCGGCTTCTGGCGCTGGACCTCGCTCTTCTTCGGGGTCGCCGGCACCTACCGGAAGCACGACAGCGTCGACGTCGTCTACGAGTCGGGCGGCAGGAGAATCGTCCGAACGGGTCTACCGATCGAGCCGGTGGAGCCGATAGATAGCGGGGAGAATTGATCCGGTGGGCATGACGGCGAGACAACGACAGCAACCGAAGGTGATCGCGGCCGCGCTCGACCTCGAGCGGCGCAACTTCCTGATCCTCCTCGTGGCCGGTGCGCTTGCGCTCGCGGCGGCGATGGGGCTGGCCGACATGGCCGGCTACAGCCGGCTCGTCGACGCAGTCCAGGACGTCGTGCCGACCTGGTTCGCGGTCTGCTTCGGCGGTCAGGTCGTCGCGTACCTCGGCTACGTGCTCGCCGTCCGAGACATCGCCCGCGTCGACGGCGGGCCGCTCCTCTCCTTCCGCCTGTCGATGCGAACGGTCGTCGCGGGCTTCGGAGTCTTCGCCGCCACGCACGCCGCCGGAGGCTTCTCGGTCGACTACTGGACGTTCCGGCGCTCCGGGCTGCGCCGGCGGGAAGCGGTCGCCCGCGTCCTCGCGCTCGGTGCGCTCGAGTACGCCGTTCTGGCGCCGGCAGCCCTGATCTGCGCGGTCGTGCTCCTGTTCGGCACCGGCGGGCATGTCCAGGACGCGATGACCTACCCATGGCTGGCGGTCGTGCCGGGCTTCCTCGTCGCGCTCTGGGTCAGCTCGCCGAAGCGGGCCGAGCGGCTCTCCGACCCCGGCGACGGCGGGAGTGTCCGGCAGTGGTTCGCTCACCTAGTCGCCGGCATCGTCAAGCTGCGCCGCCTGCTGGTCTCGCCGCGCAGCCACGGCCTCGGCGTGATCGGCGTCAGCCTCTACTGGCTGGGCGACATCGCCTGCCTCTGGGCGGCGCTGAAGATCTACAACGCGGAGATCTCCACGCCGGCGCTGATCCTCGCCTATGCGACCGGGTACGTCGCCACCCGCCGTTCGCTCCCCGCCGGGGGGGCGGGGCTGGTCGAGGTGATGATGACGTTCGCGCTCGTCTGGGTCGGCCTGCCGCTCGCCCCCGCTCTCCTCGGCGTCATCACCTACCGCGCGTTCAGCTTCTGGTTGCCGGTGATCCCCGCACTGGCCGCCCTGCCCGCGGTCAGGCGAATGCGGCAGGACCTCCGCCGGGGCGAGAAGGCCTTCGACGGCCGCTGAATCGCCGCCGAGAGTCCTGCCGACTTTCGGCGGGGGGTGGCTGTGGTAGCCTCGGCGTTCCGATGCGGCGGCTCCTCGTCCTGGCGATCCCCCTCTCGGCGCTCGCGCTGACCGCGACCTCGACCGGGGGGAGCGCCGTGTCTGCTGTTTCCGCCTCGTGTGCGAAGGCCGACCTGAAGACGGTCAGCGACGGGAAGCTGACCGTCGGAACCGACAACCCAGCCTTCCCGCCGTGGTTCGGCGGCACGCCCCCGAAGGGCTCGAAGTGGAAGGTCTCGGACCCGACCAGCGGCAAAGGGTTCGAGAGCGCCGTCGCCTACGCGGTCGCCAAGCAGCTCGGCTTCGCGCCGAAGGACGTCGTCTGGACGTACGTGCCGTTCACGAAGTCCTACGCGCCGGGCTCGAAGTCGTTCGACTTCGACATCAACCAGATCTCGTACACGCCGCAGCGGGCGAAGGTGGTCGACTTCAGCAACTCGTACTACGACGTCAACCAGGCCGTCGTGGTCAACAAGGGGACGCCGATCGCCGCAGTGCGCTCGATCGCCGGACTGCGCAAGTTCAGGCTGGGAGTCCAGATCGGGACGACCAGCTACAACGCGATCGTCAACGTGATCAAGCCGGCGCAGAAGCCGCGCGTGTACGACACGAACGACAAGGCGGTCTTCGCGCTCAAGAGCAAGCAGATCGACGCTCTCGTCGTCGACCTGCCGACCGCCTTCTACGTCACCGCCGTGCAGGTGCCGAACGGGAAGATCCTCGGCCAGCTGCAGACGAAGACCGGCGAGCACTTCGGCATGGTGCTGAAGAAGGGCAATCCGCTCACCGTCTGCGTCAACCGGGCGCTCGCGAGACTGAAGGCGAACGGCACCCTCAAGCGCCTCCAGTCGGTCTGGCTCTCCAAGGTCGTCGGCGCTCCCGTCCTGAAGTAGCGCCTCGATGAGCGCTCGCGGGCGAGGCGACGGGCGCCGCGGCGTCCTCATCGCGCTCGTCAGCACGGTCGTCCTGTTCACGGCCCTCGGGTTCGCGATCGTCAACGCGCCGGGGTGGCCGGAGATCCAGCAGCAGTTCTTCGACTGGAGCGAGGCGAAGAGCACCTTCCCGGAGATCCTCTCCGCGTTCTGGCTGAACGTGAAGATCTTCTGCCTCGCCGAGCTGTTCATCCTCCCGCTCGCGCTGCTGCTCGCCGTGATCCGCAGCCTGCCGGGCCCGGTCTTCTTCCCGCTCCGGCTGCTCGCGATCCTCTACACCGACTTCTTCCGGGGTGTGCCGACGATCATCGTGATCACGCTGCTCGGCTTCGGTGCACCGGCGCTCGGCCTGCAGGGCATCCCTACTTCCACGACCTTCTGGGGGGTCGTCGCGCTCGTGCTCGTCTACACCGCCTACGTCTCGGAGGTGTACCGGGCCGGGATCGAGTCGGTGCACCCGAGCCAGGCGAGCGCCGCCCGGTCGCTCGGCCTGACACACGGCCAGTCCATGGTCTACGTGATCATCCCGCAGGCGGTGCGGCGCGTGATCCCGCCCCTCCTCAACGACTTCATCGGCCTCCAGAAGGACACCGCGCTCGTCGGTGTGCTCGGGTCGATCGAGGCGTTCAAGCAGACCCAGATCGACCAGGCGGCGTCCTTCAACTTCACGTCCGGGCTGGTCGCCGCCTTCCTCTTCGTGCTGATCACGATCCCGCTCGCCCGGTTCACCGACTGGCTGGTCGCCCGGGACCGCCGCCGGCAGCTCGCGGGAGCGGTGGTGTGAGCGAAACACCCGCGCTCGTCCTCGAGAACGTCCACAAGTCCTTCGGCAAGGCGGCGGTGCTGCGCGGGGTCGACCTGGCGGTCGACGAGCACGCGGTCGTCTGCCTGATCGGCTCGTCGGGCTCCGGCAAGTCGACGCTCCTCCGCTGTGTCAACCTGCTCGAGCCGATCGACAAGGGGCGCATCCTCGTCGACGGGCTCGACATCACCGGACCGCGTGTGGACGTGAACGAGGTGCGGAAGGGCATCGGGATCGTCTTCCAGTCCTTCAACCTCTTCCCGCACATGACCGTGCTGGCGAACGTCACACTGGGGCCGCGCAAGGCGCTCGATCTCCCGCGCGCCGAGGCGGAGGCGGCGGCGCTCGAGCTGCTCGGCCGCTTCGGGCTTGCCGACCGGCGGGACGACTACCCCGACCGTCTCTCCGGCGGCCAGCAGCAGCGGGTGGCGATCCTGCGGGCGCTCGCGATGAGGCCGAAGCTGCTGCTGCTCGACGAGGTGACGAGTGCGCTCGACCCGGAGCTCGTCAGCGAGGTCCTCCAGCTGATCCGCGAGCTGGCGGAAGGCGGGATGACGATGGTGGTCGCCACGCACGAGATGAGCTTCGCCCGGGACATCGCCGACCGGGTCTGCTTCCTCGACGCCGGCTCGATTCTCGAGGAGGGGCCTCCGGAGCAGATCTTCACGGAGCCGCGCGAGCCGCGGACGCAGCAGTTCCTCGCCCGTATCGTCGCCGCCGGCCGGCTCTAGGGCGGCAAGCAACACTGTGTTACAAGCACGTGGCGCTGCTGCCCCGTGCGTCCCGCCGAGCAAGTAACACAGTGTTACAAGGGCTACCGGGCCAGCGTGACCTTCGAGAGGCCGCGCGGCTTGTCGGGGTCGAGGCCTTTCGCGCGGGCGACGGCGCCGGCGAAGAGTTGGCCGGGGACGACCGAGAGGAGCGGAGCGAGCAACGGGAGCCGCGGTCGGGGGATCGGGACGACGTACTGGGCGTCTCGGAGCGCCCGTGCGGCCGTGCCGCTCGCGACGACGGTCGCCCCCACCGCCCGCGCCCGCGCGGTCGCGTCGACGACCGCGTCGAGTGTCTCGTCCTCGCCGGCGATCGCCCAGACGGGGAAGAGCGGGTCGAGCGCCGCGACAGGACCGTGCGCGAGATCGGTCGCGGTCAGCGGCTCGGCGGCGATCTGACAGGTCTCGAGCAGCTTCAGAGCGATCTCGCGCGCGGTCGCGAACTCCGGGCCCCGGCCGATCACGAACATGCGGGCGATCGAGGCGAACGGAATCGCAAACGAGGATGCCTGCCGCTCGAACTCCGGCAGGTGCCCTTCCAGCTGGTCCGCGAGTTCGTCCAGCAGGCCGGCCAACTCGTCGCAGCGGCCGGCGAGGCAGCCGGCGAGGAGGGCGAGTGCGGCGACCTGATTGGAGTATGTCTTCGTCGCCGCGACCGCGAGCTCCGCACCGGCGGAGAGCGGCAACACGGCTTCGGCGGCGCGGGCCAGGTCGGAGTCGGGCTCGTTCGTGACCGCGATCGTGAAGGCACCACTGTGACGTGCCCGCTCGACATATGCGAGCACGTCGGGCGTCTGTCCCGACTGCGAGAGCCCGACGACGACCGAGCCGCTCAGATCGAGCTCCGCTCCGAAGTAGACGAGCAGGCTGATCGAGTCGCGCATGGCCGTCAGGCCCGGAAGCAGGCCGAAGGCGTAGACGCCGAAGGAGGCGGCGTTGTCGGACGATCCGTGGCCGACCATGCGGATCACCCCCGCGCCGTGGCGGGCGGCGGCCTCGGCGACGGCGACGAACTCCGCGCGGTGCTCGAGCAGGCGGCGGAGCGCGGCCGGCTGGTCGTGGATCTCGGCGAGGAACTCCGCTCCGGGTGCAGGTGCCGGCTCAGGCTGCGACATGCGATTCCCCTCCGACGAGCACGCGCTGGACCTCCAGCTCCTCACCGAGGACGACGATGTCCGCAGGTGCGCCGATCTCGATCCGGCCGACGTCGGCTCCGATGACCCGCGCGGGGACGGCGGTGGCGGCGGTCAACGCCGCCTCCAGCGGGACGCCGAGCGCGTGGAGGTTGCGGACCGCCTCGATCATCGTCAGGACGCTTCCGGCCAGGACACCGTCCCCGTCGCGCCGGACGACGCCGTCCCGGACCTCCACCGACACGTCGCCGAGTCGGTACGAGCCGTCGCCGCTGACACCGGCCGCGGCAACGGCGTCGGTGACGAGCGCGAGGCGCCCGCCGGCGGCGCGCCACACGACCCGCACGGTGTCGGGGGCGAGGTGGACGCCGTCGAGGATGATCTGGACGATCACGTCCGGGCGCGCGAGCGCGACGCCGGCGACGCCGGGGTCTCGGTGGTTGAAGGGGCGCATGGCGTTGAAGAGGTGGGTGACGGTGCCGACGCCGTGGTCGAACGCGGCGTTCGCCTCGTCCGCGCTCGCGTCGCTGTGACCGACCGAGACCACGATTCCCCGGGCGACGAGCAGGTCGACGAGCTCGAGCGCCCCGGGCAGCTCGGGCGCAAGCGTGTACAGCCGGACCGGACCCGCCGCGAGGATGCGCTCGAGCAGACCGACGTCAGGGTCACGCCGTGCAGAGGGAGGATGCGTCCCGAGCCGCCGGGGCGAGAGGAAAGGGCCTTCGACGTGCGCGCCGAGGATCCGCGGGCCGCGGCCGCCCTCGACGATCTCCGAGAGCGCCGCCACCAGCCGACCCTCCGGAGCGGTGATCAGGGTCGGCAGGTAGGCGGTCACGCCGGTCTCGAGCAGGCACATGCCCGCCCGTTCGTAGCCCTCCGCGTCCGCGTCGAGAAAATCGACGCCGCCGAAGCCGTTCACCTGGAGGTCGACGAAGCCGGGGGAGGCGATCCCGTGTCCGTTCGAGGACGCGAGCCCGTAGGCGACGACGATCCCGTCGGCGACCTCGACATCGCCCGGGACGAGCTCGCCGTCGACCAGCGCGGCGCGGACGCCGAGCCTCACGGCTGCGGCTCCACCGCTCGCCGCACCACGCCGCCCGCGTCGGCCAGGCGCCGGCGCGCCTCGTCGGCGTCCACGTCGGCCAGGAGCGAGACGATTGCGACCTTCGGGTCGCCGTTCGACCGCACGAGCGCGTTCCCGGCCTCGTCGGCCGGCACGCCGGCCGCGTGCTGGACGATCGTCTGCGCACGGGCGCGGAGCTTCTCGTTCGAGGGGACGAGGTCGACCATCAGGTTCCCGAACGTCTTGCCGAGCCGGATCATCGAGATCGTGGAGATCATGTTCAGGACGAGCTTCTGGGCGGTGCCGGCCTTCAGCCGGGTCGAACCGGTCAGCACCTCCGCTCCGACCGGCACGCAGACCTCGCGGTCGACGATCGACGCCAGCTCGGAGTCTTCGACGCAGACCACGCTGCCGGTGAAGGCGCCGCGGTTCCGGGCGGCCTCGAGCGCGGCGCGGACGTAGGGGGAGCGGCCGCTGGCGCTGATCCCGACGACGGCGTCGCTCTCGCCGAGGGACAGCGCCGCGACGTCGGCGCTGCCGGCGCCCTCGTCGTCCTCGGCCGCCTCCTGCGCGACGGTCGACGCGGCGCCCTCCCCGGCGACGAGCGCGACGACGCGGCCGGGCTCGGTGGCGAAGGTCGTCTCGCACTCGGCGGCGTCGAGTGCGGCCAGGCGTCCCGACGTCCCGGCGCCGACGTAGACGAGCCGGCCCCCCAGGGCAAGGCGGGCGGCGACGTCGTCGACGAGGGCCGCGATCGCGGGCGCAGCCTCGGCGACCGCACCCGGGACGGTGCCGTCTTCGGCGTTCATCAGCCCGACCAGCTCGGCGGTGGAACGGAGATCCAGATCCGCACCCGCGGCGTCGCGCGCTTCCGTGCCGAGCCGATCGAAGGCGGTCATCGACCCCAGTGTACGCAGACTTCGCGCAGGTGGTCAATACCATTTTGGCGAGCGCCGTCGAGATATTCGGCGACTGCCCGACCAAGACGACGGATGTGGTCTTGACCACCGCGCCGAATGCAGTACGATGCAGGCCCGATGGGCGTCGCGGCCACCAAGCAGTCCGAGGCCCGTGAGCGGGTCCTCGCGCTGATCGAGCAACTGGCGATCGGCGACGCGATCCCGTCCGAGCGGCAGCTTTCGGCCGATCTCGGCATGTCGCGGCTGACGGTGCGCGCCGCGCTCGACGACCTCGTCCGCGACGGCTACCTCGTCCGCAGGCGGGGCAGCGGGACCTTCGTCAGCGAGCCGAAGATCGCCCAGGAGCTGACCATGACCTCCTTCACGGAGGACATGCGCAGACGCGGGATGGTGCCGGGAAGCCGCACGCTCGAGCTGCGAACGACCACGGCAGGGCCGTGGTTGGGCCGGATCCTGCACGTCTCGCCGTCTGAGCCGATCGTGATCGTGAAAAGGCTCCGGCTCGCGGACGACGAGACGATGGCGATCGAGACCCTGCACGTGCGAGCGTCGCTCGTGCCGGGCCTGTCGGCCGACGACCTCGAGAGCCACTCGTTCTACACGCTCCTGAGCGAGCGCTACGGCATCGACATCGTCGGCGGCCGGCAGACGATCGAGCCGACGGTGACCGACGAGGAGGAGTCCGCCGTGCTCGGCGTCCCGCTCCACTCGCCGGCGTTCCTGTTCGAGCGGACGACTAACTCTCGGACGGGTGAGATCGTCGAATACGTTCGGTCGCTCTATCGCGGCGACCGGTATAGGCTCGTGACCGAGCTCAGCCGCGTGGGGTCGCGCCGGTAGACCGGTCAGTACCAGATCGCCCGACCGTTGTCGAAACCTCGAACGGGCTACCGCATCGTTGAGCCAATTGCGGACACGGGGAGGCTAAGTGGTCTTGACAAGCACCCATGTCTTGTGCCAATCTCGCGCCGTGACCAAGTGGTCTGAACCAGTCAGGCGGACCCAGTCGCATCCTCCCCGCTTCGGTCACGCGGGAACGGGAGCGGGCGAGGGCCGTATTTCCAGGATTGGGAGGAGATCTCGATGAAGGCACGCATCATCGGCGCAGCCTTGCTCGTCGCGGTCCTCGCTGTGGCCGCGTCGACGGCAACCGGCGCCACGAAGCGCTCGAGCGCGAGCATCACGGTGTGGCTCCAGGTGGACGCGCAGTCCGGCTGGCCGGGGGTCGTCGCGGCCGCGAACGCCGCGTTCCAGAAGCAGCACCCGGGCGTCACCGTGAACGTCCAGTACCAGAACTGGGGCACGCATCTCGGCAAGTTCGACGCCACGCTCGCGGGTGGCAACACGCCCGACGTGATCGAGATGGGCAACACCGAGATGACGAAGTACATGGCCGCAGGCGCGTTCCAGGACCTCACGTCGCTCAAGTCGTCGTTCGACAACTCGGGCACCTGGCTCGAGGGCCTCGCCGCTTCGGGCCGGTACAACGGCAAGCTCTACGGCGTTCCGTACTACGCCGGCTCCCGGGTGGTCACGTACCGGACCGACCAGTACAGGCAGGCCGGGATCAAGGGCGCCCCGAAGAGCCTCGCGGAGTTCACCGCCGCCGCCGGCAAGCTGAACAAGAAGTTCGGCAAGAAGGGCTACTCCCCGGTGTACATCGCCGGGACCGACTGGTACGTGGCGATGGGCTTCGTCTACGACTTCGGCGGCAAGATCGCGACGCAGGTCAGCGGCAAGTGGAAGGGCACGCTCGAGTCGCCGAAGGCGATCGCCGGCCTGACCGCGTACAAGAAGTTCTTCCTCGCCGCGTCGAGGGCGAGCAAGACGACAGACGAGAACCGCCCGACTCCGTACAGCGTCTACGCGGAGGGCAACGCGGGCTCGATCGTCGGCCCCGGCTGGTTCTCCTGCTGCGTCGGCGACAAGTACAAGAACTCGACCGCGCAGTTCGTCATGCCGAGCCACACGGCCGGCAAGGCGATGCCCGGGTTCCTCGGCGGCTCCGACCTGGCCATTCCGATCGGCGGCAACAAGCAGCTCGGCGCCGACTGGATCGCCGCCTTCACGAGCACGTCGTCCGAGAAGGCTCTCCAGGCGGCCGGGAACATCCCGAACGCGACCAACCTGCTGAACACCTCCAAGGTCGGTGAGCGGGCGGCCCTGCGCAGCTGGTTCGTCCCGGCTGCGAAGAACTGGGTCAACGTCGAGAACGGGAATATCCTCCGCACCATGCTGAGCCAGATCCTGACCGGCAAGCTCACCGTCAAGCAGGCGGCAGCGACAGCGGACAACAACATCGAGTACACGCTCAACGCGTCGTAAGGAGCTGGATGGCGCGGGAGGCTGACGTCGCCGTCCCGCCTGGTACGGCGGTCGCCGCCGAGACGAGGTCCCTCCGGTCTCGGCGGCGCCGTCGCCGTTTCACGTTCGCGCCCTACGCGCTGATCCTCCCGGTCGCGGCCGCGGTGGCCGTGATCCTGGCCTATCCGATCTACAAGCTCGTCCGGATCTCGTTCGAGCGGTACGGCCTCTTCGAGCTGATCCGGCACAAGGGGCACTGGATCGGGCTCGGCAACTACCGGTCGGTGCTCTCCGACCAGGTGTTCTGGGACACGGTCGTCCGCACGATCGTCTTCACGGTCGTCAACGTCGGGTTGACGATCGTCCTCGGGACGCTGATCGCGCTGCTCCTTCCCCGGATCAGCGCGTGGGTGCGCATCCTGCTCATGAGCGGGCTCGTGCTCGTCTGGGCGATGCCGGTCGTCGTCGCAGTCCAGGTCTTCTACTGGATGACGAATTTCGAGAACGGCGTCCTCAACTACCTGCTCGCCCAGCTGCATCTGGTCGGCGAGAGCCACGACTGGTACGCGACGCCGCTCTCGAGCCTGGGGATGGTCACGCTCCTGATCGTCTGGGGTGCGCTGCCGTTCGTCGTGGTCAGCGTCTACGCGGGCCTCGCGCAGGTGCCGCACGAGCTGGTCGAGGCCGCGAGGGTCGACGGCGCGGGCCCGCTTCGCATCTTCCGCGACGTCACCTTCCCCGTCCTGAAGCCGATCCTGCTGATCCTGACCAGCCTCTCGATCATCTGGGACTTCGGCGTGTTCGCCCAGCCGTATCTGCTGATCGGCTCGTCGCACGTCGACCAGACGAACTACCTGATGGGCGTCTACGTGTTCATCAAGGGCTACGCAGACCACGACTTCGGGCGCGGGGCCGCCATCTCGCTGCTGATGTTGCTGATGGTCGCCGGGATGAGCGTGTTCTACGTCCGACAGATGATCAAGTCGGGCACCGTGAGATGAGAGCCGGAGCCGTCAGTGCGGTCGCCGTCCCGCGCAGGAAGCGCCGCCGCCGGAGCCGGCTCGGGTGGAACCTGCTCGCGCTCGCGATCTTCGTCGTGATGATCTTCCCCGTCTACTGGATGTTCGCGACGGCGTTCAAGTCGACCGACGACATCAACCGCCTGAAGCCGACGTGGTTCCCCACCCATCCGACATTCCAGCACTTCCGGGACGCGATGGACCGTCCCTACTTCTGGAGCTCGGTCGTGAACAGCATCATCATCGTCGGGGTCACCGTCGCGATCTCGATCGCGCTGGCGTTCCTGGCCGCGATCGCGCTCTCGAAGTTCCGCTTCACCGGCCGGGAGGTGTTCATCGTCCTGCTGATCGGGATCCAGATGCTCCCGCAGGTGGGACTCGTCATCCCGCTCTACGTCGTCCTCGCGAAGTACGGGCTGACCAAGGACCAGGGCGTCTACCTGGGCGTGACCATCACGTACATGACCTTCGCGCTGCCGTTTGCGGTCTGGACGTTGCGGGGCTTCCTCGTGAACATCCCGAAGGAGCTCGAGGAGGCGGCGATGGTCGACGGCTCGAGCCGGATGGGCGCGTTCGTCCGCATCCTGCTGCCGCTGGTCGCCCCCGGGCTGGTGGCGACCTCGGTCTTCGTCTTCATCACCAGCTGGAACGAGTTCGTCTTCGCCTACGTCCTGCTCAACGACCAGTCGAAGCAGACGATCACGGTGTGGCTGTCCGAGTACTACGGGACCAGCCGCCAGGTCGACTGGGGCGGGCTGATGGCCGGGTCGATCCTCGCTGCGATCCCGGTGCTCGCGTTCTTCGGGTTCGTCCAGCGGAAGATCGCCTTCGGGCTGACCGCCGGTGCGGTGAAGGCATGATTGCGGTGGGGCGCTGATGGCCGAGATCGTCATCGACCGGGTCACGAAGGAGTTCGACAACGGGTTCGTGGCGATCGACGACCTCTCGCTGACCGTCGGCGACGGCGAGTTCATGGTGCTCGTCGGCCCGTCCGGGTGCGGGAAGTCGACGCTCCTGCGGATGATCGCCGGGCTCGAGGAGGTGACCGCGGGAGCGATCTCGATCGGCGGCCGCGACGTCACGGAGCTGGCGCCGCGCCACCGCGACATCGCGATGGTCTTCCAGAACTACGCGCTCTACCCGCACATGGACGTGCGCCGCAACCTGGGCTACGGCCTGAAGGTGCGGAGGACGGCCTCGGCGGAGATCGACCGGCGCGTGACGGAGGTCGCCCACCTGCTCGGGCTCGAGAAGCTCCTCGACCGCAAGCCGGCGGCCCTCTCCGGCGGGCAGCGGCAGCGCGTCGCGATGGGACGCGCGATCGTCCGCGAGCCGGCCGCCTTCCTGATGGACGAGCCGCTCTCCAACCTCGACGCGAAGCTGCGCGTGACGATGAGGTCGGAGCTCTCCCGCCTGCACGACCGCCTCGGCGTGACGACGATCTACGTCACGCACGACCAGATCGAGGCGATGACGCTCGGGCAGCGGGTCGCCGTCCTCCGGGACGGGGTGATCCAGCAGGTCGATTCGCCCCAGGCGCTCTACGCGAGGCCCGACAACCTGTTCGTCGCCGCGTTCATCGGCTCGCCGGCGATGAATCTCGTCGAGGCGACGGTGTCCGACGGCCGGGTCGCCTTCGCGGGCTGGGAGGTGCCGCTCGATCCGGAGCGGCGGCCGCCCAGGGACGGGCGCGTGATCCTCGGCATCCGCCCGGAGAGCTTCGAGGACGCGGCCCTGGCCGATCCCGGCCTCCCGGCGGTCGACGTCGAGGTCGTCGTCCTCGAAGAGCTCGGTTCCGATTCGCACGTGATCTTCCCGATCGATGCGCCGAGGGTGGAGGCGGAGGAGCTGCGCGCTGCGGCCGACCACGAGGAGGATGCGCTCCTGGCCGACGACCAGTCGCTGTGGAACGCGCGCGTGTCGTCCAAGGCCGAAGCCGATCCCGGACGCCGCCTTCGGCTCGCGGTCGACCCGGCCGCGCTGTACTTCTTCGATCCCGACAGCGGGGCGAGCCTGACGGCGGACGCTCCGGCGGCCGCGGCGGTCGGCTGAGCGTGGGCCCCGCGGTGATCCCCGAGCCGGTGTCGGCGACGCCGGGGTCCGGCGCGTTCGTCGTCCGGGCGACGACGACCGTCTCGGCGGCACCGTCCACCCCGGAGACGCGCCGGGTCGCGGCTGCGCTCGCCCGCATGCTCGGGACGAAGGTCTCCGGCGGTCCGGGCCCGGTCATGCTGGAGCTCGGCGGCGGGGCGGGGCTCGGCGACGAGGGGTACGAGCTCACGGTCACGTCCTCGTCCGTCCGGCTCGTCGCCGCCCGCCCGGCCGGGCTGTTCCACGGAGTCCAGACGCTGCGCCAGCTCCTGCCGGTGCATGGGACGCGGCGCATCCAGTCGGTTCACATCCGCGACCGACCGCGCTTCGCCTGGCGCGGCGCGATGCTGGACGTCGCGCGCCACTTCCGGCCCGTGCGCGACGTGAAGCGCTTCCTCGACCTGATGGCGCTCTACAAGCTGAACCGGCTGCACCTGCACCTCTCCGACGACCAGGGCTGGCGGATCGCGATCGACGGGTGGCCCCGGCTCGCGACGCACGGCGGCAGCACCGAGGTCGGCGGCGGCAGGGGCGGCTACTACACCCAGGCCCAGTACGAGGGCATCGTCCGGTACGCGGCGCAGCGCTACGTCCAGGTCGTCCCGGAGATCGACATGCCCGGCCACGTCCACGCGGCGCTCTCGTCGTACCCGCAGCTCGCCTGCGACGGGAAGCCGTCGCCGCTGTACACGGGAATCGAGGTGGGGTTCAGCTCGCTGTGCATCGGCAAGCCGGTGACCTACGACTTCGTCTCCGACGTGGTCGGCCAGCTCGCCCGGCTGACACCCGGGCCGTGGATCCACATCGGCGGCGACGAGGCGATGGCGACCAGGCCGGCCGACTACGTCCGTTTCATCCAGCGGGTGCGGCGGATCGTCGAGGACCACGGGAAGCGGATGGTCGGCTGGGAGGAGGTCGGGCGCGCGACCCTCGACCGCTCCACGGTCGTCCAGCACTGGAACACGGATCCGGCGAAGTCGGCTCTCTCCGTGCGGGCGGTGAAGCAAGGGGCGAAGGTGATCATGTCGCCGGCGGAGCACGCGTATCTGGACATGAAGTACGACGCGTCCACGCCGCTCGGCCTGCAGTGGGCCGGCTACACGAGCGTGCAGGACGCGTATGCGTGGGATCCGGCCCGGCAGGTCCCGGGTGTCCGCGCCGGGGACGTGCTCGGAGTCGAGGCGCCGCTCTGGGGCGAGACCGTGCGGTCGATCCGTGACGCGGAGTACCTCGCCTTCCCCCGGCTGATCGGCATCGCCGAGATCGGCTGGTCGCCGGCGCGCGGCCGGAGCTGGAGCGAGTACCGGCTGCGGCTGGGCGCCCAGGCACCGCTGCTCGATGCTCTCCGCGTCAACTTCTACCGCTCGCCCGAGGTGCCCTGGCGCTGAGCCTGCGGGCGTAACGGGACCGTCACGAGTCCGCGCCGAAAGGCGAACGGACACTTTCGGCGCGCGGGCGCGGCCGGTACCAGTGGGACGACCCACGTCCCCCACTGATCGGAGCCGCCCATGAACGGGATTCGCCTGCTCGTCGCCCTCGCCTTCGCCGCTCTCCTCGTGGCGGCGCCTGCCTCGCCCGCTTCGCCGTCGGGCATCGTCGTCAGCCAGGTCTACGCCGGCGGCGGCAACTCGGGCGCGAGCTTCACGAACGACTACGTCGAGCTCTTCAACGCCGGCTCGGCCTCGGTGACCGTCGACGGCTGGACGGTCCAGTACGCGTCGGCCGCCGGCTCGAGCTGGCAGACCACCGCCCTTGCCGGGTCGATCGCCCCCGGTGGGCGCTTCCTCGTGGAGCTCGCTTCCGGTGGAACCGTCGGCGCAGCATTGCCGGTGCCCGACGCGACCGGGACGAGCAACATGGCCGTCTCCGGCGGCAAGGTCGCCGTCGTCACCGACTCGACTGCACTCACCTGTGGTGCGTCGGCCGGCAGTTGCTCGACCGTCGGGAGCATCACCGATCTCGTCGGCTACGGGTCGGCTGCCGACTACGAGGGTGCCGCTGCCGCTCCCGCGCCGAGCAGCTCGACCGCCGCCGTGCGTGCGGACGGAGGCTGCACCGACACCGATTCCAACGCCGACGATTTCACCTCCGGCACGCCCACTCCGCTCAATTCGGCGGCGTCCCCGACCACCTGCAGTCCGGGTCCGCCGACGGGCGGCGGGGTGAGCTCGTCCGCGACCGTGGACGTTGACGTCCAGCCCGTGCTCTCCCTCGCGCTCGAGCAGGCCACGCTGGGCTTCGGCGCCGCCTACTCGGGCGACACGCCTCCCGCCGTCTCCGAGCGGGCCACGGTGGTGAGCAACAACGCCGCCGGCTATGCGCTCACAATCCACCGCAGCGCCTTCACGCCGGCCGATCTGCCCCTCGGGATCGCGAGCACGGCGCCTCCCGGCGGCACCCTCGGCCCGGCGCTGGTCGGCGGTGCACGCCCGGCGATCCCGGTCGCGCCCGCGGCGGACCTGCTCGTCGGAACGACATCGGCACGGAGTGCGGCCGGCGGCGACGCCTGGCCGACGACGATCGGTTTCACCGCTCCGCTCCCGGTGGTCGCTCCCGGGCGCTACTCCGCGACCATCACCTACACGGTGATCGGACGGTGAGGCTGGTCGCTGCTGTCGCCGGGTCGGTCCTGGCCGCCTCCGCTGGGGCGGGGGCGGCCAGGCCTCCGGTCGCGCTGATCACCTCGCCGGCGCACCTCGCGCTCGCCGGCTCGGCCAGGGCCTCGCTCGCGGTGACGAACTCGGGGACCGATCCGGTCGACGTCGACGTCACTCGTGCGGGGTTCGCGCTCGATCTACGAGGCCGTCCCCGCGTGGCGGCGCGACCGTTCTCGTGGCTTGCCGTTGCGCCGCGACGGCTGGCGCTCGCTCCGGGAGCGACCGCGACGCTCACGGTGACGTCTCGGGTGCCCTCCGGCGCCGAGCCGGGCGATCATTCGGAGCTCGTCCTCCTGAGCACCCGATCGCCGACGGCCCGCGGCCTGCCGGTGCGCGTGCGGCTCGGCGTGGTCGTGGTCGTCAGGGCGCCGGGGAAAGTCGTGCGACGGATCATGGTCGTCAGGATCCTCGCCCGTCGGACCGGCAGGGCGCGGGTGCTCGGGCTGCTGCTCGCCAACCGGGGCAACGTCACCGAGACCGTCGGCGGGACGTGTGCGCTGGTCTGGCTCCACCGGCGCGGGCGTATCCTCGCGCGGTTGCGCGCGCCGGCGCGGCGGATCCTCCCGCACACGTCCGGCCTCGTCGAGCTCGCCTACCGCGGCCCGGCCCACGGCCGCGTCCTTGCCCGGATCGTCCCGCCGTCGAGGCCCGGCTGTCCTCGAATCCGCTCCCGGGAGGTCGCGGTGACGCTCTAGGGACCACGCGAGAGTCGACGTTGCCCTGCTCGCGATCGTCGCGATTTGTCAGGGTACGGTGAGATGAGGTCGCGACCGAGGTCTCCCGATGCCGGGCAATCCGCAGCACCCACCGTCCCTGATCAGCGCCGGTCGCGGGGGGCGCGGGGGCGATGGTGCTGCTGGCCCGCGGGATCGAGCTGCTCTTCCTGAACTGGCGCCTGTCCCTGATCGAGCCCGAGAGCGGGCGACGCTACAGTTGATCGAGCAACTCGAGGCTCGAACGGCATGGTTGAGCCCGAATTGCCCCCGTAGCTCAGTGGATAGAGCAGCGGTTTCCTAAACCGCGTGCGCAAGTTCGATTCTTGCCGGGGGCACTCTCTATCCCTTTGCTCATCGGGGTTTCCGCTCCTTTCGCGATCCGGCTCGAGCCGGCCGGGATTTCCTCAACTCATGTTTCCTCAACTCTTTCGTGCGTTTCCTGCCAGGGCGACACGAACGTATCATGGCAGCGCAGGCGCTGGCATTCGTTCGCTGTCCCGAATGTAAGCGCTTGATGCCGCCACGGTTTCCGTAGACGTCCCGCGCCCTGCGGGAACCGATTCGTCGTCGACGCTAGCGGTCGATCCGCGCCGATCCCTCACGGACACGACGGGGGCGGCGCTCTACGGGCGCGAATCTCTGGGTGGCGGAGCGAACGGGAGCGCAAGCTGGCCGCGCCAGGCGATGGTGACGCGGACATGCGTAAAGCGCCAGCCTTCAGCGGTGCGGCGGAGCTCGCAGTCGTACCACCCGCCCGCGTCGGCGTGCGTCGCCGGATCGGCGGCGTCCAGGACGTGAATCCCGATCAAGTACGAGCGCGCACGTGCGGTGTCCCCTTCGATCTCGAGGACGTGATTCGTGCTGTAGTGGATAACGGCAGCGAACTTGGCAAGGTCGGCTTCGGCGGCGGCTGCGATCTCCTCCCTGCCAAACCGCCGCGACCACGGGAGTTCGAAGATCCCGTCGGACGTGAACGTCGCCGCGTACTTGTCCCATTCGCCGCCGTCGAGGCGCGCTGCGAACTCGTGCAGGAGGTCACCGATCGCAGCGCGGTCGAGCAGGCGCTGAAGTTCCGCGCTTAGGTCTTCTAGACGGTCCATGCGTCAATCCTCTCTGCAAGCCCGAGCCGTTCGTCCACCTCGGCCAAGCCCGCCGGCTCCCGCTCGAGCGACCGGGCCACAGCGGCGAGCCGCTCAACGAGTTGTCGGTTCGACTCTGCTGGCACGCCCCGTCGGAGCAGGAGCGTGTCCTCCATTCCGGTCCTCGCATTGCCGCCCATGGCGAGTCCGATCGCGGTGATCGGCAGGTTCCAGCGTCCGATCGCTACCGCTTGCCAGATCGCCCCGGGCGGCAGCCGCTCCACGAGCTGGACGAGAGCCGCCGGGGTGGCGGGCATGCCTCCGCGGATGCCCATCACGATTGAGAATTGCAGCGGCTCCGCGATCAATCCTTCTTCGCAGAGGGCCAGCGCGACCTCGAGGTGGCCAGTGTCATAGATTTCGAGCTCGGGCCTTACGCCGAGCTCTTGCATACGCGCCGCGAGCCGGCGGACGCCGTCGGGCGGATTGCGGAATTCCCCGTTCGCGAAGGTCATGGAACAGGGGTTGAGTGACGCCATTCGCGGCCGCGCCTCGACGAGCCGTTCGCGTTCTTCAAACGGCACGTCGAGTCCGACGCCCGTCGACAGCTGAACGAGGGCGGGGCATGCCTCCTCGATGAGGCCGACTGTCCGGCGTGCGACGTCGAGATCTGCGGTCGGTCGCCCTTCCGAATCGCGGACATGGACATGCACAACCGCGGCGCCCGCCTCGAACGCACCACGGGCACCGGCGGCGATCTCCTCCGGCGTGACCGGCAGATGCGGATTATCCGCTTTCGTCGCGATGGGACCCGTGAGCGCACACGTAAGGATCGCAGAGGTCATTACGCAACTCGGTCCGACAAGTGTCCGGACGCGCCGGTGAGGAGGATCATCTTGCGATCGCTCTTCATGGTGAGAGGTCGGTGTAGGTTCCGAAACGACGGTCGTAGTGGACGAGCGGCGCCAGGTCAGACGGTTCCACGCCGACCACGGTTCCGAGGGCGACGACGTGATCGCCACGTGCGAGGAGCCGATCCACGTCACACGCGATCCAGGTGCTCGTCGCGGGCAACCGCGGGAGTCCGTTCTGGACGCACCATTCGACTCCCTCGAACTTGTCGACTCCCTTGCGGGCGAAGGCGAGCGCCAGGTCGCCCTGCGACGCGGCTAGGACGTTGACGCCGAAACGGCGGGTCCGTCGAAGCAACCCGAGGAGGTCGGAGCGGACGTCGAGCGCGGCATAGATCATCGGCGGCTCGAGCGAGAGCGATCCGAAGGCGCTGACGGTGGTTCCGTGCG
>JBLMYA010000044.1:0-16853 GCA_050258035.1 Verrucomicrobiota bacterium
TGAGCACGGCCTCAGCTACCAGGTGCGGATCGACCCGCATGGGGAGTGGAGCACCCGGATCCAGGTGGCCGCGATCGTTCCCGTCGTCTCCGATCTGGAGCAGCGCCCCGACCTGCGTCCCGGCGACAACGGTGGCGACCAGGCCGCCGAGAGTGACGGCGACCGGTCGGGCGACGGCCGGGGCAACGGCGCGCACCAGGGCATGCGCCACCGGCTGAACGCCTGGCTGGACCGGGCGCCGCGGCTGGAGTGCGACTGGGAACCGCTGGTCGGCACGTACCGGCGCAGCCTGGTGGACATGGCGGCGCTGCGCTTCTCGCCCGCGATCGCCGGCGGGAAGAGCCTGCCCGCGGCGGGGCTGCCCTGGTTCATGACGATGTTCGGCCGGGACAGCATCTTCACGAGCCTTCAAGCCCTGCCCTTCGCCCCCGAGCTCGCCAGGACGACACTCCTCGTGCTCGGTGCCTGGCAGGGCAGCGGCCTCGACGACTTCCGGGACGAGGATCCCGGCCGGATCCTCCACGAGATGCGCTACGGCGAGATGACGGCGTTCGAGGAACGGCCGCACTCGCCCTACTACGGCTGTGCGGACGCGACGCCGCTCTACGTCGTCCTGCTGGACGAGTACGAGCGCTGGACGGGCGACCGGAAGCTCGTGCGCGAGCTCGAATACGAGGCCAGGGCGGCGCTCGACTGGATCGACGACTACGCCGACCTGCAGGAGAACGGCTACGTCTCGTACAAGCGCCGGAACGAGAAGACGGGGCTCGAGAACCAGTGCTGGAAGGACTCGTGGGACTCGATCTCGTACCGGGACGGCACGCTCCCGGGCTTCCCGAGGGCGACGAGCGAGCTCCAAGGCTACGCGTACGACGCGAAGATCAGGGGCTCCCGGCTCGCCAGGCTCGTGTGGAAGGACGCGGCGCTCGCCGACCGGCTCCAGCGCGAGGCTGCAGACCTCAAGCGACGCTTCAACCGGGACTTCTGGATCGAGCGCGACGGGTATTTCGCCCTGGCGCTCGACACCGACGGGCGCCGGGTGGACGCGCTCGCTTCGAACAACGGCCACCTCCTCTGGAGCGGCATCGTCGACAGGTCGAAGGCGAAGTCGATCGCCCGGCACCTGCTCGGCCCGCGGCTCTTCTCCGGCTGGGGCGTCCGGACACTCGCGGAGGGGGAGGGACGCTACAACCCGATCGGCTACCACGTCGGGACGGTGTGGCCCTTCGACAACTCCTTCATCGCCTGGGGCCTCCGGCGCTACGGGTTCAAGGAGGAGGCGGCCCGCGTCGCCGCCGGAATTCTCGACGCTGCCGAGTTCTTCGACGGGCGGCTGCCGGAGGCGTTCGGGGGGTACGAGCGATCTCTGACCAAGTATCCGGTGCAGTATCCGACCGCGTGTAGCCCACAGGCCTGGTCGACCGGGACGCCGCTGCTGCTGCTCCGCACGATGCTCGGCCTCGAGCCCCACGGCGACGACCTGATCATCGATGCTGCGCTCCCTGCAAGCATCGGCCGGCTCGAGCTCCTCGACATCCCCGGACGCTGGGGCCGGATCGACGCGTTCGGGCGCGGCCGCATCGAGACCGGCGGCAAGCGGCGATCACGCCGAGTCTGACGCGAGCGCCTCCGCGTCGCCGACCCGGCGCGACGATCGCGGCATTCGCCGGCATTCCGGCTCGCGGGCCGACTGTTTCGTAGGGTTCTCGCCGTGTTCCTCATCGTCGGGCTCGTGCTCCTGTTCCTGCTTCCCTCGCCCTGGAACCTGGTGGGCTCCACGTGCTTCTTCGTGCTCTTCCTCGGTGAGCTCGGCTTCTGGCATCGCAGAGTCCGGGGTCGGCCGAAAGAGGTGGGCGCACAGAACCTCATCGGGCAGACGGCCACCGTCATCTCCGTCTGCCGGCCGAATGGACAAGTGCGCCTCTCCGGCGAGATCTGGGCGGCACGGTGTCCCGGCGGGGCAGACGAAGGCGACACCGTCACGATCATCGGCCGGGATCGCCTCACGCTCCTCGTCGAGCCCGGCGCCGCCGGCGACGATCGTCACGACTGAGGGACGACGTTCGTGGTGGGAGCGGGGAGGCCCTGACCGGCCCCAGCGGGAGCCCGTCCGCCCGGCCAGATAGCCGTCCCAGTCCTACGACTCGGGCTGGCTCCGTCCGGCCGACGGGTGAGTCACTCCTGGCCGACCCGGGCAAGCCGGGTTGTAGTGTGATCACGACGCGTCCCCGAAGGCGGCGCCCCCGGTGACAGAGCCACAGCCGAGCAGCGACACGACAGCCGCGTTTCTCAGCGAGAAGCGGAACTCCATCCTCGAGGCCGCCGAGGCGGGGTTGGCGCGGACGCATGTCCCTCACTACGAGTCGGCGGGCTCGGAGCAGGTCCGCCGGCGGCTCGGTGACCTTCTCGACCGGCTGATCGAAAGCCTCGCCACGCGTGACGTCGCCTCGATGACCGCACACGCCGAGCACATCGCCGAGGAGCGGTTCCGAGCCGGGTACGACCTCTCCGAAGTGCAGGTCGCCTTCAACGCCCTCGAAGAGGCGACCTGGACCAGTGTGCTCGCGGATCTGCAGGCGGCCGAGTACGCGCAGGCGCTCGGGCTCGTCAGCACCGTCCTGGGAGCGGGCAAGGATGCCCTCGCCCGTCGGTATGTGTCGCTGGCCGCCGGCACGCGGGCACCGTCGCTCGACCTGCGCGCCCTCTTCGCCGGCACCTCCTGATCCGACCGGCGTCCCGGGGTCAGGTCTGGAAAACCGACCTCGCGTCTCCGACGTACTCGAGTGCAACCGCGTCTCGCAAGGCAACGACCAACGGCGCTGTGCCACGCCGATGTCGGGAAGCGGGCGTCCCCCCCAATCTGTGACACCGAAGGAGGAGCGTGAGCGAACCAGAGGACGTAGGCACGAGTACCGGGCGGACCGCCGGGCGGACGAACACGTTCGACTTGCTCCTGAGCCAGCCGGAGATCCTCAGCTGGCTGGAGCTGACCGAACAGGAGCTCGTCACCTGGCTCGCGCCCGAACGCAGGGACGACGGCGGCCGGGCGACGGCGGCATGAAGCCCGACCTCGAGACGGGCACGTCCGCGCCGGCCCGGCGCCTCACGCCGAGCCACGATCCCGCCGTGATCGCAAGGCCGCTGCGCCACGGCGACGTTCGCACGGTGCTCGGCATCTTCGACCGGCTCGGCGAGCGGTCGCGGCGCCACCGCTTCAACGGTCCCAAGCCCTGCCTCAGTCGGTCGGAGCTCCGGCGGCTGGCGACGGTGGACGCCGAGCGGCAGGCACTCGTCGCCTACCTCGAGGACGACCCGCGGCCGATCGGAATCGCGAGGCTCGTCAGGGACGGCGACCGCGCCGAGATCGCCGTCGCGGTGGTCGACGAGCACCAGCGGCGTGGGATCGGCTCCGCGTTGGTCTCGGAGCTCTTCGCCGACGCCCGTGCGGCCGGCATCACGGAGCTGACGGCCCTGGTCTCGGCCGGCAACGCGGCAGCGCTCGAGCTGCTCCGCCGCGTCGCGAAGGCCGTCACCGTCCGTTACGAGGGCACGGAGCTCTCCATCCGCGCCGCAATCGGGTAGGCGGTCGGCGTGTCGCGGCCGACCAGAAGGCGTTACGGGACACGGTTCGGATCGGCAGGCCAGCCGCCCGGAAGCGTTGCGTCGCAGTTCGCAACCGTGCACGTCGACGGCGCCTGGCTGTGTCCGTTCTTGGAGTAGGCCAGGAGCCCCGCCGTCAGGGCCGCTGCGAGCGCTGCGACAACCAGTAGTCCGCGAATGATCACCCGGCGCCGAGTGTGCCAGCAAGAGCCGATCAGCACCATCCCTGAAACGAGCGACATGACGAGCGTGCTAGATGTCTCGTTCGATGGGCCTCGAGAACGAGCTGGACCGGTTGTTCGGCCTGCCCCTCGGCGACTTCACACGCGCCCGAGACGACCTGGTCGAGCGGCTGAAGGCCGACCGGGCGACCGAGGAGGCGGAGGCTGTCGGCGCGCTCCGGAAGCCGACGGTCCCCGTCTGGACGATCAACCAGCTCAGCCGCCTGGACCGCGCCGGCATCCGCGCACTGCTTGACGCGGGGAACGAGCTGCGTGCGTCGCAGCAACGCCTTCTTCGCGGAGACGACGCCGGCGACGCACTCCGAGAGGCAGCCGCCCGCGAACGTCGGGCCGTGGAACGCCTGACCGACCGGGCGCGCGCGGTGCTGGAGGACGCGAAGCGGCCGGCGACGGCCAAAGTCCTCGACCGGATCGGCACGACCCTCCGAGCGGCAGCCGTCACCGACGATGGGCGGACGCTGCTGGAGTCAGGGCGGCTCACCGCCGAGCTCGACCCGCCCGGATTCGATGCGTTCGGCGCCGCCGGGACGCAGGCAGCGCCGAGGCGGAAGCCGGCGCCGAAGGGCGACGAGCTGGCCGAGCGTCGTCGTCAGCACGAGGAACGGCAGCGCCGGCGGAGGGAGCTGCAGGCCGCGGCGCGAGCTGCCGACCGCTCCGCGCGAGAGGCCGAGCGCGAAGCCGAGCGGGCGGAGGCGGCCGCGGCCAAGGCGCGCCGGGTCGCCGGGCAGGCCCGCGCGAACGCCGACGCGGCCGCCGCCGCCCTGACCGACGCCTAGCGACGATCCCTCGAACGGGTGCTTGGCGGACCCCCCGTGCGTCCATACGGTGAGACCAGGGTGTGTGAGGAGGGAGTCGATGCTGTGGGGATTGGCTGACCGTTTCGTCGACGAGGTCGTCGCCGTGTACCGCTCTCGCGAGCTTGCGGAGTGCGCGCTGGGCAAGATGTTGCGCGATGAGCCGGAGTGGGAGGGGATGATCGAGGTCGTCCCGGTGCAGGACGCGGTCTCGCACTGGAGACCGAGGGGACGCCGCGTGCGCGCTCCCCGTTGCCGGCGCTGAAGCTCGTGCCGCGACGCACGAGCTTTCGCCGAGCGGCAGACCAGTGAATCCGCTGGAAACGGGCGTTACACTTCCCGGGCACGAGGCACGTCCCCCGGTATTCGAGAGGAGTCCTGAAATGGGGTTCAAGGCGAGGCGGGCAACCGCCAAGCGTTTTCTGCTGCCGATCCTGGTGGTCGGGGCCTTCGCCGCGTTCGTCGTCGGCGCCCAGGCGCATCCCGGCGACCTGGATCAGTCGTACGGCAACGGCGGCCTGTCGACCATCGACGTCGAAGGCGGCCACGACGACTTCGCGACGTCGATGCTCATGGACGAGGCGAACCGGGCCATGCTCGGCGGCTACACCGAGAACACGACCGAGGACATGGCCGTCGCGCGCTTCAAGCTCGACGGCACACCCGACAAGAGCGCGTTCTCGAACGGCGGCGTCGACAGCGCGTCGCTCAGGATCGACCTCGGCGGTAACGACCGGGCGAACGGCATGGCCATGGGCGGCGACAAGAAACTCCTCCTCGCCGGCCAGACGGACGTGAACGGCAACGAGGACTTCGCCGTCGTCCGCCGGAACATCCCCGGCGGGGCCCCCGACACGACGTTCAACGCTGGTGGAACTCCCGGACAGCTGATCGTCGACCTTTGCGGAAATGGCGGGAACGACATCGCGAACACGGTCTTCCGGCTGCCCGACGGGAAGTTCCTCGTCGGCGGCACGACGGACTGCAACGGGAACCTGGACTTCGCGATCGCCCGCATCACGGCCAAGGGCGTGCTGGACCCGAGGTTCACGTACACCGGGGCGCCGGGCCTGGGCTACAGCTCGCCACAGCCGGGCGTCATCCTCGTCGACTTCGGCGGCAACGACGTGCTCACGGGCATCTGGGGGTTCTCGAACACGAAGTGGTTCGCGAGCGGCTACACCGACGTGAACGGCAGCAACGACATCGCGTTCGTCGGTTTCCAGGGCGTCTCCAGGGTGCAGCCGGGCTTCGGCGGTCAGGGGACCGGCAGGGGCATCTTCAACCTCGGCGGGGACGACCGGGCGCTGGCGGTCCAGGTCGACAACAACAAGAAGATCATCGTCGGGGGCTCGAGCGGCGGGCACATGCTCGTCGCCCGCTTCAAGCCGAACGCGAAGAGTCTCGACCTGTCGTTCGGAAGCAACGGCGTCGAGGTCGGTGACTTCGGCGGCACCGACGCCGCCAATGCGCTCCTCTACCAGAGGCGGCTCGACCGCAAGATCGTCCCGGCCGGCTCCACGGACGCGAGCGGCAACAACGACTTCGGCGTCGAGCGGCTCCTGAAGGACGGCGCACGCGACACGCAGTTCGGTGCCGACGGACAGGTGACGACGAACTTCGACGGCACGAGCGACGACGTCGCCACCGGCCTCGGGTTCAACTCGGTGAACGGCAAGGTGACCGTCGGCGGCTACACCAACGCGAACGGCGACTACGACTTCGCCGTCGCGACGTACCTGCCGACCTAGCAAGCCTGCTCGAGAATCCCGAGCGAAACGCCGAGAGGCCCCGAGACGGGGCCTCTCGCATCTCCGGGGCGTGGGTCGTCGTTCCCCGGTTCGGGTGATCGAAGAAGCTCACACGGCCGCCGAAAACGGTGCAATCATCACGGCGGAGATCATCCCCGCGTCCTTGAGAGCTCTTCGCCCGATCGCAGTCGTCCTCGCGGTACTCGCCTTCGCGGGCGCGGCCCAGGCGGCACCCCGGATCTCGATCTTCTACTACCCGTGGTACGGCAACCCGGCGAAAGACGGCGGCTGGGAGCACTGGATCCTTCCGGGCGGCACGGCCGCCGACATCGCGTCGAGCTTCTATCCGGCGCGGGGGCTCTACTCGAGCTCGAATCCCGCGGTCGTCCGGGCGCAGATGCGCGAGATCGCGGCCGCGGGAGTGCAGGAGGTCGTGTCGTCGTGGTGGGGCTGGGGCTCCGCCGAGGACGTCCGTCTCCCGCTGATCGTGAAGGAGGCGAATGCGGCCGGGCTGTCCGTGGCCGTGCACCTGGAGCCGTACCCGGGACGCTCGATCACCACCGTCGAGGCCGACATCGACCATCTCCGCAGCCTGGCGATCACGCGGATCTACGTCTACCGGCCCTTCGACATCGCCGTCTCGGACTGGGCCGACCTGCGGGCACGCGAGCCGGACGTCCAGCTCTACGCGCAGACGACGCTCGTGGGAAGGGCCGCGGCCGCGAAGTTCGACGGCATCTACACGTACGACGTCCTGCTCTGGGGTGGGGACTCGTTCTCGCGCCTCTGCGCGCAGGCGCACCGCGTGGGGCTCGCATGCCTGCCGTCGGTCGGGCCCGGCTACGACGCCACACGCGCGACCGCCGACGTACGCGTCAAGCCCCGGCGGGACGGAGCGACCTACGACGCGATGTGGCGGTCGGCGTTCCGTTCCAGCGCAGACGGGGTGACGATCACGAGCTACAACGAGTGGCACGAGGGGACTCAGATCGAGCCTGCCCGCGCGCACCTCGGAGGCAGCGCCGCGACCGCGGGCCTCCAGAGCTACGACGGCGCCTACGGGCTGCGCGGCCCCGCCGCCGAGCACGCCTACCTCGACCGGACGTTGTACTGGTCGGACCTCTTCATGCGGTCGCGGCGCACCCGCCCCTGGCAGCTCTAGGATCGCACGCGTGCAGATCCTGCAGTGCGTCCCGAACTTCAGCGAGGGTCGCGATCCCGCTTTCCTCGAGGCGATCCGGGGCGTTCTCGACGACTTCCCGGTCAAGGTCCTCGACCTCTCCATGGACGCCGACCACAACCGGGCCGACTGCACCTTCCTCGGCGAGCCGGGCGTGGTAGAGGCGTGCGCGCTCGCCCTGGCTGCGCGCGCAGTCGAGCTGATCGACATGCGCCGCCACACCGGCGCCCATCCGCGGATGGGCGCGATCGACGTCGTGCCCTTCGTTCCGATCCGCGGCGTGACGATGGACGAGGCGGTCGAGATCGCCCGCCGGTTCGGGCGCACCTTCGCCGAGGCCCACTCGGTGCCGGTCTTCTTCTACGAGGAGGCCTGCACGAGCGAGAGCCGGCGCAACCTCGCAGACGTGCGCAGGGGCGAGTACGAGGGCATGGCGGAGAAGCTCCGGGATCCGGCATGGCTGGTCGACGCCGGCCCTCAGGACTTCAACGAACAGTCGGGAGCGACGGCGGTGGGCGCCCGCATGCCGTTGATCGCCTTCAACGTCAACCTCCAGACCGGTGATCTCGAGGTTGCGAAGCTGATCGCGAGCGCCGTGCGCCACAGCAGCGGGGGGCTCCGCTTCGTGAAGGCGATGGGCCTCACCCTCGAGGAGGAGGGGCTCGTCCAGGTCTCGATGAACCTCGTCGACTACCGGCAGACGCCGATCCACCGGGCGCTCGAGCTGGTCAGAGCCGAGGCGGCGCGCTTCGGCGTCCCGGTGAAAGAGTGCGAGCTCGTGGGGATGGTCCCGATCCACGCGCTCGAGGAGGTCGTCGGCTACTACCTCCAGGTTCGGGACTTCGGCGTGAACCAGGTGATCGAGTACCACCTCCTGCCCGAGGACGTCACAGGATGAGCGCGTTCCAGGAGATGACGCTGGCGCGGTTCGCCGAGACGCTGGCGTCGAGCGAGCCCACGCCGGGCGGGGGGAGCGCCTCCGCGCTGGCGGGCGCCCTCGCCGCCTGCCTCGTTGCCATGGTCGCGCGCCTGACGACCGGCGCGCTGGACGAGGTGGAGGAAGAGGCGGACCGGCTCCGCCACGAGCTCCTCGCCCTGGTCGACGAGGACGCAGCGGCGTTCGACCGGGTGATGGCCGC
This sequence comes from Verrucomicrobiota bacterium, assembly GCA_050258035.1. Taxonomy (GTDB): domain Bacteria; phylum Actinomycetota; class Thermoleophilia; order Gaiellales; family Gaiellaceae; genus DATBLE01. The sequence goes on from JBLMYA010000044.1 coordinate 8,707, forward strand.
ATTCCGGCTCCCGAATGGGACTGCTGCCGAGCAGGCGACGCGGTCCGAGGCGATTCAGGCGGGTTACCAGACGGCGGTCGGGCCGCCGTCGGACGTCTGCGCGCGCGCGCTGCGGATCCTCGAGCTCGCGCTACGGGTCGCCGAGCGGGGCAATCCGAACGCGGTGTCGGACGCAGGCGTCGGCGCCGAGCTGGCGTCCGCGGCCCTCGAGGGGGCCGCCTTCAACGTCCGGATCAACCTCACGTCGATCAAGGACGACGCCTACCGAACGCGCCACGACGACCAGCTGGCGAGCGTTCAGGCGCGGGGCCGGGCGCTCCGCGAGCAGGCCCTCGCCACGGTCCGCGCGAAGCTCGCCTGAGGCGGCATCTGGCGACGTACCGGTCTCCGACCGTGAACGCGGGGATCCTCCTCGACCACGGCGGGCCAGACGGTCACCTTCGAGATCGACGAGTCGTGAAGAAGGACTTCAGCTGAAGGTTCCAGATCTACGTTGCCAGCACGTTCCTGCTGCAGGGAAGCTGCGCGGTCCACGCGGTCTGAGCTTCGCCGGCCCTCGCGGCCGGGCTTCGGCGTCTTCTGGGCCCGGTCGCGCGGAGACTATCCTTGCTCTACCATGGCGACCACGTCGGCACCCACACCCGCGCTCTCGTGGGTTCCGAACGCTCTGACGATCGTCCGGTTCCTGCTGATCCCGGCGTTCGTCGTCGTCTACGCGGACGCGGACAACGGCCACAGCTGGGCGGCCGGGATCATCTTCGGCCTCGCGGGCATCACCGACCAGGTCGACGGATGGCTCGCCCGACGCTGGCACGTCGAGTCGGAGTTCGGCAAGTACGCCGACCCACTCGCCGATCGCCTGATGATCGACACTGCGGTGCTGATGCTCGTGCTGGCAGATCGGTTGCCGTGGCCCGCGCTTGCGCTGGTCGTCGCCCGGGATCTGTTCCTGATCGCGGGGACGAGGGTCGCTCTGCCGCGGGGCTACGAGTTCTCGGTGAGCTTCCTCGGCAAGGCGGCGACGTGGATCCTGTACGCCGGCGTCGCGTTCCTGCTCGTCACCGTCCCCGGCACCCGGTGGCCGCTGTGGCTGTTCTGGATCGGCCTTGGCATGGCGATCGCAGCCGCGGTGCTGTACGCCTCGTCGGCGTGGGGGACGATCAGGAAGAGGAGGACGGTGTGAAGGCGGTCGTTATGGCCGGCGGCGAGGGGACGAGGCTCCGCCCGCTGACCTCGAACCAGCCGAAGCCGATGGTGCCGATCGTCGGAAAGCCGTGCATGGAGCACATCCTCGAGCTGCTCGGGCGGCACGGCTTCGACGACGTGATCGTGACGCTCGCATTCATGCCGCAGGCGATCCGGAGCTACTTCGGCGACGGCGAGCCGCTGGGCCTCTCGATCGAGTATTCGGTCGAGGAGTCGCCCCTGGGCACCGCCGGCTCGGTCCGCCTCGCCTCGGGCAAGCTCGACGACACCGTTCTCGTGATCTCCGGCGACGCACTCTGTGACATCGACCTCGGAGAGCTGCTCGCGTTCCACCGCGAGAGGCGGGCGGCCGTCACGATCGGGCTCAAGTCGGTCGAGAACCCGCTCGAGTTCGGGATCGTGGTCACCGACGACGACGGCAGGGTCGAGCGCTTTCTCGAGAAGCCGTCGTGGGGTCAGGTCTTCTCGGACACGATCAACACGGGCATCTACGTGCTCGAGCCGGAGGTGCTCAGGCACGTGCCGACCGACCGGCCCTACGACTTCTCGAAGGAGCTCTTCCCGCTGCTCCTCGAGATGGGCCGGCCGCTCTACGGCAAGGTCTGCGACGGCTACTGGCAGGACATCGGGAACCTCGACCAGTACCGGCAGGCGAACTTCGACGCACTCGACGGGCAGGTCGACCTCCACATCCCCGGGCTGCGGCTCAGGGGCAACATCTGGATCGGCGAGGGCGTCGAGATCGACGACCTCGAGGACGTCCAGGGGCCGGCGTTCATCGGCAACTACTGCCGGATCTCGCCCCAGGCGTCGATCGGGCCGTACTCCGTGCTGTCCGCCAGCGTCACCCTGCGCGAGCGCGCCCGCACGGTGCGCTCCGTGATCGACGCCAGCACCCACGTCGGCCGGAGCGCGCTCGTCGAGGGAGCGGTCGTCGGACGCAACTGCGACATCCGCTCCCACGTCCGGATCCAGGAGGGCGCCGCGATCGGCGACGAGGTCGTCCTCGGCGCGCAGAGCCAGGTGCTGCCGGGCGTCCGCATCTACCCCTACAAGGAGGTGGAGTCCGGCGCGCACATCCACGAGAGCGTGATCTGGGAGTCGCGGGCCACGTCCGCGCTGTTCGGCAAGGACGGCGTCAACGGCCTGATCGACGTCGACCTGACGCCGGACGCTGCGGTGCGGCTCGCGTCCGCGCTCGGCACGGCGCTGAAGCGGGGAGCACAGGTCGTCGCCAGCCGTGAGGCGCCGCGGGCGTGCCGGACGATCAAGCGGGCGATGATCACCGGCCTGAACTCCGCGGGAGTCGACGTGGCCGACCTCCGCGTGCTGCCGCCGGCGGTGAGCCGCCACATGATGAAGACCCAGGGCTACGTCGCGGGAATCCACGTCGGGGTGAGCCAGACCGACCCTGAGCGAATCCAGATTCGGTTCTTCGAGCAGCCGGGCATCCAGATGACGCCCGAGCTCGAGAAGGAGGTCGCCAAGCACTTCAACCGTCGCGAGTTCCGGCGCGTTCCGTTCGGGAACATCGGGAACGTCACGTATCCGGCCCGCGTGCGCGAGGAGTACGCCGAGGATCTGCTCTCGACGCTCGACGTCAAGTCGATCCGGCGGCGCAACTTCCGGATCGTGGTCGACTACGGGTACTCGGCCTCGTCGTTCGTCCTGCCGCTCGTCCTCGGCCCGCTCGGCCTGGAGGCGGTCTCCGCGCACGGGTTCACGAGCGAATCGGCCGCCACGGCAGCGTCGCTGCGGGAGTCGATCGGACAGGCGAAGCGGCTCGTCGTCGCGATCGGCGCCGAGCTCGGCGCGGTCTTCGATCGGGCCGGCGAGCGTCTGTTCGTCGTGGACGAGCACGGACGCGAGATCGCCGCCGACCGGATGCTCCTCCTCTTCGTGCGCCTGATCGGCGAAGCCGGGTGGACCGGGAAGATCGCCGTCCCGGTGACGGTGACCGGTCGCGTCGAGGAGATCGCCGAGCCCTTCGGGCTGGAGGTCGTGCGGACGCCGGCGGCTCCCGCCGAGCTGTCGAAGGCGGCGATCGCCGACGAGATGGTCTTCGCAGGCGCGGCGGGCGGCGTGTACGTCTTTCCCGGGTTCCTGCCCGCCTACGACGCGGTCGCGAGCCTCTGCACGCTCCTCGAGCTGCTCGCGCGGTCCGACCAGCCTGTCTCGGAGCTCGTCGCCGAGCTCCCTGCATCGCACGTCGTCCACCGCCAGATCGCCTGTCCCTGGGCACTGAAGGGCCTCGTCATGCGCGTGCTCGCGGAGCGGCTGAAGGACCGCGAGCTCGACCTGACGGACGGGATCAAGGTCCTGGACGAGCGCGGCTGGGTGGAGGTCCTGCCGGACCCGGACGAGCCGCTCGTTCACGTCTACGCCGAGGGAGCGACCGCGGAGGCCTCGGCCGAGCTCGAGGCCGAGCTGCATGCTCTCGTCGACGAGGCGGTGTCCGGGCAGGAATCCGAGGTCGGGGCGCAAATCTCAAGCTGAGGTTGAACCTTCGGGCGGTGCCTGCTTCAATGCCGGTGCCGGCCGCCGATTTCGACAGAAGGGATGTGATGGAAGCGCTTCCGGACCTCGCGAGCCTGTCCGACTCGGATCTCAAGGCCCTGATCAAGGAGCTCGAGGCTGAGGAGAACGACATCTCCTACCGGCGCCGGCTGCTGCACGGCAAGCTGGACATCCTGCGCGCGGAGCTGGTTGCGCGGCTCCAGAAGAAGGGGGAGGGGGAGCTCGGGCAGGTCGACCTCGACCGGTTGACCGACATCCTGGCCGGCAAGGCCGCGCCGCCTACCGAGACGTGAGCCACATCTACTGCCCGGAGTGCGGCTTCCAGAACCTGGAGTCGGCGCACTACTGTTCTCGCTGCGGCGCCCTGCTCGTCACCGAGGGGGAGCCGGACGAGACGACGCAGACGTTCTCCGCCGAGGAGCTGCGCGAGGATCGCAGCGACCTGCTCGAGGAGCTGGGGATCGAGGGGCCTGCGCTCGTCATCCGCTCGGGAGGAGGCCGTACCGGGGAGGCGTTCTCGCTCGACCGGCCGCAGACGACGATCGGACGCTCTCCGGACTGCGACATCTTCCTGGACGACGTCACCGTCTCGCGACGTCACGCGGCCGTCGCCCACGGAGATGCCGGCTTCACGATCGAGGATCTCGGCAGCCTGAATGGAACATTCCTGAACCGCTCCCGCATCGACCGCGACGTCCTCGATAACGGGGACGAGGTCCAGATCGGCAAGTACCGCCTCATCTTCCTCGCACGATGACCGCCGCCGCCACCACCCACGCGCCCCGCCTGCACACGATCGGCTCCGTCTGCCGACGCCTGCAGAGCGACTTTCCGGACATCTCGATCTCGAAGATCCGCTACCTCGAGGATCAGGGGCTGCTGTCGCCCAAACGGACACGCGGGGGCTACCGGCTCTTCGGCGAGGACGACATCGAGCGCCTCGAGACGATCCTCCGCCTGCAGCGCGACGAGTTCCTGCCGCTCCGCGTGATCCGGCAGGAGCTCGCTTCGCCGACGGCGAAAGAGCGCCGCCGCCGCCGTGCCGGCCTGACCGCACACGAGCCGGAGATCGCCGTCGACGAGCTCTGCGCGCGCGCAGGCATCTCCGCCGAGCAGGCCCGCGAGCTCACCGAGTACGGCCTCCTCGAGCCGCCGCTGACGGAGGCCGACGCGGACACCGCAGCCGTGTGCTCGCGGCTCGTTGCCGCCGGGGCCGACGTCCGCCACCTGCGCAAGTTCGCGAACGCGGCCGGCAACCAGGCAGACCTGCTGGAAGCGCTCGTCCCCAAGCTCCACTCCCGCAACCCCGAGGCCCGCCAGGGCGCGGTCGAGGACCTCCACGGTCTCGCCGAGCTCGCCCAGGAGCTCAACCAGCTCCTGTTCTGGCGAGCGCTCCGCCAGCGCCTCGCATGACGGTCGACCTCGCCAGCAAGATCCGGGACGTCCCGGACTTCCCCAAGCCCGGCATCGTCTTCAAGGACATCATGCCGCTGCTCGCCGACGCCGAGGCGCTGCGCGCTGCCGTCGACCAGATCGCCGACTGGGCTGCCCCCAGGAAGCCGGACCTGGTGCTCGGCGCCGAGGCCCGCGGCTACATCACCGGAGGCGCGCTCGCATGCCGCCTCGGCTGCGGCTTCGTCGCGGCGCGGAAGCCCGGCAAGCTGCCGTGGCGAACCGTGGCGGCCAAGTACGCCCTCGAGTACGGGTTCGACTCGCTCGAGATCCACGCCGACGCGATCGTCAAGGGCCAGCGCGTGCTGATCCACGACGACGTGCTCGCGACCGGTGGGACCGCGAAGGCGACGGTGGAGCTCGTCGAGCAGCTCGGCGGCGAGGTCGTCGGCCTGCCGTTCATCATCGAGCTCGAGTTCCTGAACGGCCGCGAGCGGCTCCAGGGACAGGATGTCTTCTCGCTGCTCCAGTATTGACCCATGTACGAGGCGCTGACGGCGCGGTACACGTTCGGTTGCCCCGTTCGCGGCGAGACCTCGGTGCCCCTGTCGTCGTTCCGGCGGCTCGAGCGGCTGCCGGGCACGTCGCATCCCGTCGTGTACCGCGTGGCATTCGAATGTCCCTGCGGGGAGGAGCACGCGGGCCTCGTCGCGCACGACGACCTCGACTGGGCTCCGCTCGGCCTCGCCGGCGGAACCTTCCTGAACCTGCTGACCGCGAGGCTGGAGCCGGTCGAGTCGGAGCTCGGCGATCTCGCCGCCCGGCGGATCGGAGCGGGGGACTGGCCGTGGAGCTTCTACTGCTACCCGGAAGGGAAACCGCGCCCCGTCTACCCGTCGTCGTTCGTCCTGCTCGCACCGGGCGGGCGCGAGCAGGCCTTCGGCCTGGCCTTCCGCTGTCCCTCCTGCGACGCGGTGTCCGTGAACCTCGTCTCGCAGGCGCACGTCGACGTCCCGTTCCACAACGACGCCGCGATCGGCGTCGTCGAACACGTGTTCGCCGGCGACGCTCTGGGGACGATCCAGGCCTTCCGCGCCGCGCTGTACTCAGCCGGCTTCGACGAGCGCAGGCTTCACCTCTGACGACTAGCTACGGCCGCTGCGGGGTAGACCCCGTGCCGGAGGTGGTTTGCAGATGTTCGGAACGGTACGCGGCCTCTGTACGCTCGCCGGCGCCGGGGCGGCCGGCTTCCTGATCTGGCTCTCGACGCAGGTCGGCCGGGAATCGACGGGCGGATACTGGGCTGCAATCGGGCTCCTCGCCGGTGCCGGCCTGACGACGGCGCTCTCCCAGCTCTTCGGCGGGTGGACGAAGTGGGGGATGCCCCGGATCTCAGCCGGCGTCTTCCTGATCGGCTTCCTGCCGGTTCTGGTCGTCGCGGGCTGGGTGATCCTCGCCGGCCAGCCGGATACGAACTGGTTCCAGCGGCACGTCAACTCGTGGTCGGGGAGCATCGCGATCGATGGTCCCGTCCACGACCTCGGGTCCGTGCTGGCCGTGCTCGCCTTCGGCGTGGGGCTCGTGTTCGGATTCACGTTCGACACGGCCGGGCCGAGGAAGCCGGGCGAGCCGATCTGGGAGAGCGCGGCGCCCGTAGAGCCGGCGCCTGTCCCCGCCGAGGATCCGTCCGCCGTCACCGTGCACGACGTGCGCGCCTCGGAGGCCGCACCGGAGCCGGACACGGCCCGCGAGCGGGTTCCGACGGGCCGGACCTAGCCAGAGAAGGCGGCCCTCAGCGGGGCTCGTCTTCGCCGTACCGGCGGACGTAGAAGAAGATCCCGCAGGCGGCGAGGGCCGCGACGATGAACGAGGTCGGCTTCGAGATGCCGATCGCGAGCAGGAACCCCCACAGGAGGAGGCCGAGCACGAGCGCCCAGATGAACGCCGTGGTCCCGGGATCGACGCTGGGCAGTCGCACCGGCGGATCCTACAGCGGGGAGGGAGACGGCGGCCCGACCCCGGATCGAGGCCTCATCCGCCAACTTGACATAACGTCGATTCTCGTGCACGCGCGATCCGCACGCGACCGACCTCTCGACTTTCGCGGGCGAACCTGTTTGAATCGAACGCGGGGGCGGGTACAGCTGTGCCCGGCACGTGTTGGAAGCACCCATAGCCGCGATCGACAGCATCGTCCAATCAGAGGAGGTCGTTCAACTCCTCGAGGCCGCCGAGGTCGCGGGCTCGGTCAGCGCTGCGCACCTGCTCGACGTCCTGGAGCCGCACGGGCTCGATGCGCTCGAGCTCGACGCGGTGTACCGGATGTTCGAGGAGAGGGGGATCGAGGTGGTCGAGCAGGGGCAGGAGCGCGATCCGGCCCCCCCACCCCCGGGCCCGACGTTCGAGTCGACCACCGACGCGCTCCAGCTCTTCCTGCGCGAGACCGGCCGGCATCCCTTGCTGACCGCCGCGCAGGAGGTCGAGCTCGCGAAGAAGATCGAACGCGGAGACCAGCAGGCGAAGCAGCGGATGATCCAGTCGAACCTGCGGCTCGTCGTGTCGATCGCGAAGAACTACCGGAACCAGGGCCTCCCGTTTCTCGACCTGATCCAGGAGGGCACGCTCGGACTGATCCGGGCTGTGGAGAAGTTCGACTGGCGCCGCGGCTACAAGTTCTCGACCTACGCGACCTGGTGGATCCGCCAGGCGGTCGCGCGTGCACTCGCCGACAAGGCGCGGACGATCCGTATGCCGGTCCACATCGTCGAGCGCCTGCAGAAGATGAATCGAGCGGAGCGGACGCTCTGGACCCAGTTGGGCCGGGAGCCCACGCTGGAGGAGATCGCCGACGAGGCGAGCCTCCCGCTCCAGCAGGCGCTCGAGGTGAAGGCGGCCGCCCGCGCTTCGGCCTCGCTCGACCAGCCCGTCGGCGAGCAGGAGGACGCCGTGTTCGGCGACTTCGTCGCCGGGGACGACCCCCTGCCCGAGGAGGAAGTCGAGGTCTCGCTCCGCTCGCAGGCGCTCTCGGCGGC
>JBLMYA010000045.1:0-5167 GCA_050258035.1 Verrucomicrobiota bacterium
CGGCCCGTCCGCCGCTGCATGGTCGTACAGGTACGCATGAGAGATCAGGGCTTTCCCCTATGGGCACTCCCGAGTGTCGCGGACGTGTGACTGGTCGTGACGAGTAACGCTAGATGCCACAAGTTCAATCGGGGTGGTGGGTATCACGCGTCTTCCGGGCTCGTCGATTCCTTCCCCGCGCCGCCTCCAGGAGAAGAAGAGTTGTCGAGCGCGGCGGATGTTGGGCCTATCGGACGAGCTCTCCACTCACGGTGGGAGGTCTCGAGACGCTCCGCCGCTCGAAGACAAGACGGGAAGGAGGGCGACCGATGACAACGGTGCCCCTGATGCTCCAAGAGACGAACGAGCGCGAGACCGTGACGCCGCTGATCGCGCTCGAGGCAGTCGAGAAGGTCTATCGGACCGGGAAGCTCGAGTACCCGGCGCTGCGCGGCGTCGATCTGAAGATCCTAGAAGGCGAGATGGTCGCAGTCGTCGGCCCCTCGGGCAGCGGCAAGACCACGATCATGAACATGATCACCGGCATCGACCGAGCGACTGCGGGTGACGTTGTCGTCGACGGCAGGCGACTCAACGACCTGAGCGAGGAACAGCTTGCAGTCTGGCGCGGTCAGAACGTCGGCATCGTCTTTCAGTTCTTCCAGCTGCTGCCGACGCTGACCGCGCTCGAGAACGCGATGCTGCCGCTCGACTTCGCACGCAAAGGCTCCAGGCGCGAGCGCCTCCAGACGGCGAGGCACAACCTGGATCTGGTCGGCCTCGGCGACAAGCTCGATCACTTGCCTGCGGAGCTCTCCGGAGGTGAGCAGCAGCGGGTGGCCATCGCACGCGCGCTGGCTTCGGACCCGAAGCTGATCATCGGCGACGAGCCCACCGGCAACCTGGACACGCAGACGGCAGCGGAGATGTTCGAGCTGCTGGAGCGCCTGAACGACGAGGGCAAGACCGTCCTCTACGTCACCCACGACCTCGGGCTCGCGGCCCGAGCACGTCGGATGGTGACGATCCGGGACGGCCTCGTCGTCGGAGAGTGAGGAGGCGGTCATGACCTCGACACTCCTCAGGAAATCGATCACCGATCTGACGCGGCGGAAGGCGCGCACGGTCTTCACCGTGCTCACGCTCGCGATTGCGGTCGCAAGTGTCGGCATCTTCGCGATCCCGTCGCTGATGAACCAGGCGATGCAGAAGGAGGTGCAGGCGAACCGGCTGCCTGACCTGACCTTGAACCTGAAGCCGCTTGCGCTGACCCGGGCGCAGGTGGCGGAGTTGCGGCGGCTGCCGAACGTCACGGCCGCCGACGGACGGAGCTACTTCCAGACGCGGGTCTGGGTGGGCCAGCGGCGGGTGAAGGCAGCGATCATCGCGGCTCCCTCATACCGGAGCCAGTCGGTCGATGTCGTCTCGGTCGTATCGGGACGGACGCCTACGGGCTTGAGCGTCCTCAGCAGCATCCAGAACGACAAGCAGGGCCGTTTCTCCGGCCGGAAGGGGAGCACGATCCGGATCATCGGCGTCGGCGACCGGACGATTACGGTGCCGGTGAGCGGCGTCGCCCGCAACATGATCGGCGACCAGGCCGCGATCGGCTTGGACACGGTCGTCCTCTACTCGACGCCGGCGCTGCTTGCGCGGCTCGGCGCCGAGACCGGTTACAGCAGCCTCGAGCTCCGACTCGCCGACACCGGCAAGGCGGCGGCCGACCGAACCGTCGCCGCTGTTCGGAGGTACCTGGTCCGCCATACCGAGTTCACGGGCTTCTCGAATCTGCCCGAGCTGCGCAAGGCCGGCTCCTACCCCGGCAAGGAATTGTTCGACCAGCTGGCCTCGATCATGAACGTGTTCACGGTGCTGGCACTGTTGGCTGGGCTCGTGCTGATCGCGAACACGATGACGACGCTGATCGGCGAGCAACGCCGTGAAATCGGGATGATGAAGGCGATCGGCGGCACGCGCCGGCAGATCCGCAATGTCTACCTGCGCACCGCGCTGCTGCTCGGAGCGGCAGGGTCGGTGATCGGGGTGGTACTCGGTCTTGCCGTCGCGTACGCGGTCGTCCGTTTCTTCGGCTCGAGCTTCTTCGCGATCTCGCCCGGCTTCGAGGTCTCGCTGCCGGTCGTGGTCGCAAGCTTCCTCGTCGGGCTCGTCGCGCCGCCGCTCGCAGCGCTGCCGGCGATCCGCCGCGGCTCACGGATCCCGGTTCGCGAGGGGCTCGAGGAGGTGCCCGCGTTGCAGGGAGGGCAGGCGGTGCTCGACCGGGCCCTGCGCCGTCTCTCGTTCCTGCCCCGAACGGCGCAGATCGGCATTCGCAGCATCACGCGGCGCGGCAGGCGCAGTCTCACGACGATCGCCCAGATCGCCTTGGCGGTGGGCACGCTGCTGGCGGTGCTCGCACTGATCGACACCGTCGCGAAGACGACGAACGATGTCTGGAACCAGGCGCGCTGGGACATCGAGCTGGACACGGCCGTCGGCACGCAGCTCGATGCCCGCGCCGATCGGCTGATCCGCATGACACCCGGCGTCGCGCGCGCACAGCCGACTCTGACGAACCTGATCAAGTTCGACGGCAAGGACGCCTTCCTCAACGGCTACCCAGGGCGGCCGCTCTTCGACACGCCGGTCACGCACGGCCGCTGGTTCACCCCCCAGGAGTCGGCCGCCAACGCGCGCGTCGCAGTAATCGCCAGCAACCTCGCACGTGCGACCGGCACTCATGTCGGCGACGAGGTGAAGCTGCAGACGGCGGCAGGGCCGAAGTCGTTCCGCGTCGTTGGTGTGACGTCGACGCAGTGGAACAACGGCACCGCTTTCTACGTGCCGCTGCAGACGATGCAGACGGCTCTGGGCATCGACACGGTCAACAGCTACCTCATCCAGGCTGCGAGCTCGGACCACGGGGCGATCGATCGGACAACGACGCGGCTCGAGGACCGACTCGGCGCAGGCGGCTACGGGATCGGGACGCAGGTCAAGTACTCGGGCCAGCGGGCCAACGTCAGCCAGAACAAGGCGATCTCGACGGCGATCGGCGTGCTCGGCCTGCTGATCGTCGCGATCAGCATGGTCGGCCTCGTCAATGCGATCACGATGAGCGTGCTCGAGCGGACACGCGAGATCGGCGTCCTGCGCTGCATCGGCGCTCGTGCCCGCGAGATCCGCCGCATCTTCGCTGCGGAGGGCCTTGCAGTCTCGCTGGCGGGTTGGCTGCTCGGAATCCCCGTCGGCTACGCACTCGCGCGCATGTTCAGCTGGCTACTGCTGGAGCTCGTCGGGATCGACTTCGGCTTCAGCTTCCCGCCGCTCAACGTGCTGATCGCGCTCATCGGCACGATTTTGCTCGCGCTCGTGGTCATGCAGCTTCCACTCCGGCGCGCAGTCCGACTCAAGCCAGGACAGGCGATCCGCTATGCATGACCCGGCGCCCCTGCTGCCCGGGCTCCTGCCTGCGACCCGATCGCCGTTCACGCTACGCATCGCGGCGGTGCGGCCGGGGGTGCTCATCTTCTCGGGCGCGGTGGCGATCGTCGCCGTGCACGCGGCCGTGGATTCGTTCATCGCGCCCGAACCGGGGACGACGCCCGGCGACCACCTGCTCAGGGGGCTCGTCACGCTCGCGCTGCTCGGCCTCGCCGTCGCGGTCTTTCCGCGGCTGCGCGCCGGAGGCCAGGCGGCGGTCGCGGCCGTGCTCGGCGCGCTCGCGCTCGAGGGCGCAGGACTGTCGATCGCGGATGCCCGCGCCGTCGGCGCCCGCGGCGAGGACTGGACCGGCTTCTTCCTCGCCCCGGCAGGCGTCGCGCTGCTCGGGCTCGCAGCCGTCCTGCTCTGGCGGTCGCGCAAGGCAGGCCGGCTGCGCTGGCTGCGGCGCGTCGGGATCGCGCTCCTGAGCCTCGTCGGGATCTACTGGCTCGTGCTGCCGGTTGCGGTCGCGATCCTCGCCACCCATCGGCCGCGCGCGGCGGTCATACCCCCCGATGTCGGGCGGTCGTACGAGCACGTCACCATCAGGACCGCCGACGGGCTCGACCTCGCCGGCTGGTATGTCCGCTCGCGCAACGGCGCTGCGGTGATCTCCTATCCGACGCGACAGGGCAAGCTGCCGCAGGCGCGCATGCTCATCCGTCACGGCTACGGCGTCCTCCTGCTAGACGCGCGCGGCTACGACGGCAGCCAGGGCGACCCGAACGTGTTCGGCTGGGACGACACGAAGGACATCGACGCCGCCGTCTCCTGGCTGCGACACCGGCCGGACGTCCACGACGGGCGAATCGGCGGCATCGGCTTCTCCGTCGGGGGCGAGATGATGCTGCAAGCCGCCGCCTCGAACACAGGGCTACAAGCAGTCGTGTCCGACGGAGCGGGCTTCCGCTCCGTACGCGAGGAGGTCCTCTACGGCCCGCGCGCCTGGTTCACCTCGCTCCCCGAGCAGGCGGTGCAAAGCGCAGCGCTCGCCGTCATGAGCGGGACGCCGCCACCGCCCTCGCTCGAGAGTCTCGTCGGGCAGATCGCCCCGAGGTCCGTCTTCTTCATCTATGCGGGGCACGGTGCCGGTGGCGAAGAGTTCAACGGCGAGTACTACCGGGCTGCATCGGCACCCAAGAGAATCTGGCGCATCGCTGAGGCCAAGCACACGGGCGGTTTCGCGGCGAGACCACGCGCGTACGAGCGTCGGGTGGTCGGCTTTTTCGACGAGGCGCTCCCGCCCGCCCGCCCTCAGGACAGCGTTGTAGCCCCGGCAAGAACACCCGTCGGGCGCTTGGAAGGAGGGAGCTGAGAGTCGCGGCTTGGCGGAGGGACGCTCTTTCCACAGGCGCGGTATCGGATGGATTCGCGATCCAGTCCGTGGACCCGATCTGCCTGCGCTGAAGCCGTGCCCTATGAACCGATCCGGCTCTCGCCCGACCGACCCGGAGACCGTTGTAGCCAACGTTCCGCACGGCGACCACGGTTCTCACGCCCACTCGTATCAGAAGCTCGCCAAGGAGCGCCTGGGTTTTTGGGGAGCGCAGAGTGCTCCTGGCCGACGCCATGAGATGACGCGCTTCCTGATCTCGTTCGATGGGGTGCGATGCCTAGCTCACCTCTGGACTGTGGCAGACAGCCTCCAGCTTGAATCCGTGAGGATCGAGCCAGTACGTCGCATAACAGTGCGGCCCGTACTGGGGGA
>JBLMYA010000046.1:0-24766 GCA_050258035.1 Verrucomicrobiota bacterium
GGCCTCTCGCCGAGCGCGATGAGCTACCACCTGCGCGCGCTCGAGCGGTGGGGGATCGTCGAGCACGGTGCGTCGCGCGGGGACGGGCGCGAGCGGCCGTGGCGCGCCGTCGGCCGCACGCTCCGCTTCGATCCCGAGACGATCTCCACCGCGGCGGTCGACGTGGTCGCCGGCACCACGCTCCAGCATCTCCGCGAGCGCTTTCGGCACTGGGCGCTCGTCGAGGAGGGCGAGCCGAAAGGGTGGCGCGACGTCGCCGGCGTCAGTCGCGCCTACCTGTGGCTGACGGAGGACGAGGCGGCCGCCTTCGACGCTGACCTGGGCGCGCTCCTGAAGAAGCACACGGGCGACCGCGACGCAGCGCACCACCCGGAGGGAACGCGACGCGTGTTCTGCCTCGTCGCGATCGTCCCCGAGTCGGGCTGACCGGGCGAATCTTCGCCACGTCCGGCACTGCGACCGGCACGACACTGGCGGTATCCAGGGCCTGCTCCTCGCCGTCGGGCTCCGTGCGAGTGCCGGAGAGTCCGACGCCGCCATTCGTGGCGGACTAGCGCCCGAACCAGCGGCGCCGCGGCTGCGTCCTCTTCCACTCCGATCGGCTCGGCAGGCGGCCGGCCTCGCGTGCCTGCCGGACGCACTCGACGTGTGCGTGGCGCCGGAGCGAATGGTCGCCCTCGGGAAAGAGCAGGACGTGGTCGGTCATCGACTGGAGGCGCTTCCCGCAGAGGGGGCAGGTGTAGGTGGCGGGCTTGAGGTTCTGCGCGCGGCGGAGCTCCCACCAGCGCGGGCCGGTCACTTCGACGTCGTCGTACCGGTCGTCGTCGTGGTGCCCGCCGTAGGCGGCACGGGACACTTGTAACCGGTTCGCGACTTCAGCGTCCGGCAGCTCGATGACACGATCTTGGCGCCGTTCCAGGCCCGGGCGAGGCTGAGGACGTCGCTGGAGACGGTGACCACGTAGCTCTTCCCGCCGGCACCGGTGCTGAGGTCGATGGTCAACGGCACGGTCAGCTCCTTCGCCAGCACCGGGTCGGAGACGACGACGTCTGCGAGGCTGTCCGTGTACTTTCCGTTCTTCGCGAAGGCCGCCTTCTCGGCCTTGTCGATCCGGTCAATGGCGTCGCGCGTCAACGTCGCCCGGTCTTTCGAGGAGAGCGTCTTCGAGCTCGAGCCCTTGAAGAGCTGGGGAATGATGAACAGCGCCGCGAAGGCGATCAGGATGATCGGGAGGAAGCGGCGCATGTCCATGGGCGCCGAACAGTACCCGTGCGCTGCCGCACCGGTCGCGGTTCCCTCGTTCGCGTGAGACGGCCGAGATGGCCCAGGACCACCCATCCTGGCGAGCCCGCCCTACCCGAGCGGTGGTGGCGCGTGCCGAGGCACAGGCCTACAAGACGTCGGTAAACGCAGTAGACCCACAAAAAGGGAGGTGGGGTACGTGATGGATCGCTTCAACGCGACCCTGACGCGGTGGTTCCTCGAGCTGCGGGATCGGGAAGAGGGCCAGGCCGCCGTCGAGTACGGCGTGCTGGTCGCCCTGATCATCGCCGTTGCGATCGCGACCATCGGCATCCTCGGCGGCAAGGTGAACGGTGCCTTCAACGCCGTCAACTCGGTGCTGCCGTAGGCACGTGTTCCGCATCCTCTGGCGCGAAGACGGACAGGCGAGCGTCGAGTACGGCTTCCTCGCCGCGCTCGTCTCGATCGCCGCGATCGGCCTGATGGCGGCGCTCGGGATCTCGGTCCAGGGCCTCTTCCAGACCGTCGTGGACATCTTTCCGTGACGTGCCAGTCCGATGCACCTGTCCGGACGCCGTGCCGCTTTCTCGCCGGCGTCCGGACGGGGCGTGTCCTCGGAGCCGACAACCGGACCATGAACCCACTCGATTCAGCCAGATCGACCTACCGGGCCTCGCGGGCGACGCTCGCGAAGGGCCTCGCCATTGCCCGACGCGACCACGGGGTGGCGGCAGTGGAGTTCGCCGTCCTCGTGCCCGTCCTGCTCCTGATCGTCTTCGGGATCCTCGATTTCGGGCGGGCGATGAACTACAAGAACGAGCTCACACAGGTCGCCAACCAGGTTGCCCGCTATGCGGCCGTCAACAAGAGCCCGATCGACGGGCGGTCGGCCTTCCCCAGCTGCGGCGACGTGAAGAGCTACTTCGCGTCGTCGAGCCCGTTGCACGTCGACACGCCGGAGATCGCGACGATGATCAGCAACGGGACGCTGGCGATCACTCCGGGCGCCAAGGTCGGCGACCCCGTCACCGTCACGTTCACGACCGACTTCAGCTACCTGCCGTTCATCGGCAGCTCGACGTTCGGGATCGGCAAGGCGAGCAGCAGCCTCTCCGGCAAGGCGACGATGCGCCTCGAGCAGGTGCCGACCTTCGGAGGAGGCTCGTGCTGAGGCGGTGCCCGATGTGCGACTCGCGGGGAGCCGTCGCGGTCCTCGTGGCGCTGATGATGCCGCTGTTCGCGGTGCTGATGGCGTTCGCCGTCGACACCGGCAACTGGTGGACGCACACCCGGCACCTGCAGACGCAGGCGGACGCAGGAGCGTTCGCCGGCGCGCAGGGCCCCTGGTTCCCGGCCTGTGACGAGCTCTCGATCGAGCAGAACGCCAACGACTACAGCGGGGTCGCGTTCAACAAGCAGTACCAGCCGTCCGGAGCCGTCACCGTCCTGCTCAACTCGACCGCCTATTCCGACAAGGGCGGCGGCTCGTTCAGCGACGGGGGCACGCCCTGTCAGACCCTGGCGAGCTCGACTGCCGACAACCCGGCGTTCCTCGACGTCAAGGCCACGGAAGCCGGGCTCGCGAACATCTTCGGCAACATGTCGAGCCTCTTCGGGGGGGCCGGCTTCAGCTCGGTCACGACACACGCCCATGCACGCGTCGAGATCCAGGGCGTACAGGAGGAAGAGGCCGTCCGCCCGATCGCGGTGCGGAACCCATCCCTCTACCAGTGCGCCCACGCACAGCTCTGGACCACTGACTCGAACGGCAATCTCGCCTCGAAGCTCGGTCCGGAGTTCACCTCGTACTCGCGCTCGGTCCTCTCCGACACCTCGACGCAGTTCCAGATCACCGGCACCGCGACCATGCCCTCGAAGGGCGACTCGCAGGCGCCGCACGTCGCCGTCCAGGTCATTCTCGGCAACGCCGGCTGCGTCGTGACCGACACGTTCGCCGATCCCCCCGGCACGAACGGGGTCGACTTCATCAACGTCTACAAGAGCGGCATCACCGTGGGCAACGGCCAGCCCCCGGAACTCGGCAGCGTCTCGATGCCGCCCGGCCTGAGCAACTGCGACCCCGATCCGTACTTCGCGACGAACGGGTGCACGGCCGTCGTCAAGGCCTACGTGACGTTCGCGCCCGGAGCCGTGACGAGCGGTTCCGGCAAGAACGCGTTCGTCGCGGTCAACGGCGTCGATGCTGTGGCCGCGACCGACGTCGGCGGTCTCTACTGGACCGCGGCGGTGCCCGTTGGAAGCGAGTCCGGCCCGAACCCGATCACGATCGACTGGAAGCAGAAGTTCGGCAGCGTGCCGAACGGCAACAACCCCAACCCCAAGGACTGCAGCAAGGGCCAGGGCTGCTCGGGCAGCTTCGACGTCGCGCAGCAGGCGTTCGGCGCGACGAACGACGAGGACTTCACGAACTCGGGCGACATCGACCTCGTCCAGATCGCCGACGGAAGCGGTCTCTACGCGAACTCGCTGGTTCAGGGAAGCACACACAACTTCACGATCACGGTCCGGGTGAAGGGGCTCGAGAACTCGAAGCCGACCGACCCGCCGGTCGTGCTGCGCAACTCGAACCAGAACTCGAAGCGCACCGGCCTGGTCGACTGCGGTCAGGGGGACGGCGCGAACGCCGACAAGGCCGCGATCGTCAACGGCTGCCCGCTCGGGGTCTACATCTGGCCCGAGGGGACCGGGTGTGTCCTTCCGAACAACGACCCGATCGACTGCGTGACCGCGATCCCCGGGAACCGCCGGCAGAAGATCGCGAGCGCGATCAAGGACCGGATCAACGGCGGCTGCAACTACTGGAACGCCTACCGAGACAGCGGGTCGTTCGACATCAACAACTACATCCAGCCGAGCGACCCGCGGCTCCTGCCGCTGATCATCACGGAGCCGGCCGATCTTGCCGGCAACACGAACGGCGATCCGATCCCCGTCCGGGCGATCGCCACCTTCTACGTCACCGGTTACGACGGCGGTGCCGGCAACGGGCAGGGCTGCGCCAACGAGCCGTACCCGGGCAAGGGCTCGGACAAGTTCCAGGTCTGGGGCCACTGGATCAAGTACGTCCCCGTCGGCGGGGGTGTCGGCAACGGCCAGGGCTGTGACCCGACCAAATTCGGGGACTGCATCGCAGTCCTCACCCAATAGGAGAGGGAGGCCAATCACCATGGAGTACGCACACAAGCTCTTCTCGACCAGGGGAGGAACCCTCCTCCTGGCCGGGCTGACGGCGGTGATCGCCGCGATCGCGGTCTTCGCCTACGTCGAGCACTATCGCAGCAGCGTGAAGGAGGGAGGCGTTCCCGCGACGGTGCTCGTCTCGTCGGGCCCGATCGTGAAGGGAACTCCCGGGAGCGTGATCGCGACGAAGCACCTGTACCAGGCGCAGACGATTCGCGAGAGCCAGCTCCGCGAGGGCGCGGTCAGCGATCCCTCGAGCCTGCGTGGGATGGTCGCCAAGACCGACATCCTGGGCGGCCAGCAGCTCACCGTCGCCGACTTCACCTCGGCGAAGGGGGGACTCACGGCGGGCCTGGCGGGCCTCCAGCGGGCCACGACCATCTCGATCGACTCGGCCCACGGGATGATCGGCCAGATCGCCGACGGCGACCGCGTCGACGTCTACGCGGGCTTCAACGTCAACCCCGTCGACTCCTCGGGCCGCCCGATCATGGCCGGCCAGTCGCGGCCCGTCCTGCGGCTGATCATGCAGAACGTCACCGTCCTCCACGTCACGAAGTCGAATCGCTTCGGTGCCTCGAGCGACGACTCCGAGGTGACGCTGAAGACGACGTCGTACCAGTCGCAGAAGCTCGCCTTCGCCTCGGACAACGGCAAGGTATGGCTCGTCCTGCGGCCCCCGAGCGGCGCCCGGCCGGCTGCACCCAGGCTGATCACCGTCGAGACGCTGCTGCTCGGTCTCTCGCCGACGGCGGTGCTCCACACCTTCGGAGGGAAGTCGTGAGCTCCATTCGCGCACTCGTCGCGCTCGAAAAAGGCGTCGAGCCCGACGCCGTCCGGGCGGCATTGCCGCCGGGCGGCGTGGAGGTCCTCCAGTGGCTCGACTCGGCGTCGGCGCAGCAGGCCGGCAAGGAGCCGGCTGCGGACATCCTGGTCGTGGCCTGCTCGGCGAAGTCGGGAAGCTCGATCTCGCTGATCGATCGCGTCACGAAGATCGCGCCCGATCGGCCGGTCGTCGTCCTGCAGTTCGACGGAGCCGACTCGAACGGGTTCATGCAGCAGGTGTTCGCCGCGGGTGCCGACGACATCGTCGCTCTCCCCGAGGCGCCGGAGCGCGTCAGGCACGCGCTGCAGAAGGCGATCGCCCGGAGGCGTGGGTCGACGCTCGCCCACGGCGCGGAGCCGGCGTCGCTCGTCTGTGTCCTCGGGCCCAAGGGCGGTACCGGCAAGACCGTCACCGCCTGCAACCTCTCGGTCGCTCTTGCCGAGCTCGGGCAAAGGGTCTGTCTCGTCGACCTCGACCTGCACTTCGGCGACGTCGGGCTCGGCCTTCGTCTCAGCCCCGAGCGGACGATCTACGACCTCGCGCGGGCCGGCGGCACTCTCGACGCCGAGAAGGTCGACGACTACCTCACCGACCACGAATCGGGTGTACGCGTCCTGCTCGCCCCGGTGAGGCCGGATCACGCAGGTGCGGTGGGTCCCGACTTCATCAGCGAGGTGCTGGCCCTCCTGCGGTCGATGAGCGACTTCGTCGTCGTCGACACGCCGGCCGGATTCCCGGCCGAGGTGATCACTGCCGTCGACAGCTCGACCGACATCGTCGTCGTCGGGATGCTCGACGCGTTCTCGCTCAAGGACACGAAGCTCGGGCTCGAGACGCTCGACCGGATGGGCTACGACCGCGGGTCGATCCGCGTCGTCCTCAACCGCGCCGACACACATGTCGGGATCGGCAAGGACGACGTGGGCGCCATCCTCGACCGGGAGCCGGACGTCCTCGTGCCGAGCCAGCGGGACATCCCTCGCACCGTCACCCAGGGAACCCCGATCGTGACGGCCCAGCCGAAGTCCACCGCTGCCAGGTCGTTCCGAGGCTTGGCGGCTCTGTACACGTCAACGCCGGCACCGTCGGCCGAAACCAACGGGGCGGCGCCGGTTCCTGCATCCCGTCGCAGGGCCCTGCTGCTGAGGAGGGCGTGAGAAGATGGAACTCCACGAGCGGATCAGGGCGGCGCAGACCGCAGAGGCCGAGCACACCGACCGGGAGGTCGACCCGTTCGCCGAGCTGAAGACGAGGCTCCATCTCGCGATCATCGGCGAGCTCGGCCCGCAGCTCTACAACTCCGGCGGCGACCAGAAGCTCCTGCACGACCGGGTCGTCGTCTCGATCAGGGAACGGTTGCAGGCCGAGACAGGGCTGTCCCGGGACGACCGGACCCGGCTCCAGCACGAGATCCAGGCCGACATCCTCGCCTACGGGCCGATCGAGCCCCTCCTCGTCGACGACACCGTCAGCGAGATCATGATCAACGGCCCCTACGACGTCTGGCTCGAGCGGGACGGCCTGCTCTCCAAGACGCCGTACTCCTTCAACGACGAGTCACACCTCCGGCGGATCATCAACAAGATGGTCGGCCAGATCGGACGCCGCATCGACGAGTCCTCGCCGATGGTCGACGCCCGCCTGCCCGACGGGAGCCGCGTGAACGCGATCATCCCGCCGCTGTCGCTCACCGGGCCGCTGGTGACGATCCGGAAGTTCCACCACAAGCGGTTCTTCCTCGACGACCTGATCGCGGTCGGGACGCTCTCCGAGCAGGCCGCGAACTTCCTCAGGCTCTGCATCCAGGCCGAGCTGAACATCCTCATCTCGGGCGGCACCGGCACCGGCAAGACGACCTTGCTGAACGCGCTTTCCGAGGCGATCCCCGACGATCAGCGGATCGTGACGATCGAGGACGCGGCCGAGCTGAGGCTGCGGCAGCAGCACGTGCTCCGGCTCGAAGGCCGGCCCAAGAACATCGAGGGCGAGGGCGAGATCACGATTCGCGATCTCGTCCGCAACGCCCTGCGCATGCGGCCGGACCGGATCATCGTCGGCGAGGTTCGCGGCGCCGAGGCGCTGGACATGCTCCAGGCGATGAACACGGGCCACGACGGCTCGCTCTCGACGGTGCACTGCAACTCGCCGCGCGACGCGCTCGCGCGCGTCGAGACGATGGTGCTGATGGCGGGCTACGAGCTGCCGATCAAGGCGATCAGGCAGCAGGTCGCGTCGGCGCTCGAGCTGATCGTGCATCTCGAGCGCATGGACGACGGCACCCGCAAGGTGACGACGATCACCGAGGTCCAGCGCATGGAAGGCGACGTGATCATGCTCCAGGATCTCTTCACCTTCGGTCTCGAGGCCGTGACGGCCGACCGCACGATCCTCGGCGAGCTGCGCCCGTGCGGCCTCCGGCCGAGCTTCGAGCGGAAGTTCGCGAAGCACGGCATCGAGCTGCCGGCCGAGCTCTTCGGGCCGCAACCTCTCTCGGAGGTGATGGCCAGGTGAGGGGGCTCGCAGTCGTCATTCTCGCCGCCGCGGTCGCGGCGGCATTCGCTACGGGCGCGCAGCCGGCGGGGAAGGCGCCTGTCCGGCTGACGCCGCTGACGAGCGTGCAGTTCCCCGACCGAGCCTTCATCCTCGCCTCGACGAGCCGGGCGCCGCTCTCGGCAGCGGCCATCCAGGTCAGCGAGGACGGGAAGAGCGTTCGCAGGCTCTCGATCACCCCCGCGTCGAAGACGCTCGACCGGACGTTCGGCGTCGTGCTCGCGATCGATGCGAGCAACAGCATGCGCGGGGCGGCGATCGAGAACGCGATGGTGGCGGCGCGAGCCTTCGAGCAGAGCAGCGCGAGCGCTCAGGCGCTCGGCCTGGTCACCTTCAACGGCAGCGTTCGCCTCGTCGCACGGCCGACGACCGACCGGAGCGCGCTTGCAGCCGCGCTCCGGACGCAACCGCCGTTGGCGGAGAAGACCCATCTCTGGGACGGCGTGGGGCGTGCCGTCGATCTGCTCCGGCAGGCGAAGATCACCGCCGGCTCGGTGGTCGTCCTCACCGACGGACGGGACATCGGCAGCCGCCTCAGCTCGGCGCAGGTGGTCTCGAAAGCACGTGCGGCGGGCGTGCGGGTCTTCGCCGTCGGGCTCAAGTCGCCGCAGTTCCAGCCGAGCGCACTGCAGGCGATCGCGCGTGAGACGAACGGCGGCTACTCGGAGGCCGCCTCTCCCGCCGGCCTGCGCTCGATCTACAGCGCGCTCTCGGACCAGCTGGCACGCGAGTACATCGTTCGTTACCGGTCCGATGTCGGCATCGGCAGGCCGGTGACGGTGACGGTCGCCGTCGGCGGCGTTCCCGGCGCCAGCTGGCGCTACGTGACACCGATGCCCGACTCGGTGGCGCCGTTCCACCGCTCCTTGCTCGACCGCTTCGTCTCGTCGCCGGGGTCGATGGCGCTCCTGGCCCTCCTCGCAGCCGCCCTGGCCTGGTTCGCGGTCACCGTCGTGCTCAAGCCGCGGCGGAGCACCGTGAAGGCGCGCGTGGGCGAGTTCGTCGGCACGGGGACGACCTCGGGAACCGACCCCGCCTCGATCAAGGTCCGTGAGCGCCTGCTCGGCCACGTGCTCCTGACGGCGGAGCGTGCACTCGAGCGCGCGCCGTGGTGGGAGCGGTTCAAGGAAGAGCTCGAGATCGGGCAGTTCCCGATGAGGCCGGTTCCACTCGCCGTGCTCACCTGCGCGGCGAGCATTGCGCTTGCATTCTTCGGCCTGGTCTCGCCCGTGCTCGTGCTGCTGGCACTCGTGCCGCCCCTGATCGTCCGCACCGCCTACAAGCAGAAGCTCGCGAAGCGACGGGCTGCGTTCGAGAGCCAGCTGCCGGACAACCTGACGGTCCTCGCCGCCTCGCTGCGGGCCGGCCACAGCTTCGTCAGCGGCCTTTCGTCCGTGCTGGACGAAGCCGAGGAGCCCTCCCGGAGCGAGTTGCGGCGCGCGGTCTCCGACGAGCAGCTGGGCGTGCCGGTCGAGGATGCCCTGATGCGGGTGGCGCAGCGCATGGACAGCAGCGACCTCGAGCAGATCGCCCTCGTCGCGTCACTCCAGCGGGAGGCCGGCGGAAACACCGCCGAGGTCCTGGACGTCGTGGTCGAGTCGATCAGAGAGCGGTTCAAGCTGCGTCGCCTCGTCAAGGCTCTCACCGCCCAGGGACGACTTGCGCGCTGGATCCTCATCGCGTTGCCGCTCGTCGTCGCGGGCTGGATCGGCCTCGTCAACCCGCACTACCTCGGCCCCCTCCTGCACACGGCCGGAGGTCAGGCGCTCCTCGTCCTGGCGGTCGTGATGGTGACGACCGGCTCGTTCGTGATCAAGCGCATCACAAGCATCGAACTCTAGGAGACAACGTGATCCTCGTTCTGCTCATAGGCCTCCTGCTCGTAGCCGTCTCGTTCGGACTGTTCGCGCGGTCGCTGCTGATGCCGCGCCTCCGCGCCGCGGAGTCGCTTCGTCAGATCGACGTGTACGGCTTCTCCGCGACCGCGGCAGCCGGCGACGACGATGCACGCGACGGAAAGCTCCCGAGACTGCACCTGCGGGAGGGCATCGACTCCCTGGCGTCCCGTTTCGGAGAGCTGATCTCGACGCATGTGAAGAGCGCCAGCGAGGAGAACCTCAGACGCCTCCTGCAGGGAGCAGGCTTCTACACGACGCAGCCGCGGCGTTTCGTCGGCTACCAGGCGCTCGTCACGATCTCTGCCGCCGGGGTGTTCGTCTGGATCGCGATCGCCGGAAGTGCCAATCCCTTCCTCTCGATCGTCATGGTCGTCGTCGCCGTCCTCGGCGGCTGGAGCCTCCCGACCGCGTACCTGAAGCGGCGGGGCCGGTCGCGGGGCGACCGGATCGACCTCGACATGCCCGAGTTGATCGACATGCTGGTCGCCACCGTCGAGGCGGGCATCGCGTTCAGCTCGTCGCTGCAGATGGCATCGAAGCGTCTCCGGGGCCCCCTCGGGGAGGAGATCCGTCTGACGCTGCAGGAGCAGAGCATGGGGCTCGCGCTCAACGACGCGTTGAACAACATGCTCGAGCGTCAGAACACGGTCTCGGTACGCGCCTTCGTGCGCTCGCTGATCCAGGGCGAGCAGCTCGGCGTCTCGATCGGACAGACCCTGCGCAACCTGTCGCGGGAGATGCGCACGCTCAGGCGGCAGCTGGCCGAGGAGCGGGCTCAGAAGGCGCCGGTGAAGCTCGTCTTCCCCGTCGTCCTCCTGATCCTGCCGGCTCTCTTCATCGTGACGCTCGGGCCGGCGTTCCTCCGAATCGAGGCGATCTTCAAGTGAGTGCGACTGCCGAGAATCACACCAACGGACAGATCCCCGAGGCGTATCGCGATTCCGGGAAGGAGCCGAACGAGAGCAGCATGAGCAAGCTCGTCCTCGTCGCAACGGGTGGTCGGGTGGTCTGCGACACGTGCCACCTCGCGGACAAGCCTCACACGCGCCTGCGCGGGATCATGGGCTGGAAGGGGATGCGCCGCGGCGAGGGGATGCTGATCCGGCCGACCTTCTCCATCCACACGATGTTCGTCCGCTTCCCGATCGACGTCGTCTTCCTCGACAAGGAGATGACGGTCGTCTCGATCGCGCACGACCTCAAGCCGTGGCGCTTCGCCGGCTCGCGCAAGGCGAAGTCGGTGCTCGAGCTCGCGGCAGGCGAGTGCCGGCGGATCGGGCTGGAGTGCGGTGACCGGCTCGGGTGGGCGAGGGTCTGATGTCCACCGTCGTCGAGCCAACCACGACCGGCGAGGCCCCCTCCCGGGCGGACAGCTTTCGGCCGATCGCGGTCCCGTCGGGCGTCGTCGCGGTCGCCGCGATCACGGCGGCCGCTGTCGCGCTGATCACGTTCGACCTCTCCGCTCGTGCCTTCGTCGCCGCGTTCTTCGCCGCCGTCCTCGTCGTGCTCGCGGCGGTCGACCTGGAACGGCGGATCATCCCGAACAGGATCGTGCTCCCTGCCGGCGTCGTCGTCCTGCTCGGGGACATCGCGGCGGAGCCCCATCGCTGGAAGGAATGGACGATCGCGGCCTTCGGCTCCTTCTTCGTCGTCCTGGCCGTCTGTCTGGGCACGAGGGGCGGGGTCGGCATGGGAGACGCGAAGCTCGCGTTCCTCCTCGGCGCCGGGCTGGGGTGGGCGGTCGCCGGCGCCGCGCTCGTGGCGACGCTGGCCACCTTCGTCGTCTCCGTCGGCGTCCTCGCGAAGCACGGACTGGAGGCGCGAAAGGAGACGATCCCCTTCGGCCCCTTCCTCGTGCTCGGGGCACTCGTCTCTCTGTACCTGTCCTAGAGGGTCTGTCGCCGGGCGGCCGACCCGGGCCGGGCGCCCTACGCCGCTGCCGGAGCTGCCACGAGCCCGTGGTCGAAGGCGTATCTGGCGGCCTCGGTGCGGTTTCCGACCTCGAGCTTGCGGTAGATGTTGTGCAGGTGGAACTTCACCGTCTGGTCCGACAGCCACAGCTCCTGCGCGATCGCGCGGTTCGAGAGGCCTCGGGCCACGCCGGCGAGGATCTCGGTCTCGCGCTCGCTGAGCCCAGCCTCGTCGTGATTCGGAAGGGCCACGGGGCCGTCTAGATCCCCGAGGCAGAAGAAGGAGCCTGCGACCGCTTGCCGGAGAACGGCGGCGAGGTCGCCGGGATCGATGTTCTTGACCAGGTAGGCACAGGCGCCGCCCGCGAGCGCACGGGCGATCTGCGGACGCTCGTCGACGGCCGAGAAGAAGACGACTCGGACGCCGGGATGCTTCGCGCGGATGTGCTCGAGACACGTGAGCCCGTCGACCTCCGGCAGGTGCAGGTCGATCAGCACCACGTCGGGCCCGGCACTCGTGACCAGCGGCATGACCTGCGAGCCGGACATGGCCTCGCCGACGATCTCGAAGTCCTTCGCGGCCTCGAGCGCGCTGCGCACGGCCGCGATCATCAACGGATGGTCATCTGCGAGCAACACCTTCAGCTTGCTCACGCCCTACGCCTCTCCCTTGATCCGCTGCTCATGCCGGCCACGACTCATCGTAGTCAAGCCCCGGTGAAAGACAATCCCCCGAAACCGGGCTTCTTGCAGCAGCTTCGCATCGCGGGCACGGGTCGCCGGCGGACGCTAGCGGATGCCCGTGTCGATCGAGAAGTCGAGCCGGTCCACGTGTCCCCGGCGGACGTGGATCGCCCGTGGCGCGATGTTCCGTCCGATGCCGACGCGCTCCAGGGTCGTGACGGTGTAGTAGCCGGGAGCGAGCACGATCCGGTACCGGCCCTGCAGGTCGGACCTGGTTCGGTACGCGTGGCCCGCGCGGTGGAACAGGAGCGTCACCCGGACAGGCGCCGTGCACGGCTCCCCTTGGCTGCAGACCGGCGTGGTCGGCCCCTTGGTCACCAGCCCGTGCAGGCCGGACACGAACACGACCGCGGCGAGCAGCACGGCCATTGGCGCAAATGATGCCCGAAGCGTGGAGGGCGTACCGTCGCGAGCAGCCTGGGAGCTATTGTGCCTGGGGGCAAGCGCTGCGGCTGGTGGACCCTGCCTCTCCCACCACCGGACGCACTCCCAGCTTGCCCCCGATGCCTCTCAGTCGGCATTGTGGGTGGATTCGCACGCGCCGGCCTCCCTCGTTGGAGTGACCTGCCGACATATGCAGTCGTACTCGCCAGGGTCGAGAGCGGCGGCTGCGGCGGCATGCCGTCCCTCCGGGGGGCAGCTCGGCCCCCAGCAGATCGAGGACGTCGCGGCGTTCGTCGCCACGACCGCCGGCACCCGGTAGCTCGCGCCCGAGCCGAAGCGGCAACATTCTCCGCATGCGTGTGAGCGTCCGTTGCTGATCTTCGAGTTCGGCACCCGTCAGGAGCTCCAGCTGCTGGCGCTCCTGTTGACAGGGGCCGCGCTACTGATCCTCTCGGGCCCCCTCCGGATCCCGTACCCGATCCTGCTCGTCCTCGGCGGGCTCCTGCTCGGCTTCGGCCCCGGCGTGCCGAAGGTGACGATGCCGCCCGAGGTCGTGCTCGTCGGGATCCTGCCGCCGCTCCTCTACCGGGCGGCGTACGCGACCGGGCTCCGGGAGCTGCGGCAGAACCTGCGGCCGATCTCGCTGCTCGCTGTCGGGCTCGTTGCGCTGACCATGGTCGGCGTGGCCGTCGTCGCCCACGAGTTCACCGAGCTCGGGTGGGCGGAGTCGTTCATCCTCGGGGCGGTCGTTTCGCCGACCGATCCGATCGCGGCGACCGCGATCGGCCGCCGGCTCGGAGTGCCGAGGCGGCTGATCGACATCATCGAAGGCGAGAGCCTCGTCAACGACGGCACGGCGCTCGTCCTGCTGCGGACGGCGATCGTGGCCGCCGTCGCCGGCTCCTTCTCGGCGTGGGACGCGGGCTGGCGCTTGGTGGTCAACATCATCGGCGGGGTCGCCGTCGGGCTGGCGATCGGCTATCCGATCCGCCGTGTTCGCCGGCTGCTCGACAACCCGCCGCTCGAGATCACGATCGCCTTCCTGACCGGCTACTTCACGTTCCTGCCGGCGTCCGCGCTCGGCGTGTCGGGCGTGCTCGCGGTCGTAACGGCCGGGGTCTACATGGGCTGGTACACGCCCGAGCTGACGACCGTGCAGACCCGCCTTCAGGGTGAGGGGTTCTGGGACATCGTGACCTTCCTGCTCAACGTGCTGCTGTTCGGGCTCGTCGGGCTCCAGCTCCGACCGGTGCTGGACGGGCTGTCGGGACGCAACGGCTGGTCGCTGGTCGGCGAGGCCGCGCTGATCGCGCTCGCCGTGATCCTCCTGCGGATCGTCTGGGTCTTTCCGGCGACGTACGTGCCCCGCCGGCTCTTCCGCCGCATCCGGGAGCGCGATCCCTCGCCGCCCTGGCGCTACCCCGCGTTCATCGCCTGGACGGGGATGCGGGGCGCCGTGACGATCGCCGCGGCACTGCTCATCCCTCTGAACACGGACGCCGGCACCCCGCTGCCGGGCCGCGACCTGGTCGTCTTCTTCGCGTTCGCCGTCGTGCTCGCGACGCTCGTCGGGCAGGGCCTCACGCTTCCGGCCGTGATCCGGGCGCTCCGGCTGGAGGCCGACGACGGCGGCGCCGAGGCCGAGGAGGTGCACGCGCGCATCCGCGCGGCCGAGGCGGCGCTCGAGCGCCTCGACGAGCTCGCCGACGAGAAGTGGGTGTTGGACGACACTGCCGAGCGGCTGCGTGGCCTGTACCGGTTCCGGGTCGACCGCTTCTCGGCGCGCGCCGATCCGGACGGGGACGGCGGGATCGAGAAGCGGTCCATGAAGTACCAGCGGCTCCGACGGGAGCTGCTCGAGGCGGAGCGGCACGCGGTGGTCGAGCTGCGCAACGCCGGAGAGATCAGCGACGACGTGATGCGCCGGATCGAGCGCGACCTCGACCTGGAGGTCTCGCGCCTCGACGCGTAGCCTCCTCGCTCCGGCGTGAAAGAATCGGACGAACGTCGGGCCGCTCACGCGAGTGGCAAACGGTTCGAACGTGTACGCGGAGACGCCTCGAGCAGCCGGCGTGTCGCCAGCGAGTACGCCGATGTGCTCGAGGCGGCGGGGGCCGATTCGGTGCCTGAGCTGGCCCGGCGAAACCCCGCGAATCCGGCCGACCGGCCGGCGAAGGCGAACGCGGAGAAGAACCTCGTCCGGGCTCTGGCCGGCCGAGGCGGAGGCCGCGCGCTGGATCGAGCACGCTCGGGAACTCGACCGGGCCGTGCACCATTCGGGGTGAAGAGCCGGAGGCGCAGGGCCCGAGCGGGGATAATCGTACGATGAGCGACCACCCCGCACGCCCGAGGCGCGAGGTCTGGGCGAGGCGCGTGCTGATCGGCATCGGTGCGATCGTCGTCCTGATCGGCGCTGGTTTCCTCGGCGCGGCTTTCCTCCCCCGTTGGTGGTCTCACCGCGTCGGAGACCAGGTGAACGGCAGCATCGGCGGCGGAGTCGCCGTCGGCCTCTTTTACGGATTCGTCTTCACCGCGTTGCCGCTCGCCGTCCTCTACTACGCCTTCTCGAAGCGCCGGCAGTGGAAGACGTGGGGCATCCTCTTCGCCTGCGCGATCCTGCTCGCCGTGCCGAACCTGCTGACGCTCGGGATCGTCCTCGGGCGCGGCAACGCCTCACACGCCGGCGAACGCACGCTGGACGTCGAGGCGCCGGCTTTTCGGAGCGCCACCCTCGCAGGGGCGATTCTCGCCCTGATCGCGTTCGCGCTGCTCCTCTACCTCCTGGGTGCCCGACGCCGGGCGCACGACGAGCTCGAACGCCTGCGCGACGAACTGAGGCAGATGAAGGAAACGACCCCGCCCCCGGCGAGCCCGTAGGCCATGCCCGACCTCCGCGACGCCGATCTCGATCGACCGGTTGCCTACTCGAGCACGAACGTGATCCGCAGCGTTACGCGGTAGGCGACGATCTCGCCGTTCTCGACATCGACCTTCTGCTCGGACACCCACGCACCCTTGATGTCGCGGAGCGTCTCTCCGCTCCGCTGGATCCCGACGCGGACCGCGTCCTCGAAGCTTTCCGACGAGGACGCAGTCACCTCGACCACCTTCGCAACCGACACCTGTCCTCCCTTCTCGTGCGGATCGGACGTCTGCCTGACTCGTTCGAGCGTCGAGCAAGGCCCACGGCTGACTGCCCGGAGATCCTATTGGACGCGCGGGGTCGGGCAGGGTGGTCGGACGGGAAGGCAGCCGCTTTACTCGTTGAAGTCGAGTCGCTAGGGTCGCCGGGATGACCGGGATGGTCGCCGCCGTCAGGACCCGGGGAGGGCCCGCCACCACCCTCGTCCCTCGCCTGGACGCCCTCACCGACGTGCTGTTCGTCGTCGCGGGAACGGCGCTCGTCGCCGGGGCCGCCCAGGTCTCGATCTCGCTCCCGTTCACCCCGGTGCCGATCACCGGCCAGACGTTCGCAGTCCTGCTCGTCGGCGCGGCCCTCGGGACGGTCCGCGGCTGCGCAAGCCTCCTGCTCTACCTCGTCGTCGGGATCGCCGGCGCCCCGGTCTACGCCGACCACGCCCACGGATGGTCGGTGGTCACCTCGGCGAGCGGCGGCTACCTGGTGGGCTTCGTGCTGGCGGCCGCCGGCACCGGGTTCCTCGCCGAGCACCGCTGGGACCGCCGGCTCTCCTCCTCGATCAGCCTGATGCTCACCGGCAACGTGATCGTCTACCTGGTCGGCCTTCCCTGGCTCGCAGCCGTCCTGCACACCGGCCTGAAGAGGACCCTCGAGCTCGGGCTCTACCCCTTCGTCCCCGGTGACATCTTCAAGCTCTACCTCGCCGCCGCGCTGCTCCCGACCGCCTGGAGGGTCGCCCGTAGACCCGAGCCCGACGGTCACGCGTGACCGCGGGCTGGGTGCGGCCGGCTCCGATACCAGCGGACGGGACTGCCGGTTCTTCGCCGCCGCCACGTACGCCGGCATGAGCGAGGCGGTCGGCGGCGGGCGGACGACCGCGCCGGCCTGCGTCGCGCGCCCTGCGCCCGTGGCGCCAGGCTGACGGATCGGGCAGTTGCCCGCCCGTCTTGCGAATCGGCCCTTGGCTAGGGTTCGGTAGTGGATCCCGGCCGCGCCCAAGAGCTGCTGCAGGCCGAGCGTCGGCGGATCGAGCGCGCGCTCCGGCGGCTCCAGCACGAGAACGACGGCGAACCGGCCGACGAGTACGACCCGGCGAACCTTGCCGCCGACCTCTACCAGGACGAGTTCGACGAGGGCGTGCAGGCGGATCTTCGCGACCAGCTCGCCGCCGTCGAACGAGCCGAGCAACGGCTGGCCGCGGGAACCTACGGCCTGTCGGTCGAAAGCGGGGAGCCGATCCCCGACGGGCGCCTGGAGGCGTTCCCGACCGCGGAGCGGACGGCGGCGGAGCAGGAGCGCTTCGAGCGGGGCGGACGCTAACGGGTTCCAGCGCGGGGTGGTCCGCTGGACGGCCGGCCTGCTCGCCTACCTGGCCTCGCTCACCGAGGGCTACCCGCCGTTCAGCGTCGATACCGGCCCGAGCGCCTGAAACCAGGTCGGCACGGGCCGCCGACGCGTCTCGGCCCGGGCGAGAGCCCTCGGTAGTTCGCCACCGACTGTTTCCGGGTGCCGCCGGATGGCGGCCGGTGCCTCCCATGAGAGCCTTGGGCCATGGCCACGCTGCATCCGTCGGCCGCCTCGGCGGCCGGTGAGCTGATCGAGGTGTCCGCAGGCCCTGGATTGTGGGAGCGCGTGTTCGCCGTCGCCCCGCTGGTGCTCGTCGGTACGAAGGAGGGCGAGGGCTACGACTTCGCGCCCAAGCACATGGCGATGCCTCTTGGCCAGGAGAGCTACTACTGCTTCGTCTGCAGTCCGCGGCACGCGACCTACCAGAACGTCCTCGCCCATCCGCAGTTCACCGTCAACGTTCCGCGGCCCGAGCAGGTCCTCGAGTCGAGCCTTGCGGCCGGCGGCCGGTCGGCCGGTGGAGCGAAGCCGACGCTCGCCGCCCTGGCGACCGTCCCGGCCCGGGCGGTGGAGGTTCCGCTGCTCGCGGGCTGCAGCCTGGCGCTCGAGTGCGAGCTGGACCGGATCCTGGACGGCTTCGGCGAGAACAGCCTGGTCGTCGGCCGGGTGGTGGCCGCAGCGGCCGCCCGCGACGCGCTGCGCGGGGCCGAGGTGGACGACGCCGATCTCGTCCACCGGCTCGGCCTGTTCGCCTACCTCGCGCCCGGCCGCTTCGCCGTCGTTCGCGAAAGC
This sequence comes from Verrucomicrobiota bacterium, assembly GCA_050258035.1. Classification (GTDB taxonomy): domain Bacteria; phylum Actinomycetota; class Thermoleophilia; order Gaiellales; family Gaiellaceae; genus DATBLE01. The sequence goes on from JBLMYA010000046.1 coordinate 18,034, forward strand.
CACGGCTTCCCGTATCCGTTCGACTTCCGTCGCTAGCGATGCCTGCTCCGAGCGCCGGCCGGTTGCTGCTCTGGCTCGACGAGCGTCGGGAGGAGATGGTCGCGCTGCTCGAGCGTCTCGTGCGAGCCGAGTCACCGTCCGGCGACGTCGGTGCGCAGGCTGCCGTGTTCGGGATCCTCGCCACCGAGTTGGAGGAGGCCGGGTACGCCGTGCGCCACGTGAACGGCCGTGGATGTGGCGATCATCTCTACGCACGCCCGCTGCGCCGCCGCAGGGGCGACCCCCGCCAGCTCCTCGTCGGGCACATGGACACGGTGTGGCCGGTCGGGACGCTGGCAGAGATGCCGCTCCGCCGCGAGAGGGGGCTGCTGTACGGCCCGGGTACGGCGGACATGAAGGGCGGCCTCGTCGAGATCGTCTTCGCGCTTCGCGCCCTGGACGAACTCGGCCTGTCGCCTCCCGCCACGCCGGTCGTGCTCGTCAACAGCGACGAGGAGATCGGCAGCGTCGACTCGACGGCGATCATCCGGCGGCTCGCACGCGGCGCGGCTCGGGCATTCGTGCTCGAGGCGGGCGAGGGGCCGGGCGGCGATCTGAAGATCTCGCGCAAGGGGCTCGGCCGGTTCACGGTCACGATCCGAGGTCGGCCGGCCCACGCCGGGGCCGACCCGGAGCACGGGGTGAGCGCGATCCTCGAGCTCTCGCATCAGGTGCAGCGCCTCTTCGAGCTGAACGATCCGGCGCACGGGATCACCGTCAACGTCGGCACGATCGACGGAGGGCTGCAACCGAACGTGGTTGCGCCGGAGGCGACTGCGATCGTCGATGTCCGCGTGCCGACGCGGACCGCCGCCCGCGACATCGAGCGTGCAATGCAGAAGCTCACGCCGGTGCTCGAGGGCGCCACCATCGACGTGGAAGGAGGCTTCCGCCGCCAGCCGATGGAGGCGCTGCCCCGCAATCGCTCCTTGCTGGCGGCTGCAAGACGGTTCGGTTACGAGCTCGGGATCGACGTCGAGGACGCCGGCTTGGTCGGGGGCGGCTCGGATGCGAACACGACGAGCATGTACACGGCCACGCTCGACGGGCTCGGGCCGATCGGCGGAGGGTCGCATGGCAGCGACGAGCGGATCGACGCCACCCGGCTGCCCGAACGGACTGCGCTCCTCGCGCTCCTTCTGCTCGCGCCCCTCGATCACCCGGCGACCGCGCGCTCCCGGGGTCGCGGCACGAGGAGGCTTCCTCCGGTCTCCACCCGGGTCGCCCTGGTCGGGACGGACGCGAGCGGGACGAACGTCGAGATCGTCGCGGCGTGGCGCGCCCTCGCCATCGCCACCGTGCTCGCCGCCGCGACCGCGGTCGCGTCGGGCCACCGGCAGGGCGACGTCGTGCTCGGACGCCTCGACATCCTGCCCACGATGCTGGGCGTCGAGCCCGGGCTGCTCGAGCTGTTCATGCTCGAACGGCGCGGCGTCCGCGTGCTGAACCCGGCGTTCGCGCTGGCCGCCGCACACGACAAGCTCCTGACCGCCCGCCTGCTCGCCTACGCCGGGCTGCCCCACCCCCGCACCGAGCACCTCCGCCGGCCCGGCGACCCGATCAGCATCGAGCCGCCTGTCGTTCTCAAGCCCCGGTTGGGTAGCTGGGGACTCGACGTCTTCCGCTGCGACACGTGGGCGGAGTTCCACCTCCGTCTCGACGAGATCCAGACGAGGGCGTGGTTCCGCCGGCAGGGAGTACTCGTCCAGGAGTTCGTTCCTCCGGTCGGCCAGGATCTGCGTCTCCTCGTCGCCGGCGGTCGTCTCGTCGGCGCGGTCCGTCGCACCGCCGGGCCGGGCGAATGGCGGACGAACGTCAGCCTCGGAGGAACGAAGTCGCCGACCCTCCCGCCTCCCGCAGCCTGCTCGCTCGCACTTGCAGCGGCCGCGGCGCTGCGCGCCGACCTCGTCAGCGTCGATCTGCTCCCGTGCGGGGACGACTACACCGTGATCGAGCTCAACGGTGCAGCCGATTTCAACGCCACCTACTCGCTTCCGGGTCGGGACGTCTTTCACGCCGCAGCCACTGCGCTGGGGCTCCTACGGCGGTTCACCGCCTGAGGTGCGCCGGGCCGTTCAGTACTCGTCGTGGCGGCGGATCCACATCTGGAAGAACTCGCCTTCGTCCCGTCCCCTCGGCGCCCGGTCGAGGATCGGGTAGTAGCCCATCAGGAACTCGAGGCCACGGGCCGTGGTCGAATAGGTCTGGTACACGATCTCGTCCTCGAGGACGAAGGCGCTGAACCCGGGGCCTTCCGTCAGGTAGCCGAGGACGTCCGTGCCCGTCTCGCGTGCATTGCGGGCGACGATCGGCGGCAGGCTCTCGAGCCTGGGCTCGATCGCCTCGCGCGTCGCCTCCTCGCTGCTCGAGAAACCGAGGTCGACGTTGAAGTCGGTGTTGGCCGACGAGGCCCAGGGGATGCTCCAGCCCATGCGGCGCCTGTATGCCTCGAGCTTCTCGAGCGGCGCCTGCGAGACGAGGAGCATCGTCACGTCGCGCGCGTTCAGATGCGGGACGAGGCGGTCGAGGCCGTCCGCGATCGACGAGTTGGTCGGACAGCCGGCCCGATAGCTCGGTCCGAACATGAAGTGGTAGACGAGCAGCTGGCTGCGGCCGCCGAATAGCTCCGCGAGAGTGGGCGTGCCGCCGTCGGTGTCGAAGCGGTACTCCTTCTCGACCTGGACCCACGGCAGCTCGCGCCGCCGCTGGGCCAGCTCGTCGCCCAGCCGGGTGTGCTCCTTCTCCCGAGCGAGCAGCTCCTTGCGAGCGGCGGCCCACTCCTCGCTGCTCACGACCTGGTGATCGGTCATCGGGCTCTCCTTTCGGCGCAACGGCATCACCGGTGACGACGCCGGCCGACGGCGAAACTCATCGGCCGGGTCGCGGTGCGCTGTATCCGGGCTCGGGCTGCCAGTCGGGGCAGGCGAGCGCACCGGCCACTCTCGCCTTCCCGGCGCCGAGCGCTTCCGGTTTTGCCTGGGGCCTGGCACCGACGAGGAGGGCCGTCCAGGAGAGCTTTCGGCACGGTGAGCTTGTATCGACCGTCTTTCCTGACGGAGTTCGAGGTTGTAGGGTCCAGCATTGCTTCCCTATCGCATGCTCGACACCAGCAGGACCTCGAGTGAGAAAGGACGTGATGCTCATGAAGCGCCGTTCTCTGATCTTCGTCACCGGACTCGTTCTTCTCTTGGCGCTCGTCGCCACGCTGAGCGTCTCCGCTGGGACGACCCGATCGGGGGCGACGGCAGTCGCAGCCCCTCCGGTTCCGAACGCGAAGGCGATCAAGGCCAAGTACGGAGGCCAATCGATCACGTTCATCGGCGACTCGGTCGGCGGTGGGCACGCGCGCGACATGGCGCTCGCGACGCGGTTCTCGAAGGCTACGGGCATCAAGGTCAAGGTCGTGCCCCATCCGACCGCGTCGGACGCCTCCTACTCGCAGCTCGCGCGGGTGTTCACCTCGCACGGATCCTCGTTCGACGTGGCGATGATCGACGTGGTCTGGCCGGGCGCGTTCGCCCCGTACCTCGTCGACCTGAAGCCGAAGCTCGGCAAGCAGGCCAAGCTCCATGCCGCGGGCATCGTCGCCAACGACACGGTCGGCGGTCGCCTGGTCGCCATGCCGTGGTTCGGCGACTTCGGGATCCTCTACTACCGGACCGACCTGCTGCAGAAGTACGGCTACACGGACCCGCCCACGTCCTGGAGCGCGCTCTTCGCGATGGCGAAGAAGATCCAGGACGGCGAGCAGGCGTCCAACCCGCAGTTCTCCGGCTTCGTCTTCCAGGGGAACAGCTACGAGGGACTCACCTGCGACGCGCTCGAGTGGATCGCCTCCTCGGGCGGCGGCCAGTTCATCGACGGCGGCAAGGTCACGATCAACAATCCCAAGGCGGCGGCGATCCTCGACCTGTTCCGCGCGAACATCGGAGTGACCACACCGCGCGGCGTGACCTCGTACCAGGAGGGTGAGGCGCACACCGCGTTCGTCACCGGCAACGCGGCGTTCATGCGCAACTGGCCGTACGCCTACTCGATCGCGGCCGACCCGAAGCAGTCGAAGGTCGTGGGCAAGTTCAGCGTCACCGTGCTGCCGCACGGCGCCGGCGGCCACTCCGTCGGCACCGTGGGCGGCTGGCAGCTCGCGGTCAACAAGTACTCGAAGCACCAGGACGCGGCGATCGAGTTCGTCCGGTACATGACGAGCCCGGCCGTGGAGAGGTTCGACGCGATCACCAACACGAACGTTCCCACGATCCCGGCAGTGGCCAAGGATCCGGCCGTGGTGAAGGCGAATCCGTACCTCAAGCCGCAGATCGCAACGGTCGCGCGCGTCACGCGTCCGGCGCGGTACCTGGGCACCCACTACAACGAGGGCTCGAAGGACATCTACCAGGGGATCAGTCAGATCCTCAACGGTGCGTCCGCGAGCAGCGTGCTGCCGTCGATCCAGTCGAAACTGGAGCAGCTCGTCAAGAAGTAGGCGAGCCTGATCCGGCCGGGGGAGGATGGCGTTGCCCTCCTCCCCCGGCCATCTCCCATGAGCTCCGTCGCCACGCCCGTCCCGCCCACCGGCCGCCGCCGCCGGACGCCGAAGCTCCAGAGGCGGCAGACGCGCCTCGCCTGGCTGCTGCTGGTGCCGTCGCTCGCGGTGGTCGCGTTCGTCGCGATCTACCCGCTGGGCAAGACCGTCTACCAGAGCTTCACCGACCAGGAGTTCCTGGCGCTCGAGCCGACGCACTGGGTGGGCCTACAGAACTACCGCGAGCTGTGGCACGACACGGTGTTCCGGAACGCAGTCTGGAAGACCGTCGAGTTCACGCTGATCACGGTCGGCTTCGAGTTCGCGCTCGGGTTGGCCATCGCCCTCGTCGTCAACTCGAGCTTCAAGGGCCGCGGCGTCATGCGTGCCGTCATGCTCGTTCCGTGGGCGATTCCGACCGTGGTCGCCGCGCAGATGTGGAAGTGGATGCTCGACGACACGTTCGGCGTCGTGAACGACGCCGGCACGCGGCTGCACATCCTCTCGCATTCGCAGGCGTGGATCTCCGACCCGAGCACCGCCCTGGCGTCGGTCTGCGCCGTCGACATCTGGAAGACGACACCGTTCGTCGCCCTGCTCCTGCTCGCCGGGCTCCAGGTGATCCCGGGCGACCTCTACGAGGCCGCAGAGGTCGACGGCGCCGGCCAGCTGCAGCAGTTCTGGAAGATCACGCTGCCCCTCCTCGCACCGGCGATCCTGGTCACGCTGATCTTCCGGACGCTCGACGCGCTTCGCGTGTTCGACGTCTTCTACGTCTTCTTCGGCAACCGGCCGGACACACAGACGATGGCGATCTACAACCAGGACACGATCGTCGGCAGCGGCCATGTCGGATACGGCGCCGCGATCAGCGTTGCGATCTTCCTGATCATCGCCCTCTTCGTGGTCATCTACGTGACCTTCATGCGGGTGGCGGAGGATTGACATGAGCGCCGTCTCCGAAACCGCCAAGCCCGTCGCGCGCCCGATCAGCCGCCGGCGTGCATTCCGGCGCAGCCGTCTCGGGCGAGGCGTGACCAGGCTCCCGTTCTACCTCCTGGTCGCACTGATCTTCGTGTACGCGCTCTTCCCGTTCCTGTGGGCGCTGCGCTCCGCGTTCACGCCCGACAACGCACTCTTCTCCACGCCCCTCCAGTACTTCCCGAAGCACCCGACCCTCGACAACTTCAGGGGGGCGATCGAAGCCTCCTTCTTCCGTCACGCCCTGCTCAACTCGACGATCGTCGCCGGCTCCGTGACGCTGCTCTCGCTTGCGATCGGCTCGCTGGCCGCCTATGCGCTCGGACGATTCCGCTTCCGCGGCCGCTCGTTCGTGATGTACCTGATGCTGTCGATGACGATCTTCCCCCAGATCGCGATCCTCGGTGCTCTCTACACCATGATCAGCGGATTTCACATCGTCGGGTTCATCCGCTTCCCCCAGCTGTACGACACCCGCTGGGCGCTGATCTTCACGTACCTCATCTTCACGCTGCCGTTCACGGTCTGGGTGCTGACGAGCTTCATGCGCGCGTTGCCGCGGGATCTCGAGGAGGCGGCGTACGTCGACGGGGCGACCCCGATCCAGGTCTTCTACAAGGTGCTCCTGCCTCTGATCGCGCCCGGTCTCGTGACAACGGGCCTGCTGGCCTTCATCGCGGCCTGGAACGAGTACCTGTTCGCGCTGTCGTTCATCCAGAGTCCTGACAACTACACCGTCCCGATCGCGATCACGTCGTTCGTCGGGAAGTCGGGCAGCGCGTTCCAGCAGCCGTGGGGCGAGATCATGGCGGCGACGATAATCGTCACCCTTCCGCTGATCGTCGCGGTCCTCGTCCTGCAGAAGCGCATCCTCGCCGGCCTGACCGCCGGCGCGGTCAAGGGCTAGACGGCTTCGCGCGTCTCCGGGTCGAAGAAGTAGAGCCGGCTCGTGTCGACGGCGAGCTCGGCCGGGCTGCCGACCGCGATCCTCGTGCGGGGGCTCACCCGGGCGCAAAGGCGGGTCTTGGGGGCGCCGTCGCCGCCGCCGAGCCGGACGTCCGCGTCCTCGCCGGCGTCGGCTGTTGCGGCACTCGAGACGACACCGGTCGCGGCCGTCCCGACGTGGACGAGCACTTCGGCGCCGAGCGGCTCCGTCAGCTCGCAGAGCGCCCTGATCCGACGATCGCTCGG
>JBLMYA010000047.1:0-68522 GCA_050258035.1 Verrucomicrobiota bacterium
ACCGGCCGCACGGTCTGGACCTACCGCACCGGCGGGGAGGTGAAGGGCGGGCTAACGCTCACCGGCAGTCGGCTCTTCGTCGGCTCGTACGACCACCATCTCTACGCGCTGGACGCGCGCACCGGCGCGTTGATCTGGCGCGCGTCCGCCCAGGAGCGCCTCGGCAGCCGCGGGACGTTCTACTCCACCCCGGCCGCGGCCTACGGGCGCGTCTACATCGGCTCGACCGACGGCAAGGTCTACTCGTTCGGAGCGGCGAGCGGGGAGCTGCGGTGGTCACAGTCCACCGGCGGCTACGTCTACGCGTCGCCGGCGGTGTGGAAGGAGCGCATTCTGATCGGGTCGTACAGCGGCACGTTCTTCTCCCTCGACGCCGCGACCGGCGACGTGCAGTGGACCTTCGACGCGAACGGCCCGATCTCCGGCTCGGCGAGCGTGATCGGAAACGCCGTCTACTTCTCCACCCTGAACGGCCGCACCTACGGGCTGAACGCCGCGACCGGGAAGCAGGTCTGGAGCTTCCCGGACGGCAAGTACTCCCCCGTCGTCGCAGGCCCCGACCGTCTCTACCTGACCGGGTACACGCGGCTGTACGGGATGGTCAGCCGGTGACGCGCGACGCTGCCCGGGGGCTTCGGTAGGGTTGCCGAGCCGATGAGCCGCGCCCCCCAGCAGGCTCCGCCGCCCGACGTCGACGCGGAGCAGGAGGTCGATTTCGGCCGGTACTGGCGCGCGATCGCGGCGCGCTGGTGGCTGCCCGTGGGCGGCCTGATCGCCGGGCTCGTGATCGGCTACCTGGTCTCGCTCGGGACGCATTCGTCGACGTACAAGGCGACCGCCCAGGTCTACCTCGGGCAGCCGCTCGCGCCCGGCGGCGCCGCGCCCGTCGGCTCCGCGCCGACCTCGCTCGGGCTGGTCTCGAACTTCGTCACGGCGGAGTCGACGATCAAGCGGGTGGCGGGGCAGGTCGGGCTGAGGCCGGGGCGGCTGCGCGGGCACGTGACCACGAAGCCGATCACCGGCATCACCGGCGCAAAGGTGGGGACGCCGGCGCCGCTGCTCGCGATCACCGTCACCGGCTCGCCGCCCAGGAAGGTCGCGGCGGCCGCGAACGCGCTCGGCGACCTCGTGATCAAGCAGGTCGCTCCCTACCAGACCGCCAAGATCCAGTCGCTCCGCGACCAGCTTGCCTACGACAACGCGCAGCTGGAGGCGATCGCCAACCGGCTCCGCGCGGCGCAGACCCTGCAGGCGCAGGTGTTGAAGGACAAGACGATCAGCGCGACCGACAAGCTCGTTGCGCTCGCCAACCAGAACTCCGTGATCACGCAGGCGCTCCAGCAGCAGAACACGATCTCGCTCGACCGCTTCACCGTCCGGCAGCAGCTCTCGCTGGCGCAGGACATCGAGGTCGGGCGGATCGTCTCCGTGGCGTCGGCGGCGAAGACCGCCGGTGCGAACAGCCGCACCGGCGCGGCGGTCGGCGGCCTGATCGGCCTGATCGTCGGCCTCCTCGCCGCGCTGCTCTGGGAGCCGCTCACGCGCCGCCAGACCGAGGCCTAGGCCCAGGTGCTCGAGGGCAAGAGCATCGGGGTCGTCGTCCCCGCTCACGACGAGGAGGCGCTGATCGAGGAGACGCTCGGCGGCATCCCCGGATTCGTCGACCGGATCTACGTCGTCGACGACGCCTCGCGGGACGCCACGGTCGAGCGTGCCCGCGGGGCCGCGGCCGGGGATCCCCGGATCGAGGTGCTGACGCACGAGCGGAACGGCGGCGTCGGCGCGGCGATCGTGACGGGCTACAAGCGCGCGCTCGCGGACCACGTCGGGGTCACCTGCGTGATGGCGGCCGACAACCAGATGGATCCCGCCGATCTGGAGACGATCGCCGCGCCGGTCGTCCGCGGCGAGGTCGAGTACTCGAAGGCGAACCGGCTCTTCACCGGCCAGGCCTGGGATCTGATCCCGCACTACCGCTACCTCGGGAACGCCGTGCTGTCGCTGTTGACGAAGATCGCGTCCGGCTACTGGCACGTCGCCGACTCGCAGTCGGGATACACGGCGGTCGCCCACCACACGCTGGAGGAGCTCGACCTCGACCGGCTCTACCCGCGCTACGGCTTCCCGAACGACATGCTCGTCCACCTGAACGTCGTCAACGCGCGCGTCCGGGACGTGCCGTCGCGCCCGGTCTACGGCGTCGGCGAGCGCTCCGGGATCAGGCTGCGCAAGGTCGTCCCGCGCATCTCCTGGCTGCTCCTGAAGGCGTTCTTCTGGCGGATGAAGGAGAAGTACGTGATCCGCGACTTCCACCCGCTCGTCTTCTTCTATCTGGGCGGGCTGGCGATGGGGCTGGCCGGGCTGGCCCTCGGGATCGCACTGATCGTCCTGCGCATCCTCGGCCACTCGATCACCGCGGCAACAGGTGTGCTGGTCGCGCTCCTCCTGATCTTCGGCTCGCAGTTCACCCTGTTCGCCATGTGGTTCGACATGGAGTCGAATAAAGACCTGAAGTAGGCCGGCTTCCGAAGCGGGCTTGCGGGCTGGCTGTGGTGCCGGTGCGACCGATCTGCAACCAGAGGTGAGTTTGGCAGTGGCGAGCACCGGTTACCGTGGCCAGGCTGAGGCCCGCGGGGCAACGCTCGCCAGGAGGGCCGCCTTACCCGGTACCAGTCATCCGCCTTCATGACGCGTCGTTCGCGAGCGTCGTCGACGCGCGCACGAGAGCGGTTGTCGTCAGCTCGGTGCAGTGGTGCAACGGCTACCGGGTCGATCTCGAGGCGCTCGGGAAGCTCTGCCGGGAGTGCGGCGCGCTGCTCGTCGTCGACGCGATCCAGGATCTCGGCGCGCTCGAGCTCGTCGTCCGGCGGGCGGAGATCGACCTGCTCGTCGCGGGAGGCCACAGGTGGCTCAACTCGCCGTTCGGTTGCGGCCTCCTCTACGTGCGCAGGGAGACGCTGCCCGCGCTCGACCCGGCGTCGTGGGGCTATCTGGGGCTTCCGGAGCCCGACGGCGGCTGGCCGCGCTACTTCTCGACGCCGTCGATCACGCCGTTCCGCCCCTGCGTCCTTCCCGACACGGCGAAGAGCTTCGAGATCAACGGCACCGCCAATGACCCGGGCGCGGCCGCGCTCGGAGCCTCGCTCGCCCTCGTCAACGCGATCGGGATCGACGCAGTCGAGGCGCAGGTGCTCGGCCTCGCGCGGACGCTCTACGAGGAGCTCGAGCCGCCGGCGTCCGTCTCATCACGCGTCCGGAGGACGCTGCCCGCTCGGGGATCACGACCTTCCTCGTCTCCGGGAACCGGCCGAGAACGAGACCTTCCTCGATCGGCTGCTCGACGAGCGCATTTACGTCTCGCTCCGCTACACGTCCGGAGTCGGCGGGATCCGGGTCTCGACGCACTGGTTCAACGACGAGTCGGACCTCGAGACGCTGCTCGGCGCGGTCAAGCGCCTCACCGCGCGCCGGCGGTGAGTCCCCCCGCGGAACGCGTCGAGGCGCAACGGCCACGCCACCTCCACGATCGCGCCACTGACATCCGCGAGCGGACGAAGCGCGAGGTCAACCGGGCATCAGCCCGGCGCCTGCGTGCTCCGCGATCGCGGCGGAGTCGCCTGATGGTCGAAGGCGGCGTGGCTGATGGGATCACATCGGGCGTCTCGAGGTCGTCCGGCGAGCATGTGGCCAGCGGATTCTCGGCGAACGGTCGATGATGATTCGGTGCCGCGCGCCGACGATCTCGAAGCCGGCGGCGCCGTGGTAGGTGAGACTCGCGCTCACGCCAGACCTCGTATTGACTCCCAGCCCTTGACGAGGGCGACGAAGGCACGGTTGAGCGGAACGGCAACTCCCTGCTCGTCGGCAGCCTTCACGACCGCGCCGTTGATGACGTCGATTTCCGTGCGTCGGCCGGCCTCGAAGTCCTGCAGCATCGATCCCTTGGTCGGGCCGGCCCGCTCCAGCAAGGCGAGGATCGTCCCGATCCGCTCCTCGGCGTCGATCGGGTAGCCCAGCGCCTGGGCGACCGTGGTGGCCTCACGGACGGCGTCGGCCAGGAGTTCGCCGACCTGCTCGTGGGCTCCCAGCGCGCCGGCGTTCATCCCGGTGAGCGCTGCCGGCGGCAGCGTGGCCGCGTTCAAGATCAACTTCTTCCAGATCTCCGGCCGCACCGGCGACGTGACAGCGGTGGCGAGCCCCGCACGCTCGAGGGCCTCGGCGAGCCGCTCCGCGCGCCCGGCGTCACCGTCGACGAACGTGCCCACGAAGGTTGGCTGGTCGGCGGGGTGCAGCACCACTCCGGGCTCGACGATCAGCCCACTGTTGTACGTGACCCCGACGACCACCTGCTCGGGCGGGAAGGCCGAAGCCAGCACGTCGCCGTTCCCCCAGCCGTTCTGGAGCGACGCCACCACCGTCTCCGGGCCGACCAGCGGCTGCGCGAGATCGGCCGCGGACGCCGTGTGGTAGCACTTGACGAAGAAGACGACCGCGTCGACGATGCCCACGGACGACGCGTCGCTCGTCGCCGGCACTCGCGTCGTGGTGTGGTCGTCGCCGCGGACGATCGTGACGCCCTCGGTGTTGACCTTCTCGACCAGCGGCTCGGCGACGTCGACTAGCGTGACCTCGTTGCCTCCGCGCGCGAGCGCCGCGCCGAAGATCGATCCCATCGCTCCGGCTCCGACGATGGCGATTCTCATGCTTGCCTCCTCTCGATTCCACCCTGCGGATTCCTCGCGCAATCCGACAGCCAGCTCCTCTCGCTCGAGATCTCCGGGCACTCGCGTGGATGACTCGCGGTAGGACGCGATGGCCGAGCTACCCGCCGAGCGCGCGTGCCGGACGCGCGCGGGTCTCCCTCGAGGAGATTATCCGGCTGGGCTGAGTAGCGCTGCGCGGACGGCACCACCGTGCGGGGGGACCGCGGCGGCGGGGTGGAGCTCTTCCTCGAGCTGCGGCGCACCGGGCTCTCGGCCAGTTCCTGCGGGGGACGGGCGCGTCCTGGCTCCGCGACGCCGGAGACAGACTCGTCTCCCGCGCTACCGCGGGAGTCTCGGCGGGCTCGTGCCCGACGGCGAGGCGCCGAGGCGCTACCCCTGACCCCAGCGGTCGGCGCAGACGGCCGCTCGAACAAGGACCCGCGCTAGCGGCCCGCCCCTGCGCGCAGCGCTTCGACGGCCTGTGCGACCCGCCTCGCCGCGACCAGATTCTCCTTCTGCTCGTACAGCTCCAGGGCTTCCGCATAGGCGGCCGTCGCCTCGTCCGGCCGTCCCGACGCGGCGAGGATGTCGGCGAGCTGGACGAGGCTGTCGCCCTTGAAGTTCGGCATGTCCGAGTCGGCGGCTGCCGCGAGAGCCTCCCGAGCGTGTTCTTCTGCCTCGTTCAGTGAGCCCCGCGACATGTGCACGGCTGCTTGCGCCATGTGGACGAGGTTGAGCGTGTTCCAGTCGTCGTTCGCCATCGACTGGCGCGCCAGGTCGACGAACGGTTCAGCTTCGGCCGGACGGTCCTGGAGGACGAGGCAGAGTCCGAGGCATGCCGCCCGGGTCGAGAGGAAGCCCTTCTCGCCGAGTTCTTCGAGGACCTTGCACGCTTCGCGTAGCACGGCCTCCGCCGCAGGAAGATCCCCCGCGAGGCGCTCGATGTCGAAAAGCTCCTGGGAGCTCCCGGCCGCAAGAATCGGAAGTCCCAGTTCCTCGAGCATCGCCCTCCCTTCCTTCCAGTTCTGACGCGCCTCGTCGAAGCGGCCCGAGAGCGCAAGGAGCGCTCCCTGCTCCTGGCGGGCGATCGCCTCCACCTGCCTCGACGAGGTCTGCTCGAGAACGTCGCGGCATCGCGCCACCGCCTCCCCAGCCGGGGTCGGCCCGTACCAGCTGCTGATCAGGTACCAGATCAGGATCTGCGCCTCGTCGCGACCGCTGCGCGCACGGCGCGCGCTGCCGAGGCCTCGGGCGAATGCCTCGTCGCCTGACTTCCCCTGCCAGAAGTCTGTGAGCCCGACCAGAAACCACGCACGTGCCAGCCCGAGATCGTCGCGGTGCCGCTCGAGGACGGGAATCGCCTTCCGGACGAGCTCGGCTCCTGCCCCGATGTCCGACTCGTTCAGCCACAGCCCGACAGCGACGAGGCCCACACGCGCACGCCACTCGGCCACCTCGTCGCCTGCAGCCGATGCATCGTTGACGACCTTGTTAAGGATCGACTGGGCTGGCTTCAGTTCGCCCCGCTCGACCAGCGCGGAGGCCAACTCGACTCGCACCTCTCGCTGCGCTGGATCCTCCTTCGGGATCACGCCCGTCGCCCGCTCGAGCAGCTTGACTGCGGCGGCCGCGTCGCCGCGATCGGCCGCGCGCTCTCCGGCCGTCCGTAGATGAACCGCGGCGCGCGCGGCGAGCTCTGCGCTCTCATCGACCAGGCCCAGTTCGGCCCCGTAACCGTGAGCCTGCTCGAAGTGGTAGCCGAGGATCTCGTCGAACTCGACCAGATCGGGGGCGCGCTGCTCGAGCCACTCGGCGAAGCGCCGGTGCAACACCACCCGGCTCGCTTTCGGAAGGGCTTCATAGGCGGCATCCCGGATGAGGAGATGCCGAAACCGGAAGCCGTCGTCGCCGGGCAACTGAGCTCGGTCGGGACGGATCAGATCCTTCCGGGTCAGGAGCGCCAGTCTGGGCGTGATCTGGGTCTCCTCGGGGGCGAGCGCCTGAACGGCGCCGCGGTGGAAGAGCTCTCCTTCAACGGCGCCGCGCTCGAGTATGGCGCGCTCGGGGGGTTCGAGCTGGTCGAGGCGGGCAGCGAGGAGGGCGCGGAGCGTCGGCGGGACGTCGACGGCCTCGTCGTCGGCGGCCATCGCCAGCATCTCCGTGACGAAGAGCGGATTCCCGCCGGCAGCGTGGGCGATTCGCTCCCGCAGCTCGGACGGCAGAGGGGCGATTAGCTCTTCGACCGCCGCAGCTGGCAGCGGTTCGAGGTGCAGCGCGACCGGCCAGTCGCCACGCTGCGTGAGCAGCTCGGGACGGGCCATGCAGAGGAGCAGGATCGGCGATCCCGCCGAGAGCAGCGCAACGCCCTCGACGAGATCGAGGAACGTCTGCACGCCCCACTGGATGTCGTCGAACACGACCACCAGCGGCGCCTGTTCCTCGAGCAGCTTGCGGAACGCCCAGCCGATCTCCTCGGCGGAAGTACTCTGCTCGGCCTCGCCGAGGAGCGACCGGATCGACCCGGCCGCGACCGGGTCCGACGGTGCTGCTTCGAGCTGTTTGATCACCTCCACCACGGGCCAGTACGTGATCCCCTCGCCGTATGGAAGGCACCTGCCACGGACGACCCGCACGCCGAGCGCGGACAGCGCTTCCGCGACGAGCCGGGATTTGCCGATCCCCGGGTCGCCGACCACGGTGAGGAGCTCGCATCGACCGGTCAAGGCGCGCTCCCACGCTTCCCGGATGAAACTCAGCTCGCGGTCGCGGCCGACGAAGCGCGACTCGTGTGATCTCTCCGGCGCCTCGTGTACCGAGATGAGCCGGTGCGCCGCAACCGGCTCGGCCTTGCCTTTCAGCTCGAGCGGCTCCACCGGCTCGACCTCGACAGCACGGCGGACGAGTTCGAGCGTCGCCTCGCCGATCAGGATCTCGTCGGGGTCGGCGGCGTTCTGCAGACGGGCAGCGACGTTGACCGCGTCGCCGGCGGCCAGGCGCTCCTCGGTGCCGGTGACAACCTCGCCCGTTGTGACGCCGATCCGCCCATGGACAGCGAGCTCCGGGAACGCCTCGCGCATCTCCGCCGCCGCTCGGCAGGCGCGGAGTGCGTCGTCTTCGTGCACCTGCGGCACCCCGAACACGGCCATCACCGCGTCGCCGATGAACTTCTCGACCGTGCCTTCGTGTGACTCGACGATCGCCTTCATCCGATCGAAGTAGCGAGCGAGGATGCCCTGCAGCGCCTCAGGATCGAGCGACTCGCCCAGAGCGGTGGAGCCGACGACGTCGCAGAAGAGCACGGTGACCACCTTGCGGTGCACTCGGGGATCATCTCGCGCGATTGGTAGGAACGGAAGCCGACCTTCTCTGCAACCACTCTGCAACCGAACGCATCGACACAGAACGACACGAAACGTCACGAAGAGCGCGTCAGAACGGGCTCTGACTGAACCAGACGACACCCACCGACACAGGACGACACCGAACGACACGAACGCCGTCGACATGGAGTCGAACAAAGACCTGAAGTAGAACGGCTTCGGAAGCGGACTTGACGGTGGGCGGCGTTTGTAACCCGTGTGCACCAATGCGATTCGTCGCGCATCGCAGAGTTCTTCTCCCTGACACTCGGCCGACCGAAGGGGCCGGCCGTACTCGGGAGGGGCAGCTCGACTCTCTCGCACGGGAGCGGAAGCTGTCCGTATTGTCCCGGTCGAGCGGTCGGTCTGAGCGTCTCGGGAGGGTGCCCTAGACTCAGTCGATGGTGACCTGTGCGAGCTGCGGCAAGGAACTGCCGCAGGACTTCCCTTTCTGCCCGTTCTGCGGGGCCGCACTCGCGGAGGGGCCGATCGGCGCTTCGCGCGATGAGCGGAAGGTGGTCACGGTCGTGTTCGCCGACCTGGTCGGGTTCACTGCGCGGGCGGAGCGGCTGGATCCCGAGGACGTTCGCTCGCTGCTGGCGGGTTACCATGCGCGGCTCCGCGCGGAGCTCGAGCGGTTCGGAGGGACGGTGGAGAAGTTCATCGGCGACGCCGTGATGGCCGTGTTCGGCGCGCCCGTGGCGCACGAGGACGACCCGGAGCGGGCAGTCCGGGCGGCGCTCGCGATCCGCGACTGGGCGATCGAGCAGGGGGACGAGCTCCAGGTGCGCGTCGCGGTGAACACCGGCGAGGCGCTGGTCGCGCTGGACGCCCGGCCGGGCGAGGGCGAGGCGATGGTGGCCGGCGACGTCGTCAACGCCGCTGCGCGGCTCCAGTCGGCGGCACCGCTGAATGGGGTTCTCGTCGGCGCCCAGACGCACCGCGCAACGAGCGACGTCTTCGACTACCGGGAGGTCGAGCCGGTCGTGGCGAAGGGCAAGGCGGAGCCGGTGCCCGCGTGGGAGGCGCTGCAGGCGCTCGCTCGTTTCGGCGTCGATCTCACTCGCCGGGCGACGACCCGGCTCGTCGGGCGCAGGCGCGAGCTCGACCTCCTGGTCTCGGGCCTGGCACGCGTAGCCGCGGAACGGTCGGCGCAGCTGGTCACACTTGTCGGTGTCCCGGGGATCGGCAAGAGCCGGCTCGTCTTCGAGCTCTTCCGCGCCGCGGACGAGAGCACCGAGGTCGTCACCTGGCGGCAGGGGCGATCGCTCCCGTACGGCGACGGCGTCACGTTCTGGGCGCTGGCCGAGATCGTCAAGGCGCAGGCCGGCATCCTCGAGAGCGACCGGCCGGAGCAGGCGGAGGAGAAGCTGCGGCGGGCGGCTGCGTCCGTCGCCGTCGACGAGGCGGAGGCGGTGTGGCTCGAGCGGCATCTGCGCCCGCTCGCCGGCGTCGGCGAGCAGGGAACATCCAGTCCGGAGGAGGCAACGGCAGCATGGCGTCGCTACCTGGAGACGCTGGCCGACGAGCGGCCGCTCGTGCTCGTGTTCGAGGACCTGCACTGGGCGGACGACGCGCTGCTCGACTTCGTCGACGGGCTCGTCGACCGCGTCGCGCACGTGCCGCTGCTCGTCGTCGCGACCGCGCGTCCCGAGTTGCTGCAGCGCCGGCCGGCCTGGGGCGGCGGCAAGTCGAACGCGTTCACGGTCTCGCTCTCGCCGCTCGCGGACGAGGAGGCGGCGCTGCTCGTCGCCGACGTGCTCGGCAGGCCGGTCCTCGACGCGAGCGTGCAGGCGGCGCTTCTCGCCCGAGCAGGCGGGAATCCGCTCTACGCGGAGCAGTACGCGCGCGCGCTCGCCGAGGGCGGCGATCTCGACACGCTGCCGGAGTCGGTGCAGGGGATCATCGCCGCTCGGCTCGACGCGCTTCCCGAGGAGGAGAAGCGGCTGGTTCAGGACGCAGCCGTCGTCGGGAAGGTCTTCTGGCTGGGCGCGGTCGAGGCGGTCGGGAATGTCAGCCGCTGGGAGGCGGAGGAGCTCCTGCACCGGCTCGAGCGGAAGGAGTTCGTCCAGCGTTCGCGCACCTCGTCCGTGGCGAGCGAGGCCGAGTACGCGTTCCGCCACGTCCTGATCATGGACGTCGCCTACGCGCAGATCCCCCGCGCGGGCAGGGTCGAGAGGCACCGGCAGACGGCGGCCTGGATCGAGTCGCTCGGCCGCCACGACGACCAGGCCGAGCTGCTCGCACACCACTACCTGCAGGCGCTCGAGCTCGCGGAGGCGGCGGGGCTCGATGCGTCCGACCTGGGAGAGCCGGCGCGGCGGGCGTTACGGGACGCCGGGGATCGAGCAGCCTCCCTCTCCGCGGCCCCGGCGGCCGAGCGGTTCTACGAGGCCGCGCTGCGGCTGTGGCCGGAGGACGACCCGGAGCGTGCCCAGCTGCTCTTCCGCCGCGCCGTCCCCGTCTACAGCCAGGCAGGAGCTGACCCCGACCTGCTCACGGAGGCCAGCCTGGCACTGGAGGCCGCCGGCGACCGGCGGCGTGCAGCCGAGGCCGAGCTCGCGCTCGTGCGGAGCGTCTGGCACCGCGGACAGCTGGAACTTCGACACGAGCACCAGGACCGCGCCGAGCGGCTGCTCGCCGACGAGCCCCCTTGCCCCGAGCAGGCCCTCGCGCTCGCGAGCCGCGCCTCGACGACGGCCCTCGACGGTGACAACGCGACAGCGCTCGAGCTCGCCACGCAGGCGTACGAGCTCGCCAAGAAATTTGGCTGGCGCGATCCCATGATCGCGGCGCTGACGCAGGTCGGAACGGCGCGAGCGACGCTCGGAGACCCGGCCGGACTCGACGACCTCGCCCGCGCCGCCGAGCTCGCGGAGGCTGCAGGGCTGCTGGGGCCGCTCACCCGGACGCTGAACCAGCTGGCGAGTACGAAGATAATCCTTGGCGACGTCCGCGGCTCGACGGAGTCGCGGCTGGCCGCGGCCGCCGTCGCCGAGCGGATCGGCTCCGAGGGGGAACGGCTCTGGTCACAGGGCGTCCTGACGGATCACCACTACCGCTCGGGGCGCTGGGACGAGGCCCTGCAGCTGTGCGACGAGTTCCTCGCAGGGCCGCGGCACTACCTGAGCGGCCAGGCCTCGATGCTGCGCGGCGCGATCCGGTCGGCCCGCGGAGACGCGGCCGGTGCGCTCTCCGACACAGACGTGGCGATCGCCCACGCCCGGCGGATCGAGCAGCCCCAGGTGCTCCACTACATGCTCCCGTTCGGTGCCTACGTCTACGCCGCTGCCGGGGCACCGGAGTGCGCGCAGCCACTCGCCCGCGAGTACCTGGACATCCTGGCGGGTGGCCGTGAGTTGCAGTTCGGCGTGATCGCTCTTGCCGCGTTTGCAGCCGCAGCGCGACTACTAGGCCTCGACGCCGAGCTCGAGCAGGCGCTCTCCGAACGAGCGCCATCGCCGTGGATCGACGCGGCGCGCACCTACGCACGCGGCGACTACGTCGAGGCAGCCGAGATGCTCGATCAGATCGGCTCCCTTCCCGACGAGGCCGAAGCACGCCTTCGCGCCGGGGAGCAGCTCGCCGCGCAGGACCGGGGCGACGAGGCGCTGGAGCAGTTCGAGCGTGCGCGCACGTTCCACGAGAGCGTCGGGGCGACTGTGCACCTCCGCTCCGCAGAGCGACCCTTCGAGGCGACGGCCTGAAGCCATCCGCGCAGGTGGACCCGAGTCGGTTGGGTTAGCGCCCGTCATGGCCCGGCTCGGTTCTGCCGGGCTGCAACCCGCCTGCAAGCGAACGCAGCGACACGAATCGACGCGAGACGACACGAAGACCGGTTCAGCGAGGTCCGGCAGCACCAGACGACACGTATCGACACGGAACGGCACGAACCGACACGAACGGCCGTCGACATGGAGTCGAACACGGACCTCGAGCAGATCCGTTCGGGAAGCGGGTTCGCGGCGCTCGGGCGGTCCCTCTGCAACCACGGTGCACCCCGACCGCAGCCACCGCGGGATGCGACGGTGTCGCGTGGGCGTGACGTGTCTGACGCAGGTCGCGCGCGGGTGGTGAGCGGCACGGGTCGGGCAGGCACCCTCGGGAGGTGCCGCTCACATCGCACCCGGTCCGGCTGCTCCGAACCTAGGTTGGCCCGGGTTCGGGCTCATCTTGCCGACCGGGCCGGAGCCGGAAGGCGGCGGCGAGCCCGACCAGGACGAACGCGGCGGCGATGAAGGCGGCTCGTCGTGCGCTCGCGACGAACGCCTCCTCGACCGGTGCGACTGCAGGCTGGAGTTGTGGCGAGCGGCGGAAGGCGGGCAGCACCGCGCCGCCGCTCCGCTCGACGGCGGCCGTGATCGCCGCGCGCTGGGGAGGCGTGATCGAGGGGACTGCCTCGAGGCGCTGGCGGGTGCCGGAGGCGAGCGCGGTCGTGAGCGCGGTGCCGAGGATTGCGATGCCGAGCGCGGAGCCGACCTGCCTCGACGTGCTCTGGATCCCCGATCCCTCTCCGGACTGGGCGCGGGGCACGTCGGCGAGGATGAGGCTCGTCAGCTGCGCGGTCGCGAAGCCGACGCCGACCCCGTAGACGAAGAGCTGCGGGCAGAACTGCCAGGCCGGGCGGTCGGCAGAGAAGGTGAGGCCGACGGCGACGATGCCGACGACCTCGACCGCGAGACCGAGCTGAACCACCCGGTGCGGTCCGATTCGGCGGGTGAGCGGCGCGGCCAGCCCGCCGGCGAGGAATGCTCCTGCGGCGAGGGCGGTCAGGACGAGCCCGGTGTCGAAGGCCGATAGCCCGAGCACCGACTGCAGGAAGAGCGGGATCACGAACACGAGCCCGAGCTCGCCGAGCCCGACGATCAGGACTGCGACGTTGCCGTAGCGGAAGGTCGGGATCCGGAAGAGCGAGAAGTCGACGAGAACCGGACGCCCCGCGAGCGTGCGGCGCCGCTCGACGAGGACGAAGCCGGCGAGCGAGAGCACGCCGAGCGCGAACGCGAACGGGATCACCGACAGCCCGCCGGGGGAGAAGCCGAGGAAGTCCCGCTGGGCGGTCCACCAGCCGTAGGTCTGCCCTTCGATCAGCCCGAAGACGACGCCGAGGAAACCGACGGTCGACAGCGCGACCCCCGGCGGATCGAATCCCGGACGCGCGTCCGGATCGCGGCTCTCGCCGACGAAGAGCAGGGCGCCGACGAGCGCGAGCGCTCCGACCGGGAGATTGACGTAGAAGGCCCAGCGCCAGCTCAGGTTAGTGACGAACCAGCCGCCGGCGAGCGGGCCGAGCGCCGCCATCCCGCCGATCACCGAGCCCCAGATCCCGAAGGCGATCGCCCGCTCGCGCCCGCGGAAGGTCGCGTTCACGATCGAGAGCGTCGACGGGAGGATCAGCGCTCCGCCGACCCCCTGGAGGAAGCGGCCGGCGAGGAGGACGGTTCCCGAGGGCGCGAGCGCGGTGATCAGGCTCGCGCCGAGGAAGACCAGGAGGCCCCAGATGAACACGCGACGGCGCCCGGTCACGTCGCCGATGCGGCCGACGCTGATCAGGAGCGCAGCGAAGACCAGCGAGTAGATCGAGTTCGCCCACTCCGCCTGGGTGATCCCGATGTGGAGGTCGCGGATGATCGACGGAATCGCGACATTGACGATCGTCGCGTCGACGATGATCATCGCCACGCCGATCGTCAGCGCGACGAGGGCGAGCCAGCGGCTGCGGTCGTTCGTTGCCGGGGTCAGGCGCTCATCCCGTGCCCTGCGCTCGCCGCCGGCACGCAAAGTCCTTGCCGCGGTCATTCCGTCCTCCTGTGCCCCTGGCTGAGGCTCCCGCCTGCCCGGTCGCAGGTTCGATCCCCGCCGGCCCATTCAGGGAACGGCCGATGGCGTCCACCCATGGTGTACTCGTCGAGCAGGTCGTCCGCCATCCGGAACCTGCTCCCCGGGTAGAGCATCTCCTTCGACAGGAAGAAGCAGTATTCGCAGTCGAGATTGCAGACAGCGCCGGTCGGCTTCGCGAGCAGGTGGAATGCATGCGGGAGCGTCATTCGTCATGCGGCGAGGACGAGCATCCAGACCAGTGTGCCGAGGAACATCGCCGAGCCGATGCCGAGCAGCACTTCGCGCTGGCGGAGCGAGTTGAGTTTCGTCGAGACGCCGGCGAAGAAGAGGGATGCGGCGAAGAGCACGACGGCCAGCACGTAGTCGTTCGCCTTCTTGTTCGCCTGATCCGCGGCTGCAGCGTGAACGCCTGCCTCCCGGTTGAGCTGCTCGGCCTTGACCGCCTCGGCGACGACGTACTGCGGCATGGCAAACGGCGTGAGCGGAGCGTTGGGGTTCGTCGCCGGTCGCGTCGCGAGCCACGCATCGAAGGCGGGGCGGAACTCCGGCCGGAAGCGCCGCCGGTAGAACTGCGCGACTTTCCGCTTTCCGGCCACGCTTGCGTCGACCCATTGGACGAAGGTGGCGATGTCGATCTGCGTCTGCTGACCTGAGCGCGTCTGGGCGGCCGACGACTGGATGCGCGCGGCCGTGCCCTTGCTGTAGTCGGCCGCCTGCTCGCCGCGCCAGCGGGTCGACTGATACGTGCTGAAGGCCGTCGCCACGGCCGCACACGCCAGCAGCACGGTCGAGAGGAGCTCGACGCGCCGCTGCCCGTGCTCTCCGGCGTCCGAAGCCACTCAGTTGCCGCTGCCCGTGACGACCAGCTCCCTCACCGGGATGGAGTTATGGAGCCCGGGCCTCTTCGACGGCTCCCTGCTCCAGCCAGATCGCATCGGTCCCGGGGTGGACGGCGAACACGATCTCGTCCGCCAGGAAATATCGCCAGCTGCGCCTCCGGCCCGTCTCACGGATCGCACCGATTCGCGTATTCGGCCGCCTCCTCCTCGAGCTCGGCCAGCTCGAGCGCGTCCCAGCGCACGTGCGATGTTGCCGGCCGCGGCGACGAAGAGAGGCGGCGGGGAGCAGTCCCCGCCGCCGGGTCGGGAGGAGTCGAAATGTCACGTATCGCGGTTGCTCAACTCGCGACCCCGTGCGCGACGGCGTTGATCGACGCGTGCTCGTGCAGCGCCTTCTCGGCGTCGTGGGTGGTCGCCGGCTTGAGGTCGAAGACGACGTGCTTGAGGGTGCCGGTGAACGCGTACGGCGCCTTGTCCTCGTAGTCGCGGTCGACGACCAGGCCGTTGTCGCGGCCGATGTCCATGCCGGCGTACGACGTCGGCGAGAGCGGGATGGTCTTGTCGAGCCGCCCCTCGCCGATCTGCTCGTCGTTCGCCCACAGGGTGACGTTCCCGCCGGAACCGGGCTTCGCCTCGTCGATCTCGAACAGCATCTTCACCGTCACGTCCCCCGTCGGGATCGGCTTCGTCGACGTCTGCCGGTACGTCTCGACGCCGAGCAGCGAGTACGTGTGGTTGAGATATCCCTTCGCGTCGACCCACAGGCCCCAACCGCCGATGAAGTCGGCGTTGGCGACGAGCACGCCCTCGGCGCCCCCCTCCGGCACCGTCAGCTCCGCCTCGATCGCGTAGGAGCGCCCGTAGATCTTCGGCACGAGCCCCAGCTGCACGTTCTGAACCGTGTTCGCGTACGTGAAGCGGGTCATCGTCGGCAGCGGCGGGAGGATGCCGAACAGGACGGAGACGCAGCCGAGGATCGGGAGCACGCGGTTCTTCTCGGCCTCCTCCCAGAACATCGCCTTCAGCTCGGCGAGCTTCTCGGGATGCTCCGCCGCCAGGTCGTTCGCCTGCGAGAAGTCGTCGGGCAGGTAGTACAGCTCCCACGGATCGGCGTCGGGATCCCAGCCGGAGCCGGGGCCCCACTTCGACAGCGTCTCGGGCGAGATGTCCCACGGCGCCTTGTCGAGCCGCGCGCACGCCCACCAGCCGTCCTTGTAGATCGCGCGTGAGCCGAGGATCTCGAAGTACTGGACCGTGTGCCGCTCGGCGGCGTCGGCGTCGTCGAAGGTGTAGAGGAAGCTCGTCCCGTCCATCGGCTCCTGCTCGATCCCGTCGACGACCCTCGGCTCCGGGATGCCGGCGGCCTCGAGGATGGTCGGGCCGATGTCGATGCAGTGCGTGAACTGCGACCGTGTGGTGCGGCTCGCCTCGATCCGCGCCGGCCAGGAGACGACCATCGGATTGCGCGTCCCGCCCAGGTGGCTCGCGCTCTGCTTGCCCCACCGGAAGGGTGTGTTTCCGGCCCATGCCCAGGCGGCGGCGACATGCGGTGCCGTATCCGGCCCGCCCAGCCCGTCGATGCCACCGTAGCGCTCGATCAGCTCGAGCTGCTGCTTCGGGTCGAGCACGAGGCCGTTGAGGAAGGTCATCTCGTTGAACGACCCGGTCGTCGTGCCCTCGAGGCTCGCGCCGTTGTCGCCCCAGATGTAGACGACGAGGGTGTTGTCCAGGTCGCCCATCTCCTCGACCGCGTCGAGGAGCCGGCCGACGTTCCAGTCGGCGTTCGCCTGGAAGCCCGCGTACACCTCCATCTGCCGCGTGTAGAGCCTCTTCGAGTCCTCGTCCAGCGAGTCCCAGGCCTCGAACAGGTCGGGCCGCTCGGTGAGCACGGCGTCCGCGGGGATGACCCCCAGCTTCTTCTGCCGCTCGAAGACCTCCTCGCGGAGCTTGTCCCAGCCCTCGTCGAACCGGCCCTTGAACCGGTCTGCCCACTCCTTGGGGACGTGGTGTGGCGCGTGCGCGCAGCCGGTCGAGTAGTACATGAACCACGGCTTGTCCGGATCCTGGGCCCGCACGCCGTGCAGCCACTCGACCGCCTTGTCGGTGAGGTCGGCCGGGAAGTAGTACGGCTTCCCGTCCTCGCCTTCGGGGGTGCCGACCGTGGCGTTGTCGACGGAGATCAGCGGGTCCCACTGTCCCGACGCGCCGCTGAGGAAGCCCCAGAAGTGGTCGAAGCCCCAGCCGAGCGGCCAGTGGTCGAACGGGCCGGCGGGCCCCTGTTCGCGCGCCGGCGTCATGTGCCATTTCCCGAACCCGCCGGTGACGTAGCCGTTCTCCCTCAGGATCCGCGGAACCGAGGCGCAGGAGCGTGGGACGGCACCGGTGTAGCCCGGGAAGGGTCCCGGGAACTCCACGATCGAGCCCATGCCGACGTGGTGGTGGTTGCGCCCGGTCAGCATCGCCGCGCGGGTCGGCGAGCAGAGCGCCGTCACGTGGAAGCTGTTGTAGGTCAGACCGTTCTCCGCGACCCGGGTGAAGTTCGGCGTCGGGATCGGGCCCCCGAACGTGTCGGGCTGGCCGAAGCCCGCATCGTCGATCAGGACCAAGAGGACGTTCGGTGCGCCCTCCGGCGCCTTCGGCCCGGCAACGACCGTCCAGTCGGCGACGGCCTCGTCCATCGTGCGACCCGCAACCCCCCCGAAAACCTTGTCCGGGATCGGTAGGACGGTGCGGTCGGGCACGAACTTGCCCATCGCCTCGGCGAGGCTGTCCTTGAGTGCCTTGACCCCGTGCTTCTCCGTCTGGACGATCGACTTCGCGAGCGCGCCGGGAAGTGCCTGCTCGACTGCGAGACGCTGGTCGTCCTCGAAAACGGCGATGATCCCGGCCGTTCCCGGCGGCAGATTCTCGCCGATCTTGTCGTGCATCTCGGTCTCGACTCGCCTGTCGACGAACTTGCCGACGAGACCACCGGCCGCCGCACCTGCGGCCGTGGTCGCGAGGAGCGGCGGTGCGGCGAGCCCGACGAGCACCCCGACCGCGCCGCCCCACTCGACGCCCTTCCGCCCGCGGTGGTCGGCGGTCTGCCGGACACCGACGGTGCCGTCCTCGTCGTGCGTGATCAGGATCGCCGCCTCGAGCTTCACCTTCTTCTCGGCGACGAGCGCGGCCAGCTCGTCGAACTCGCGCGCGGCGGTTTCCACATCCGGGTATCCGCCGACGAACACGTCGGTGTGGTTCTCGGCCATGCCCTTCTCCTTCCTACGACGTCGCGGTGTCGTAACCCGAGCGCACGTATTGCCCGGTTCGCGGCGGTTCGGTTTCGATTTCCCGCGTCAACCCTCCTTCGCCCGGCCGTCGGCAGACATCCGAAGATCCACCGATCGCAAGAGCGGGTTCTCGGATCACGTCGAAAGCGAGGGCACGGCTTGGCTGCGCCCCCACCCCTTCGCTCGGAACGACAGGGTGGAACGCGAGAGACACCCAAGACAGCCCGTTCCTGCGCCGTCCGTTGCGGAACCGACACACGCTGCGGTCGATTACCGGGGCGCGAGGGACGTTCAATCGGCGTGTGAGGGTCGTTCTCATGGCCGGTTGTCCCGCCCCGTGTTCAGGCCCTCGTGTTTGTTAGCTGCCTGAGCAACCGCTCCACCTCTTGGAGACGGCCGGAGAGCTCGTCGAATCGCTCCTCGGCCCGCTTCTGCTCGTCGTGCTCGGCCTTTGCCTCGGCAAGATTCCGCTCCTGTTCTGCCCGTGCGACGAAGGTCGAAGTGATCGCCGCGATCGTGATCGTCAGGAAGGCGATCCCGTAGAGCATCACCAACACGCCTACGATGCGCCCGGAGGCGTGCTCTGGCGTGACGTCCCCGTAACCGACGGTCGTGACGGTTTGCAGCGCCCACCACATCCCGACCCAGACGTCCGAGTACTCGTGGTGGTCGAGGAAACGGATTGCCACTCCGCCGACGGCGACCACAACTGCTGTGGCCACGACGATGACGCCCACAGCTCCACGAACCGAGACAGGCTCTCGAAGGAAACGGGTCGTACGACGCTCGATCAAGTTCGGACGAGGCATCGGGCTCAGCCTGCCGACGGGTGGGCGGCCGCCTCCGGGCCGCGGCGGCTCCTCTTCATCTTCATCCGCGTCCAGCGGAAGCCGAGCCAGCCGAGGGTAGCGAGTGCGGACACGACGAGGAGTGCGACCAGGGCGGTCACCCAATTACCTCCGCCGATGTTCGTGTCGGTCAAGAGTGCGATCACGGCGACGACGATCGGCGCTGCGACGAGGAGCAGCATTCGGACGAAGCCGGCCGCGACCCCGACACTGATCGTCAGCGGGGCTCTCGTGACGGTGACGCCGGTCTCCTCGGTTCGTCTGGCCGCGTAGAAGCTCCTTCCCCGATCGCCCATCAGGAGGGCGGCGCGTCGCATGGACACGGCCATGTAGGGGACCCACACGAGCGGAAGGACGAGCCCGACGATCAGGGTGAGTCCGAGCGCGATCCATCGAATCAGTGAGACGAACCAGCGCGGCTTCGGCGTCCCCGGCGCCGTCAGCAGGCCGAGAAGGAATGCCATCCTCTTGATCATCGTCCAGCGAGCGCCCCGGGGAAGCCTTCCGCCTTGACGCTCGCTCCGGCTGACGGTGCGGAGGGCAGCTCCCGCCTCCTCGGTGGTGGGGTAGGCGCCCTGGAGGACGAGCAGGTCGGCCGCCCGCATCCTGTCCGTCGCTGAGTAGCCGTTGATCGCCGCGAGTTCGAATGCCATCTGCGCCTGGGCGAGGAGCGCGGCGCAGAAGGCGATCGGGATCAGAACGATGAAGGGGCCGCCGACGAACGCGCCCCCGGTCATGCACACGCGCGTCTGGTGCTGGACCGAGAGCTGCTCCAGCTCGTCCTGTGACGCATCGGGATTCGACGCGCGCAGCCGCTCGACGGCCGACTGGGCGCGGGGCCCGAAGTACTTGAGCGACCAGAGCGCCAGGTGCTCCGCCATGTTCTTCGGGTCGGCCCAGAGGACGCGGAACAACGCCGGCGCCTGGAACAGCGCCTCGGCATCGTCCTCGGGATGAGACGCCGCGTCGGTCTCGACGATCGCGGCCGGGTCGAGATCTCCTCCCGGCGGGTGCCCTCGGACTCCTTCGCGTGCCGACACTTTGTGCTTGTCCGCAGCCATCTGATCGTCGTCCTTCCTCATGCTCCGCCCGTAGCCTGGTGCTCCGGCTCTCGCATGCCATCGGGTCGAGAACCGACAGGCGCTGCGGGCGATTACGGAGACGCGAGGAGGGGAGCGCGAAGACGAGGCGCCGGCTTCGGGTCCTCATCGCCCGGCCGAAGCCGGACGGACACGCTCGGCGAGATTGCCCAGGCGCTCTTCGACAGCCTTGAGCTGGGCCTGCAAGTCCGCCAGCTCCGCGTGCACCTCGTCGCCCGTGGCCTCGATCGCCTTCGAGCTCGGCCTTCCGAGTCCGAATAATGACGCGAGGGTTCCTGCGAGGATGCCGATTGTCGCGACGCCGGTGAACATGATCGCGACGCCAGCGAGCCGTCCGGGGAACGTCTTCGGGACGATATCGCCGTAGCCGACGGTGGTGAGGGTGACGATCCCCCACCAGAGAGCGTCGCCGAACGTAGCGAAGCCGGGATTGGTCGGATGCTCGGCTCCGTAGGCGACGAGCGCGGCGACCAGGACTGTCAAGGCGACGACGACCATGACCTTGCCCAGCCTGGCTGCCGCACGCCGCAGTCCGGCCGTAGCCATGGCGACCCGGGCGACGCGGGCGAGTCGTGCGATCAGGAGGATGCCGGTGAGTCCGCCGAGGCCGGGTATGAGGTAGTACGGGAAGGTGAGGACGACGATTGCCAGGTCGACCATCCCGGAGGCTCGGTGGAGGTAGTCCGGCACGATCCGCCGCTGCACCACCAGGTCGACGACGAAGATCAGCCAGGAGCCGATCCCAACCACGAGTTGCGTGGCCCGGCTGTCGGGCGTGGTGGCGAAGAGCGGTATGGTGGCCGCGAGCAGGATCGGGAGGTTCCATCGGCGCCGCCAGCGTTCGCGGGCTGCCAGCTGGTCGCGCGTGAGCGGGGACGTCCGGCCCTCGAGGCGCGCCTGCAGTGTGCGCAACATCGCTCGCCCCTGTTCGTTGGCCTCGACGCGCTCCCTGCGTCCGATCCGGTGTGGGATTGCCGCAATGGTCCAGGGGCCTACCCCTGACGCGCTTCTGAGCACACGACGCGAGAGTGAGTTCGCTTGGATCTCAGGTATGAGAACGCGTGGCAGCGGATCGAACAAGGCGAGCGCACCGGGATCGACCGTCTCGGTTGGATTCGACCCGAAATCCCGGGCAGGGTCTGCCGGCCGGACACGTCGAAGGAGTGCGTGGTGGCAGCCGCTGATCTCGGCAACGGACGCTGTTCGCCGCACTGATCCGACTCGCCTGGATGCGGCGCTCCAAGAGCTCGCCGGGCGTCGACGGTGGCTCGCTCCACTTGCGTACGCCACGGGCGCGGTCGCCCTCGTCTTCGAAGGGATCCTCGTGCTTCTGCGTGATTGGCGGCTCACGCTCTTGCAGGTCGTCCCGGCAGCGTGGATCTGGGCGATGACCTGGAACCTCAGGAGCCACTTCCTCTCGCGACCCGACGTCACAGTCGAGTTCTCGATCGTTGCCGCCGTGGCCGTGGTCGTGACGGCGGTGACCGCCTACTGGTGCAACGCAACCTTCGCCTTCACGATGGTTCAGGACGGCGGCAAGGCGGACATCAAGCAAGCCTTCCAGGCGGCGGAAGCCCACTGGCCCCTGGTGAGCGGGATCGCTCTCGCGACCGGCGGTCTCCAGGCCCTGATCTGGCTGCTCATGCCGCACTTCGAAGCTCGGTGGCTCTGGCTCGGACTGCTCGTGATGTTCGTCGTGCAGGTGTACCTGTTCATCGCAGTCCCCTCCTGGCTGCTGGCCGTCCGCAAGTCGGGCACACGGCGCGATCGAACCCTTCAGAGCCTCTCGACCGGCGTCCTGAGCGGCGTCGCCTCGACACCGGGGTTCCTGTTCAACCGGATCGGTCTCCTCCTTCTCGGAACGGGCCCGCTCTGGGCGGTGGGCGTGGTCGCCGTCTCGGTAGGCGCGGTGCTGCACGTGACAGCGAGTTCGTCGGTTCGCGTGGTCAAGATGTCGCTGAAGCTCAAGCCCGGTGAAAGGTCCTGATCGCCGAACCGGGCCGCGGCAACGTTCCAGAATGAAGCCCTGCCGCCGCGGCCGCCGACACGGAGTTGGACAAAGGACCCGAAATAGGGCTCAGACATCGGAAAGCGCGTAGTCCACGGCATCGTGGAACGCGAGGCGCCGCCCGGCGTCCCATTCGGCCGAGCGCGTCTCGTCTTCAACGGAGGCCAGTGCTTTGAGCGCCCGCTCGTGGAGCGCGAGCTCCGCGCCCTCGAGGCGCCCGCCGAGCGACTCGCGCATCGCCTCGGCCGCTCCCAGCAGCCGTGCCGAGCGCACCGGGGCGGACTCGGAATACGCGACGCCGAGGAGCTGAAGCGCCCACGCGATGTCATCCCTGTCCGCCACCTCGCTCGACACGCGGAGGCTGCGCTGCAGCGTCGCGACCGCATCGTCGTGGCGACCTTGGTAGATCGCGACCGACCCGAGAGCTGCGAGTGATCGCGCCACGCCGTAGCGATCATCGCCGAACTGCTCGGCCGCCCGCTCGAAGTGGCCTCGCGCCTGATCGAAGTCGTCCCGGCTCAGAGCGATGTAGCCGAGATTGAACGCAACCATGGCGACGGTCTCGACCGGGTCTCCGGCTTCGCGGCCGTACATCTCGGCCTCCTCGTAGATGGCAACGGCGCCATCCGGATCTCCCTCCGCGAGGGTTGCCCGGCCGAGCGTCATCAGCGCCCAGGCCGCGTACCGTGGCTCGTCCAGCTCACGGCCGAGTTCGTACGCGGCCTGAGACCAGCGCCTGGTCTCGGCCCAGTCGGCCTGGAGTGCTGCGAGCAGCCCTGCGGCCGCCAGCGCCTTGGCCCGAGGGGGCGTCCGCTCGACGGATGCTTCCAGCACGTCGTCGAGCCAGCGGCGGCCTTCGCCCAGGTACCCGCGCCTGAACCAGAAGGGCCGTAGCGCGCCCGCGAGGCGCAGAGTCTTGCCGGACTCTCCGCGCGCGAGGAACCAGGCGAGCGCCGAGCGCATGTTGGCGTAGTCTCGCTCCAGCACGTCCAGCCAGGCGGCCTGCCGGTCGGTCGCGAGCTCCGGCTCGACTCTCTCGGCCAGCTCGAGGAAGTGATCGGCATGGCGGTCCCGCAGCTCCGCGGCCTCCGCGCTCTTCTCCAACCGCTCGACCGCGTAGTCGCGGATCGTCTCGAGCATCCAGAAGCGATCGTCCGTGTGGCGCACGAGGCTCTTCTCGACCAGCGACTGGATCGTGTCCAGATCGGCGTCGGCCACGGTCTCCGCAGAGCCGATCGAGCATCCGCCGGTAAACACTCCGAGCCGGCCGAAGAGCGTTCGCTCGCTCCGCGACAGCAGGTCGTGGCTCCACTCGATCGTCGCTCGGAGCGTTGTCTGGCGTTCCTCGGCGTCGCGGCCGCCGTGGAAGAGGTCGAGCCGCTCGCCGAGTCGCTCGAGGATCTGCTCGGGGGCGAGGGCTTTCGTCCGGGCGGCTGCGAGCTCGACGGCGAGCGGCATGTTGTCGAGGCCGCGACAGATCTCCCCGACCGTGGAGCTCGGGGGGAGCTGCGTGCGCGCGGTGAAGAGCTCGACCGCGTCAGGGGCGGCCAGCGAAAGCACCTGGAACTCGACCTCGCCGCGTACGCGCAGCAGCTCCCGGCTGGTGACGAGCAGCTTCAGGTTCGGGCACGCCTCCAGCAGGTGTGCGAGCTCCGGCGCCGAGTCGATCACCTGCTCCAGGTTGTCGAGCACGAGCAGCAGCTCCCGCTCCCCGATGTGGAGCATCAACTCGTTCCTGGCGCCGAGTGCCCGGGCGATGGTCTCCGTGACGAGGCCGGGGTCGCTGATCGTCGCCAGCGCCACCCAGTAGACCCCATTCCTGAACTCACCGATCAGCTCGGAAGCTGCTTCGATCGCAACGCGCGTCTTGCCCGATCCGCCCGGGCCGGTCAAGGTGACCAGGCCGCTCTCGCGCACGAGCCTGCACACCTCGGCGACCTCCGGCTCGCGGCCGATGAAGCTGGAGCGGGGGCGGGGAAGGTTGGTGTTCGAGATCGTCTTCAGCGGCGGGAACGGCGCGTCACCGAGCTGGTAGATCCAGACGGGCGCGTCGAAGTCCTTCACCCGGTGCTCACCGAGGTCGCGCACGGCCACGGCGTCTAGCCGGTCACGGGTCGCCTTCGAGAGGACGACCTGGCCGCCGTGAGCGGCTGCGGCGATACGGGCGCCGAGGTGAACATCAAGGCCGAAGTAGCCCTCGTCCGTCCGGCCCGGCTTCCCGGTGTGCAGGCCCATCCGCACGCTCACCGGTCCGCCGGCAAGAGCAGCCTGCGCCTCCTCGGCTGCAGCGGCCGCCTCCTCTGCGTCCGGGAACGCGTAGAAGAATGCGTCGCCCTGGGTGTCGACTTCGATGCCGCCGTGGGCGCCGAACGCCTGTCGCAGAACCCGCCGGTGTGCGGCCAGCGCCTCGCCGTACGCGTCCCCGAGCTCGTGCAGCATCCTGGTCGACCCCTCGATATCGGTGAAGAGAAACGTGACGGTGCCGGTGGGTAGCTCGGCCACCCGAGAACTATCTCGCCCGTGAGCACACGTAACAACGAGAGCGCGCACGCGCTCGTGCAGGACACCGGCGCACCACGTTGCAACCGAACGCATCGTCACGAACCGGCACGGAACATCACGAGCGCCGCGTCAGAAGGAGCTCCCGGCGGAGCCGCACCAGCCTGGCGCGGTGCGTAGTTTCGGGCAGTGCTGTTCCGCGTGCCCCCTGAGGACGGCGCGCGAGAGAACGGGCGAGTATTGGCCGTGACGGGGGCAGGCATGACCACGAAGGGAGCGTGGGCGATGGGTGTGCCCGGGATGCGTCGCTTCGGAGTCGCTCTCGTACTCACGTTCGTCTGCGCGGTACCGGTCGGTCTTGCTGCCACGGCTGCGCCCGGGCCTGCGCTGGGCGCAGGCGCGCCGACGTCGCCGCCGGAGTTCACGCTGGCCCTCGACCGAGGTCTCGTCAGCTGGTTCGGCGGCTTCGGCGGGCAGTTCAACCAGCACGTATTCGCGGACATCAGCGGGCCGCCGCCCAATCTCCCGGCTCTGGAGACCAAGGTGATGGCGCTCGGGCCGCGGTACGTCCGGGTGTTCTTCAACAACACCGAGTGGACGTTCCCCGACCGGATGGCCTCGTTCGTCCGGACGGTGCAGCTCGCGAGCCGCACGGAGGCGACGATCGAGGTCGCGTGGCAGGGGGGCACGTTCGACTTCGCGATGCAGAACATGCCGCGCTTCGCCGACGTCCTCGCCGACCTGCTCCTGCACCGGGGCATCGTCGACCCGCTCTGGGTGTCGCTGTACAACGAGCCGAACTCGGGTCGGCTGGCCCTCCCCCAGTACGAGCAGACCTATCGGCTTCTCGACGCGGAGCTGCGCGCCCGCGGCGTGCGCGATCGGATCCACTTCATGGGCGGTGGCATCCTCGGCACGACGAGCGGGCTCGGGCAGTCACAGGCCGACTGGTACTGGTACATGGCGACCTACATGGGCGACCTGCTCGACGCGTGGGCGCCGCACGTCTACTGGGACTTCTGGGACACCCCGAAGATCGAGCGGCGGCTGACCGAAGTGCAGGCCATCTGGGCGTCGATCCCCGAGCAGCTGCGCCGGCCGCTCTACGTCACCGAGTTCGGCGTTCGCGGCGTGCGGACGTTCGAGGGCGAGCTGACCTTCGAGCCCGGCTACGCACCGGACGGCACCCCGATGGCCGTGACGAACGCCGTTGCGTTCCAGGAAGCGTGGTTCATGCTCCGCGCCCTCCAGCTCGGATACGTCGCAACGGCGAAGTGGGACCTCTACGACGCCACCTACGACGCCGGGACACAGGACTACTCGGCGATCGGCCCGGGCACCGATGGCTGGCCGCTGCGTCCCGCCTACCATCTGATGCACCTCCTGACGCTGACGACGAGACCGGTCGGGGGCAGCATCGTCGACGTCGTCTCCCGACCGGGGGCCGACCCCGCAAAGCTCCTCACTGCCTACGTCTCGCCCGCCTCGGACGTGACCATCCTGGGTCTGGACAGGAACGGCGCCGGAGTCTCCGCGATTCCATACGCGCCGGTCGCCTACAGCATCGGCGGGCTGCCGCCGAACAGGCTGTTCCGGCTGATCTTCTGGAACGCCGACGGCACGGGCACCAACCGGGAGATCGGCTTCATCGCCAGCGACCCGAACGGAGTGATCGAGTTCGCGGCTCCGCTGCAGGCGGTGTTCGCGCTGACCACGACGCCGCTCGGAGAGCTTCGGTGATGAGGCCGGCGACGATCCCGCCCCGCCGGGGTCACGACGGCATGACGCGGGCAGCGCTGCTGCGGTCCGGGGGTCTCGCCGCGGCCACTCTCGCCTCCGGGGGTTGGGTGCCGTCCGCGATCGCCGGCCCGCTCCGGCACCGGGGCCGTCAGCTCGGCGGCAGCCTCTCGATCGTGCAGTGGACGCATGTCATCGGCGGGTTCGACGCCTGGTTCAACGGCTGGGCGAAGGACTGGGGCACCCGCAACGACGTCGAGGTCAAGGTCGACCACATCAGCATCACGCGCCTACCCGCCCTCGTGGCGAGCGAGGCAAAGGCGCAGAAAGGACACGACATCGTCGGCTTCCTGACGCCGCCGACGGCCTACGACGACCAGGTGATCGACCACGGGTCGATCGTCCGCGCGGTCGAGCGCCAGGTCGGCCCGTACAGCACGCTGGGTCGGCTGAGCACCTACAACCCCCGGCGGGAAACGTACCTCGGCATCTCCGACTCGTACGTTCCGGCCCCTGTGCTCTGGCGCTACGACCTCTGGAACGCGGTCGGCGAGTCGCCCGCGACGTGGGATCACGTCCGCGCGGCCGCCCCGGCGCTGAAGGAGGCGGGCTACCCGCTCGGGATCGGCCTCTCGACCGAGCCGGACTCGAACCTCGTCCTGCTCGACCTGATGGCCGCCTTCGGCTCGTTCCTCCAGCACTGGGACAACACCCTCGCAATCGACAGTCCGGCGACGGTCGAGGCAGTCAAGTTCATGGCCGATCTCCAGCGCCGCGGACAGACCGGCGACGTGTACGGCTGGACGCAGGCTTCGAACAACCAGTTCCTGTTCTCGGGCCGCGGCTCGCTGATCGTCAATGCGATCTCCGCGGTCCGGATGGCCGAGGACCTGCAGCTGCCGGTCTCCGACGACCTCTGGATCTGGCCGATGCCCGCCGGCCCGCACGGCAGGTTCGCGCTGCCGCAGGCGACGAGCGTCTACTCGATCTGGAAGTTCGCACAGAACCGGGAGGCGGCGGAGACGTTCCTCGCCGACCTCTGCGTCGCCGCCGAGCCGGCAACTCTTGCCTCGAAGCTCTACAGCTTCCCGAGCTTCCCCGGCGCGTTCCCGCCCGAGCGACTCCGGCGGGCCGCGGCCGCCGACACCCACCGCCCGCGCGGGAAGTACTCGATTCTGGCGACCACCGCGGCGCGGGACACGCGCAATGTCGGATACCCGGGCACGACGAATCCGGCCGTCAACGAGACGCTCGACCGATTCCTGATCCCGAAGATGTTCGCCCAGGTCGCGCAGGGCAAGCTGAGCGCCGCAAACTCGGTTCGCTCGACCGCGAGCGAGATGAAGCAGATCTGGGCGAAATGGAAGACTGCCGGGAAGGTCTAGCCGGGAGCGTTGGCTATCCGGCGCGCGAGCGCTCGCGACACTGGGGCCGAGTCGAACGGCGGATGGGGGAGCGTCTCGTTCAGGTCTCTCTCAGCTTTGCAGGCGATGCTTCGCGTGCTTCCCAACGGCGGGGGCTCTGGAACAAGGAGGGTTCGATGAAACGCAAGGTGGTTGTCATCGGCGCCGTCGCGCTGGCCGCCGCGGCCGGCGGAGCCGCGTTCGCGGCGAGTCGGTCCGGAACGCCGCAGCAGGAGAGCCAGGCGGTCATCGACGACGCCGCTCGCCAGCTCGGGATCACACCCGCGAAGCTGAGCGACGCGCTCGAGAAGGCGCTGGAGAACCGGGTCGACGCCGCGGTCGCCGCCGGCACGATCACGAAGGCGCAGGGGGACGAGCTCAAGGCGCGCATAGCGTCGGGCGACTTCCCTCTGATCCCCGCCGGCTTCGGGCACCACGGCATCGGCGGCCACGGCTTCGGCCACCTCTCGGCCGCCGCCGCGTACCTGGGCCTCTCCGAATCGGAGCTGCAGACGCAGCTCGCCTCCGGCAAGACCCTGGCCGACGTCGCGAAGGCGCAGGGGAAGTCGGTCGACGGGCTCGTCTCCGCGCTGCTCGCCGACGAGAAGAAGGAGCTCGACGCAGCGGTCGCAGCCGGACGCCTGACGCAGGCGCAGGCCGACGAGTTGCTCGCGAGCGCGGAGCAGCGGATCACCGCAATGGTGAACGGCACGATGCCCGGTCCGGGGCGGCACGGCGAGCGGGTGCATGGGTGGCACGGCGGCATGCCCGGCATGGGCCGGTTCGACGGTTCACCGTCGACGGCGTCGTACTCGGTACCGGTGATCTGACCGCAAGGGCAGTCGCCGGGCAGGTGCCCGAGATGTCCGAGGGGCTGCCGCGGGCAGCCCCTCGGGTCAGAGGCGTCGCGCCTCCTCGAGTCGTGGTCGGATCCTGCGCGACCATCGCCAGGTTCTTCGTGCGACCGTACCGGTCGAGGGCCTGCTCGAACGCCTCGATCGCGTCCCGCTCGCCGCTGTGAGCGTGGGGCTGCCGGGGGCCGGGCGAAGGCCCGCTGCCGTCCTGCTGCGGCGATACACGAGGGTTGGGAGCACCGTTCCTGTGCCCCCAACCCTGGAGCTCGAGCGGAGAGGCGCTGACCGCGTCGGCGCGGCTCGTCCGGCGTGGCCGTCGCCGTACCTACGTGGTCGTGGTCACCGGGCGGCGAGCCTGCCGGAGCGCGACGACCATACCCGACGCGAGCAGCACGAGGCCGATCGCCGCACCCGCGCCGATTCCGGCGGCGCCCCAGTCGAACCCATCCGAGGCAACCGCGACGACGGTCGGCGCCGGAGGCGTCGCTTCCGCCGAAGCGTCGCCCGCGGCTGCGTACGGCCCGAGACCGTAGCGCCGATTGAGCGCATCGCCGCGAGCGAGCTCTGCCTGCCACTGCTGCGTCGTCATCCCGGCGGGCTTGCCCCCGACGGAGCTGATCACGTCAGGCCCCGGCCGGCGCTGCTCGACCAGCGCTGCCAGGTACCCGGCGAGGAAGGCGGCCTGCTCCGACCGGAACTGGGTTCCCATCACGTTCGACGGCCTGCGCCGGAGCGCCTCGACGGGGACGTCGAGCATGCCGAACTTCGTGCGGGGAAGTTCGCCGCCGCAGCCTCGGCGGCATCCTGGGCGACCAGCCCGGCGGCGAGGATCAGGTCGTACCGCTGCGCGGCGAGCCGGGAGAGAGTCACCTTGAACGGCTCCCTCACGGCGGGCGCCACGACCCTACCGCGGACGCCGAAGTCGTTGCTTGCCCGGCGGAGC
Organism: Verrucomicrobiota bacterium; assembly: GCA_050258035.1. GTDB lineage: Bacteria > Actinomycetota > Thermoleophilia > Gaiellales > Gaiellaceae > DATBLE01. The sequence continues at coordinate 29,404 of JBLMYA010000047.1, forward strand.
CCCTGGATCGCGTCGATCCCGATCGGAACCGTTCGCATCCCCGGCTCGAGCACCAGCGCGACCCGTAGCGGCTCGTTCGCCGCCCGGCGCCGCCCGACAGCATGACGGCCGCCGCTGCCGTGAGCGCCATGAGGACGGACCGCGTCATCGCCCGGCGGGGGCGATGCCGTGGGGGCCGATGGGATCGACAGCAGCAAAGGGGCTCGGCACGAGAGACCTCAGTGTCTCTCCGTCAGAGGGCGAAGTCACACAGGGCCGCGCCGTTCCACGGGCGCGCCGAACGAGGACACGAGTTCGAGGCCGTGCCCCGAGGAGATCCAGGTCTTCACGAGCCGTCGAGCAGGCCCGAGGCTCTGCCCGACACCCAGGGGCCCGGCGAGACAACTTGCCGGTCGCCGAGCTCCAGGTCGGCCCGGAGCGGGTATCGGCCGCAGGCGGGCGAGGGCAGAGGTCCCTGCCTGGCGATGAGCCGTCCTGGCCGGGCAGCTTCCGAGGTCTCGGGCAGCTTCGCGGGCAAACTAGCGCGATGTCGATCGGGGAACTTGAGGCCGTCCGGCCTCGAGCAGGGGCGGACGCCTCGGCGATTCCGGCTTCCAGCCCGTGGCGCCTGGCCGGGCGGCGGTTTCTCCGTGATCGGGTCGCAGTCGCGAGCGCCGTCTTCCTGATCCTGCTCCTCCTCGCTGTCTTCCCGGGGGCCAAGCTGGCATCGGTCGGCCTCGGCCACGGGCCGGACGACCCCTATCCGTACGCGGTCGGCGCCTACACGCTCAAGCCGCTGGGGCCGTGGAGCTGGGTGCCGGACACGCATCAGCTCGCACCGCAGACCAGCGATGTGGAGCTCGCTGGGCCGGCAAAGGGAACGCCGAAGACACTCTTCGTCCTCGGCGCGGACGGCCCGCTCGGCCATGACCTGTTTCTCCGCGTTCTCTACGGGGGCCGGGTCTCGCTGGAGGTGGGCGTTGGTGCGACCGTCATCGCCCTCCTGGTCGGCGTCACGCTCGGCGTCCTCGCCGGTTGGCTCGGCGGGCTCGTCGACGGGGCGGTCTCGCGCCTGACCGACCTGGTGATGGCGCTGCCGATCCTCCTGCTCCTGTTGATGGTGGGCACGGGGCTCGGCGATGGTCTGCAGCACTTCACCTTCTGGGGCGCCTTCAACAACGGGGTCGTCCAGCTGATGCTGCTGATCGGCGCTTTCACCTGGTACTACCCGGCGCGGATCGCCCGTTCGCAGATGCTCTCCCTGCGGGAGCGCGAGTTCGTCGCGGCGTCGCGGATGATCGGCGCCCGCGGAACGACCATCGTCCGTAGGCACCTCCTGCCGCACCTGGTGCCGTCGCTGGTCGTGTACGGCACGATCATGGTCGCGACTGCCCTGATGCTCGAGGTCGGCGTCACCTTCCTCGGCGCCGGGATCCAGCTGCCGACCGCCAGCTGGGGCACGGTCCTCGGCCAGCAGTGGGGATCGGCGCTGAACCCGACGATCACCACACCCGAGAACTTCCAGCCCTGGCCGACGATCGTCCCGAGCGTGGCGATCCTCCTGACGGTGATCGCGCTCAACCAGCTCGGTGAAGGGCTGCGCGAGGCGCTCGACCCGGCGGGGGTGCGCTGATGCCCCCGTGGGTCGGCTTCGTCGTCCGCAGACTGATCTCCTCGGTCATCCTGCTCCTGTCGCTGACGTTGATCACGTTTCTGGCGTTCTCGAGGATCCCGTCCCAGCCCGCGTCCTTCCTGATCGACATCCGCTACGCGTCGCCGGAGCAGATCGAGCACGCCAATCACGTCCTGGGGACCGACGAGCCGATCTACGTGCAGTACGGCCGCTTCCTCTGGCGAGCGCTGCACGGTGACCTCGGCAGGAGCTTCAGGCAGTCGCGCGGAGGCTTCGCGGTCACGAACTCGACCGGGGTGCCGGTGCTGACGCCGGTGCTCCGGGCCGGCGCGGTGACCGGGGCGATCGCCTTCGGTGGGGCGATCCTGCTGTTCCTGATCTCGGTCCCGCTCGGGATGCTGGCGGCGTCGCGGCCGCGGTCGACGATCGACCGGGCGAGTGCGGGGATCAGCATGGTCGGGATCTCGACCCACCCGTTGGTCGTCGCGTTGCTCCTCCAGCTCTTCCTGGCATCGAGGTGGCACCTGCTCCCTCAGACGGGCTACTGCGACTTCTTCCCGAAGACGCAGTCGGCGACCTCGTACGACCCCGCAGCGGCCTGCAGCGGCCCGGCCCACTGGGCCGAGCATCTCGTCATCCCCTGGATCGTCTTCGGGCTCTTCTTCGTCGCCCTCTACTCGCGGATGATTCGCGCGCGGATGCTCGAGGTGCTGAACGAGCCGTACATCCAGACCGCCCGAGCCAAGGGCGCCTCACAGCGCCGGGTGCTCTTCCGGCATGCCCTGCCGAACGGCGCGCTGCCGATCATCACGATGCTGGCGATGGACATCGGCACGGCAGTCGGGATCTGCGTCTACGTCGAAGCCGTGTTCCGAATGCCCGGGCTCGGCTATGCGACGCTCCAGTCGATGGGTGGTGCGGGGCTCGACCTGCCGATGCTCGTCGGTATCACGCTCTTCACGGGTTCCGTGATCATCGTCCTGAACCTGCTCGTCGACATCATCGCCGTCATCCTCGACCCGACCATCCGCGCGAGCCCGCGACGGCGCGCCCTCGGCTTCCAGACGAGCCCGCGAGCGGCGGCGTAACCCGAGACGCCCGGTCCGGTCTTGCGGCGCTCCGGAAAGCGGACGAGACCGAGACACCTGACGCTCCAGCGAGCCGACATCACGCCTGCTGCGCCTGGATCGACGGCGTCGCCTGCGCATGCTCGGGCCCGCTGCAGGCCGATCACCGGGTCAACCTGTTCCCACGGCGAGATCCACGGGGCGGCGGCGCTCGCCGAGGCGAGGGGCGGGACCGTCTGCTACCAGTCCGACGCCCTGTGGTCAACCCACCAGGTGGTGGAGCTGCGAGAGCTGCTGACCGACGCCGACCTCGCGCACACCGTGGCCTCGTCGGTCGCCCCCGACGGGGCGGTGACCCCGTGGCTCGCGGTCCTCGAGGTGGACGTTGTAAAGACCGCGGGACGCTCACGCTCGCGCCGCTCCGTCGGATCCGGGACGTGGCACGACGGTTGGACGGGAAGCTTCCTGGCCCGATCGGTCAGGTGGGCTGCTCGTCGGGCCGGTCGGACAGGCCGGCGGCTGCCCGCGCGCGCGCGAGGTCGCGCGTGATGTGCACGGCGGCGGAGGTGAGCGGAGCCGCCAGCACGAGTCCGACCATCCCGAACACGCAGCCGGCGCCGATGGTGATGATCAGGACCGCGAGTGGGTGTAGGTCGAGGGCCGACCCCATCGCGAACGGCTGGAAGATGTTCTGGAGCAGGCCGTTCGCGAGGATGACGATCACGAGCATGATCAGCGCGGTCGTCGTCCCCTCGGCGCCGAGGGCGATGAGCACGGCGAAGGCGCCGGACACGAACGCGCCGATGTACGGGACGTAGGCGGTCACGAACGTGACCACGGCAATCGTCCCCGCCAGCGGCACGCCGAGCGCGAGCGCCCCGACACCGACCACCGCCGCGTTGAAGGCCGCCACGATCGTCACGCCCAGGAAATAGCCGCGGAGCGACCGGATCACGCCCCCTGTGATCGTCCGGGCCACATCCGTCGGCACCCCGAGGTGACCGTCGACCCAGCGGCGAAGCGTCGGCCCGTCCTTCAGCAGGAAGAACACCCCGAGCATGGCGAACGACAGCGACAGGGCAAGCGCGGCCAGGCTCCTGATGCCCGAGATGGCGCCCTCGACGAGCGTCGCGATCGCGGTCGGCGTGGTCGACGAGACGTGCTGTTCGAAGCGCGAGACGCCGGTCTCGTCGACGCCAAGGCTCTTCAGCCAGCCACCGCTCTTGTCGACCGCCGCGCTCAGCTGGCCCGAGATCTCGTCGTGTTGGGCGGTGATCCCGCTGATCACCAGCACGACGATCACGGCCGCGGCCGCGATGATGAGGAGCAGGACGAGCACCGCTCCGGCCGGTCGCGGGACGCTGTGTCGCTGCAGCCCGCTGACGACGGGCATCGCGACGGTTGCGACGATGATCGCGGCGAGGATCGGATCGACGATCGTGGAGGTGGCGCCGAGCAACCAGGTGAGCCCGGCGAGGATGAGGAGAACGCCGGCGAGCAGCCAGGCGCTCCGGCCGAGGTCGCGGAGCCAGCGCGGGGCTGCGAACACCGTCGAGAGGTCCTCGAGCTGGCCCCTCGCGATCGTTTGCGTCTCGCTCTCCGCCAGGGATGCGGTCGCGGGAGAGTGAATCCGCTGCCAGAACCTCAGGTTCACGCTCGCCGCCCCGCTGCGGTTGTCTCCACGGAGGTTGAAGGTAGAGGGCGAGTCGGTCACCACGACCAGCCGTCCCGGCCGAACGGCCGGGACTAGTAGCGTCGCAGCCGGTCCCGCGCCCGCTCGTACTCCTCCTCCGTGATCGTCCCGTGGTCGCGCAGGTCGCGGAGCTTCTCGAGTTGGTCGACCACGTCCTCGTGGGTGCGTTCGGGCGCGGGCTCGCGGAGGACACGGTCGTCCGTGTGCACCCGGTCGGGGTCGATCCCGAGCAACCGCAGGCGCTCTCGCATCTTCGCGACCCCGAAGCCGCGACGCGGGAAGTGCCGTGCCTCCGGTCCGGTGATCGGCCGCTTCTGGACGAAGACCCGGTAGGCGACCACGAGCGCCGTCGCGAAGCCGATCGCGAGCAGCAGGGTGACGAACGAACGACCCGGGCTGTCGAACGTGTGACCGGCGCCGAACATCGCAGCGGCGATGGCGGTTCCGATCGCCGACCCGCACAGGCCGATCACCACCGTGAGCCAGAAGGGCATCGGATCGGGGCCCGGGACCGCGAAGCGGGCGGCGCTGCCGATCACGAAGCCGGTCATCATCGCCGTCAGGACGGTGAAGAGGACGTCCATCGCCTACACTCTCGCTGGTCCGCGACGATCAGCGCGCCAGCACGGCCGTGACGTCGAGCGAGCCGCGCAGTCCCGTGAGGTCGATCGTGCCGGTGCGCCGGTCGACCTGTCGGCGGTGCTCGTTCACGCGCACCGCGCGGAGCTTCACCCCGTGCGGGAGCCGAAGGCGCAGCCGCAAGGCGTGCGGCGGGCGCCGTGACGGGACCTGGACGGTTCCGGCGATCCGGTTGCCGTCGCGGTGGAGCGAGAACGTCAGCGGCCCGAAGCTCGTCGGCGCAGCGTTGACGGCGATCGTCTTCCCGTCGCCCAGCCACGGGCGCGGCGTCGAGAACGCGAGGTCGAGCCCGACCGGGGTCCCGTCCTTGTCCCGTGTCTCGTGGACGAGCATCAATCGGAGCGTCTCGAGGAACGCCGAGTTGCTGGCTGTGTTCGGCGGCATGTACATCGACCGGTACGAGGCGCCGCGCAGGGGCGAGACGGTGGCCGCCTCGCCGGAGACGAACGTGTACGGCGTCATCGAGGCGCCGAGCATGCCGTAGAGGCTGAGCACGAGCTGGTCGGGCCGGTCGTTGTCCGCCAGGAACCGGGCGACGTTCAGCCCGTACACCTGGTCGGTACCGGAGACGGGATACCGCGGCTTGGCGTAGAGCGAGAAGGCACCGGCGCGGACGAGGCCGAGCAGCCTCGAGCCGTGGCCCAGCATGTAGTCGAGGATGCCGCGCGCGTCCCGGCTGCCGGGCGTGAAGAACCCCGACGAGAGGGCGTAGGGGACGACGAGGTTCCAGTAGCTCCCGGGGCGCGAGGCGGTGACCGCGTCGAACGGCTCGTGGCGGGCGAGGAGGGCGGTCGGCACGAACAGCGAGCCGTCCGCGAGCCTGTGGGCCGAGCGTCGCACCGCACGGTGCAGGCCGCGGCCGAGCGCCACGGCGAGCGCGTGTGCCTTCCGCGCGTGGGCCGTCTGTCCGTTCGCACGCCAGACGCCCGCGACCGCGTTCAGCCCCTGCCAGACCGCTGCCTGCGCGTGCAGGCCGTACACGCGGGCGGCGACGTCAGAGGAGTAGCGCTCGCGGCGGAGCAGACCCCCGTGCCCGCTGCGGATCTGCCGTCCGAGCCCGTCGACGATCCGGGTCAGCATCGGCGTCGCCTCCTGCAAATACCGGCGGTCGCCGGAGAGACGGACGTAGAGCGCCGCGGCGGTCAGCTTCTCGCCCGCCCGCCAGTTCGAGGTGCCGCCGCCGAGACGTGCGAGGGAGCTGGTCAGGATCTGCCTGGTGACGCCGGGGAGGCCGTACTCCGCCAGCACCTCGGCCGTGTCGAGCGCCTCCGCGAACGAGAACTCCTCGTACTGGTTGCCGACGCTGTACCGCCACGTCAGCGCCAGGTCCTGGATCAGGAGGCTGCGCTCTGCGTCGGTGACGAGACGCTCGGGGACGTCGTACGTGAGCGGCTCGCCCAACCGGTCAAGCCAGAAGTCGACCAGACGCTGCCGGGCGGCGTCGTACGTCGCCTCGTCGATCGGCACGGGCGAGCCGCCGAGCGGGACGAGCCAGCCGGCGTAGACGGTCGTCGACTCGTACGGGCCGACCCGCACCCGCACGGTGCCCTGCACCACGCGGGCGCCGCGCCTCGAGCCCTCGGGGACGAGCTGGACGACGGCGCCGTGCCCCGACCGGGCATCCGCCGTCAGGCGGACGAAGCTGACGAGCTCCCCGGTGCCGAGCCCCCGCACCGCGAACGACTCCTGCCGGTAGAGCGTGCCGGCGGCGTCGACGTACTGCGTCTCGAGGATCGGCAGGAACCCTCCGGCGAGGCGCGGCGGGGCCAGGCGGGACAGGCACGAGCCGTATCGCTCGTGACCGTCGGTGCCGACGAACACCTTCACGCTCGGCCCCTTCGCCGTCTGCGAGAGGATCTCGCTTCCGTCGCCGACGTGGAGCGCGACCGTGTGCGCGCCGTGCACGCCCAGCGGCTGCGCGAACGGCAGGTAGTAGACGCCGGACGTGGTCAGCGGCTTCGTCTTCGTGCGGGCGAAGAGCAACGGCTTGAGCAGCCGCCGCACCGCCCCGTACGTCGGCCCGTTCGGCCGTGCGATGAGCGCGTTTCCCCACACGTCCTGCTTGGCACCGAGGGCGCGCCGCACGCTGCCGGCGTACGCGGGGCTGACCGGCCTGTGCGTGCACGACGGACGAGCCGCGGGGGCCGTCGTCGGCGCGGCGGACGCGGAGGCCAGGGCGAGCACGGCGCTCGTCAGCGCGAGTGAGACACGCATGGAAGCCGAATCTATCCGCGCGCGACCCCCGATTTCCAGCGGTTTCGGCCTCCCCCGGCCGGCTCGAGCCCCGAAAGGGGCGCGGCTGGCCGCCTGGAGCTGCGAACTGGTTAGGGTTCGGTGAAGCCGGGGAGGCCTCCCTCTACACTACGGCGGTGCCCACGGCGGTCGTCACCGGGGGTGCCGGCTTCCTCGGCTCCCACCTCTGCGAGTACCTGCTCGGCCGCGGCCTGCGGGTGATCTGCGTCGACAATCTCGTCACCGGCTCGCTCGTGAACATCGAGCAAATCCGCGACGACGAGTTCGTCTTCATCAACCATGAACTGACCGAGCACCTGGAGATCGACGAGCCGGTCGACTTCGTCTACCACTTCGCCGCGCTCGCCAGCCCGGTCGACTACCTGCGGATGCCGCTCCACTCGTTGAAGGTCGGCTCGCAGGGGACGCACAACGCGCTCGGGCTGGCCAAGTTCAAGCGGTCGCGGTTTCTCCTTGCGTCGACGAGCGAGGTCTACGGCGATCCGCAGGTGCACCCGCAGCCGGAGACGTACTGGGGTCACGTCAACCCGATCGGCCCGCGTGGCGTGTACGACGAGGCGAAGCGCTACGCCGAGGCACTGACGATGGCGTACCACAACCAGCAGGGCGTCGACACCGCCATCGTCCGGATCTTCAACACCTACGGACCCCGGATGCGGGCACACGACGGCCGGGCGATCCCGAACTTCGTCCGTCAGGCCCTGGCGAACGAGCCGCTGACCGTCTACGGGGACGGATCGCAGACGCGGAGCTTCTGCTACGTCGACGATCTCACCCGCGGCCTCGTCCTGCTCGCCGAGAGCGACGAGCACTTCCCCGTCAACATCGGCAACCCGGGCGAGTTCACGATCCTCGAGCTCGCGCAGGCGGTGCTGCAGGTGACCGGGTCGAGCAGCGAGATCGTGTTCGAGGCCCTTCCGGTGGACGATCCGCAGATCCGCCAGCCCGATATCACCCGGGCACGCCAGCTGCTCGGGTGGGAACCGGAGATCCAGCTCGAGGACGGGCTCCGGCGCATGCTGGGAAGGGCGCCGGTCGGTGTCTGACCGGTTGGGGGTCCTGGCGGCGACCCTGGCGGCCGCCGCCGCTCTCTGCCTGCTTGCTTCCGGGCTCGGCGCGCCCGCGGCCACCGCCGCTCCGCACATGTCGATCGGCGTCTACGACGAGGGCCAGACGTTCTTCGGCAACCTCGACCAGGTCTTCGCCGAGTACCAGACGCTCCACGTCGGCGTCCTGCGGGTGAACCTCTACTGGGGCGGCACGCTCGGCGTCGCCAAGCACCGGCCCTTCGCCGCCACCGATCCGCGCGACGCCGGGTACGACTGGACGATCTACGATCGCACCGCCCTGTACGCGGCCGCGCACGGGCTCAGGCTGCTCTTCTCGATCACCGGCACGCCCCGGTGGGCGAACGGCGGCGAGAGCTCGAACCGTCCCCCGACGAACTACGCGCTCCTGCGCGGCTTCGCCTACGCCGCCGCCGCCCGCTACAGCGGCACCTACGTCGGCGGCGACGGCCGCGTGCTGCCGGCGGTCCGGTTGTGGGCGGCATGGAACGAGCCGAACAACCCGGCCTTCCTCCGGCCGCAGTTCGTCCGCGCGAAGGGCAAATGGGTGATCGCGAGCGCCCGGGCGTACGCGAAGATCTGCAACGCGATCTACACCGGCGTCCACGCGACGATGTACAAGGGCGAGCAGGTCGCCTGCGGGGTCACGGCGCCCCGAGGCAACAACAACCCGTCGAGCGCGAGGCCGTCGGTCTCGCCGGTGGCGTTCCTGCTGGCCGCGAAGCGCGCCGGGATGAAACGGTTCGACGCCTACGCCCACAACCCGTACTACGGTGTTCCGAGCGAGACGCCGACGACACGGCCGCCCGGCACCCGCTCGGGCCAGGCGCCGACCGCGATCACGCTGGCGAACATCGACGTCCTGATCGCCGAGCTGCGCCGTCTCTACGGCCCGCGGCCGCTGTGGATCACCGAGTACGGGTACCAGACGGACCCGCCGGACGCTCAGTTCGGCGTGTCCTGGACGAAACAGGCGCTGTACCTGACCCAGGCCTTCGCCGTCGCCCGCAGGAACCCGAGCATCACGCTGATGCTCTGGTTCCTCGTACGCGACGAGCCGAACGTCGCGGGCTGGCAGTCGGGGCTGGTCACGGCGACCGGACGGAAGAAGCCGTCCTTCAACGCGTTCAGGCGCCTGCCGCACTGAAACCGATCAGTGCGTCGGAGGCTCCAACCCGGACGTGTCGATCCCCTTTCGTTCGAGCAGCTCTCGGTAGAGCCGGTCGACGTCGTCGACCAGGCGGTCGACCGCGTAGCGCGTCGCCATCCGGTCTCGGCCGGCGGCGCCCATCCGCGCCCGTAGCTCCGGATCGCGGGCGAGCTCCGCGAGCCGCGACCCCAGCTCGTCGACGGCCGCCGGCGCGACGAGGAAACCGTCCACCCCGTCGTCGACCACGTCCGGGACGCCCCCGACTCGGGTCGCGACCACGGGACAGCCGCTCGCCAGCGCCTCGATCGCCGTCACCGGCGTCCCTTCGTTTCCCGACGGGAGGACGAAGACGTCGAAGGCGGCGAAGAACCGGCCCACGTCCTCCTGGTAGCCGGGGAACAGGCAGTGACGGACGATCCCGAGCTCGCCGGCCAGCTCCTCGGCGCCGCTCCGGTCTGGCCCGTCCCCGACCATGCAGAGGATTGCGTCCACACCCTCGTCCCTGAGGGCGCGAAAGCCCCTCAGCACCACGTCGGTGCGCTTCACGCCGGTCATGCGACCGATCCAGCCGACGACGAAGCGATGGTCGGGTATCCCCATCACGCGCCTCGTCTCGGCCCTCGCCGCTCCGTCGGAGGAAACGCGGGTGTCGAGCTCGATGCCGAGGCGGATGACCCGGAACTTGGATGCGGGCGCGACGCCGAGGGCGACGAGCTCGTCGCGGACCTCGGGGCTGACCGCGACGAGCATGTCGGTGATCCGCGCGAGCAGCCGTTCGAGCAGCCGGAAGACGCCCGTCCAGAAACGGCCGAAGTAGCCGCGCAGGACGTGGCCGTGGAAGGTGTGCACGATGATCGGGGGGCGTGAGCGGCCGGCGAGCAGCGCGGCGGCGCGACCGACGGCTCCCGCCTTCGCCGTGTGCGTGTGGAGGATCGTCGGGCGCTCCACGCGCATGATCCGGGCCAGCCGAACGGTCGCGAGCAGGTCACGGATCGGCGAGATGTCACGGTGGAGGTGGGGGATCGTGACGACCGGCACGCCGAGCTCGTCGGCCACGTACGCCATCGACTGCTCGCCCTGGCCGACGGTCCCCGCGACCAGGATCGTCTCGTAGCCGCGCTCGCGCAGCCCGCTGGTGAGGTACGAGACGTGCAGGGTCGGCCCGCCCATGTTCAGGCGGGCAATTGCCCTCAGCACGCGGATCGGAGCCCGGGCGGGGGGCAGGGTCAGTCCTGCCTGCGGCGCCGTTCCAGATGCTCGACGGTTCGACGGAGACCGTCCTCGAACCCGACGGTCGGCTCGTACCCGAGCATCTCCCGTGCGGCAGACACGTCGGCCCAGGAATCTCGGATGTCGCCTGCCCGGGGCGGTGCCGTCAGCCGCTCGACCGGCCTGCCGACGATGTGCCCGATCGTGTCCGCGAGCTCGTTGACGCTCGCCGGGGAGCTGGCCGCGAGATTGAAGATCCTCCCGCTGACCCCCGGCGTGTCGCCGGCCCGGAGGGTTCCGTCGACGACGTTCTCGACGTAGGTGAAGTCACGTCGCTGCTCGCCGTCGCCCTCGATCGTCACCGGCCGCCCCGCGGCGATCGCGGTGATGAACAGAGGCACGACGCCGGCGTACTGCGACGACGGGCTCTGCCGGGGACCGAAGACGTTGAAGTAGCGCACGACGACGCTCTCGAACCGCTCGTAGACGCGGGAGAACGAGATGCAGTAGCGCTCGGCCGCGAGCTTCGCGACGCCGTAGGGCGAGAGCGGGTCGGGCGCGGCATCCTCGGCGGCGGGCAGGGCGCCGCGAGACCCGTACACCGACGAGCTCGACGAGTAGACGACCCGCCGCACGCCCTCGTCGCGGGCGGCGAGGAGGACGTTCAGCGTCCCCTCGACGTTCACGGCGCTCGAGGTGAGCGGATCCTGCACGGAGCGCGGGACGGAGCCGAGCGCCCCGAGGTGGTAGACGATCTCGGTGCCGCGGACGGCGTTGTGGACGCGCTCGTAACTGCGCAGCTCGCCCTCCACCACCTCGATGTCGAGACCCTCGAGGTTCGCCCGGTTGCCGGTGGAGAAGTTGTCGAGCACGCGAACCTCGTCCCCACGCCCCAGGAGCGCGCGGACGAGGTTGGAGCCGATGAAGCCCGCGCCGCCGGTGACGAGCACCTTCGCCATCGGGAAGCCATCGTAGTGACGGCAACGGTGGGACGCCTGCGGTGCCGCTGTGCACAACCCGACACGGAGTTGGCCCCGGTCCGTGCGGCTTACGTGCCGAGACTCCCGGTACCGTTGCCGGTAGAGGGCGGAGGGACGGCTCCCCACCCTGGGTGGGGGGTTGCTCGGGATTTCGTTTCGCCCGCCGGAGCCGCTGTCGCGAGCAGCGGTGGGGCGGCGCAGAGGCCGGCGGCGATCCAGAGGACCGCGTCGAGCGGGATCCCGGAGACGAGGCCGATCGCGGTGAGCACACCGAGCGCCACCAGCAGCCACGACACCGGGAGCAGGGCGTCCGCCGCCGGGGGGCCGCGGAAGAGCCGGAGCAGGCCGAACGCGAGCGGCGTCAGGAGCGCGCCGAGGAACAGCACGAACCCGACGGTGCCGAGGTCGGAGAGCGCCTGGACGTACGCGTTCTGGACGCCGTACGGGTGCTGCGGAGAGGGAAACCCCTGCTCCGGCGTCCTCGGGAACTTCCGGTGCAGCAGGGGCAGCAGCGGACCGTACACGGCGGGGTCGTTGGTCGCCTGCCAGCCTGCGCCGACGACCGGGTGGTCGAGGAAGACCCGCCAGCCGTAGTAGACGAGCATCGTCCGCTGCACGTAGCTCTCGACCCCGAGCTGCTCCTCCTTCTTGCCGATCCCCGCGTAGTGGAGGAACGACTTCACGTCGCCGCCGCGGAAGAGCACGACGCCGCCGAAGACGGCGAGCGAGACGGCGAGGATCGCGACGACGCGCCCTCCCGATCCCCGGGCGACGACGGCGGTCACGACGCCCGCGGCGAGCAGGCCGATCGCTCCCGCCAGCGAGCCCGAGAGCAGGAGCCCCAGGGCGCCCGCGGCCCCCCCGGCCGCGGCGATGCGCCGGTCGAGCCGCCACGTGGGCAGCGCGATCGCGGCGAGCGCGACGGCAAGCCCGACGCCCGAGAGAGCGGCGAAGTCGTGGTGCCCGAGGAAGGACGGCTGCCGGTAGCCCGCGGGCCAGCCGCCAGCGATCCGCCAGCCGAAGAACTGCACCACGGCGAGCGCCGACGCGACGAAGCTCGACGCGACGGCGACGAGCACGAAGAGCATCAGGTCGTCCCACCGGCGCAGGAGCAGCACGGCAGCCGGGGCGAGCAACGCGTACTCCACGTACTTGCCCGTCGTGACGGCGTGGTCGTGCCAGGGATAGGAGTCCGAGCCGCGCAGCGGGTACACGGTCGCGGCGCAGACCCACGCGAGAAAGACGCCGATCGCGATCCAGGCCGGCAGCCCGTTGCGCAGCGGGGTGAGCCCGTCGCGGGCGGCGGCCGCCGCAGCGGCGACCAGGCAGGCGAGAACAGCCAGGTCGGAGAGGACGATATGCACATGCGTCGAGCCCACCGTCGCGTTCCAGCCCGGCTGGAAGTCGATGTGCACCAGGAGGATCGGGATCGCGAGCGCGAGCACCCACGCACCGGGGGATGCGCGCGGAAGCAGGACGTCCCGCTGCCTGCGCAAGGACGTCCGAGCCGCCACCGGCGGCCACTATAGTGGACGCCCGGATGCAGACGCGCCTCCTGTGGCGGCGCTCCGCTACGGCGCTCGGCCTCTACGGAAGCGTTGCACTCGGGTTCCTGGCAAGCATCGTGGCAGCGCGCCGGCTCGGCCCGGATCAGTACGGGCTGTTCACGCTCGCGATCTTCGCCGCCGGCTTCCTCCAGGTGCTGCTCGACCTGACGGTGGAGGAGGCGATGATCAAGTACGGCTTCCGGTACACGACCACCGCCCGCTGGGGACGTCTCCGCTGGCTCTACCGCCGCGCGATGGTGCTCAAGACGCTCGGCGCGCTGCTGGCCGCGGTCGCGCTCGGGATCGTCGCCCCGTTCGCGGACACGCTGTTCAACGCCGACGGGTTGCGCACCCCGTTCCTGATCGCGGCGCTGCTGCCGCTGTCGTACATCCCGGAGGCCCCGGCCGGGGCAGCGCTCGTCCTCACCGGCCGGTACGACGTCCGCGCCGCCTACACGCTGCTGACCCAGCTCCTGCGGGCGATCGGCCTCGTGGTCGGGTCGCGCTACGGCGTCGGCGGGGCAGTGCTCGGTCTCGTGCTCGGCCAGGTCGCCGGCTCGGCGGCGGTCGGCCGGGCGGCGGTCTCCGTGTTCAGCCGCTTCCCCGCAGCATCGCCCGAGCCGCTCGGCGAGGACCGGCGCGAGATCGTCCGGTTCGTGATCCGCTCCAGCGTCGGGTCGGGCATCGTCTCGCTGCGGACGGCGATCGTCCCGCTCCTGCTCGGGGCGGTCTCCGTGCCGAGGGAGGTCGGCTACTTCCGCGCCGGCCAGGCCCCGCTGACGGGGCTCACCGCGCTCACCGCACCCGCCCGGCTGATCCTGATCACCGAGCAGACGCGGGACTGGGAGTCCGGAGCGCCCCAGCGCGTCTTCGCCGGCCTGCGCCGCTACAGCCTGACTGCGCTCGTGGCGATGGTCGTGTCCGTGCCGTTCCTCTACTGGTGGATGCCGACGCTGATCCGGATCGTGTTCACCGACAAGTACGCGCCGGCCACCGACGCCGCCCGCCTGATGCTGCTCGCCGGCGCCGTCGGACTCGTCTTCGCGTGGACGAAGTCGCTTCCGGTCTCGGTCGGACGGCCCGAGCTGCGGATCGCCACGCACGGGATCGAGACGCTCGTGCTGATCCCGCTCGTGCTCGTGTTCGGCTCGATCTGGGACGCGACCGGTGCCGCCGCCGCGGTGCTCGTCGCGACGACCGTGTTCGCGCTCGCCTGGGCGGTCGCCGTCGTCCGCCTGCAACGCGAGCACGCCGCCGGGCAGGCGGCGACCTCGTGAGGTCGCTCGCCCCCTGCTCGCTCGCGTGGTGGAAACCATGTTCCCCCCGCCCCGCTCACAGGCTGGCGGCCGGCCTGTGAGGGTGCTGATCGTCACCGGGATCTGGCCGCCCGACGTCGGCGGCCCGGCGAGCCACGCGCCGGAGGTGGCGGCGTTCCTGCGCGGCCGTGGCCACGAGGTGGAGGTCGTGACGACCGCCGCCGCTGCGCCGGCAGCCGAGGCGTATCCCGTCCACTGGATCTCGCGGGGTCAGCCGGTCCTCCTGCGCTACGTCCGCGGCGCCCTGCTCGTCGGGCGTGTCGCGCGCGGGTCGGACGTCGTGTACTCGACGGGGATGTACGGACGCACCTTCGTCGGCGGGCTGCTCGCGCACGTCCCCCGGGTGGTGAAGCTGACCGGCGATCCCGCCTACGAGCGCGCCGTCCGGTACGGGTTGACGCGGCTCGACATCGGCGACTTCGAGCGCTCGCGCGACCTCCGGGTCTCCTGGCTCAAGGCGATGCGCAACGTGACTCTGTGGGGCGCCGCCCGCTACGCCTGCCCGAGCAGGTCGCTGCGCGACTTCGCCGCCCGCTGGCGCCTCGTCCGCCCCGACCGGATCGCCGTCGTCCCCAATCCGATCTCGGTGCCCGACCCGGGCGACCGCGACGAGCTTCGCCGGCGCCACGGGTTCCACGGCCCGACGCTCGTCTACGCCGGGCGGCTCGTCCTCCAGAAGTCGCTCGACGTCGCTCTTCGCGCTGTTGCCCGCTGCGAAGGCGTCACGCTCGTCCTGGCGGGCGACGGGCCCGTGCGGGCGGGTCTCGAGTCGCTCGTCGGCGAGCTCGGCCTCCACGAGCGGGCGCGCTTCCTCGGCCCACAGCCGCGTGAGCGCGTGTTCGAGCTCCTCGCCGCCGCCGACGCTGAGCTGCTCTCGTCCGGCTGGGAGAACTTCCCCCACTCGGTCGTCGAGGGCTTGGCGGTGGGGACCCCGGTGATCGCGACCGGCGTCGGCGGCGTGCGCGAGATCGTCACCGACGGGGTCAACGGCCTGCTCGTCCCGCCGCACGACCCCGAGGCCCTCGCCGGCGCGGTTCGGCGTTTCTTCGCCGACGAGGCGCTCCGGGACCGTCTGCGCGCCGCCGCACCGGTGTCGGTGGACGACTACGCGCCCGAGCG
Organism: Verrucomicrobiota bacterium; assembly: GCA_050258035.1. GTDB lineage: Bacteria > Actinomycetota > Thermoleophilia > Gaiellales > Gaiellaceae > DATBLE01. Next base: position 45,056 of record JBLMYA010000047.1, read on the forward strand.
GGTCTACACCCTCATCGAGCAGCTGCTCGAGGAGGCTGCCGCGTGACCCGCAAGCCTCGCCTCCTGATGATCGGCCGGACGCGCTACCGGCTACCGCTCAGCGAGACCCTGCGCCTCAAGTTCGACGCCCTGGCAGAGCGGTTCGACGTGCGCGTGCTGGCGAGCGGCGTCGTCGGCTCGCCACGGCGGGACAACGTGTTCGAGCTCGCGGGGCCGTGGCGGCCGCGGTGGCTCGACGGCGCCCTCTACTTCCTGACGCTGCCGTTCCGAACGCGCCGCGAGCTGCGCACGACGCCGCCGGACGGCGTCCTCGTGCAGGGGGCCCACGAGACGTGGTTCGTGTTGCTCGGCCGCTCGCTCTCCGGCGTGCGTGCACCGGTGATCCTGGACGTGCACGGCGACTGGCGCTCGCCCACCCGGCTGTACGGCTCGCCGGCGCGCCGTCTGCTCAACCCGCTCGCCGACCGGATCGCCCTGTCGGCGCTCCACCGGGCCGACGCCGTCCGGACGATCTCCGACTACACCACCGGCCTCGTCCGCTCGAACGGCGTCGAGCCGGCGGCGGTCTTCCCTGCATTCATGGACCTGGAGCCGTTCCTCGGGCCGATCGTCCCGATGCCGACCCCGCCGCGCGCGCTCTTCGTCGGCGTGCTCGAGCACTACAAGGGGATCGACGAGCTGGCCGACGCCTGGCGAATGGTCGCCCCACGGCTGCCCGGTACGACGCTCCACCTCGTCGGGCGGGGCACGCGGCGGGAGGTGGTCGAGCGGCTCGTCGCCGAGCTCCCGGACCGGACGGAGTGGACGGAGGCACTCCCGACCGACGGGGTCGCGCGCGCTCTCGACGAGGCGACCGTGCTCGTCCTGCCGTCGCGCTCCGAGGGCATGGGGCGCGTCCTCGTCGAGGCATTCTGCCGGGGACGGGGAGCGGTGGCGTCGCGGGTCGGCGGGATCGTCGACCTCGTCCGCGAGGGCGAGAACGGCCTGCTCGTCCCGGCGCAGGACCCGCGGGCGCTGGCAGACGCCCTCTATCGGGTGCTGGCCGACCGTGGCCTGGCCGAGCGGCTGGGCGCGCGCGCGGCAGCGAGCGCCGAGACCTGGACCGCGACGCCCGCCGAGTACGCGGCCCGGTTGGAGGCGCTGGTCGCGGGACTACGATAGGCGCGTGCGTGCCGACCGCATCAAGCAGGCGCTGAAGAACGGGGTGTACCGCGCGCTCGGCGAGACCGCCGCCGGCGTGGGGGCCGTCGACGGCCGAGAGCAGCGGACGCTGCGCGTCCTCATGTACCACAAGGTGAACGACGTCCCCGAGAACTCCGTCACCGTCCCGGTCGGCCTGTTCGACGAGCAGATGGCGCAGCTCGGCGATCTCGGCTACCGGCCGGTGACGCTCGACGCCGTGCTCGACCACTACCTGCTCGGGACGCCCCTCCCGGCGGGTGCGGTCCTCATCACCTTCGACGACGGCTACCGCGACAACCTCCTGAACGCGGCGCCGGTGCTCCAGAAGTACGGCTTTCCGGCGGTCGTCTTCGTCCCGGTCGGCTACCTCTCGGGGACGAGGCCGTTGCCGCACGACGAGCACCTGGCTGCACGCGGCGTCGTCAACCCTCCGCTGTCGTGGGACGACCTGGCCGAGCTCGAGACCGCCGGGATCCGGGTCGAGTCGCACGGCATCGGGCACCGGCCGCTCGCCGATCTGGAGGTGGACGAGGCGGCGCGAGAGATCACGCTCTCCAAGCTCCGGCTCGAGGACCGTCTCCAGCGTCCCGTGCGCGCGTTCGCGTACGTGAAGGGCTCCGAGGCCCACTACCGCCTCGTGCACCTCAGCCTGCTCAAGCAGGCCGGCTACGACGTCGCGTTCACGTCGATCTCCGGTGCCAATGCGCCGAGCACCGACCCGCTCCAGCTCCACCGCTACAACGTCGAGCCGTATCCGCCCCGGACGTTCGAGCTCGTCCTCTCCGGGGCGTGCGACCTGATCGCCGTCAAGGACACGGTTGCCGGCACGCACGCGCGCCGCGTCTTCAACGCGGCGCTCGGCACCTCCAGCAAGTGAGCTCGTTCGAGCTCGCGTCGTTCACGCCGGAGGAACGCGACGAGTACCTCGCGCTGCTCGACCGGGCGTGGGGCCACCAGGGGCTCTCCGGCGACGAGTTCGACTGGTGGTTCCTGCGCAACCCGACCGGGTCGCTGATGTCGGTCGCACGGATCGACGGCCGGGTGGTGGGGGTCGCCGGGCACACGCTGCTGCGGATGGTGCTCGGCGGCGAGGAGCGGCCGGCGTCGTTCTCGGTCCACGCGACCACGCTGCCGGAGGCGCGCGGGCTCGGGATCTTCCGGGAGCTGGAGCGGAAGCACGAGCGCGAGGCGCAGGAGCGGGGCGTCGCGGTGGTGCTCGGGTTCGCGAGCGCCCCGACCGCGCCGATCTTCCTCGGCCCGCTCGGCTGGACGGAGATCGGGCGGCTGCGGATCTGGGCGCGGCCGGTCGTGCGGCGCGGCGATGTGACATGCGTTCCGGCGCTGGACGTCGGCGGAGACGCGGCGGCGTCGTGGCCGAATCATGTGGTCCGGGACACGCAGCACCTCACCTGGCGCTACCTCGACTCCCCCCGGGGCTACGTCCCGGTCCGGAGCGGCGACGGCTACGCGGTCGTCTGGCCTGCGAAGCCGCACCGGGGACGCACGATCGCGGTTCTCGCCGACCTCGCCGGGACCGACGTCCACGGACTGCTGCTCGCGGCCGCGCGGGTGTCGCAGGCGCGAGTCCTGTTCGGCCTGCCTGCGCCCGGGCAGCACGGTGCGTTCCTGCGCGCCGGGTTCCTCCCGACGAACCGGACGCTGCACTTCATGGGCAAGGCGCTCGCCGGCCGGCTCGACGCCGATCCGGCCGCCTGGCGATTCACGCTCGGCGACACCGACTTCTTCTAGGGATGCGGATCGTGTTCGTCACCCAGCAGGTCGATCCGGGGCACCCGGCCCTGGCGGCGACGGTGCCGATGCTGCGCGCGCTCGCCGAGCGGGTCGACGAGGTGGTGGTGCTCGCCGACCGTGCGCTCCCGGGCGTGCTGCCCGACAACTGCAGGGTCAGGCCGTTCGCGGCGCGGTCGCGGGCCGGACGGGGTCTGCGGTTCGAGGCGGCGCTGGCGGCCGAGCTCGTGCACCGTCCGAAGCCGGCCGCGCTGGTCGCCCACATGTGTCCGATCTACGCCGTTCTGGCAGCGCCGCTCGCGCGGCCGCTCGGCGTGAAGATCCTGCTCTGGTACACGCACTGGAGCGTCTCCCGCACGCTGCGCGCGGCCGAGCGCGTCTCGAACCTCGTGCTCAGCGTCGACCGGCGGACGTTCCCCCTCGACTCGCAGAAGGTGCGGGCGATCGGGCACGGGATCGACCTGTCGGAGTTCCCCTGTGCGGACGGCGCCCCCCAGCACACGGACCTCCGTGCGCTCGCGCTCGGCCGGTACTCGCAGGCGAAAGGGCTCGACGTCGTCGTGCAGGCGGTGCGGCTCGCTCTCGACGGCGGCCTCGACCTGCGGCTGGAGGTGTACGGCCCGGCGCTGAACCCCGAGGAGCGGGCGCACCGCGCCGAGCTCGAGCGGCTGGTCGACGAGCTGGACCTGGGCACGCGCGTCAAGCTGGGCCACGCCGTGCTGCGGAGCGAGGTGCCGGGGCTGCTCGCGCGCACCGACGTGCTCGTGAACAACATGCGCGCAGGTGCGACCGACAAGGTCGTCTACGAGGCGTGCGCGAGCTGCACGCCGGCGATCGCGTCCAACCCGGCCTTCGACTCCCTCCTGCCGGACGAGCTCCGCTTCGACCGGGAGGACGCCCGCGCTCTTGCCGACCGGCTGCTCGCGCTCGGCGCCGAGCCACCCGAGGAGCGCCGGGCCCTCGGCCGCATGCTCCGCGGGCGAGCCGCCGCCTCGCACTCGGTCGAATCCTGGGCGGACGCGGTCGTCGAGGCGGCAACATGACGTCGGTGAACGGCACCCGCGTCCTCCACCTCCAGAAGGTGGCCGGCATCTCGGGGTCGGAGGCCCACCTGCTCTCGCTGCTCCCGCGCCTGCGCGAGCGGGGCTGGGACGTGCGGATGCTGATGCTGCACGAGAACGAACCAGGGGCATGGGACTTCGCCCGGGCGCTCGAGGCGCGGGGCGTGCCGCTCGACGCGATGCCGTTGCGGGCGGACGTCGACCCGTTCGCGTTCCTCCAACTCGGCGGCTACCTCGCCCGCCGCCGGCCGGAGATCCTGCACACCCACCTCGTCCATGCGGACGCCTACGGGCAGCTGGCGGGCGTGCTCGCGCGCGTCCCGGTCCGTTTCTCGACCAAGCACGGCTTCAACGAGTTCCGTGAAGGGACGCTGTTCGCGCTCGGCGACCGGACCGTGGCCAGCCTCGCCCACGTCCACATCGCGATCTCGCGCGGCCTCGCCCGCTACCTCGCGGAGACGGAGGGGTTCGAGGAGCGGAGCTTCGAGATCGTCCACTACGGGATCACGCCCGACGGCGAGCCCGGCCCGTACACGGGCGCCTCGCCGCGGCTCCTCTGCGTCGGGCGCCTGATCCCGATCAAGGGTCACATCGTGCTGCTGCGCGCGTTCGCCGCCGCGAGGCGGGAGCTCCCCGACCTGGAGCTCGACATCGCCGGCCGCGGACCGCTCGAGCCGGCTCTGCGCGCGCTCGCCCGCGAGCTCGGGGTCGCCCACGCGGTTCGCTTCCTCGGCTACGTCGCTCCGATCCAGGGTGCGATCGAACAGTCGGCGATCGTCGTGGTGCCGTCGATGGGCGAGGGATTCGGCATGGTCGCCCTCGAGGCGATGGAGCGCGCCCGGCCGGTGATCGCGGCCGAGATCGGCGGGCTCGGCGAGCTCGTCCGCGACGGGGAGACGGGCCTGCTCGTCGCTCCCGGCGAGGCCGAGCCCCTCCGCGAGGCGATCGTCCGGCTCGCCGGGAATCTCGAGCAGGCGGCCCGGATGGGGAGGGCGGGCCGCGACCGTGCGCTCGGCGAGTTCCTCGAGGAGCGCTGCGTCGACCGGACCGAGATCCTCTACCGCTCGGCGCTGAGCGAAGCGTAGACCGCCGCCGTCCGGTCGGTCATCCTCGCGACCGAGAACTCGCTCTTCGCCCGGGCCAGGCCCGCCTCGCCCATCGCCGCGGCGCGGGTCGGGTCGCCGAGCAGGGCGAGGACCGCGCCCGCCAGCGCCTCCTCGTCGTCCGGCGGGACGAGCAGGCCCGTCTCTCCGTCGGAGACGATCTCGGGTGCGGCGCTCACCCGGGTCGCCACCACGGGCTTCGCCGACAGCATTGCCTCGAGGAGCGCGAGCCCGAACCCTTCCCACCGCGCCGGATGGACGAGCAGCTCGGCACGCCGGTACCACGGCGCCACGTCACCGACCCGCCCCGGCAGGATCACGCCGTCGCCGGCCAGCCGCGGCCGCTCGGCCCCTTCGCCGAGCACGACCAGCACTGCCCTGGGCTCGACCGCCCGCACCCGGGCGAGCGCGCGCACCGCGACGTCGATTCCCTTCTGCGGCGCGAGCCGCGCGACGCAGAGCAGTATCCGGGCGTCCTGCGGGAGCTCGACCGGCGGGGTCTCGCCCCACGGTGCGGGCAGCCCGTCGAGCCCGTAGTGGACGACCTCGACCTTCTGCGGAGGCAGCCCGACCTCGTCGATGCAGAACCGCCGCAGCGCGTTCGTGATCGCGATCACGCGCCGGGCGCGCCGCGTGAGCAGCCGCTCCGCGAACCGGAAGGGCCCGCGCCGGAACGGGTCGTCGTTGTGCTTGGTCGAGACCACCGGGATCCCTCCTGCGCCGAGCGCCCCGTAGACGTCGCCGTGCACGAGATGCGTGTGGACCACGTCGGCCCGCAGGCGGGCCAGCTCGCGGCGGACCCGCCGGAGCAACTCGGGGTCGACGTCACGCGGGCACGGCAGCCGCGCGGTCTCGACGCCCAGCTCGCGGTAGAAGGGCTCGGGCTCGCCGTCCGGATCGTCCAGCCCCAGGAACACCGGCTCGACCCCCGCGGCCGCCAGCGCCGGCAGCAAGGTCAGCAGGTGCCGCTCCGAGCCGCCGATTCCGCGAATGCGGTGGACGTGCACGACCCTCACGGCTCGGGCCGCCTTCGTCTGACCCGGTCGAGCCCCCACCAGGCGGCCGCCGCCACCGCCAGCGCGATCAGGAAGTCCCACGGCACCCGGTAGCGCGTCGCTCCGGCGAACCCGATCGCGACGAGCGTCTGATAGGCGAGGAGGGCCACCCCGAGCAGGGCGAGCCGACCCGGCAACAGCCACACGCCGAGAAGGCCGAGCAGGAACAGCGGGACCGAGTACGCAGGCTGCGCCCAGCTGCGGAGCTTGTCGACCGTACCGCCCGACTCGGCACGACCCTCGGTCCGGATCGCCTGCGGGTCCCAGAGCATCTCCGTGGCCTGCCCGGCGAGCTTCGCCTTCTCGCCGGGGTGGTTCCGCCAGAACTCGAAGACGAGATGCCGGTAGACCCGCATGCGCGCGCACTCGTCCACCGGCAGCACCTTGCCGTAGACCTTGTAGTAGGCACCCGCGAACTCGGGGGTCGGCGGCTCGTTCGGAAGCGGCGGCACGTCGTCGATCCACTTCCCCTGTGCGAGCGTCCCGTAGGTGTTCGGGTTGTTCGCCTTCCAGAGCGCGCGCGTGTCGGTGGTCACGGTGAAACAGCCGACCTGGACGCGGTTGCGCACCATCCAGGGGAGGAGCGTGAGGACGCAGCCCGCGAGGACGACGCCGACGACAGCCCACGTACGCCGCTCCCGGCCGACGAGGAAGGCGCAGCACAGGATCGGCAGGAAGAGCAGCCGCGTGTTCCCGAGGATCGCGAGCCCGAGGGCGAGTCCCAGCACGGCGGCCAGCCACAGCGACCGGCGCGCGGCGAGGATCATCACGAGCAGTACGACCGCGACGGCGAGGAACTGGTCGAGGATCTCGCGGTTCTCGTGGACGTCGTGCCAGACCAGGTACGGGTTCAGGGTCGCAACCACCGCGGCGACCAGGCCGACGCGCTGCGACACGAAGCGCCGCCCGAGCTCGTAGACGAGCAGGGCGGTCCCGACGGCGACGGCGATCTGGATCAGCCCGACCGCCCACCACGACCGTCCGAAAATCCAGTAGATCGGGATCAGGAACCACGCGTACAGCGGCTGCGTCCACGCGGTCGGGTGACCGGGTATGAAGCCGAACGTCCCGGTCTTGACGAAGGTCTGCGCGATGTCGTCGCTCTTCTCGGTGAACGCGGTCAGGATGTCCCGGCGCTCGACGAGCAGCACGACCAGCCGTGGCAGCGCCGCGGCGGCGACGACGATCGCCCACCGGGGAAACGGCCGGTTTCCCCCGTGCACCCCCTTTCGAGCTCCGCCGCTGGCTTCGCCACCGGCGTTCGCGATCGCGTTCACAGCGTGCCGTCCCGTGCCGCGACCGTCACGCCGGTCGCGGCGTCGAGGGGCTGTCGTCCGGAATGGAGTCGGCGGCGTCGACATACTCTCGCTGCCAGAGCTCGAGCATCAGCAGGCACCAGAGCCGGTGGGCGTGGTCGGCGCGGCCGGAGGCATGGTCGTCCAGCAGCCGCGCGACGACCCGGGGCCGCAGCTGTCCGCGCGCACGCGCTGTCTCGTCGAGCAGGAGGTCGCGTGCGAGCGGACGCAGCTCGCCGCGGAACCACCGGGCGATCGGGACGCCGAAGCCCGTCTTTCCGCGGCGGGCGACCTCTGCCGGAAGTGCGTCAGCGTAGGCGCGACGCAGCGCCACCTTGCCGCGGCGCCCCCCGAGCTTCAGCGACGCCGGGAGCGACACGCCGAGCTCGAGCACGGCATGGTCGAGCAGCGGCGACCGGAGCTCGAGCGAGTGGGCCATCGAGGCGATGTCCGCCTTCAGCAGGAGGTCGCCGGGCAGGTACGTGCGCACGTCGAGCCGCTGGAGGCCGGAAATTCCGTCCTCGGCCGGCCCGAGCAGCTCCCGCGCGGGTGCCGGACGGGCGACGAAGGCCGGCTCCCACAGCTCCTCGCGCAGCCCGGCGGGGAAGACCTCCATGAGCCGCCCGTAGCGGGCCGGCGCCGGCAGCGCGCCGAGCTCGAGCAGCCGCCCGGCCCGGTTCGCGCGCGAGCGTGGCTCGCGCCTCCCCGCCCAACGGAGCAGACGCGCCGCCGATCCGACCCCCGGAACGGCGATGCGCTCCGCGAGCCCGACGGCGGCATACCGCTCGTACCCGGCGAAGGCCTCGTCGCCCCCGTCGCCCGCAAGCGCGACGGTCACCCGCTGCCGCGCCAGCTCGGAGACCACGAACTCCGGCAACGCCGCCTCGTCCCCGAGCGGCTCGTCGAACGCCTGCGCCAGCCGGGGGAGGAGCTCGGTCACGTCCGGCTCGACGACGACCTCCTCGTGCTCGGTTCCGTACCGCTCGGCCACCGCCCGCGCGTGGCTGCGCTCGTCGTAGCGCTCGTCGCCGAACCCGACCGTGAAGGTGCGCACCCGCCCGCCTGCGCGCGCCATCTCCGCGACGACGATGCTCGAGTCGATGCCGCCGGAGAGGAGCGCGCCGAGCGGGACGTCGGCGACGAGCCGCCGGCGCACCGCCCTTCCGACCGTCTCCCGGACCCGCTCGAGCCACTCCGCCTCTCCCACGGGCTCCTCCTCCTGCGGCGACAACGACCAGTACCGCTCGATCCGGACCGAGCCGCCCTCGGCGACGAGCACGTGACCGGGCGGGAGCTTCTCCACGCCGCGCAGCGCCGTCCCCGACGGCACGTACTGGAGTGCCAGGTAGGCGTCGAGCGCCTCCGGGTCGACCTCCCGGCGTGCGTCCGGCAGGCGCAGCAGCGCCTTCAGCTCGGAGGCGAACGCGAGCGTCCCGTCGGGAAGCTGCCTCCAGAGCAGGGGCTTCTTGCCCACGCGGTCGCGGGCGAGCACGAGCCGTTCCCGGCCCGAGTCCCAGAGCGCGATGGCGAACATCCCCTCCAGGCGCGAGACGAACCCCGGGCCGGACTCCTCGTACAGGTGCGGGATCACCGGGGTGTCGCCGGAGCCGCGCACGTCGTGGGCGGCGAGCTCGGCCCGCAGCTCGCGGAAGTTGTAGAGCTCGCCGTTGAAGACGGCGGTGACGTCTCCGGCCTCGTTTCCGACCGGCTGGCTGCCGGTGGCGAGGTCGATCACCCGCAACCGGCGGTGGCCGAGCACGCAGCGACCGAACGCGTCGACCGAGCCCTCGTCGGGTCCGCGGTGGACGAGGGCGTCGTTCATCCGCTCGACGAGCGCCGGGTCGGGCCGGCCGGCCGGGGCGAGCAACCCGCAGATCCCGCACATCGAGCGCCCAGCCTAGGCGATCATGGCGACGTGGCCGAGTCCCGTGCGGTCGTGTCCTGCCACGTCGAGCAGCCGCTCGAAGACGCCGTATGGATCGCGCTCTCGGATCTCCAGGCGCGCCGGCCGGGCGGGTTCGAGATCGCGGCGCTGATGCGGCCGCCGGACGCGGCCGCGGACGAGAGCGAGTCGCTGTGGCTGGCGCGGGCGCGGATCCTCGCCGCGCGTGGTCCGTTCGGCCTGCACACCCACTGGGGCGGAGCGGAGCAGGCTCGGCCCACGGGCGGCGAGCCGGCCGCCCTCGTGCGCGAGCAGGTCGCGTGGCTGGACGAGCGGGGCCTGCGGCCGCGGCTGTTCGCCGGCGGGGGCTGGTACATGGACGAGGGGGTCGCGCTCGCGCTCGCGGAGCTCGGCGTCGCCGACTGCACGGCGACCGCGTTCCGGCCGCCGTACCTCGAACCGGGAGCCGAGCGCGTCGCGCTGGCCGAGCCTGCGAGGCTCTGGTTCGGCAGCGAGATCGAGAGTGATAGTGATTCTCACTCCCGGGCACTGCTCGAGCTACCGGCCACTCACTCGCTCGGAATGGCCGCCCGCGCTGCCCTTGGCCGTCTCCCGGCCTACGTCCACGTCTACTTCCACGACACAGACCTGCTCGACGGCGGCCGCCGCCGGTCGCTGGAGTGGGCGCTGCGGGTGATCGGCCGCCGCCGCCGCCCCGACCGCCTCGACCGTCTCCGGGCCGACGCCGACGTGGAATTCAGCGCGGCGGCTTCCGCGCCCTGAAGCAGATGTCGTTGGCGAACAGGCGCGGATGGAGCGGCGTGAGCCGCCCGGCGACGAACCGGAGCTGTACCTGGTCGAAGTGGGCGAGCAGCCGGCGGAGGTCATCGGGCGAGAAGAGGTGGAGATGCGTGGGATCCGGCTCGGGCGGTCGGCCGAACAGGAACGCAAGCCGCCCCTTCAGACGGTAGGCGTTCGGCACCGAGCCGACGAGGCGGCCGCCGGGGCGAAGCACGCGCCACGCGTCGGCGACGGTGCGCCCGGGGAGCGGGAGGTGCTCGAGCAACTCGCCGAGGACGACGACGTCGAAGCTCTCCTCGTCGAACGGGAGCACCTCCGCGGCATCGGCCCAGACCGTCTCGATCCCGAGCGAGCGTGCCTCCTGGAGCGCCTCGCGGTCGACGTCGACGCCGACCAGGGTGTTTCCGTCCAGGTACCAGCGCGTGAGCGCGCCGAAGCGACAGCCGATGTCGAGCACCCGCCCGCCCGTGCCGACCCACTCGCGAAAAAGCGGGCTTCGCTCCGGCCCGCAGTAGACGAATTCCCTCGGCCGCCGCGCCTCGTGATGTGCCCGGTAGACGGCTTCCAGCTGCTCCAGCCCGTCCATGCACCCGGATTGCCCGAATTCCCCACCGGTAAACTGATTCGCTCGTGGCAACAAAGGAAGCCCGGCCTGCGGATGTCGCGACCGCCCCAGGCGCGAAGGAGCCGAAGGACGCGTCGATTGCGTCAGACATCAGGCGCAGCCGCCCCTATTTCCTCGCCTCCAGCCCGCTCCGGCACCTGGCCTTCCGGCTCGCGAGCGTGGTCGCGCTCATCGCGATCGACCTCGTGGCGGTCGGGTTCGCCCTGTACGGCGGCCTCGTGCTGCGGGAGCTCTACTACGGGAACACGCCGATCTACTGGGGGATCATCTGGACCGGCCGGTTCGCGGACTGGTTCCCGTTCGTCGCCCTCGTCACGATCCTGGTCTTCTGGCAGGCGGGGCTCTACGCCGAGCGCGAGCGGCGGGCCGGCTTCGGACGCGTGGTCTCGTCCCTGATCGTCGTCGCCCTGCTCGTCCTCGCCTTCGGCCTCGGCACCGGCCACGACTTCAACACCTTCGGCCTGATCCCGACGGCGCTCGTGATCGTGATCGTGATCGACGGCCTGCTCCGGGCGAGCTACGACACGATCAGCCGCGAGGCCCTGCACACCCTCGGAGTCCGCCGGCGGGTGATCGTCGTCGGCGAGGGCGAGCACCTCGACCATCTCCTGCGGACGCTCGGGTCCGTGCGCGGCGGCATCGAGTACGACTTCGTCGGCGTGGTCAGCGACGACGCCGACCACCCTCGCGACCTGACCCGGCTCGGCCCGGTCGACGACCTGCGCACGGTGCTCGAGGAGCATGCTGCGGACGAGCTGATCGTCACCGACTCGGACTACACCGACCGGCAGCTGCTCCAGATCGTCGACTGCGCCCACCGGTCGGCGGTGAAGGTGCGGATCGCGCCGAAGACGACCGAGCTGCTCGTGCAGCGCGCGGAGTACGTGCCCGGCCAGGGCGTGCCCCTGTTCGCGCTCCGGCCGCCGGTGTTCGCCGGCACCGACTGGGCGGTCAAGCGGACGTTCGACCTGCTCGTCAGCTGCTTCGTGATCGTCGTCGGGCTGCCGCTGTGGCTGGCGATCGCGGCGGCGATCAAGCTCACCTCGCACGGCCCCGTCTTCTACCGCGATCCGCGCAGCGGTCTCGGCGAGCAGACCTTCGGCATGCTGAAGTTCCGGACGATGGTCGCCGGCGCCGCCGACCGGCAGTCCGAGCTCGAGCAGGAGAACGAAGCCGGCGGCGCGCTCTTCAAGATCAAGGACGATCCACGGGTCACCCCGGTCGGCAGGGCGCTGCGCCGCCTGTCGATCGACGAGCTTCCGAACCTGATCAACGTGCTGCGCGGGCAGATGAGCCTCGTCGGCCCGCGGCCGCTCCCCCTCCGCGACCAGGCCCTGCTCGAGGACTGGCACCGCAGGCGCTCGAACGTGCTCCCGGGGATGACCGGCCTCTGGCAGATCTCCGGCCGTTCCGACCTCTCGTTCGACGATCTCGTCCGGCTCGACTTCTACTACCTCGAGAACTGGTCGATCTGGCTCGACATCTCGATCCTGGCGAAGACCCTGCCCGCGGTCCTCGCCGGCCGGGGCGCCTACTGAGCGGAGGCTTCGACCGATCCTCGGCTGTCGCCTTCGGCTCCGTCGCCGAGAGCTACGAGCGCACGCGCCCGAACTACCCGCCGGAGGCGATCGACTGGATGGCCGGACGGCTCGGGATCGGCCCCGGCACGACCGTGGTCGACCTCGGCGCCGGCACCGGCAAGCTGACCCGCCAGCTCGCCCCGACCGGGGCAACCGTGGTCGCGGTCGAACCGCTTCCGGAGATGCGCGCCCAGCTCGCGGCGGCCGTGCCCGGCGTGGAGGTGTTCGCCGGCACGGCGGAGGAGATCCCCCTTCCCGACGGCTGCGCCGGCAGCGTCACAGCAGCCTCTGCCTTCCACTGGTTCGATCACGATCGCGCGCTGCCCGAGATCCACCGCGTGCTCGAGCCGGCCGGGGGTCTCGGGATCATCGGGAACCGACGCGACCTCGGCGACCCGCTCCAGACGGCCCTGCAGGAGATCATCGGCCGATATCTGCCGGACCTCGAAGAGCTGGGCGGCTGGCGGACGGCGCTCTCCGCCAGCCTGCTGTTCGGTCCTACCGAGACCTTCGAAACACCGTTCGAGCAGGTGTTCGACGCCGAGGGCCTGGCGGAACGGATCGGCACGATCTCCTACATCGCCCGGCTGCCCGACGACGAGCGTGCGTCCGTCCGCGCCGAGGTGCGTGCGCTGGGCGAGGCGTGGCCCCGGACAGAGTTGCCGTTCCGGTACCTGACGGTCGTGAACGTCTGTCGGGCCGTGCCCGCCACTACCCTTTGACCCGATGAAGACGCCGAAGATCCTCGCGGTCGCGTCCGCGGTCGACCTCGACTTCCGGTACGGCTGCACCCCTGCGTGGTGGCAGTTGTGGAAGGGCCTGCACGAGGCCGGCTGCGATCTGATCGTCACGCCGTACCGGGGACGCCCGGTGGAGTCGCCGTGGTGGCGCACGGCTGCGAACCCCTGCTACTACGAGGGCGAGGCATTTGCGCGCGTGCGGGACCTCGCCGCCCGCCTCAAGGGCGACCGCTACCTCCGGCGCGCCGAGCGCGATCCGGGGGACACCGACCGCCTCGTCCGCCAGGCGATCTGGCGCTGGGTGACGCCGCGCTGGAAGACGCACCTCGTCGGCGTGCTCGAGCACGAGCGCGACGTCGATGCGGTCGTCGTCTTCACGGTTCCGATGAGCCACCTCCGCGGCATCCCGACCGCCCTGCGCGAGCGCTTCGGCGTCCCGGTCGTCTTCTACGACGGCGACGTGCCGATGAGCCTGCCGGAGTTCGGCGGGCACGACACCGGCTTCAACTACTACTTCGGCGCCGACCCGTCGGAGTACGACCTGATCGTCTCGAACTCGGAGGGTGGGCTCGACCGGCTCCGCGAGCTCGGTGCCCGCCGCGCGGAGGCGGTGTTCTGGGGAGCCGATCCCGAGCTCTTCCGGCCGCACGAGGTCGACAAGGAGACCGACGTCTTCTTCTACGGGTACGGCGACAAGTTCCGTTCTGAGTGGACCGGGGCGATGATCGGCGAGCCGAGCCGGCGCCTCGACGCAGACTTCTCGCTCGGCGGGCGCGACTTCCGCGGTGACATCGGCCGCGCGCGCCTGGCCGGCGACGTCCCCTTCAACGTCTTCGCCCGCGCGATCTCCGCGGCGCGGATCAACCTGAACGTCACCCGCCGCGCCCACGCATCCGTCCACGCGTCGTCCACGTCGCGGCCGTTCGAGCTGGCGATGTCCGGGGCGACGATCGTCTCCAACCCGCACGACGGGATCGAGCGCTGGTTCGAGCCGGGGCGCGAGCTGATCGTCGTCGAGAACGCGGACCAGGCGACGAACGCCTACGCGCAGCTCCTCGACGACCCGGCCCAGGCCGAGGAGATGGGTCGCGCCGCGCGCGAGCGTGCACTCGACGAGCACACGTTCCTCCACCGGGCGCGGCGGCTCCTGGGCCTGCTCGGGGTCCGCGTCCCGGAGGCGGTGCGTGGCTGAGGTCGTGACCGAGGCCCGTCCGGCCGGATCGGCCCTCGCGGCGGTCAGGCGGATCGCGATCGTACCCGCCTTCAACGAGCAGGAGAGCGTCACGCAGGTGATCGAGGAGATCCGCGCCTTCGACCCCGACTTCGAGATCGTCGTCGTCGACGACGGCTCGAGCGACGGGACGGCCGCCGCCGCCGCCGGCCTCGGGGCGTACGTGGTGCGGCTGCCGTTCAACCTTGGGATCGGCGGCGCGGTGCAGACCGGTTTCCGCTACGCGTTCGAGAACGGGTTCGCACTCGCGGTCCGCGTCGACGGGGACGGGCAGCACGACCCGGCACAGCTCGGCCTCCTGCTCGCCCCGGTGCTCGCCGACGAGGCCGATATCGTCGTCGGGTCGCGGTTCGCAAGCGGCGGTGGGTACCGGTCGTCGCGGTCGCGGAGAATCGGGATCTCGATTCTCGCGGGAACGCTCTCGGTGATCGTCGGCCGCCGCGTCACGGACCCGACGTCCGGCTTCCAGGCGCTCAACCGGCGCGCGATCGCGCTGTTCGCGGCCGACTACCCGCACGACTATCCCGAGGTCGAGGCGGCGCTGATGGTGCACAAGCACCAGCTGCGGATGACGGAGGTGCCCGTCGAGATGCGCGAGCGCTCCGCCGGCCGCTCGTCGATCGGCGCGCTCGCATCGGTGTACTACATGGTCAAGGTCCTGCTCGCCCTGTTCGTCGGGCTCTTCCGCAGGAACGTGACACCTCTGGAGGAGGTGAAGTGACACCGCTCGTCGTCTCCATCGTCGCTGCGCTGGCCTCGGTGCTCCTGATCCTGGTCGTGCTCGAGCTGATCCGCAGCCGGCGCCTGAGGGAGCGCTACGCGCTGCTCTGGCTGCTCACGGGGGTCGTGCTGCTCGCGCTGTCCCTGTGGCGCTCCGGGCTGAACACGATCGCCGGCTGGGTCGGGATCGAGACCTACCCGCCGGCCGTGCTGTTCGCCGTCGGCGCACTCTTCGTCCTGCTCGTGCTGCTGCACTACTCGACCGTGATCTCGAAGCTGCACGACCAGAACACGATGCTCGCCCAGCGCCTCGCGCTGCTCGAGCAGCGTCTGCGCGAGCGCGACTAGACCCGGCCGGGCTCGCCGCCGCCGCCGCCGTCCCGGCGCGAGCCGCCCAGGACGATCGCGGCCGCGGCGACGGTCGACGCCACCACCGTCAGCACGGCGAACTGGCTTCGCGTCGAGACCGGCGTGACGGCGGCGTAGCGGTGGTTCAGCGAGGTGACCGCGAGCGCGCCGAGCGCGACGAGGCCGCCGGTCGGGCCGAGGTGCCAGCGCTCCACGTCCAGAGAGGCGAGAGCCGCCGCGGCGGCGACGGCGAAGAAGGCGGCGCCGAGGGCGGACAGCAGCGGCTCGCTGCCCTTGATCCACGCCGGGTTGAGGAGAAACGCCTCGCCCGAGACCGCGATTCCGCCGGCGAACGCCGCCCAGAAGGGAAAGCCGAGCCGGGAATACCGGCCCAGTCGCCGCACGGCGAGCGCGCCGACGAGGACGGCGAGGGCTCCGGCGATCCCGACCACGATCCTCGCCAGGTGCAGGCCGAAGCGCCCGCCGCTCCCCGGCAGGTCGCGGAGCGTTCCGAAGATCGTCAGGCCGAAGAAGCCCGGGTGGTCGCGAACGGAGAAGGTGTGGTCGACCAGACGGATGAGGCCGTAGACGGCGAAGGGGACGACGAGCGCGCAGGCAGCCGACGCGATCCGCGGCCGGGTCGCGACCCTCTTCCACTCGGCGGACAGGAGAACGCCGAACGGTGCCAGTGCGGCGAGCGGGAACACGGCCTCGCTGCGTCCGAGCGTTGCGGCGACGAGCCCGCCGACGAGGAGCCACGTGTTCACCCGCAGGAGGCCGAGCAGCGCGACCAGCCCGCCGAGGATGAACACCGTGTCGGCGAGGCGGCCGGGGCAGATCGCCAGGAACCGGAACAGGTAGGGATTCGCGATCAGCGCGCCGATCGCGACCGCGTACTCGAGCCGGCGCAGGCCGAGCGGCGCGATCAGGCGGTCGACCAGCAGGACGATCAGGCCGAGCAGGACGAACGCGAGGACGTAGTACACCGGTCGGTCTCCGACCCGGAGGGCGTCCGAGATCAGCCCGACCAGATAGTGCGGGACGAACCGGTCGGCGTGCTGGGACGGGAGCGGCTGGTCGGTGAAGCCGGGGGCCGCCCGGGCGACGCGCTCGTACTCGGGCATGTCCGAGCCGAACAGGAGGTCGACCGTGCGCTGCCAGGAGTACCACTGTGTGCTCGCCCAGACGGCCGCCAGCCATGCCCCGGCCGCAGCCACCCGGTACCACGGCGTCAGCGGAGCCCGCAGCAGCCGGACCGCTGTGGATCCCCTCGGCTCCGAGGCGACCGAGACGTCTGCCCGAGACACCCGGCGGAATCTATGCAAACGCGGCCGCGAGGGAATCACTAGGCTCGCGCGGTGCACGCCCGGCACGAGCGCATCGCTCGGGCAGCGGCCTGGGTCCGGGCCAACGCCACGATCCTCGCGATCGCCGCGGTCGGGTGCGTCTGGATCGTCCCAGTGCAGTACCTGGGCTGGAACCAGGGCGCCCACTACGCGCTCGTCCGTGCGCTGGCGAACGGAACCCCGTACGTCGACCGGACGCGCTTCGAGGTCGGGAAGGGCGGCATGGCGGACGACGGTACCGGCGACCTCTCGTTCATCGACGGCCACTACTACGCGGCGAAGTCGCCCGGCCTCGCGTTCACGGTCCTGCCGCCGTACCTCCTGCTGAAGGCCGCGGGCGGCGCCGCTCCGATCAGGGAGTCCCGTCCTGAGGTCTGGTATCTCCAGCTCTTCGGTGCGCTGCTCCCGGCCCTCGTGCTGCTGCTGCTCGTCTCCTCGACCGGCGACAGCCTCGAGCGCGGGTTCGGCACCGCGGCCGCGGTGACGCTCGGCCTGTCGACGATGGTGCTCCCGTTCGCGACGATGCTCTTCTCCCACGTGCTGAGCGCGACGCTGGTCTTCGCGGCGTTCGTCGTCCTCCTCCACGAGCGCCGCGGGCCGCCGCGCCCGGCTACGGTCGCACTGGCCGGCCTGCTCGCGGGTCTGGCGGTGACGGCGGAGTTCCCGGTCGCCCTGGTCGGCGCGATCGTCTGCCTCTACGCGGTCGCCCGCCGGCCGCTGCTTCCCAGGCTGGGCGCGTACGCGGCCGGGGCGCTCGCCGGGGTGCTGCCGGCGCTCCTCTTCAACCTCTGGGCCTTCGGGAACCCGTTGACGTTCTCGTATGCGAACGTCGTCGGCAGCCAGGATGCGAACAGGCGCGGGCTCTTCGGGATCACGGCGCCGGACTTCCGCACGTTCGTGGAGCTCCTGTTCTCGCCGATCGGCCTGCTCGTGCTGACTCCGGTCGTGCTCGCCGGCGCCGTCGGGTTGGTGCTCGTCTACCTCCGCGGCCATCGGCTCGAGGCGGCCGTCGCGGGGGCGGTCGTCGTCTTCTACCTCGTCCTGAACGCGGGCTACGAGACGCCGTTCGGCGGCAACTCGCCGGGGCCGCGCTTCCTCGTCGCGACGCTTCCGTTCCTCGCCCTCGGGCTTGCGGCGGCGTATCGATCGTTCCCGTTGACGACGGCCGCGCTCGCGGTCTGCTCGGGCGTGGAGATGGTCGTGCTCACGCTGACGAACCCGCTCGGCGTCGACGACCGGGCCTGGTTCCACCGTTTCGCGACCGGTCAGTTCGTCGAGACGGTCACCGACCTGCTCGGGATCGGCCACGGCGTCGCCCTCTTCTTCGTCGCGCTCGCGGCCGCAGCCGGGCTCGGCGTGCTCGCCACGGCGAAACCCCTGCTGGGGCTCGAGGACGCCGCCCGGGCGGTGCTGGCCGTCGTCGGCTGGATCGTGCTCGCGCGGCGGGCGCCGGGCGTGCTGGACGACCACGGACCATGGGCGGCCCTCGGTCTCGCGGGTGCGGTCGCGCTCGGCGTGGTGCTCGTTCCCGTTGCGCTCCTCCTCGCGGGGCGGCGTGCGGGCGGCCTCAGGCCGGGCGTGCGTCGGTCGTCACCGGGTCGCTGACGATCATCACGTCGCCGAGCGAGGTGTCGTTCAGCCAGTTGGCGGTCATCCCGACGCGGTAGGTCCAGCGACCCGGAGGTGGACGGTCGAGGTACTGCCGGGCGGTCGTCGTCGCTATGCGGGTCATGACCAGGTCGCAGGCGAGCGGCGCTCCGTTCTTCCGGTCCTTGCACGAGAGGCCGTGGAGCATCCTGCGGTCGTCGTTCTGCCGGTCCTTCGTCACCGGCTGCACGCGCAGCACCGTGTAGAAGACCTTGGTTCCGCCCGAGTACGGAGAGTCCCAGGTCAGGCGCTGCTTCCCGTCCGACCCGCTCACCCTCAACCGGAAGGACTGCACCGGGACGTAGACGTCCTGGAGGCGGTAGTTGACGGCTTCCGCCGTGCTCTGCGGGATCGTGCCCGCGACGACGACCAGCGGCAGGGCGACGAGGATCGCGCCCGCGGCCGCCAGCAGGCGGCGCCCGGGGCGGCGCGTCGGCAGCGCGGGGATCGGCACCGGGAACACGCGTCGCGTCCAGGAGAAGGCCGGCACCAGCAGGGGGATCGACGCGAGGAGGAGCAGGAACGCGGGGAAGCTCGGCATCAGCAGTCGGAAGAAGCTCGCGTCCTCGATGTTCGCCTTGTCGTCCGTCCCCTTGATCAGGAGGAAGGTCATGAACCACCCGAACACGAGGATCGCCTTGGGCCACGAGCGCCGCCCGATCGCCAGCAGCCCGGCGAACGGCACGAACTCGAGCGGGCGCACCGCCCAGAAGAACTCGCGCACGCCGTCGATGTTCTGTTGCAGCTGGTGCCAGTTCAGGTCCACGTAGCGGCGGGCCGGCGAGAGCAGCGACCCGAGCGGGGCGTCGGCCCCGATCGCCGCCAGCGACCGGCCGCTCCCACCGGTCGAGGAGAACGCGGGGAGCTCACCGAGCCCACGCTGCTTCCAGAGGGCGAGGATGAACAGGCCGGGCACCAGCGCCGCCGCGAACGCCGCGGTCTGCGTCCACCGCTGCGCGACCAGCAGGCAGAGCGCCGCGGCGCCGAAGAAGAGCGAGTTCGAGGGCTTCAGCCCGATCGCGAAGCCGCCGGTCATCCCGGCGAGGACGGCGTCGGCCCAGTCGCGCGTGTCCAGCGCCCGCACGAGCAGGTACGCCGTGACCAGCAGGAGCACCATCGACGGGAAGTCGCCGAGGACGGTCAGCCCGAGGGACTGGGGGAGCGTGATGTCGACGTACTTCTCGTGGTAGCGCTGGTCGAACATCGGGATCGTCACGTACGGGACGATCACCCAGAGGAACGCCGCCCAGTAGCCGAAGACGCGCCCGGCGATCCGGGTCGCGATGCCGTACACGGAGAGCAGTGCTGCCGGGAGGAGGATCAGGGCGTTGAGCACGATCACCACCGGCAGGCCGGAGAGCACGTTCGACCCGGCGAAGAAGGCGACCGGGATCAGCAGGTACGACCAGGCGTATCCGACGAGCGCGACCGGGAGCGTCCACTGCGACAGCTGGTGCGCGTCCGTCCAGTAGTAGGACTGGTCGCCGCCCTGGTAGTAGAGCCAGCCGTTGTGCTCGACCGTGAGCGCGAGCACGAGCAGGCAGAGCCACTGGAGGACGAGCAGCGGCCCCAGGACGCTCCACGGCTGTCGTCTGCCAATCCGCGCGGCCGCGCCGCGCAGATTGGCCATGAGCCGGGTACTCAAGCCTCTCTGACCATTCCCGACGACAGTCGGGAACGGCTGTACCAGGCGATCGTCCGCTCCAGTCCGTCACGGAGCGACGTCCTCGCCTCGAAGCCGAACAGCTCCTTCGCCCGCGAGGCATCGAGGCTGCGGCGCGGCTGCCCGTTGGGCATCGACTCGTCCCAGCGGATCTCGCCGGTGAAGCCGGTGAGTTCGGCGACGAGTTCGGCGGTCTCCCGGATCGTCGTCTCCGCGCCCGTGCCGAGGTTGACGGGCTCCCCGCCCTCGTACTGCTCGGCCGCGAGGAGGAACCCCTCGGCGCAGTCCTCGACGTAGAGGTACTCGCGGCTCGGCGTCCCGTCCCCCCAGAGGACGATCTCGTCGGGCGACTCGATCATCTTCCGGATCAGCGCAGGGATCACGTGTGACGTCGCGAGGTCGAAGTTGTCCCGCGGCCCGTAGAGGTTCGTGGGCAGCAGGAAGATCGCGTCCAGGCCGTACTGCTCCCGGTAGCTCTGCGCGCCGACGAGCAGCGACTTCTTGGCGACTCCGTACGGGGCGTTCGTCTCCTCCGGGTAGCCGTCCCAGAAGTCGTCCTCGCGGAAGGGGACGGCGGCGAACTTGGGATAGCCGCAGACGGTGCCCGCGATCACGAGCTTGCCGACGCCGTGGCGGCGCGACAGCTCGAGGACGTTGACGCCCATCTGGAGGTTCGCGTACCAGTACCGGCCCGGGTTGGCGCGGTTCGCGCCGATGCCACCGACCTCTGCGGCGAGGTGGAACACGAGCTCCGGACGCACTTCCGCGAACAGCCGCTCGGTGTCGTCCCAGCGCGTGAGGTCGAAGTCGGCCCGGCGGGCGACGAAGGGGTCGGTGCCTTGCTCCCGGAGCCGCTCGACGAGGTGCGACCCGAGGAATCCGCCGCCGCCGGTGACGAGGGTTCTCATGCTGTCTTCCGCGGAACGTGCGCAGCACGTTCCGCGACCTGGGCCCTCCAGTCGACGCGGCCGATCCAGCGCTCCCGGTTCTCGGCATACCAGCGAATCGTGCGCAGGATGCCTTCCTCCCAGCTGACCTTCGGCTCCCAGCCTGTCTCGCGGTTCAGCTTCTCGTAGCCGACGCGCAGCGCCATCACCTCGCTGGCGCCCGGCCGGTAGCGCGCCTGGGTCGTGATCACCTGCCGGCCGGCGGGCCAGAAGCCGTGCTCCTCGCCGGTGCGGATGATCAGGCCGCTCCAGTCGGCCATCGAGATGTTCTCGCCCTGGCCGTAGACGTAGACGTCGCCGGGGATGCCCTTGGCGGCGACGGTCAGGTGGCCGCGGACGCCGTCCGTGCAGAAGCAGAAGTCGCGGAGCGGCTCGAGCTGGCCGAGCTCGATCTCCGGTCGCTCCAGCGCCTGGGTGACGATCGTCCCGGTGACGTAGCGCGGGTTCTGCCGCGGCCCGTAGTTGTTGAACATCCTCGTGACGACGCCCGGGAGGCCGAAGGCGTCGTGGTAGTTCATCGTCAGGAAGTCGGCGGCGACCTTGGCGGTCGCGTACACGGACTTCGGGTTGATCGGCGAGCGCTCGTGGAGGATCAGCCCGCCCTCCTCGTCGAAGTCGTGGTGGTGCGCGACCGTCTCGCGGACGTTGCCGTACTCCTCCGAGGTGCCGGCGGTGTCGAACACCTCGATCTCGAGGCCGTGGTCGACGATCGACTGGAGCAGGTTGAGCGTCCCGATCGTGTTCGCCATCACCGTCTCGTACGGGCGATGCCACGACTCCCCGACGTGTGCCTGTGCGCCGAGGTGGAAGACGTACGGCTTCGTCCCCTCCAGGTCGCGGATCAGGTAGTCGATCGACGTCTTGTCGGTCAGGTCGGCGAAGTGGACGGTCAGCTCCGAGCGCAGGTGGCCGATGTTGTTGAGTGCGCCGCTCGACGTCGCCCGGACGAAGGCGTGCACGTCGGCGCCGAGGTGGCAGAGCGCGTCGGTGAGGTGCGAGCCCATGAAGCCGTCCGCGCCGGTGACGAGCACGGTCCGGCCCGAGTAGATGTCTCCGAACTCGGTGGCCAGGTCTGCGAGCGCCTGCTCCGTCCAGGCGACGTCGGCGTCGATGGGCGCCATCGAGCGCGTAGGTTAGCCCGCTCCGCCGCCGGAACGGCTGATGTACGGGCGAGCGATCTCGACTGCCCGGAGGCCGAGCCGGGTCGAGAAAACCCGCTGGCGCACGGCGGCGACGGCGCGCCTGCGCGGCGGCAGGTAGCGGAAGCTCATGCGCCCGGCGACCCGCTCGCCTTTCCACTCCCCGTCGGGCACCTCGTCGGCGAGCTTGCGCGCGACCGCGGTGCGGAAGCTGACCGGATCTTCGAGCCGCCAGGCTTTCGAGTCGCGCAGATGGTCGACGACGGCGGCGACCGGCGGCATGTAGGCGTCGTCGAGCAGCATCAGACCACCGACCTTCAGGTGGGGCGCCAGGTACCACCAGTCGAGAGTGGGATAGGGGAACGCGTGCGCGCCGTCGACGAGCACGAGGTCGAGTGGCCGCGCCTCCCAGTCGCGCAGGACGTCCGCCGAGGAACCGATCCGGAACCGCACCCGGTCGGTCGAGACCCCCCGCCGCCCGCACTCGTCGAGGATCCGGTGGGCCTCCTCCCGCGAGGGTGTGACCGCCTCGTGGTCGGCCCCCCGCGCGGCGAAGACGATCGTGCTCGCGCCGGCACCGGTCTCGAGCGTCGCCATCCCGGGTTGCACAGTCCGTTCGATGAACGCCAGCGCCTCCCACGCGATCCCCCAGAACTCGGACCCGCCGTGCAGCCCGGGCGGAGCGGCACGGAGGTCGTCGGTCAGCGACATGCGCGGAAGCTATCGTCTAGCCTCGATGGCTGCGCGGCGCGCGCTGATCACCGGGATCGCGGGCCAGGACGGGTCGCTGCTCGCGGAGTTGCTGCTCGAGGAGGGCTACGACGTCGTCGGCGTCGTCCGCCGGCCGACCTCGGAGGCGTTCGACAACCTGGCGGGGGTCCGCGACCGCATCGAGCTCGTCCAGGCGGACCTGCTCGACGAGCTGTCGCTCGTCGACGCGCTGAAGGAGCGGCGCCCACACGAGGTCTTCAACCTGGCCTCACCCTCCTTCGTCCCCATGTCCTGGAAGCAGCCCGTGCTGACCGCCGAGTTCGCGGCGGTCGGGGTGACCGCGCTGCTCGAGTCGATCAGGCTCGTCGACCCGGAGATCCGCTTCTACCAGGCTTCCTCGTCGGAGATCTTCGGCGAGCCGCGCGAGGTGCCGCAGAACGAGGAGACCCCTCTCTCGCCGCTGACCCCGTACGGCATCGCCAAGGCATACGCGCACTTCGTGACGGGGAGCTACCGCCGCCGCTACGGGCTCTACGCGTGCTCGGGGATCCTCTACAACCACGAGTCGCCGCGGCGCCCGCTCGACTTCGTGCCGCGCAAGATCGCGCATGCCGCGGCGGCGATCAGCGCGGGTCTGCAGGG
>JBLMYA010000048.1:0-4262 GCA_050258035.1 Verrucomicrobiota bacterium
CCCGCCGAGAACGCGCTGGGGCCGATCGACGACCTGGCCCGCCTGTTCGGCGGTTACGGCTGCGAGATCGTCGGCCCCCAGCCCGCCCTCAGCGACCTCGACTAGTTGTCCCGCCCACAGAGGTTGTGAACGGCTGAGGTTCTATCCGGCCCTCCTTTGAGGCTGTGGGTCTTCCCGGACTCCACGCCCAAAGGAGGGCTCGGATGGTTCTGCACGCCAACGCCAAGCTCGGACTGCCTGGTCGGCTCGCGCTGGTGCGTCACGACGAGATCAGCAGTCCGGGACCAAGGAAGGCACGCCGGACGTACTCGAATCGACGCCGTCTTGCCATCGATGTGGGTAGTCCAGGTGGTTCTCTGGGTCGTCGCCGGAAGCCTCGGGGAGAACCGGTGCGGATGAAACCCCCCGCAGTTGTGCGGCCGGTCGAAACGCAGGGAGGCTCAGCGCAAACACCGTTCCGCTGGAGCTCGACTCCACCGTGCACATGCCCCCGTGCGCCTTCGCGATCGCCGCCGCAATGGACAACCCGAGGCCGACGCCCCCGTCCGCGCGGGTGCGTGCGTCGTCGGCGCGTCCAAAGCGCTCGAAGATCCGATCGAGCGCCTCCTGGGGGACGCCCCTGCCGCCGTCGGCGACCTCGATCGTGAGCGAGTCCCCACTGTTCGTCGTCCGCAACTCGATCGACTCGCCCTGCTCGGTGTACTTCACCGCGTTCTCGACGAGCGAGTCGAGGGCGATGCGAAGCGCCTCCTCATCGGCCGTCAGGTGCCCTCGCGCGAACGAACCGAGCCGCCAGCTGCGCGGGGCAACCTCGGACCAGCGCATGAACACGTCCTCCACGAAGACCTCGACGTCCACCCGGCCGATCGCGAGGAAGTCTGGCCGGTCCGCCTTGGCGAGCAGGAGCAGGCGGGTGATGATCCGCTCGATGCGGCCAAGCTCGTCGAGCGCGACGGCGACCTCTGACGAGCTCTGGCCGTCGCTCTGGAGGAGTTCGAGATGACCACGGGCGATCGTCACCGGCGTCCGGAGCTCGTGCGTGACGTCGTGGAGGAAGCGCTCCTGTCTCGCCAGGAGCGTCGCCCGGCTCTCCGCGAGCGCCTGCGACTCCTGGATCGCGGCGACTCGGCGCCGCGCGTGCCAGACCATCGCCAGGAACATCGCGGACATGAGCGGCACCTCGAAGAGCTCACCCCACAGCTGGATGCCGGCGAACGCGTCCGCGAGGATCGAGCCACCCGTCGTGAGGACGACGGCGGCGAGGATCAGCATCGTCACTTGCGGCGACCAGACGCGGAAGCCGTACAGGAGCGTCAGGCTGATCCAGACGAAGTGGAATGGAATCGTCTCCCAGCTCGGCCACGCGATCATGGCGCCGATGTTCGCGGCGGCGAATGCACCCCACATGACCTCTACCGAGTGCTTACGCGACCAGGCGATATCCGGCATGTCGAACGGTCTGGATCGGAGCGTCTGGGCCGAGCTTCTTGCGCAGCCGCCGTACGCTGACATCGACGACGTTGGAGCCGGGGTTGAAGCCGTACCCCCAGACGTCGGCGAGCAGGCGCTCGCGGCTGACCACCTCTCCCTCGTGGAGCAACAGGTGGTGGAGGAGTCGGAACTCGCGGTCGGCCAGGTCGTAGACCGTCCCGTTCATCCGGGCCTGGCGCCGAGCGAGGTCGAGCGTCAGGCGCCCGCCGCCGACGAGGTTGCCGCTCTCGTCGACACTGGCGGTCTTACGGAGTTGCACGCGCACGCGTGCGATCAGCTCGGCGAGCGAGAACGGCTTCGCGAGGTAGTCGGCGGCGCCGAGTTCGAAGCCGCGCAGCTTCGTCGGTAGGTCCGAGCGGGCCGAGAGGATGAGCACGGGCAGCCCCGGGCGGTCCCGGTGCAGTTGGCGCAGCACGTCGAGGCCGCTCCGCCCGGGGAGCAGCAGGTCGAGCACGACGAGATCCCAGGACGGCTCGAGCGCGAGCGCGAGCCCTGCGTTTCCGTCCGCGGCTCCCTCCACCGAGTAGCCCTCCGCTTCGAGGCCTCGGGCGAGGAACGAACGGATGCGCGCTTCGTCCTCGATGACAAGGATCCGCACGGTCGGTCGGCGGAGAATATCGCGATCTCCGATGACCTGTAAATGACCCGGTGATGACACTTTCGTCATCTTGGGCACGATTGCTCTGGCGGTCCTGTATATCCGCAGTCGCCGTGGCGGCCCAGACGAAGAAGCTCGTCGGTGTGGTGGTCGCGGTCGCGCTTGCCGGCGTCCTGATCGGCTTCTACATCTCCGGGTACCTCGTCGGGAACACGGAGCCCTTCACCCCGCCAGCCCGGGCAGGTGCCACGCGGTCGGTGAACCTCACGCTCCAGACCGTCGCCGCGGTCGGCCCGACGGAGGCGCCGAACCACCCGGACTGGGTCTCCTACCTCGTCCGCGACGCGAACGGGGCCTGGAAGCGAACCACGGTCTTCGACGTGCCGGCCAACTCGCTCGTCCACGTGACGATCTACAACTTCGACGGCGCCAGCGGCCTGCGGAATCCCTTTCTCGGTCGTCCCACGGGCCTGGTCGGGCCGGAGATCGTCGACGGCAAGCCGCTCGTCGTCATGCCGCCCGACCAGCCGTCCCATACCTTCGCCATCCCCGCGCTCGGCGTTCTCGTTCCGATCGAACCGGTGCAGGACGACGAGAAGAACCAGTGCGGCTACGCGCCGTGCGAGCTGTCGATGGCGCACCACACGATCACGTTCACCTTCCGGACGGGCAAGCCGGGCCACTACCGGTGGCAGTGCTTCGTCCCCTGCGCCGCCGGCTTCCTCTACGGCTTCGGCGGCCCGATGCAGACGATCGGCTACATGGACGGCTTCCTGAACGTCGTCTGACCTCGATGTCCACCGTCGACCAGACCACCGGAGCACCACCCACGAGGGCGCACGGCAGGCAGTTCGTGGTCGTCTGGCTCGTGATCAGTGCGATCCTGACGCCGCTCGCCGTGATCTTCATCGGCCCCGAGATCCCGCCGGGGAACGGAAGCGTGCAGGCAAGCGAGCAGGTCTTCAGCAACGAGGTGATGCTCGGGGTGGTCACGCCCGTCTGCGTGCTCGTACTCCTCTTCCTGGTCTACGCAGTGGCGGCGTTCCGCGCCCGCGGGTCAGGGGTCGTCGAAGGTCTGTCGATCCGGGGCGACTCCGGGATCCAGATCGTCTGGGTGGTCGTCACCACCGCGA
Organism: Verrucomicrobiota bacterium; assembly: GCA_050258035.1. Lineage (GTDB taxonomy): Bacteria > Actinomycetota > Thermoleophilia > Gaiellales > Gaiellaceae > DATBLE01. The sequence continues at coordinate 3,223 of JBLMYA010000048.1, forward strand.
CGGTGCTGTTCCTGGCCGGCTTCGGTACCTACGAGCTGCTCAAGAGCGGATCGGGCGGAGGCCAGGGACCGACCGCCGCCTTCCTTCCGTCCGGGCACTCGAAGGCAATGGACGTGCAGGCGATCGGACAGCAGTGGGAGTGGACGTTCCGCTATCCGACCTACGGGGGCGTCGAGACACCGCATCTCGTCCTGCCGGCGAACACGCTGATCAGGCTGCACGTCACCTCCCTGGACGCGGTGCACTCCTTCTGGGCGTACCAGCTCGGGGTGAAGGCCGACGCGAACCCGGGTGTCGACAACATCGCCTACGTCGAGACGAAGGGGCCGCGGTCGTTCGAGATCCACTGCGCAGAGCTCTGCGGCCTCTGGCACGGCTACATGTTCGACACCGGCCAGGTCGTGTCGTCCGCCGACTTCTCCGCCTGGATCCAGCAGCAGCGCGCGTATTTCCAGCCGGTCATGAAGTACCTGCCCCCGTACTCGACCTCGTACCTCCCCGACCCGCAGCTCCGTGCCGGATGAGCCGGAAGGAAGGAGCCCAGTGAGCGCCCAAGCGACCGCCGCCCACCCGCCTCTCTGGCGTCGCCTGATCGGGTTCAACGCGCTCACCGCCGTCCTGCTCGGGATCGGCGGCTACTACCTCGGCTGGTACATCGGCCACCACCTGAACGCCGCGAGCCTCGGGTACTTCGCCGACACCGACCAGAACGACGTGTCCGTCTTCCTCGGCTATTTCTTCGGCGTCGCCGGCTTCCTGATCGGTCTCGGCTTCGCCAACTACCCGTTCTCGCGGCTCCGGGGATACCCGCCCTCGCTACGCGAGAAGGAGACACGGGGAACTGGGCGTTACTTCGGTCTCTGCACCGACCACAAGGTCGTCGGCATCCAGTACCTGGTCGGCATCGGCCTCTTCTTCTTCATCGGCGGCCTGAACGCGATGCTGATCCGGGTCGAGCTGCTGCGGCCGAACGCCCAGGTCTTTCCGGCGGGCCAGTACCTGACCCTGGTCGGGATGCACGGCACGATGATGATGGGGAT